>CAWHKI010000232.1:0-35799 GCA_963829765.1 uncultured Isosphaeraceae bacterium | reverse complement strand
CATCGGGTCGGCCGACGGCGGGTCCGTCTCGCTGATCGGGTCCTTTAACAGTCTTGGCACGCTTAACGACCCCGCCGGGTACTTCTATCTGAAAGGCACATTAAACAATAGCAACAGCACGTTGGCACTGAATAACTCCACCGCGTTGTATCTCGAAAGCGGTACAATCAGCGGCGGCACGGTGACCACTGCCGGAGGCGATGAGCTTGTCGGGACCATGCTCGGTGGAACCCTCGCCGGGGTCACGTTGGCGGGCACGCTCGAGATGGCATCTCCGCTTTTGCCGACGAGCGATGCGGGCCAGGTAACGGTGACGGACGGCTTGACGCTGAGCTCGGGCTCGATCGAGTTTAGCGAGTCGGCCGTTTTGACGTTTCAAGGTACCCAATCACTGAGCGGGGATGGAACGTTGACTCTCGCGAATGTCACGGGCGATGGTGGCCTCGGGGTCTCGGGCGGAAGTACGCTGACCATCGGTTCCGGCGTCGTTGTGCAGGGTAGCTCGGGAACCGTCGGCAGCAGCAGCGCGGGCCTGATCACCAACGAGGGCACGATCGAGGCCACGGGCGGCGGCACGTTGACCGTCCAGGGCTATACCAATTTCGCGGGCGGCACATTGACCGGCGGCACCTGGGGAGCCGTTGGCGGCAGCAGCTTGGTGTTGGTCGGCGCCACCATCACCACGAGCGCGGCGAGTATCCTTCTGGATGGGGCCTCCTCGCAAATCGACAGCGGCAGTACCGGCACGACCAGTGCGCTGGCCGGCTTCGTCACCAACGCCGCCGCGCGGCACGTTCACGATCCAGAACGGCGCCAATTTCACCGCCGGCGCGGCCTTCACCAACGCCGGCACGCTGACCATCAACAGCGGCGGTGCCTTTGCCGTGGGCGGGACCGGTCAATTCACCCAAACCGCCGGCACGACCATCCTGAACGCGGGCACGCTCGGAACCGCGGGAAACCAAATTGACATCGAGGGTGGAACGCTGTCCGGCCCCGGCACGGTCGAAGGCAACCTCTCGAATGCGGGCGAAGTCGATCTCGGCACCAACCCGGGAACCCTGACCGTGAGCGGCAACTACACGCAAACGTCGACCGGAATTCTGACGATCAAGGTCGGCGGCGCTACCGCCGGCAGCCTCGTTCGATCAGGTCAACGTCACCGGCACCGCGGCGCTTGATGGCACGCTCGACGTCTCTCTCATCAACGGCTTCGCGCCCGGACTCGAAGAGTCCTTCGATGTTCTGAATTTCGCCAGTTCGACCGGCAGCTTCGCCACGTTCAATTCTCCCACGATCGGCGGCCTCGCCGCATTCATCACGAACTCGCCGCCAACCAGCGTCGATCTGGTGGGATCGACGTCGGCGCCGAACCTGGCCGTAAGCAATATTACCTTCACACCGGCCCAGGTTTTTCTGAACCAGACCGTCGCGGTCACTTTCATCGTCACCAACCTCGGCACCGTTTCTACGACGGTGGCGAGCTGGACTGACTCGGTTTACCTCTCGATCGACGCCACGATTGACCCCAACGCCGTGCTTCTCGGCCGTATCGCGCACAGCGGCGACCTGGCCGCTTTTTCGCAGTATACGGCGACGTTGACGGCGCCGGTGCCCGCCATCACGCCGGGCAGTTACCACGTTATCGTCGTCACCGACAGCGGCTTGCAAGTGCCGGACATCAATCGGGCAAACGGTACCGATGTGGCGACGACGGAGGTGGCAATCCAGCCGCCAAACTTGGTAGCTGGCACGCCCCTCTCGGGCACGATTGCGAATGCGCAGGATCTGTATTACCGACTCAACGTGACGCCCGGAACGAGCGTCAAGCTGGCGGCCACGTTTGCCACCGCCGACGAGTCGGAGATGTCTGTCCTGCTTGGGGCCCTGCCCGCGGACGCCAACATGGGTCTCTCCTCGGGCAACTTGAATGACCTGAACCCGGAATTGCAGTTGCCGACCGGACAGGGTGGCGACTATTACATCTGGTTGCATGGCCTCGCCGGGGCTGGCGCGGGCCAGTCGTTCACCCTGCTGGCAATTCTCGACACGTTCGAGGTGGATAGCTTCAGCGAATCCTCCGCCAGCAATACCGGACCATTGACGATGGGCGTGACTGGTGCTGGCTTTACGCCGCAGACGGCCGTTGCTCTCAAGGACGGTAGCACGATCGTGGCCGCGCAAACCACCACCTTCATTAGCACGAACGACCTGACCGTCACGTTCGACCTGACCGATGAGCCCGTGGGCAGCTACAGCGTCGAAGCAGTGGACGCCGGCCAAACGGTGACGGCGCCCGGGACATTCCAGATCACGGCCCAGGCCGTCTCGGACCTTCAATGGTTTGAAACCGCTACTCCGTCGAACCTTATCCCCGGGCAGGCCGAATTCCTGGGCGCGGGAGTGACAAATGACGGCACCACCGACGCTCAGGTGCCCGCATTCAGCGTCGTAGTGTCCGGTCTTTTTTCCGGCGACCCATTGGCGGCGGGCCCCTTTCCCCCGGCGCCTCTCGAAACAGATTTTGTCTACCCGGGCGGCACACTGGCGCCCGGGCAATCGATCACGGCCACCTATGGCGGTGAGGTCGGGTATAGCAATGGCGGCATTACACTGGGCGGAGTTTCGCCGGACTCATCCCTCGCTCTCGAAGCGGACCAACCGTTCGGGGTTCCTGCGGCCGCCTGGGCGGCCATCGTCAATAACTTCATTGCCAATGTGGGGGGCGAAACGGTCAGCGACGAAGAAACGGCCTTCCAGACCGATGCGATCTACCTGGCCCAGGTCGGCGACTCGGTGACCGATCAGGACACGTTGTTCGGCTTCGAGCTGTTGAAAGCCGAAGACGCGCTGCCGTCAGCGATTCTGACGAGCGTCGTGGACAGCCAAACCACCGAGCCGGGCCTGGCCTTGACCTTTGCGCGCTCCTTCGATTCCTCCCTGATAGGCCGTTACACCTTGGGCGAACTGGGCTACGGCTGGACGTCAAACTGGGACATTTCGGCGACGACCGACCCTGCGGGAAATGTCTACATTCAGGACGGTTCGATCACCCGCGAGTTCCAATACCTGGGCAATGGCCAGTATCTGGGCGCCGACGGCGATCAGGGGCTCTTGACGCTAACCCAGGGAAGCTACACCTTGCGCGACACCGATGGTACCGTCACGACGTTCTTGCCGGATGGGCAGCTCAACTACGTCCAGGACAGTAATGGTAACCGCGTCACGGCCGGGTACACCGGAACGCTGATGACCAGCTTGACCGCGTCCGACGGCGACCGGTTGCTGATTGGCTACAACGCCCAAGGCCTCATCAGCCAGATTACCGATCCCGCCGGCAACGTGACGACCTATGCATACGACTCAGACGAACAGTTGACCAGCGTCTCGAACGCGAACGGAACTGAGCAGTATTCCTACATCAATGGACAGGGCGCAGCACAGGAACATGCCCTGAGCGTGATCACCAACCCCGACGGAGCTCATACCTATTTCGTTTACGATTCCGAGGGCAGACTGATCGAGCAGAGCGGCGACAATGGTGCCGGCGCTGTCACCTACGCCTATTTGTCGCCCGGGGGCTACACGGTTACTGATGCCACGGGAGCGACAACGACCGTGTTGTATGACGTCAATGGACTCCCGGCTGTCGTGAAGGACCCCCTGGGTCACGTCTCCCAGGTAACCTACAACGCCGACGGCCAGCCAGTTCTCACCTCGTATCCAGGGGGAACCGCTTCCTCAACCACGTACGACAGCAATGGAAACATCACGAGTCAGACCGATCCGCTCGGCAACGTTACCCAATACACAACCAACGCCTCCGGCCAGTTGGAATCGCTCGAGGACCCCGATGGCAACACGACCAGTTTCAGCTACACCACCCAGGGGAATTTGGCGTCCATAACGCAGCCCGACGGCACTGCCGCCAGTTACGTCTACAACTCGCAAGGTGAGGTGGCCGAGAGCATCGATGCGTTCGGACGAGTGACCCATTACACCTATGACAGCCACGGCCGGATGGTCCTTCGGCAGAATCCCGACGGCACGTCCATCGCCTATGGCTATGACGCGAGCGGCAACTTGAAGTCCGTCACCGACGCTTCCGGCACGATCACCATGAGCTACGATGCGGCCAATAACCTGACCAAGATCGTCTACCCGAACGGCCAATTTCTGGCTTACACGTATAATGCCGGCGGGCAGCTCACGCAAATGATCGATCAAACAGGGTTTACGCAAAACTACTCCTACCTCCCCGACGGTCAGCTCGGCGAGGTCACCGACGGCAGCGGCAACCTCATCGTCTCGTACACCTACGATCTGGACGGGCGACTCGTCGCACAGATCAACGGCAATGGCACCTATACGACTTACACCTACACACCCGACGGGCAGATCAGCGACCTCAGCAACTTCGCCCCGACGGTACTGTCAACTCGAGCTTCGTCTACACGTACAATGCGTTGGGTCTGGTCACCAGCATGACCACACTGGCTGGCAAGACCACCTATGGTTACGACGCCGACGGGCAGCTCACGTCGGCTGAGCTTCCTACCGGTGAACTGATCACTTATGCCTACGACGCCGCGGGCAACCGCACCGTGGTCAGCGACAGCGGCGCGACAACAACTTACACAACGAACAATCTCAACCAATACACGTCGGTCGGTGCATCGACCTACAGCTACGACGCCAACGGCAACTTGGTCGTCACGACCAGACCAGGAGGTGACACCACATATACTTATGACGACGAGAGCCGACTGATCGCCGAAACCACGCCGACCGACACCTATACCTTCCAGTATAACGCACTCGGAAACCTCATCTCGTCCACAGATAACGGTGAAACCACCCAATATCTCATCAATCCGCTTGGAGATGGGAGCGTGGACGCTGAATTCAACGGTGCGGGAAGCCTGATCGCCAACTTCACCTACGGGGCGGGCCTGGTCAGCCAGGTCACCGCCTCCGGCGCAGCGGAATACTACGATTATGACGCTCTCGGCTCGACAGTCGGCCTGAGCGGTTCATCGGGAAGCTATCTCGCCAGCTACGCCTATCTCCCCTTCGGAGCGATCCAGAGCACGACGGGGAACGCCTCCAACCCGTTCCAATACGTTGGCAAAATGGGAGTCATGGCCTTGGGCGGCGGACTTGATTTCAACCGCAATCGCTTCTATTCGCCGGCTATCGGCCGCTTTATAAGCAGGGATCCCCTTGGCATCCGGGGGGGAACGAACCTCTATGCTTATGCAGCCAACGATCCTATTAATCTCATTGACCCGATAGGGCTTGATCCTGGATTGGGCTTCGACCCTACGGACTTCGTTGACGATCCCACGGGGCCGGCGGTGCTCCCACAGGATGTGCTTGGCGAGTTCTATGCGGGCCTTCTTCCAGACGCTGTGGGTGGCGTGCTGGCCGATGGCGTATTGGCTGGTGCGGTCGGTGCTGATATCCCTGCCGCTGCTGATGGGTTCTTATCCGCCGTTAATCCTGAGACCGGAGGGTCGTGGTACGATACACTTTTGTTTATGCAAGATTCCGCCGCGGGCGTTGTCGTTGGCATACAGAACAGCCCGGTCGGGGCGTTCGTACTTGGCGCTGCCGGTTTGACAAGCGTTAAGACATTAGGCTCTGGCGCTTTGTCAGTGAGCAAGAGCGTGCAATTCTGGGCGGTCTTAGGGGCGGCGGCAAGGCTTATCCTTTCATCGGGACTCCTCGGAGAATTGTCGAGTTCGCTCGCGAGCGGCTCGTCGGGCCTCCAGAATTCAACTGTAGTCCCCGGCAAGGCCGACTTCACGGTTCACCAGGGAAAGCCTAGTGATCCCAACTACATCTCCGGTCCGGGCGGGTTCGGCGCCCGGCCTTCGTTGCCGATGGTTATTCCCTTCCCTATGTTATTGGCTTTGAGAACGACGCCACCGCGACGGCTCCGGCACAATCCGTCACGGTTTCGCAGCAACTCGACACGAACCTTGACTGGAGCACCTTCCAGCTCGGCGACTTCGGCTTCGGCGGGATGCTCTATCAGGTGCCTGCGGGCCTGACCTCCTACAGTACGCTCATCGACGCCATCAGCACGGTCGGTGTTTACGTTGAAATGGATGCCGACTTCGATCAACTGACCGGAGTCCTGACCTGGAACTTTACCTCCATCGATCCCACGACGCTCGACCAGCCGGTCGGCGACTTGCAAGAGGGTTTCCTGCCCCCGGACGTGACTTACCCCGAGGGCGACGGCTATGTCACCTACACCATTGAGCCGAAAGCGACCGACACCACGGGTACCGTCATCAACGCCCAGGCGACGGTCTATTTCAATCCGAGTTTGGTCAACGGCAGCTCGCTCGAAACACAATCGTTTTTGAACACCATCGACACAGGTCCGCCCACCAGCAGCGTCGGCGCGCTGCCGCCCGAGGAAACCTCGACCAGCTTCACCGTCACCTGGTCGGGCCAGGACGACCCCGGCGGGTCGGGCATCGCGAGCTACGATATCTACGTTTCGGATGATGGGGCCCCGTACTCGCTCTGGGAGTCGGACACGACCGCGATTTCGGCGACGTTCGCCGGCAAAGTCGGCGATACCTACAGATTCTACAGCGTGGCCACCGACAACGTCGGCAACGTCGAGGCGACGCCAACTTCGGCCCAGGCCACGACGACCGTGGTTAACCCAACGAGCCTATCGGATGTGTCGGGCTCCGGCACCTATGGCGGATCGGCCACACTGACGGCGACCCTCAGCTCTGGCGGTTCACCACTTGCCGGCGAGTCGGTCGCTTTCACATTGGATGTCGGTGGCAGCCTCATCAATGAAGGTCCGGTGATCACCAACTCCAACGGCGTCGCAATGCTGAGCGGCATCAGCCTTGCCGGACTGGGAGCGGGCACCCTGAGTGGCGCTGTCACAGCGAGCTTCGCTGGCGATGCGACCGACGCGAGCACCAGCGCCGGCGGCGACTTGACCATCACTCGCGCTGCTGACGATCACGGCCGCCAACGCGAGCATGGTCGCCGGCCAGCCAGTCCCCGCATTCAGCGCGAATTACAACGGCTTCGTGCTCGGACAAGGGCCGGGCGTCTTGGACGGCAGGCTCACGATTACGACACCGGCCACGATGGCCAGCCCCGCCGGATCATACCCGATCGTTGCCGGCGGGCTCTCGTCGCCCGATTACGCGATTACCTATGTTGACGGTACTCTGACCGTGTCGCCGCTGCCCGTAACACCGACCAAGACGGTGATCATCAGTGAGGCACCCCTTTTCCGCCGCAAGCTCAACAAGAAGGGCAAGCCCACCGGCAAGCCGTCCCTGTCCGATTTCACGCTCGACTTCGGCGCCCCGCTCAACCCCGCGACCGCGGGCAACCCGGCCAACTACCAGATCGACAGCGTGACCAAGAAAAAGTCCAAGAAGGGGGGCGAGACGATTTTGCATCCGATCACGAACTTCACGGTCTCGTATGTCCCGGCGAGGGGCGGCAGTCGAGATCGCGTTTCGGCCACAGAGACGTTCCCGACCGGGGGTCAGCTCACAGTCTTGAGTGGCATCACGACCGCTTCCGGCGGCACGCTAACCGGCAATGCTGTTTTCACCATCTCCAAGGGGGGGAAGAGTATCAGCCCGTCCTCGTGAGTCGTCATGCTAACCCGAAGCGCCAGCGAGGATCCGGCTGGCGATCCCTTCGCGGCTTGCGGCCACGGGGCGGATCGCAGCTTAACTCGTTCCTACGCTCCCGCGTAGGAATGCCGTCTTTGACGCTCCAGCGTCGCACCGGATTCTTCCGTCCTCGGAACATCGCCCGCACTCCCACTCCCGCTCGTCGGGGCTGGTGCCTGGCTTGATTCCCCGAAGACGACGCGGAGCGTCGACGCCGGCATTCCGACGCGGAGCATCGGAACGAGTGTGCCCGCGCAGCATCGCGACGCCACGAGGTCGCCCCTGGGGAACGCGCCTGCCAGAATCCGCTGGCGCACCCGTCGCACGTGCCGCGCGAAGATTGCTTGAGGAGCGAAGCTGCAATCTTCGGTACCTTCGCGCAACCTTCGACGACCACATCCCAGCCCCGCAATTCAATCTCGGTTCGTTCCCGCCCAGACTGGGCTCGAACGAGCTCGCCGCCGTCGCGGGGCTTGAGTAGGAGCCCTGAACTAACCGCGCATATCGGCTGACTCACTCCGGGTGAGCACCGCTTTACTGTCCAGCATTTTGGCCAGTCCGAAGTCGCCGACTTCGGCGCACCGTCGGCCGCCAAGAGCGCAGTTCGAGGGCTTCAAGTCGCGGTGAACGATACCCTGGCGATGGCCCTCGGCAACGTCAAGTGCCAATTGATCGAGCAGCCGCGCTGCACGCGCGGTTGTTCAGAAGCCACTGGAGCAGGTCTTGGTTCGGGCAGTGCTTCATTCGAATTCTACCAACTCGCGGATCTCCGAGCGGATCATTCTCGTGAAAAACAGGATTCCCGTGGCGTAGGTTTTTGCCGCCCGTAGGGTAAGATTCATAGACGACTCGCACCAGCGGTTGAGGCCGCCGCTGACGGGAGCGGTGGATCGACTCTCTTATTTCGTTCCGCCCCGCCCGCGTTTTCACAGGATCAATGAATCCTCTCGGCCACCGCCCCGCGTCTTGATGACACCCAAGGGTTCCCACCATGATTCTTCACCATCGCGGAAATCGATCCGATGCCGCGTTCATCGGACATCGGAAGTGTCACCGACCTGCCATCGAGATTTTGGAACGACGTACGCTGCTGGCTACCTCGCCTTTGGGGCCACAATTCCAGCAGCAATTTCAGAGCTTATTACAGGAGAACGACTTCCCTCAGGGCTCGATCGCGGTCATTCAAAACGGCCAGACGTTCACTTACGGCGCGACCAATACCAGCTATCCCTTTGCGGGCACCGCTCCGTCGGCGCCCGCTCCGGACACGCTGTTTCGGGTCGCGAGCCTCACCAAGACGATTACCGCGATGGCGATCCTCAAGCTCGTTCAGGACGGTCAGATTGGCCTAAACGACTCGGCGCTGGGCGATCTGGGCTACACGGTGGGCGAGACGATCTCGGGCCGCAACCCGTCCAACGGAAGTTCGGTCTCGGTCCAGATCGATCCTGAGTTGATGCAGATCACAATCCAAAACCTTCTGCAGATGACCAGCGGACTCGAGTACAACATCCCCGACGCCAGCGCGGCATTCCCCAGCGCCTCGCCGGGCGACATAACGACATCGATTCAGGGCAGCTACGCGGCCCTGAGCTTCGCGCCGGCGCCGAGTGGTGGCAACTACACATCGGCGGCAACTATGGCGCAATTGGTAAATTACGAGGTGTACGATGTGTCCGCGCAACCGTCCTTGATGGTGACGGCTCCTGGTTCCAGTTATTTCTACAATAATATTAACTACGGCATTCTCAGCCTGATCGTTGCCAAGGACAGCGGTGTCAGCAGCCCTGACCCGGCGACGCAGTACTGGGACTACGTCGACACTCAGCTACTCGCTCCGCTGGGGATCTCGGCCGCGGGCGTGGGCCCGGCAGAGCCGGCGATGGTGGGCGTGGGCAGCACCCTTGAGGTGGATGCCTATCCCACCGAGGTGCAGTACTATCCACAGGTCCCGCTCGGGCCGAGCATCTTTCCCGACCCGTCGAAGACCTTGGCGGGCGACCTGCCGGAACCCCCCACCACGGACGTCCCGATACCTTACGGCGGGAAGTGGTCGTTTGATTCCATATTCGGCTTCGGCGGGCTGGTGGCGACGCCCACGGCCCTGGCGATCGTCCTCAACAATTTGAGTCAGGTATACGCCGGCGCGGCGACCGGTCCGCTGTCACAGGCGACGGTCGAGAGCATGGTCGCGCCTCCGGTCAACCCCGCGACGGGGCAACTGCCCACGAACGATTCGAATAGCTACTGGTTTGGCTTGGGCCTGGATATCTACCCCAACAGCGTCTCCGGGACATCGTGGGAGCGATTTGGCAATCTGGATGGAACCAGCGCCTTCATGGAACGTTTCCTCGACGGGACGATTTTGGTCGCTACGTTCAACGCGCGCAGCAACAACGGCAGCGAGAATGCCTACGTCGCCCAACTTCAAAAGATCGTCGCCACGGCTCTCTTCAGCCCGCCAATCGCCAACGACGTCAGCAGCGTCACACCGGTCAACACGCCCGTCGTGATCAATGTCTTGGCCAACGACACCGACCCCAACCCTGATGGCGTGTTCAACCCCGCGTCGGTGCTCGTCGCGGGCCCCAGCCATGGGTCGATGTCGCTCAATTCGATTACGGGGGCCGTCACATACACGCCCGACCCGGGATTCTTGGGTACGGATCAGTTTACCTATACGGTGTCCGACAACTTCGGCCTGATCTCGAATGTCGCGACCGTAACAATCCAAGTTGCGCCGGCCGTCATCACCGCCGCCACTGTGTACTGGGGCGTGGACAGCGCTCCGCTGTATACCGCCGCCGACGGCCTGCGCCTACTGCCGTGCCGGCCGGAACACCGACTTGCCCTGGCTCGGTATTGACTCGTTGCAGTTCACCCTTAATGGGCCCGAGTCGCTGACCGCGTCCGAGGTCACCATCCAGGGTCTTCGTGGCATCAATTACGGGCCGGTCACGATCACCGGCAGTGGAACGACCTATACCATCACCTTCGCGCGTCCGATCAAAAAAGCCGACCGGGTCACCATCACGATCGCGGGCCCCGGCATCGCCACCTACACTCGCCGCCTCGACGTGCTGCCGGGCGATTTCCATGACAAAGGCGTGGTTACGAGCGCCGATGCGACCGCCATCCGCGATGAATGGAAGCGTAAGCACGGTGCCCAGCCGACAATCTTTGGCGACGTCCTCGGCCTCGGTACCGTGAATAAAAGCGACTATAACGCGGCCCATCGACTGATCGGCTCGAAACTGATCGTTCGGGCCCGCCGTTCCGATCATTTCCAGCGTGCTCGATAGCGTGATCGTCTCGGGAACAGAGAACACTGACGGGCTAAATGTGATCAGGCTGCCGCCAGGGTTGGTGTTGGCCTGTTCGATTTCTAAGGTGACACTCCTCGCCAAACACCACCCGACGGAAATCGAAAGCGCGCGGGCCCGCCCTGCTGACCGCGTCAGCGGCAATATTAACCCGACGCGCGAGCGAGGGGGACGCGTGCCGGCGCCGCGAGTAACTCGCGCCGCCCCCCCGCTGGGGCGTCGGGTTGCTATGGTATCTGGAGCCAACCCAGTTGGTGTTCGGCGAGACGTGTCCGTTTTTATGGTAGAATTCAGTGGGGCCCGGCGGGTCGCGTCTGGCGAGCTTAATGCACAAGTGACCGGCCACGCAAAGAGGATCGGTGAACCATGCAACAGCTACTACAAGACGACTTGCTGGCGTCAGCCGGAGTCGCGAAACCGATCGTCTTCTACGACGACGTATGCGTCATGTGCAACGGCTTTATTAACATGCTGCTCAAGGCCGATGATCGCCAAGAGTTTTTGTTCGCCCCTTTAGGCGGCGAGACCGCGCAAGATCCTGCCAGCGCTACCTGAGGAACCCGGCCAATGGTCAATGGTCTACGTGGATGAATCGGGGATTCACGACCAGTCGGACGCGGCACTCGAGGTTTACCGTCGGCTCGGCGGGCTCTGGTGGTTGTTGAGCCTTGGCCGGGTGTTCCCGCGCTGGATTCGAAATCCCACTTACCGCGTGATTGCCCACAACCGATATCGCTGGTTCGGCAAACGCGACACGTGCCGGCTGCCTACGGCGGACGAGAGAGCCCGCTTCTTGGACTGAGTGCGTAATCACCCCAGGGCGACGCCTTGGGAGGAATCCAAGCCCCGGAGCCACGCGGCATGCCCTCCATCGGTCAATCCGAGTACGACGTTATCATCATCGGATCCGGTTTCGGCGGGTCGGTGAGTGCGATGCGGCTGACGGAAAAGGGTTATCGCGTCGCCGTGCTCGAGGCCGGCAAGCGCTGGCCCGATGAGTTGCTGCCGCGTACGTCGTGGGAATCGCGCAAGTTCCTGTGGGCGCCCCAGCTCGGCATGTACGGCATTCAGCGCTTCGAGTTTCTGAACGACGTCACCATCTTGTGCGGCGCCGGCGTCGGCGGTGGGTCGAATGTGTATGCGAACACGCTCTATGTTCCCCCTCGCAGCTTTTTCGAGGCAAAAGAGTGGTCCGGCATCACCGACTGGAAAGACGAGCTGCGGCCATATTTCGATCAAGCAGAGCGCATGCTCGGCGTCGGGCGCGTCCCTTATATGGATACCGACGCCGATCGCTTGCTCCGTGAGATCGCCCACGAAATGGGCCGGGGCGATTCTTACAACAAGGCCCCGGTGGGTGTCTATTTTGGAACGCCCGGCGTCGAGGTCGACGATCCTTATTTCGGTGGTGAAGGCCCGCGCCGCCGGGGCTGCATTTCGTGCGGCGATTGCATGGTCGGCTGCCAACACGGGGCCAAGAACAAGCTCAGCAAGAATTACCTCTATCTGGCCGAAAAGCACGGGGCGGTCGTTCATGAGCTGACCCACGTCACTGAGGTTCGTCCGCTGGCCGACGGCGGCTACGAAGTGATCGCCCGCCATCCCGGCCTTAAAGGCCGCTTTCAGAAACCTTTGCGTTACACGGCGGCCCAAGTGATTTTTTCCGCCCACGCGTTTGGCACCTCCAAGCTGATGCACCGAATGCGACACGAGGGTCACCTTGATCGGTTATCGGACCGGCTGGGCAAGCTCGCCCGTACCAATTCTGAGGCACTCTTGGGCAGCTTGATCCCGTACGGTGCATGGAAAAAACATCCCGATCGATTCATCAGCTCGCCGGGCTCGGTCGCGATCACGTCGGCGATCTGGCCCGACGACCACACAAGCATCGAGCCGGTCTATTATGGAGTCGGTAGCAACAGCATGGGGCTCTTGTCGACTCATCATACGCGGGGCAAAGAGATCCATCGCATTCGGGCCTGGCTGGGCGAATTGATCAAGCATCCGATCAAGGTCCTGAGCATGACCGATCCGCGCCGCTGGTCGGAACGCGGTGTGATCTTGCTCTGCATGCAGACACGCGATGAGTCGATCGATCTGTATTGGAAGAACGGCGCCCTGTTCAGCCGGCCAGGCTCGGGACCGACGCGGCCGGCCTCGATTCCCTCGGCCGACGGGGTACTCAGGCGGATGGCGCAGGCGATGGAGGCGCACGAAGGGACATCATGGTTTGAAGTGTTCAACCGCAACACGACGGCTCACTTTATCGGCGGCGTCGGCATCGGCGACAGCCCTGATCAGGGAGTGATCGACCCGTTTCAGCGAGTATTCGGTCATCCCGGCTTGCACGTGGTTGACGGCTCGGTGATGCCGGCGAATCCCGGCGTCAACCCGTCGCTGACGATCACCGCCCTCGCCGAACGGGCCATGTCGTTCTGGCCCAATAAAGGCGAAGTCGATCCCCGCCCGCCGTTCGGCTCGGGCTACGAACGCATCAAGCCCGTCGCGCCCAACAAGCCGATCGTGCCAACCCATGCGCCGCTGCGCTGCGGCTCTCATAAGGCGATGAAATTGTCGAACGTCATGACCGCGATTCTGAGAGGAACCTCATGAGCGATCAAGGCGACGCCGGTTTTCGCACCGTCGGCCCGGCCGAGAAGCTCCGGGACAACGACGTCCGGCCGTATTACATACGGGACCGCAAGCTGCGGATCAACGTCGCCCGAGTGCAGGGCCGCCTCTACGCGTTCGACGGCCTCTGCGCCCACAAACATTGCCCGCTTTCCGGCGGTCTGCTCGAAGGTACGACGATCATGTGCCAGTGCCACGGATCGAAGTACGATCTTAGGACGGGTGCCGTTCTTCGTGGTCCGGCGACCGAGGGAACTGCGATTTACGACGTCCGTGAGCGCGGGGGCGAGCTTCAGGTGAGAGTTTGAGCAGGCTCGTCTGGCGGCCCCGGTCCGGAGGTCGCGACGCCAGCATGCCCGGGAATCCGAATGACGCTCGATAAAAAGTTCGGGCACAGTTCTTCAGCACGCACAACAATTATGGTATTCATGGAAGT
The DNA here is from genome assembly GCA_963829765.1 of uncultured Isosphaeraceae bacterium. Classification (GTDB taxonomy): domain Bacteria; phylum Planctomycetota; class Planctomycetia; order Isosphaerales; family Isosphaeraceae; genus CAWFRS01. Next base: position 21,736 of record CAWHKI010000232.1, on the reverse strand, counting down.
GTGGTCTTCGGCCGCGTAAACCTTTCAGGGAGCCCGTGCCATGTCGCCCGCGCTCATTCGAGGATTGGTGTTCTCGCTGAGTCTCATTGTGTCGGCAAGCCTGATGGCCCAGCAGGCCCGTCCGAAACCGGTGAAACCCACAGGACCGGCGGCCAAGAAGGCCGAGGACCTGATCAAAAACCACATTGCCCGGATCGAGAAAGAGATCGCACAGGGTCATCAGGAAGTCGAACGCCTTCGTGCCGAGCTTCACGAACTGATCGACGTCCGCGATGCGATGGCCGACGCCGTTGCCGACTTGCGTGGCGAGTTGGCAACCCAAGGAACATACAGCGCCGATCCCGTCGTTACCGTGAAAACGACGCAAAAGACAGAGACACCAATACAGGGGATGGGGCCGGGAATAGTGCAGGGCATGCGTTTCCGCCGCCATTTTGTGTACGGCCTCGGCAGTTCCCTGCCCAAAGAGCCGACCCAAGAACAACGCGAGCAGCTCCGCCGCCTGGCCCCCCGAACCGACTTGAATCGGATGATCAAGCGCCTGCTCGCCGAGGTCGACAAAGCGCGTGCCGAGGTGGACGAACTGGCCGTCACACTGCTCGAGCTCAGCGCGGGCATACCGGACTCGTTCCGGGGTATGGGCGGCGGCATGGGCGGCATAAGCGAACAGGCCGGTCAATGGTTCGGCACCATGGGGATGACGATGGGCGGCATGAGGTGAATGTGGTTTACCGTCCCCGTTCAGGGCCTTAAAGTCTTCTCTTTATCCGTGTGCATCTGTGTGAATCCGTGGCCAAAATCGTTTTCGTTTGCCGAAAGCGACGTACCAGGACGCTAGTTTTTGCGCGGGGCGAATTCACCTGATGGCAAACCCGCGGTCCGGTTGGAAGCTTATCGGCAGGTGGCTCTTCGGGATCCTTTTCATCCTGGCCGGCGCCAACCACTTCCGATCGCCCGACGTGTATATGAAAATCATGCCCCCTTATCTGCCGTTCCACCGGCCGCTTGTCATCATCAGCGGCGTGTTCGAGATGGCTCTGGGTGCCCTGCTTCTGGTTCCCCAGGTTTCGTGGCTGGCCGCCTGGGGCTTGGTCGCCTTGCTCATCGCCGTCTTCCCGGCGAATATTTACCTCTACCAGCACCAGGAGATTTTTCCATCGGTATCGCCCCTGGTCCATCTGCTGCGACTGCCGCTACAAGGCGTCTTGATCTGGTGGGCCTGGGTCTATACGAAACGAGAACGGCTTTGGCTGGCGCTGGCAACGACCTTCGGCCTCGTCGTCGGAGGTGCCGCGGCCTGTGAGCCGCCCCGCGTCCTCAAGCACGTGAAGGTTTATTCCGAGCCCGGCCGGTTCGCGGGCTGGCCGGCCAATCACGGTATCTGGTCGTGGGGGGACGAAATCCTGGTCGGCTTCAGCCGAGGGTTCGACAAAGACAACGGCGAGGACTATCACATCGACCGCGATCGGCCCGAAGATTTCCTACTGGCCCGTAGCAAGGTCGGCGGCGAATGTTGGTCGATCGAAGAGCCGCAGCCCGCGGGCGCGATGGCCGGCTCGCGGGAATGCGCCACGCGGCCATGCCGCCGGGCGTCGCCGAGGAACAGCCTACGCCACTTCGCGAACCGATCGATTTCTCCCACCGTGACTTCGCGCTGGCCGTCCACATGCAAAGCCATCAGGGCGGCGCCTCGTCTTTTTTTTACTCTTATAACCGCGGTAAAAGCTGGCGCGGACCGTTCACGCTGCCGTTGTTCGGCCAGAAAGGCGTGATGGGCCGCACGGATTACATTGTCGAGGGGCGGAACGGCTGTTTGCTGTTCCTCACGGCGACCAAAGCCGACGGAACCGAAGGGCGGCCGTTCGCCGCCCGCACGTCCGACGGCGGGCTTACGTGGCAATTCCTGGCGTTCATTGGCCCCGAACCCCATGGTTATGCCGTCATGCCGTCGACAATCCGGGTCTCGCCGTCCGATCTGGTGACAACAATCCGCCTTCGCGACTTTCCGCGGCGGTGGATTGACGCCTACGTATCACACGACGACGGCCGGTCGTGGTCGTATCTCGCGACGCCCGCGCCGACATCGGCGCGGGCAATCCGCCGGCCCTGGCCGGCTGGCCGATGGCCGGCTCTGCTTATCCTACGGCTACCGCGGCGAACCGTTCGCGATCCATGCCCGGCTCAGCTCGGATCAGGGCAATTCGTGGAGCGATCCGTTCGTCCTGCGAGGCAACGGGGGCAGTCAAGACATCGGCTATCCTCGATCCGTCGTTCGGCTCCGACGGCAAGGTGGTCACGGTGTACGCTTTTCATGATCGCGCCGGCTCCCTCGCGACATCGAAGCAACGGTCTGGGACCCGGGGAGCCGTTGAACAAACCGAGCGAGGGACCGAAAAAGGATTGTTCCTCGGCCGCCAAGTCTTATAATCGGGCTCGGCATCCAGGTTGAGTTGCGCACGGTCAGAGTGCGATGGCCTGGCTGACTCATAAATCATCGGTCACTTTAAGACAAGGAGGCCCCGCATGTCTGTCACCGAAACGTCGCATCGGCCCGTTGACGCTCATCCGCTCAGTCCCAAGCGGATCTCGGAGATGACCTGGGGCTTCGCCACGCCGCTGATCATCGAAACCGCCGTCCGCAACAGGGTGTTTGACGTACTGGACTCGGGCCCGAAAACGCTCGACGAACTGGTAGCAGCGACCAAAACAAGCACTCGGGGCCTGCGAGCGATCTTAAACGCATTGGTTGGGATGGACCTGCTCCGCCGTGATGGTGATCGATACGGCCTCACCGACGAGAGCGCGGCGTTCCTCGTCTCGACCAAGCCGTCGTTTCAAGGGGGGATCTACCATCACATCAGCACGCAAATTATTCCCGCGTGGCTCGAGCTCGACAAGATTGTCCGGAACGGCAAGATCGATGGGGCCGTCAATCAAGAGGACAAGGGCGCCGAGTTTTTCGCCCAGTTCGTGGAAGACATATTGCCGATGAGCTACAAGGCCGCGCAGGCGCTGGCCGATGCCCTCGCCGATCAATTGAGGCCCGGCGCCGGCGTGAGCAAGGTGACGGTCCTCGACATCGCCGCGGGTTCCGGCGTATGGGGGATCGCGTCGCCCAGAAGTCGCCCGCGGTCCACGTCACGGCTGTCGATTGGCCCAAGGTGACGCCGATCACGCGCAAGATTGCCGGGCGCTTCGGGGTCGGAGACCGCTTTCACACCGTGGACGGCGATTTGCTCGAGGCCGATTTCGGCACCGGCCATCGCGTCGCCACGCTCGGTCACATCTTGCACAGCGAGGGCGAGGCCCGCAGCCGAAAGCTGCTGCAACGAGTGTTTCGCGCCCTCGCCCCCGGCGGCACGATTGCGATCGCCGAGTTCGTTCCCAACGACGATCGCACCGGCCCGCTCGCGCCCTTGATCTTCGCGGTAAACATGCTGGTCAACACCGAACAGGGCGACACGTTCACCTTCGGCGAGATCGGCGCCTGGCTCGTGGAAGCCGGCTTCGAACACGCACGCCAACTGGATGCACCGTCGGTCTCGCCGCTGATCTTGGCGGACAAACCAAAATGAACGACGTGGGCGACCCGGTCGCGTCGGGAATCGCGGACGCCAACGGGGTCGTCTCTTTACGTTCGGCCAACGCTGTGACTCACGGCAATACGTGCCAGCCCGCTTCAGAAATCGGCAAATGGCCCAGGACTTTTCTTCCACGAGCTGAACGCCGACGACCCGAAAAAGTCGCGGTAGAGAATGGCAATCGCCAGGGAGTAAAGGGGCCCGGTGAAAAGCAGGCCGACGCCGCAGAGCAAAGCCCCTGATAATGACGCGAGGATCAGCGCCACGTTAAAAAACGCGGCATTGAGCCATTGCGACTTGAGTGCATTCCAGCTCTGGCTGAGCGCACCTGTCGCCGGGAGCCGCCCCACGACAACCAGTGGAATCGCCAGCATGAAAAGCCCCGCGACGATCAGGCCCGGAACCACGCAAAGCATGTAGCCCAGCGAACTTGCCACACCATAGAGGAGTGCGACCAGCATCAGGTCAAACCAGACATCGGTGACGGAAAACAGGTCTTCAAGCCGGGGAGCGCAGACCACGAACTTGGTTCGACGCCATGCGAATCATTCCGCCCAGGAAGAAACTGCTGACGACATTGGACACCAAAAACGGCAGAGTCGTGTGCCTTCCCGGTATCAGGAACAGCCTGAATCCACCGGGCCCTGCAAGATGGCGAATGCCCAGAAGTGACACCAATGATCCGGTCACGAACCCATAGCAGCTTAGCACGATCAACATCGCCACCGACCAGACGAACCAGTGCCGCTTGTAGAGCTGCCAGGCTTCGCCGATCACGCGAAACTGGATCAAGGGCCAGGTAGGGTAGCCACCGGCCATGAGGATTCTCCCTGAGTCACTAAGCGCGGATCGCGTCCGAACGCCGGGCCCGATACCTCTCGCCCTCTTCGTAAGCGTGAAGCTCCCACTATCATCGATTTCGCCATTAAAAGGCGAATATTGGATCAATTTTGGTCCGGACATAGGGTGATCCAGAGATTCGAATCATCGAGGAACCATTGAGAAGGAACGGCTTGGAACCCTTTTGAAATTCCGAGGGCCGCTATGTTACAATTGTCAGGCGATTCGCGTAGCCATCCGTGTCCGGGCCACCAGACCCCGTGAGGTCACCCGATGAGAAGTACGCAGACAAAGCCGCCGATCTGCCCTTCGGTGCTGGTCCTGCTGGTATCCATCAACGCTGTCCGAGCGAATGAGCCGCGGGAGGTCTGCGGACGGGTCGTTGATGAAGCGGGGATGCGGGTCGCCGGCGCGGCCGTCGGCTATTTCTGGAGGGCCAACGGATCGGGTAGGGATCGTGACGGTAAGCTCTACGATCTCACCAAGGAAGAAAATGTCAGGCTCTTCTGGGGAAATCTCGGTGAGATGGAACCCATAGGCCGGCCCCAACCCACCCCGGCAGGGTCTGATGGCCGGTTCTCGATAAAGGATCCGGACCGGTACTTCGCTGTGATGGCTATGGACCCGTCACGCCGGCACGGCGGGATCGCCCTGCTCCCGAAGACGGAGGGAGCTGAGCCTCTCGAAATCCGGCTGGTCCCTCTCGTCACGGTGCGCGGGTCGTTCGAGGGGCCGGGGTCCGGTCAGCGGCCAAGTTGGACCCATGTCTACGTTCACTTGCCCGAAGACCCCACCCGTCCGCTCCACACCACCAGGCTTGTTAGCTGCGGTTCATTCGAGGCGAAGTTCGAAGTCCGGTTACCCCCGGGCAGGTACACGCTCCAAGCCTACAGCCAGTTTGCTGACAACGATCAGTTGGAGGGGGAGCTCGTCCCGGACAAAGCGTTCATTCTGGAGACCGAAAGAACCGACGTCGATCTCGGCCGGCTAAAATTTGTGCCTCACCGACCTTACCGCATGACCTTGGAAGCGAAAGCGAAGGCCGAAGGCTCTTGGAGCGACTACACTCAGCACTACGGCGAGTCGCCACCCCCTTGGCACGCCTCCGATGCCCGTGGCGTGAGCAAGGACGCTCGGATTGCCGACTTTCGAGGTAAGTGGGTTCTCATCGACTTCTGGGGCTTGAGTTGTCGTACTTGCCTCTCGCAGGGCTTGCCTAAGCTCATGAGATTCTATGAGGAGCACGCGGCACAGCGTGACCGGTTCGAGATCCTTTCGATTTGCATCGACTATGAGGGAGAGTTGAAATCGATGGCCGACGTCGATCGGGCGTTGGAGCCAATCGTTAATCACGTCTGGGGCGGCAAGGCCCTGCCTTTTCCCATCCTGCTTGACCCCACATTCAAGACTTGGGAGCGATTCGGCCTGCCGGGGTTAGGGACCGTCATCCTGATTGATCCCGAAGGGAAACTCACGAAGGGCGATGAAGCCGTACTGGCGGAAAAACTCAAGGAACAAGCCGCCCGTCCGAGGTAAAAGAACACCCCCCGCGGGCGGAGCTTGGTCGTCAACCAACTGGTCTTCGTTTGCCTTACCTACAGCCCGCGATGGCGACCCCGGCCTCACGCAGCCCCCGCCGCCGGGCGGCCCGGTCCCTTACGTCTGAATGGCAGTTCCGCCGAGAACGGTACTGGCGAGATCGACGCTGAGCGGCTAGGATTAAAGGTGCCACGGCAAGCAAAGGCTTGCCCTGATTGTGGGCGCCGCAATGGCCCGGCCGGGCCGGAATGGAATAAGTTCAATGTCTCGACGCCGCTCCTTCCCCGCGGAAGGACCCAGACCAAGCACGCCGTCCCATTCCCGAAGACCGCGCCCGGCTCAAAGCCCCGGCCGCGACCAGCCGGGGGACCGGGCCGGGATCGGCCTGGCCCTCCACCACCCAAGGCCGGGGCAAAACCGCGGCACGAGACCACGGCGAAATCGCGATTGTTCAATGGCGGCGACCGAGCCGAGACAGATAAACAGGATCGGCTCCAAAAAGTGCTGGCCCATGCCGGGTTGGGCTCGCGCCGCGGCTGCGAGCAGCTCATTCTCCAAGGCCGCGTCTCGATCAACGGCGAGGTCATCCGCCAGCTTGGCACCCGGGTCGACCCCGCCCGTGCTCGGATCACGGTTGACGGAGAGCCGATCAAGCTCGAGTCGATGGTGTATTACGCCGTCAATAAGCCAAAAGGCTACGTTTCGACCAACTCCGACCCATCCGGCCGCCCCCGCGTTGTCGACTTGCTACCCGAGATTCCAGAACGCGTCTACACCGTCGGCCGCTTGGACGAGGCCAGCACCGGATTATTGATCCTGACCAACGATGGCGACCTGGCCAACCAACTGGCACACCCCCGTTACGGGGTGGAGAAGCTCTATCGCGCCTTGGTGGCCGGCCTGCCGACTCCCGAGATGATGGCCAAGCTCACCGAAGGCGTCTGGCTGTCCGACGGCAAGGTCCGCGCCAAGCGGGCCCGGATCGTGAGCCGCCAGGGACAGGCCACCACGCTCGAGCTGGTCCTCGCCGAAGGCAAGAAACGCGAGATCCGCCGCATGCTGTCCAAGCTCGGCCACAAGGTGATGTCACTTCACCGAATCGCCGTCGGGCCAATCAGTCTTAAGGGGCTCTCCGTCGGCGAATGCCGTTCGCTCTCGCGCCACGAAGTCGAGCTTCTCCATAAGGTCGCCGCGGGCGAGTCAGTATCGCTCCCTCATTCGTTTGATGGGGATTCCACCCACAGGCGCCATGGGGAATCAAAACGGCCACGCAAAGCAGAACAGGGGCCCGCCGGGCACAGATCGGAGCAGGGGCCTTCCGGTGCAAAGCGGAACAGGGGTCTGTCGGGCGCAAATCCGAGCAGGGGCCCCACGGCGCAAATCGGAGCAGGGGCCCGCCGGGCGCCAGAGCGGAGCAGGGGCCTTCCGGGCGAAACAACGCCCATGCCGGTCGAAATAAGACGAGCCAGACGACGCCTTCTCGCCGGCCTGAAGCTAAGAACGCGCTTCCTCCGGAACCAATCAAACCACGGCGCCGCATCATTGGTCTCGAGCAAGATTCCACCACCGAGCGCAACCGACCGGGCATTGTCAAAGGTAAAGGCCGAAAGCGGCCCGCCGTCCGCAAGCGTCCGCCTCCCGGGCCCGTGATCGGCAAAAAACGGAAAGGCCCGTCCGAGACGGATAGCCGCGACGATCAAGACGATTGAACCCGAGCTGTGGCGATCAGTCCCTTCAGGCGATTCGCCATGCTTGGTCCAGTGAAACTCTTGACCCGAACAAGGCCCAGATCTCATGGATGCTTTTGCCCCGGCTAACGCGATCCACAGACTGGTGCCGGTTGTCGACAACATCCGGATCGCTCGCGACACCTATCGCCTGCGCCTGGCTGACGCGTCCATCGCTCGAGCGATCAAGCCCGGCCAATTCGTGATGGTTCGCCCCGGTTCCGAGGGTGCGTCTGACCCGTTATTGGGGCGCCCGCTGGCCCTCTACGAAGTCGTCCGCGATTCTACGGGCGCTCCGACGGCGTTTGACGTCGTCTACCTGGTGGTCGGGCGTGGGACGGGTGCCCTTTCTCAGCGCAGGCCAGGGGAGCGAGTGGCCGTTTTGGGGCCGCTCGGCAACGGCTTTGGCCCGGCCCCCGCGGGGCCCGTCATCCTGGTCGCTGGCGGCATCGGCCAGACTCCTTTCCTGGCATTGGCCCGCTGGTGGCTTGGACAGGCTGCTTATGGCAATGAGCCCACCTCGCCTGGGAAAGATCCCCACGCCGCGATGGCCAGGGCAACGACCCCTGGGCCTGGATCTTTCTGTCCCGCGATCACCTTGCTCTATGGAGTGCGAACGGCCGCGCTGCTGGCGGGCGTCGACGACTTCCGTCGTACCGGCGTCGAGGTCGAGCTGGCGACCGACGACGGCACGGTCGGTTATCACGGCTATGTCACGGACCTTCTGGCCCGCAGGTTGGAGCGAGATGATCGCCCGGCGAAGGTCGTCGGCTGCGGACCTCCGGCCATGCTGGCGAACCTCGCGAAGATCGCCTGTCAACATCACGTCCCCTGCGACGTGTCACTGGAAAACCAGATGGCGTGCGGCTTCGGTGCGTGTTTCAGTTGCGTTGCGCCGATCCGTCAGGCCGACGGTTCTACCGACCTCCGCCGCGTGTGCGTCGAAGGACCGGTCGTCTCGGCCGATGTCGTCGATTGGCCTTGGCTGGTCCATTGATCCTGCGTGACATGGCGACGCCATCATGGCGTGGACTTGACGCCTTACTTTCTCGCTCGCTTCTTGGCTTTGATCTCATCGCGGAGCCTTGCGGCCTGCTCGTAATCTTCTTTGGCGACAGCCTCGTCGAGTTGTTCGAGCAGGGTCTTTCCCACCGCGAACTTTTTGCGAATATCTTGCTCGTAGTGGCGAAGTTGCTCGATCAGCGCGAGGTTGGGCGAGTCGGCCAGGTCGTGTTCCTCCCACCAGGTGCGCTGATGGTTGGTCAACCGCTGGATCCCGTCGCGCAAGGCATCGATGGCCTGATCGGGGTGATGGCGCTCGAGCGCCACCGCGATGGCTGCCTCCGTGCGATGGAACAGGACGACCCCGCGGAACTGCTCATGCGCTTCGATGTAATCTTCGTCATGCGCATGACGGCGAATAAAATCCATGAGGGCGACCGCGTGGTCAGCGTCTTGGATGGCCTTTTCATGGCGGCGCAGTGCCAGCCAGGCGATCCGGCGATGGTAAAACTGGATAAACTCACGGTCGGCCTCCGCGCACTGGTGGGCCGTCATCGTCCAGGGCGGCGACTTGCCGCCGGATACCAATCCGCGGCTGGCGGCATGATGCCGCAAGTAGTCGAGGTAGGTGACGAATCCGTGCGGCCGCAGCCCGTCAGGCGCCCGCCACCTCGAGCTGGAGCACACCGAGCTCGATGCGCACCTGTAAGACCATGCGGCCGTCGCGTGCGCGGACTTCACGCGCCACGTGGTCGCCGGGCTCAGGATTATAAGGCCATCCCTGGATCACGTCATCCAAGTCCCGACGCATCAGTCTTTCCCCCATTGTCGAAAGTCGTATCTGTGCCCCGACTGCGTGTCGAAGGACGTCTAAGTAGCAACACAACGCCCTTTGTCTCTACGTCGTTCGAACGCCTTTTGCCGTCGATTTCCAAGAGGCACTACTAAGAATTCTAGCATCCGCGAGGGCGCGATCCTACACAGCCACCGACGAAACTTCCAGGAAACCCGGGGATGTTCAAAATAGGCAACATCAACCCGGGCCCGATCGTGGCGAAAAAGCCACATGAGATCGTGGCGATGCGATCCTCATTCAGCCGTTGGCCGCTTAAGCAAGCGCCATCCGCCCGCGATTCGGGAGCCCTTGCAAACGCGCCGGGGGTCTGTCAGGATATGGATTCCTGGTCGTACCCGTGTTTGGGGCCCTCCTAGCTCAATTGGCAGAGCAGCTGACTCTTAATCAGCGGGTTGTAGGTTCGAGTCCTACGGGGGGCATTTCCGACAGTATCCGACTCAACCCGGCTAGATGCGTCAAACCCCTGATTTTCCAGGGGTTTTTTGTTGTCCCCAGCAACCCCATCCAATTGGGTTATCACGTCAGTATCTGACAGAGTCCGACTCAATCCGTCCCCAGAATGGCGCAAATAAGGAGCAAGGGTTTGCTTATGGGTGGCGTTGTCAGTCCCGGTCGCGGCCAAGGCAATATCCTCGGGGCCTGACTCCCTCGGGGTCATGTCAGGCAAGTTTTCGACCGCTCCCTTGATGTCGTGAAGAGCAACTTTCGCGTAGACGCCAATCGTCAGGCTAGGCGTCGAATGCCGGGCCAAGGTCTGACAAGCCTTCACCGATGCTCCCGAGGCAACCAGATTGGACACGTAGGCAGCTCGCAGGGCGTGGAAGTCAGCCACTCCCGAGGCGGTCTCATACGGGATGCCGGCGGCTTCCAGGTCAACCCGTAGCATTTCGGCGGTCCGCTCGGTCATTCCGTCGAATACGGGCCTTCCGGGGGGCTTATGAGCCAGCCAGGGGCGGAGCCGGGTCGCCAGTGCGGCGGAGATAGGCTGAATAGCTTCCTTGCCATTCTTCGAGTAGCCGGCCAGCACGGTCACGGTGGGCGGGTCAGAATCGAGGGAGAACCGCTCGGGAATCAGGGTCGCCAGCTCATCGGCACGGAACCCGGTCCCGAGGGCCAGGTCGTAGAGCATGGCACGTTCAGGGCCGGCCAAGCCACCAGCTTCGGGGCCAGCATTCGCGGCCTGAATGACTCGGGCGGCTTCCTCGGGGGTCAGGGCACGACGGATACGGCGGCGGTCGGCTTGCTCGTTCTGTTTGGTCATGGTTTCAAGCGAGTAATCCGATGTTCGGCCATCACGTTTGAGCCAGCGCGAGAATGATTTGACGGCGGTCACGTAGGCATTCACCGCACGGGCCGATAACTTCTCGGTTTTAAGCGTGGTCACGGCGAGCGAAACGGCCGATGGCGTCAGGTCGCCAATTCGCTCGATGCCCGCCATTTTGATGGTACGCTCAACATACGTCCGCGTTGAACGCACGTGCTTGGGGTCACATCCTTTCGACTCCATCCCAGCGATAAACTCAGCAACGTGCTCTCGAATCGGCCGGCGGCTCTCCCGTGCGACCCGTTCGGCCTTGGGGTCGGTCAGTCCGGCTTTAGTGCGAGCAACCTTTGACTGAGCATCACGGGCCAGTTCCTCGGTCACCCGCTTGTCGGTGCAACCACGTCTCATCACGCGGCGGCCATCGGCGTCAGTGAGGCGGAAGTACCATACCTTGCCACGCCGGATCAGTTTCTCAGCCATCTCACTCCCCCTTCCGGTCAGAAACGATTCTCAGCTTGAGCAGGGCGGCCAATTTGTTCAGATTGTCCATGGACAACCCCTCTCGTTCTCCACTCAGAAACTTGCTCATCGATGCCTTGTCGATGCCGGTTTCCTGGCAAATGCGGTAGTGGCTCAGCTTGGAGCGTTGAACCGCGTCACGAATTTGGTCACACAGTGTTTTCATGATGATCCCAGTCTATGCGATGGTTGGCGTTAAGTCAACCGGGTTATTGCTCAGTTCTTTGGTTTGCAGCCACCCCCCCAGCTTCGTCGCGCACTCCCGGCATAGCTCATGCTGGTGGCACGGCGGAATAACCGGCGGCGAAAGCGTGATAGTGAGCAGCTCGGGAAACGGAATTGGATTTCCGCAACGGTCACAATGGTAGGTTCTCATGTTGCCTCAGTGGGGTTAATGCGAAACGTGAACAGATTATCATGATTTAATAGTGAACATTATAGTGTTCCCCCCCGTAAACCGGAATTCTGTACACTAGGCGTACACTGGTTGTCAGTTCCATTCGACAGCGGCGATTTCTTCCAGCCGGGCCACGGTATCAGGCTTCTCCGAGCACGATCGGCACGTCAGCATGATCCGACCGTCAATCCAGCTTTGGACGGGGCGGGCCAGGTGTGGCAGAGACAGCAAGCTCGCTCCACGCCGCACGAACCGATCCACCCTCCGGTTCATCGTCGCCTCAGGCGGCCTCTCTCGCCTTCCAGGGCGGCGGGGTCGCCAACTCGGTCGATCCGTAGGGCGCGGGACTGCGCTCGCTCTCGGGCCACTACGGCCGGCGGGGGCGGGTCGCCAAGGGCGGCCACGAACAGCAGCGTTAACTGACCGGGGGCAGGTCGATGGCGGCGGCTCATCGGTATCCCTCGGGTCAAGCTGGGTGGAACGGTTCGGCGCGTTGCGCAGCCATTCGAGCAACGCTTGACCGCACGGTCCGCATAAATCGGTCTTGTCGATCACCTTGGCCAGTTGGCCACGTGATTCGATCAGGAGCATGGACATTTCAGCGTCGATAAGCCTCTTGCAGCGATCACACGTAACAGCGGTAACACGCATTGGCGGTGTCCTTTTAGTTGAATTCCATGATGGCGGCACGTTCCTCTCGGTCGAAAACATCGGTGAACTCGTTCTCAGTCCACCAGCGGCGCAGGTCGATGCCGGCTTGATGGGCCTCGGTCCAATCCTTGTGCGGGTCCGGGGGCCTGACTCGTCGCGCACGGGCCGGCCACCCCGAGGCGGCTTTGTTGCCAGCATCATCGGCGTCATGGGCCAGATACCAAGTAGGGGCGGCCAGCATCGCCAGATAGGTCGATCCCTCGTGGCGGGCCGATGCGCTCCCCAGCGTCACGACGGCGGCCAGGGCGGCCAGCTCTTGACCGAGTAGCAAGGCGTCGAATTCCCCCTCCACGATCACCAGCGGCTTGCCACGGCGAATGACCGAGGGGGCTGGAAACATCGCGGGCAGGTCGCGATACGCTTCGGCGTACTTCGGTTCCTTCCCCTCGGGCCGTCGAATCTTGACCATCGTAAGGCGGTCGCGGTCCCTCCAAGGAATGACAATCCCCGAGACATCCCAGAACCTTGTCCCGTCCTTAACCGGGATTGAAACTCGAGATGTCCACCCGAGGCGGGCGGTCTTGATTGTCGCGTCGGTCAGTCCACGGTTTCGGAGATAACTCAGGGCATTCGCTCCCTCGGGCGTCCAGAGACGGGCGGCGGCTTCATCCACCAGAGTGAGCGCATCGGCCAAAGGCAACCCCGAGGGCATCTCATGCGGGCGGCCAGCGGCCTTGGCGGGGCCAGCGGCCGGGGGCCTCGGGGCGGGCGGCTTCCCCGAGGGGGCGGCCTTGCCAGCCAAGAACTCCACGGCCTCGGGAAACGTGCAATGTTTCAACTTCATCGCCAGTGCGGCGGCGTCCCCGTGTTCCGAGCACCCATAACACTTCCAGGTCCGCTTGACCGGGTTGACATGAAAACTGGGGTTTGCGTCGTCGTGGAACGGGCACTTCCACCAGAGGCGGCCTTTCCCTCCACGGCGGCCGGGGGCCGGGCCAAGTAGACTGGTCGCCACGGCGGCCAAGTCGGTCTGATCGCGGATCGCGGGCCAGTCAAGGCGGCCGGGGGGCGTGGTCATCTTCCAAATGGATGCCATCGGCGTGTCCTGCCTATTTGCGAATTTCGACGTCAGGATGCGACAAAATTGCCTATATTGCCATGTTGTCGGTTGTCGGAGTGTCGGAGTTGCCTGTGTATCTGGCGAACTCCGACAACGTGTATTAATCGGCTAGTACACCTTGTCGGAGTTGTTGGAGTTACCGTTGTTCTGAACTCCGACATCTCCGACAACGGGCAACTTCCACCATTTCCGGCGGCCAACCGTGTACTCTTCCACCTTCAAGGCGTCACGCGAACGATAGAGCGTGTCGGCGGAGAAATCGGCCTTGTCGGAGTCAGTCCGAATCTCTTGAACGGCGGCCGGATTCGGAGTCAGGCGCTCCGTCAACCATTTCTTGCACTCTTCCAGCCGGGCCGGGGGCGGGCCATGCCTTCTGGGGGTCGGCTCGGGTTCCTTGGGTGGGTCGAAGTCGTAGTCATTCCCCTTGTCGTCATCGTGACACCAAGGGCCGGCGGCTTTTGAATGGCGGTCTTGTCCACCCAGAGGCGGCGGCGGTCGCGTTGTCCTTCCGGGTCGGGTTGCGTCATCTTGATGACGACTCGGGCTTTCTCCACGATCCGTCTACCGAGGGCTTCCTTGTTCATCGAGAGATGCGTCACACCAAGGATCGGCACTTGAGTCCTTGCGGCTAACTCGATGATCGGAGCGAAGAACTCGCGGGCTTCCTCGGGTCGTGAGAGATTGCGGCCGGTCGTCATTCCCACCGTGTCAATGACCACCAAAGCGACAGAGGCGGCCACGATACGATCCCCTAGGGCGGTGAGGGTCGAAAGCGTCATCTAGGTCTAAGCTTCCCATCGGGTCACTTGGAGATGAACCCAGGACAACGGCCTCATCGGGCAAGCCAAAGTCGCGGGCACATTGCAGCATTTCCGCAAAGTTTCGATCCCCCTGAACCCAGAGAGTCCGCGTCCCGGCAGGCATCTCATTTGGTTGATTGTCCGGCCAGCTCGATGCAAACCAGAGCCTTCGAGCGATGTCGAGCACAAACCGTGTTTTTCCGGTGCCAGGGTCGGCAGCCATAGCGTTGAGAACACCCGAGGCGATACCCATCCACGCCATAGCCACGGTTGACTTGACACGATTGGGCAATGTCCCCGAGGGTCGCATAACAGCGGGTCGTAGTGCTTCCACGGGCGGGTCCGGTCCCATCCCGTCTTGATCGGCAATCGCCTCGATGACGGCTTCATCGGCTCCGCCGTCAGGAACACATCTAGGATTGACGTGCGGCCTTCCGGCAGGGTCGCGGCCAGATCATCCGCCAGCGATCGCCACGGCTCGTATCGCAGCCTCTCCCCTTAAGGGACTGGTCGGAGATGAGAACGGGCCAGTACCCAGCAATCGTGGGGGGTCGGTTTCACCGGTCACCCCTTTCAACCAACGCTCGATGGGTCTTGGGTTCGCCACAGCGGGGCCTTGCCGACATGCAGGTCAGCCTTGGGAAATCGACCAGCGGCTCCTCTCTCGCTCAATCGCGCGTTGAGACATTCCCGTACCGGTCGGCAATCTCATCGAGCCGAAAGGCCAACCGTTCGACCGGCGGCCGGGCTTGACGTTCAAGGGCGGCTTTCAGTCCGGGCAGGACATGGGCCAGCTCTTGAAGAACAGCGGCCAGCGGCTTTAACCCCTCGGGCAACTCGGGGGCCTCGGGCGTCGTAGTACTATCAGGGCGGGGTTTTGGCGTCATGCTTCACCCCTTTCGCTGCGGGTTGTCGGCGAGTCGTCCCGAGGCTTCTGACAAAGCGACTCTATGACGCTATTCAGGTTGAACATCAGGCGTCCGCGTCCATCGCGGACATGCGGAATCTTGCCACGTCGCACCCAGGTCAGAACGGTGTCATAGCTGACATCCAGCCGTTCAGACAGGTCACGGGCATCAACAAAGATTCGGGGGCATCGTATATTTCTCCCGGCATGGTCATTCATGCCAGGGTCTACACTACGATCACCCTCTCCGTCATTGCCTGTACGATTCTCCATCAATGTCCGTCAACTTCCGTCAGATTCCGAAGCAATGCGGTATCGACCACCAGGTTGGCCGGGCAACGATATCACTGCTCCCCAATCGGGTCGCTTTTCGCTAAGCTCTTGAGCACGTTCACCGCTCCCCCATGACCGCTCTTGGTGACAAGATCGTCACCCGTCAACCCGTTGTCCCCAGCACAGAACAACGCCTTGATAACGTTGTAACGGGGAACGGTCAGGCGGCTTTTGGCCTTACCTCGAACAATCGGTTCGTCCCCTGACTTCCCGAGAACGATCGGCGCGGCGGGGCCTCTGGCATCTTGTCCCCCGAGGCGTCCACGGCGGCGGGCTGTTTGTCCTCCCGAGGGGGTGGGCTGGCGGGCCGCGGGTTCCTGTACCGGCGTCTCGTTCAGTGCGTCGCTCGCCTCCCTGTATAGCGACCGCAATTCCGCAAGTATGTCTTTGTTTGCTATCAGAACGTCGTTGTTCTTCAGCATCGAAAGGCCATGGTCCGACATGCAGCTTTGAATGCTCAAGAGAAGTGTCGGCGGCCGTTCAACGATCGGGCGCAGTCGCTCAATTTCTGCCTCAAATTTCGCCCGGGCGTTATCTGGCCAGTCGGGATGCCGAAACCGGTGGATCGCTCGCCAGTAAGCCTCAGTGTTGGCAACGTATTCCGAGAACGTGTTCCCTGCTTTCGAGCTCAGACAGCAGCGTCTCGAGCATCGCGCGATCCGCAGGCACTGGAAATGTGCGCGAGCCAATCACGTGGAAAGGAGCGTCGGGCGGACCGTAAGCCATGATGTTCCTCCATGTTATCGGGCCGAACCCGACACCACGGCCATAGAGGTAACCGCGATGCCGGATTCGCTTGGCCTGACAGGTGGCCACCCACCAGACCGTCCCGAGGATTCATCCTAACACGGGTTTTACGATATCGTCTAACGCGCGTAGCTAGCGGTCGAAAAATGGGGAAAAATGGGGAAGACAACGAAGCCCTAAATCGGAGAAGCATGAGTGATGGGTTACGAAACCGCCCTGCACCTCATCGACGTGAAGATCAAAGAGGAATCCTTTTCCATCGTGAAGAAAGCTCTGCGAACCAAAAGAGGGGCGGGTCTTCGTCCTCTGGTTTACTTTCTCGGAGAAGCTTTCCTGCAAGACGACGGATTCCTCTCTTTCAAAAGTACCGGGAGATATGGCAGTCCCTATGAACCTGATGACGACGACGGAACCGTGAACGTACTCGTCGGGAAATGGTACGAAGCGGAGCAGATCGCGGAATGGCTGAAACTCCATTCGGAGAAGGGCGGACGGCTCGTTCAGCACAGTTGCGAAGCTGATGGGGCGGCATGGGGCTGGGAATTCAACGGCGCGGCAGACTCCGTGAACTTGCCCTTTGTTCTGCGGGCAAGTGGAAATGACAACCGAAAACCATCGTCAGTGTGACGGCGGTTTGTCCTGGTGCGCGCATGTCGGTTTTTCCTCAGATCTAACGCGCCTAGTTGGTGCGGAAAGACCCCGGGCATAAATTCGGAAATTTATGGTTCACTCTCGGGCATCAGGCCATGCTTGCGTAGGTAGGCAACCAGTCGGTCGTACGATGCTTGCTTGCCGTTGGCGGCCAGCCATTCCAGCCGGCGGCGGTAGAATTCCTCGGGGCCAAGCCTGGCGTACAGTTGCCGCACGTACTGGTCTTTGCTCTGGCGGATGAGGCTAGCCGTCAGGCTCGACTTGCCGGGCCTCTGGGCTTGATAGGGACGTGGCATTGTCGGTCTCCTGCTTTGGTGGGGCCTCACCGTCCTTGTACGGTAGCACGATCACGGTCTTATTCTGGCGTTCGAGCCGGTCGTCTAACGCTCGGACTCGTTGTCGCGCCATCCGTCCAGCTCGGCGTCGCGCGGGTTGTCCGCTCTGTCGACCAGCACCACTTGGGTAGTCCCTCCCGTGCTCGTGACGTCTAGCCGATCGGTCTGACCGAGGTAGACTTTCCCCAGGTGGATGAGCATGCGGTCCGATCCCTTCATCGCACTCCGCCATTGCGCCCGACGAATCGAGATTTTCGATTCGACCGAACCCAGGCGGAGATCCGATCGGAAACGTTCGCTGATGAGGGAGGCTCACACCGAAGAAGTCGGCGATCTCATCTTGGTTGCAACCCAGCTTGGCCAGCTTCCTGACCTGATCGGCGTCGATGTCTTTCAAGGGGCGTGCCATCTCTAGATCTCCACGGTGACAACCGGCTCTTACGCACACGCATGCACTATATCTTGGCGGTCTAATAGTCCGTGCATGTACCGTGTCACTCGGGCTCAACTCGGAACACGCATGCATCTACTTTGAGGCAGTAAGAGCAGTTTCACTTCCCCGAGGCGGCTTTGACCATCGCCACGATGCCAGCCTTCAGGGCCTCGGGCAGTGTGGACCATGCATGCGCTATGGCGGTCAAATCAGGATCGGTATTACAAGCGTCGTGGATCACGGGCGGATCAAATGGCGGGTCCGCAATCCGTAAACCATTGCCACCATGGGCTTTCCGCGTTTCCTTCATCTGACTCTTAATCAGCGGGTTGTAGGTTCGAGTCCTACGGGGGGCATTGACTGAAGTGTCCGAGCGCGATATCGCGGCTCTACGGGCCGCCGAGTGGCACCACGTTGAAGATGCCGTTACGTCGCGTGAGATCTCTTCCTGGCCACGAGGATCTCTTGCCCGTTTCGCGTCTCGAGGACGCATTCAACGACGCTGCCCGGAGGGAACTCCCATTGCTCATCGTCCGGGTCATAGTCGCTGGTGGGAAGGATTCGGTACACGCTCTCCGCGAGCTTGACACCTTGTGTCGGGCGAACGACCGACGTTCCCTCGTTGAGGAGCGGAACGTAGACTTTGAGAACACTAGTAAACGAAGCCATCTCCGCCGACATGAATCACCTCCATCGTCACGTCATCCACGACCATGGATCTCCCGGTTGACGGATGGACGTAACGGCTTGCAGGATGACTGGCGTTGACCTGGTTCGCGGCTGGGAACGTCTGCCCGCCCTGAATCGCCTCCGTAATCTGAGCCGCGCTCCAACCCCGCTTCTGCATCTTATTCTGCCATTGCTGCGCCGAATGATTCTTACCGAAGGACCAAGCCGGAACACCCGGCATCCCACGACTCATGCTCGTCCCATTATCACAAGCGACTGACGATTCCCCGTGTGAAACAACTCCGGACCAGCCTGAGTATGAGCCTTTTCGCCGACTTGGTCAACGTGTACGCGCCGCTGCGAGCTCCCCTCGTACCAGGTTTTCAATTCTCGCGGCGATCCCGTTCTTGCTAACAACCGCACATGAATGAGGCTCGCGGCATTTCGAACTGTCGAAACAGTCTCCGAGCGAGGCCGACATGGGACCCTCCGCGAAAAACGGCGATCAGCGGCGGTGCCCTCGCTCAGCGTTATTCGGGGTTGCGGCCGGCGCAGCGCGATACAGCCGCGCCAGCTCGACCACTAGTTTTTCGAGCCGGGCATAGTATTCATCCTCTCCGAGTTTGGTTTTTTGGTTGCGCAGGGCCGCGATGGAGAGTTCAAGCTGATCGCGGCGGCGGCGCAGCTCGGGAGGGATCTCTCGCTCGCGATCGCTGGGGATTAAATGCAACTGGTGAGCCCGAAGGCCATCCAGGGAGGCACCGTCTTTGGCACGCTTGGTCGCGCGAACACCCCGAAACCAGTTGGCGGGGGTTCCCAAGCCGTCGCCATTATCATCGATCAGTGCATGTTCAGTGGCGAGTTGTGAATGAGTGCGGTAATATTCATCAACTCGGCTCCCGGCGGTCAAGAAAGCCTCAAGGAGCGAAACCTGGCCGTCTTTGTCTAGGTCGGAGCGAGAGTCAGTGATCGCCCCAGAGAGATACTCACCGAATCGTGCGAAGTTCTGCTCGTGCCCGCTCTTGGTGGCCGTGATGATGATGCGGCAGCCGCCCGAGAGCCGATTGACGAACGGGCCGCTCGCCGAGGGCAGTTGATGACGGCGACCGGTCGCTTGTACGGTGCCAGCCACTCGGAAAGCTCGAGGTCCGTCATGTCCGGGCCACGCAGGTTGAACTTCGCCTCGCGACCATCAAATGTGCCATGTCCGATCAAGACGATCCAGAGCGGCTCCGACCTAGCTCTGGCCGTCTTGGTCAGAATCGACTTTAGTCGCTCATGATCGGTCACGCCGGCTTGATCGAGCAGACCGATCTGAACTGATTCGGCACCGGCCTTCTTGGCGGCGGTCTGCCATTGATCGGCCGATTGCCGAAACACAGCAGCGTATTGGGGAGTACCCGGCGCGCCGACAATGATGATGACGGACGGACGATCCTCGGCAGGAGCCACCGCCAGGCACAGGGATAACGCGAGCAACGCCTTCATCGTTTCCATCCGAGCGGTCAATGTATTGAATTCGTCAGCTCGTCCCTACGGGCCCGCGCGTGATCGACCAGTTCCGTTCAGGCCAAACCATTCAGCCGGCGCAGGCCCCATTCGCCGGCCAGGCACGCAATCGCGATCAGGAAGTAAAGAGGAGTGTGCCATAATGGAGACGTCCACGGCTCGGTGATCGGGGCACTCCTGGAAGAGAGGCTGGCGACGAACGAGTCGAGATGATCGCCATCTACGATTTCGCCGTGGGTTCGCGAGGCAAGTGTCTTCAAGAATTCACGGTCCGGCTCCAATCGGGCGAATTCGTCGGCCGCGGGTTGGGCCGCCCAGCCCGCTTCGCGAGCCCCCACGGTGCTCCCATCCGGCGCGGTCGCGGTAGCAAGTACTTGGTAAGCTCCCTGTTTCTTCGGAACGTAGGTAGCCGAGTACATGCCGGCTTCCCTGGCGCTCGGCTCGGCGTCAATGGTCAGGTTGTCGCCCCCCGGCAGGGTAACCTTGAACGCGACCTTCGCATTATCGAGCGGGCGATATTCGGCGTCGCGCACCCAGACGGACAGTTCAACGGCGGGAGTCGACGATTCCGACTTGGCACGCACCGACACCTCGACCCGCGGGCACATCGGCGACCAACCACCGGATGGTTTGGCGCCACGATCGATCAAGGTCACTCTCGGCGGAATTCTCACGGTGCATTCCCCAGCCAGAGACGACCGACCAATAAGGCACCCACGTGGCCCTTGCCGAATTGCTGGGCGACCAGCGCCGCGCAGTTGCGCCCGCGTTGTCGCTGACTTCCGCAAGCACGACGGCCCCGGGCTTGATTTCGCCGACGCGACTGAGCGTATCGAAGGAGGTCATTTCTGCCAGGCCTGCCTCTTCGTCTTCCGTCTTCCGCAGACGAACCCATGGCTGCAGCCAGCCCTCTCGTGTGAGCACCAGGTGATACTCCTGCTCGTCCTGGCTGGGATCAGACCGATTTACATAGACGGGCAAAAGCTCGCCGACCGGCGTGCGGTCGTATTTGCCGCTCGCGAACGAATCGGGCCCCCCCAACATCAGCAGCCCACCCCCGCGGTGGCTGTGTCCGCGTTCGGGTGCGGTACGAGGTAGTCTCCTAGAGTGCGGGAGCTTGCTCCTACCCATCCAGGGACTTAAGGGTGATGAGAAGTTTAGGCTAACACTCCAGGTGGCCTATCGACAAATCGGTTGCCGGGGGTTCCGAATTTCCCTCTACAGCGGGGAGCTGACTGCCCTGATGGAGTATGGTATTTGTAGTGGTTATTCGAGCAGAGGTGCGTTACGGCTTCGAAGCTACCTGACTAAGTGAATCGCTTCCGAATATGCCATGCAATCTATCAACGTTATGATCGAGGGCGAGGCGGATGAGTGCTGTCGACTTCGGCCGATCGAAGCGCGGCCTTGCTGATGTCTTATCGAGGCGCCTCCTGAAGAAGGGCAAGTATCCCGGCGGTGAGCTATGAATCGCGCACTGGCAGCCAGCACTTGTGCGTTCTACAGTGTCGCGCTCTGTGTCGGACTTCGGGCGCACGGGCCTGCTGTCCTGGGAACCAACAGCCGCCAGAAACGGGCGGATTCACGCTAAAAGCGGACGTCAACCTCGTGCTGGTGGAGGCGACCGTCCGGGATGACAAGGGCAAGATCATTGACGACCTCAAGCCGGGAAACTTCCGCGTCCTCGAAGACGGCGTGGAGCAGAAGGTTATCTATTTCTCCCGAGACGAGCTGCCTTTGGCCGTGGCGCTAGTGGTGGATGGCAGCGGCAGCGTATCGCCGGTGCTGGGTGAGTTCACCGCGCCGCTTACGACACCCTCTCGCAGCTTAAGCCCGAGGACCGAGTGGCCCTGTTG
>CAWHKI010000231.1:0-18662 GCA_963829765.1 uncultured Isosphaeraceae bacterium | reverse complement strand
ATCCACTCCAAAATCCAAATCCACCACTTGCATGAACTATATTACTCGGGGCCATTCGGTAGGGGGTGGTGCGCTCACGGCTGACGGTAGGGCTTCTTGGCCTGGTAGAGCGCCAGCCGGAAGCGATAATCGGCTTTCTGCCGCCCATCCGTCAGAAGTTCGATGCGCCTCTTTTTGCGACGAGATCGCAGCGACGAATTCGCCGGCCTCGGCTTGCGCGGTGGCGAGCGCATTAAGGCTCAGTGGATCTTTCCACTTGGTCAATTCACAGGCGCGAGTTGCGAACCCGACCGCCTTCTTGCCGTCGCGGAATCTCGGTTCGGGACAGGCCGCCATGATCAATGCGGTGGCGTTGTAGGCATTCGGGTCGCCGGGTTGGAGCCGCATGGCCTCAGCGAACTGGGCACTCGCTGTCGGGTAGTGGCACAGCCCGGAAAGTACGTTGCCCAGGCTGTAATGTGCTTGAGCGTCGTCGGGACGCAACCGGGCGGCCATAGCGAGATGCGGCTCCGCCTCGGCGTACCGCTTCTGGCGGGAGAGGATCGTCCCCAGGTTAATGTGGGCATCGACGTAATTGGGATTGAGCCGCAGCCGCCTCAGCGAAATGAGCCTCCGCCGCCTCGGGCTCGCCTCGATTATAGAGTACAACACCCAAGTTGTTGTGGGCTTCGCCGTAGCCGGGATTGAGCCGTACAGCTTCGGCGAAATGAGCCTCGGCCTCCGCCAATTTATTGTCGCGGATGAGCAATTGTCCCCAGGCGGTTGTGGGCATCAGCGTAGCCGGGATTGAGGCGCAGCGCCTTGGAGAATCGAGCCTTGGCCGCTTCATACTTTCCTTGGCATTGGAACACGCTGCCCAAGTTGTTGTGGGCCTCGGCGAAGGTGGCACGGAGCCGTACAGCTTCAGCGAAATAAGCCTCCGCGGCGCCGAAGTTTCCCTGGTTGAAGAAGACCGTGCCCAGGTTGCTGTTTGCCGCGTAGTTCGAGCTTCCTCCGTTGGCCAGAACATGGGTCCACAGGGCTTCCGGGTCGCGCCAGGTCCGGCACTGGTTCCGCGTCAGGGCCGTCAGACACACCAGCGTCCCAGGCCAAACGCGGTGATTCCGATCGCGCCAGGACGCCACCGCGACAACATCCGCCAGAGCCGGCAAAAGCCGGCGGCCGCCAGGATGACCAAACCCAGCGTGGACATGTAACTGTACCGATCCGCGGCAATCTGGCCGCTGATCCGGATGATACCCGAGTTGGGCGCCAGGATCACCAGGTAACTCAGCCAGGCCGCCAGCAGTCCCGGCCAGCGCCGGCGCAGCAGAAACAAGCCGACGCTCATCGCCAGCGTCGCGAGGATGCTCCACAGGAACGGGGGCGCGAGCCAATTGATCTCCCTGGGCAACGGGTACACCGCGATGAGGTCCAGCGGCAGCACCGTCTTGAGGATGTTGAACCAGATTCCGTAGCACGCCTGGGCAATGCCTCGCCAAGGCGTCGTGATGCTCGATCGGAGATCAGTGATTGCCGCCTGGCCGCGATGGCCACACCCATGAAGACAAGGCTCACGATCACAAACGGGACCTTCTCCCACAAGACTCTCCGCGCCGACGCCCCGAACCATCGCCCGGGGCCGTCCCCGAATCGCCGCAGCGGGTAGACGTCCAGGATCAACAGCACCGCCGGCAGGCTCACCGCCACCGCATTGAACAACAGGGCCGCCACGAACAGGACGAACGAGCCCACGAGCCAACCCCACCGCGGGGAGGAACCATCGGGAATGCGCGGAGATAGGCAAGAACCGCCAGCATCGAGAACAAGGCGCAGGGCAGATACGGCTGGCAGGAGGCCCAGGCCACGGCCTCAACTCGCAGCGGGTGCACCGCGAACAGGGCGGTCGCGAGTCCCGCGCCAGCGAGCACGTCCACGGACTCTCGAGCAAGCAATCGGCCCGGCATCGGACGAGCAAGGTCACCGTCAAAACATACAGGACGACGGCGTTGGTCGCGTGGAGGAGCAGGCTGGTGAGGTGGTATCCGCGTGGATCGAGTTTCCAAAAGACATATTGCACCTCGAAGAGCAACCAGGCCAGAGGTTGGTAAACGCCGAGCAAGAAGCGTACTCCAGGCCCACTTGACCTGGGCTGCGCCAGACCTCGGAAATAAGGGTTGTCGCGGAAGTTCTGATCGTCGTCGTACCACCCGACGAAGCCGTTATCCAGGGTGGGGATGAAGGCGTAGATGACGATCAAGGCCAACGGAATCGTCAGCAGCCAGGTGCGCCAGTCCCTTGCCGGCAGCGGATACCGAATTGGAACCGGAGTCGCGACCGCTTGCATTGTGCTTTTGCCTTTTATTGCTTGGCCGCCCGGCAAGCCGCTCGCGTGCCTCGTGAGGGTTCAGGGCGAGGACGGGACGGGTGACTCGCCGGCGAGGGACCGAGTCGGGGTCACGACCGAGCTGGAGCGCTCCGGGGCGGACGCACGGGCCGTGGGGAAACGCTCTTTCTGCAGACGGGCCATGCGGAGCTCGGACCGGACGATTGTGTCCATCAATTCTTGATCTTCGAGCAGCCGGCGAATGCTCTCTCCGGAGGCGAAGACGCCCGATCGCTTGCCTTTTATCAGCTCGGAATGCCCCACGCACACGCCAACCAGCTCGCCGGTGGGTAGGAAAAGGCCCCCACCGGACCGGCCGTGCTGGGGGATCTTTTCGGTGATCAAGAACGACCGCGCTGCCGCTGTCGTTGAGTTCGAACCTCACCGTTTCCAACAACCGAGAATTCCAGTTTGTGAGCTTGCGCCCCAAGTCAAGCCCGATCGAGATGACGGTGGCGTCGCGCGGCGGTTCTTTGGCTTCATGGTTGAGCCGAGCGACATAGGGCAGTGCGACCATTTTCCCGATGCGGACGACCGACACGTCGGCGGCTGCGTCGGTGGCCACGAGGCGGGCGCTGCACGACTCGCGGCCAGACCCCTGGTGTCGCCCGGCTGTCGCTCCATGCCGAGATTATAACGATGCAGTTCGATCACGATCGGGCCTTCAGCTTTCACGACGTGCGCGGCCGTCAGGATCAGGGTTTCCCCATCGAGCGATGCGATGATCGTACCGCTCCCCTGCGACGTCCCGCGGCGGACCAAAACGGTCGCACGGTAAGTTCCGTCGTCCCAGGGCACAGGGGCTCTCCGCGGGCTGCTCGCATGGCTCGACCTGCGGCCGGTGACGGCTCTCGCGTGGCGACCATCCTGAACCGGCGAGGTCGATTGGGGCGGTCCGGCCGCGAAATTGCTCGCGGCGCAGACAAAGACCAGCAGACTGCACGCCGAGAGCGTCCGGACAAACAAGGCCCTAACAGCGCTTCGTCGATGATCCGCGCCATTCATCGATCACCGCTCCTGTGCCTGCGTCTGCGGTTCATCTTCGAGGAGATTCAAAAAACCTGGCCGATCTTCAGAGGCAAGTCGCTCTCGCGGGAAAAGAATCAACTCGGCGGCCACCACGTGAGTCACGATCTGTCGACTCGGATTGTACGAATAATGAATCCTACCAAAAGAGCCTTGCACGCGCCTGCCCGAAGATGTTTCAATTCGGGTTTCAGTTCAGCGACTCTTACCGCTAAGCGGCTCGAATTGCCGCGCCGGCGGAACGACCATGGCAACCCGCGAGGAATCAATATGTTGTTCCTGACGAACCGAAAGGCGATGATCACACCGGCGATAAGGCTGACCTTTCTGCTGACACTTTCGTTTGGCGCCGGCCTCGGCTGGGGTGGTGCGAGTTTACAGGCCGATGACAAGGCGAATGTCGCTCTGTTTAAGCCGTTTCAGGGAACCTGGGTGTCGACGGGCGAGGGCATCGACGCCACTTTTATCTTCGATGGCGAAAAGGTCACCGCGAGTGTGGCTGGTATGGAATACACCGCCAGAGCTAAGGTCGACACTGCGGCCAAGCCTCATGCGACCATCGACCTGACGCTCATTGAGGGGCCGGAAGAAGCCAAGGGCAAGAAGGCGAAGGGCATTTACAAGTTCGACGGCGAGAGGCTTACCCTTTGCCTCACCGTTCTCGACAGGGAAGAACGGCCCGCGGATTTCGCTGCGATCGACGACGAAATCATTTTGTTTGAGCTCAAGAAGGAAAAGAAGAAAGATTAAGCTGCGTTCACCCACGAGGATCGAACTCCAGAGATCGTCAATTCAGTCCCGGTTCCCGATCGTGAACATTGCGATCGGGAATCTGGATTATTGGTCCTTTCGCAGTTCGCGCCGAAAGATCTGAATGTCACCGCGACAATCGACGCGATCAAACCACTGGGTCGTAACGGCGTGGAGGGCCGGGTCGCTCTTCCAGACGACGACAACGTCAATCGATTTGGCGTGCCGCGCCAGAATCATCGCCCAGTCACGGTTGCGGAGGTCAGACTCAGTGGGACCTTCGTGAAGGGAGACCCACTCCAGTTCGCCGGGCAGCGGCCGGTCGATTCCCGGTAGAAAATGCACCGGAAAGTAATAATATTGGGTTTCGTAATTATTCCAGACGACATTTCCTGAGCCGACTCCCAGCCAGTTGACGGCGTGCAGTAACGGGTTGGGTCGAAACCGGCTTCGCGTTGAAGCCAGGATTGCCGCGATCCTTTGGCCGTCGCCGACCGCTTGACGGGCGCGGATCATCTGGCCAGCGGTACGGTCCGAGTAGAGGGCGTAATCCAAGATGATGACCGACTGGAGCATCACCGCGACAACCAGTGCCGCCGTGCAACCGCGGCCCCACCAGCACGATGGATCGATGTCGAAGATCGGCACCAGGGCAACCAGCCCAAGCAGAACGACTCGCTGAGGCAGATAATTCCCGTGAGCCTCGCCCAGGGTGTCGGGACCAACCGCTCCTCCGATCACAAGAAGGCCGGCGAGGGCCAGCCAGCACCGCCGGTCGCCGAACGTGTGACTTTTCAAACCCGGTGACATCGTTCCCCACCACCAAAGGGTGATGGCTCCAGCGAGCCAGAACACCGGCGCGAAGATCAAGAACGGACGGCCGTGGCGTTCGGTGAGCGGCAGCCCGTCACGGATCGCGAGGGAGATGGGATCAGCCCACGCGAGCTGTTCGATCCACGCCCTGGGAGACCAGGGATCGGATAGGTTGCCCCAACTGGGGCTCAGAGGAGCTCGCTGTGTGGCGATCGCCAGGTAGCATAACACCAATAGCGCGACCGGACCGAAGGAGCGCATGTTCGTGCCAATCGTGAAAGCCGGTGGCCCCAAGAGCTTTTGCCATTGGTCTTTACGGGGCTCGCGAGCGAAAGGACGACCAAGCCGCCGATGGTCAGGCCGAGACTGACAACGTGGCAGAAGTAGCCGAGCGCCAGCAGGCCGGAAACCGCTGCGAGAACAGGCACGCCCAACCGATCGCGGGCCGGCCACCAAAGTCCGAGAGTGATCGAGAAGAGGCACGCACCCAGCATGAAGCTAGCAAAACCAAAGAGCCAAGCCATGTTCATCGCCAGAATTGCGGCCATGAGCGCCGCCCCAGCCAGCCCTCGTGTGCCGGCCACTCGCCACCGGAGCCAGACGGTAGCCACGGCGAAACAAACGAGCGTCAGGCTCGTCATGATGCGATCGGCGACCCAGGCCGGCAAAAGTGCCACCAGCCCGGCCAGCGTGAGAGGCCCGGCCCAGTTCGGAATCGGCTGCCAACTGACCTTATAAACGTCGCGAAACGGCGAAGCCGGATCGAACGACCAAACCAGGATCTGGGCATTGTAAACGTGCGCGGGCGCGTCTTGCGGCACGAACCACGGAACGGCCCAGATCGCGGCCAGGGCCGGGGCCAGGGCACCGCCCAATATCACCAGAGCCCATCTCCCCGCCCGCGAAGCTCGATTCACGGTTGGCTCTTGACCGCCAATCTCCCCGTAACCAAGATCATTGGCTCGTGACGCTGGGAACATTCGTGTTCCATCTCTCCGATCGTCGTGCGCTACCGACGGGGCCTAGGCCCGAGATCATCCCATTTCGTGCTCAGAAAGCCAACCCGGACCGGTCAGCCGCGTGCAGCCAGTCCCTCTGAATGAAGGCGTTCCGCACGCGACCAATCGGTCCGGGCATCAAAGCGTAACAACCGGACTGACGACCGCCATCAACCGGACGGTCGCAGCCGCTGATGTGCGGCAAGGTCCAAAACTTACGCGGCATCGACCGATACCGGGCAACGAAGGCCCGGTCTGGCGTTACCGAGACTATACCGTATGATTGGTGGAATCGCCAACAAATCGAAGTTCGGCGACGCTTCGGAACGTCTTTCAGCATTAAAAGACTCACAATGCTTCGATACCACGTTCAGATACTCGCGATCGCCTGCGCGGCCCTGGCCCTGGCGTTCGCGCTTGAGGAGTTGCCCGACGGCCGGGTCGCTTTTCGGGGATTGGCGCGGATTCCACTCCCGCAGACTTGCTTCTCACGAAGCTGGTTGGGGCTCAAGTGCCCCGGCTGTGGACTGACGCGCTCGATCGTTCACCTGGCGGAGGGAGACTGGAATGCATCATGGCGAAGCCATCGGCTCGGCAGTCTATTGGCACTCGCAATCGCCGTTCAGTTTCCCTATCGGTTACTGGCTCTCAGCCGGCTTGGCCGCCCCTTGCTAGGACCTCGTCAGCAGGCCGTGCTCGCTTATACTTTAATCGCGATTGCTCCTGGCAAATTGGCTGGTAGGCCTGGCCTGGCCGCGGGCCGGCTGGCCTCTCGTCTAGCGGCCTACCATCTGGTTTGCCAGCCGGTCCCGGCCGGCTTCACCCGTAGAGACCAATCCCGATGCCCGAATCGAATGCGCTTTCCGAAACCAACCCGCTACGTGAGGCTTTGCCGCGGACGCGAGTCTCCGACCCGTGCGCCGTCGTGCTCTTCGGCGCGACCGGTGATCTGGCTCACCGCAAGCTCGTTCCGGCGTTGTTTCAGCTCGCGCGGGGGGCAACCTTCCTTCCGAATGCGCGATCGTCGGTTTCGCCCGCCGCGACTGGACGGATAACGACCTACGCTCGGAGTACGAGAAGACGCTAAGCAAGAACAGTGGGGGCGACTTTCGCGACGTCTGGCCGCAGTTTGCCAATCGGATTTTCTTCTCCAAGGGGGCATTCGACGAGCCGGCGTCTTACCAGAATTTGAAAGAGACGCTCGATCGCGTCGACAAGGCGCTTGGCACCCGGGGTAACCGGGTCTTTTACCTGGCGGTTGCGCCCGAGTTTTTCGCCACGATCGTCAAGCGGCTGGGCGAGGCGGGCCTGATCTATCCGGGGCATCAGGACCACCCCTGGAGCCGGGTCGTCATCGAAAAGCCTTTCGGCCACGACCTCCAGAGTGCCCGCGAGCTCAACCGCGAAATCTCGACCGTGCTTGACGAGAGCCAGATTTATCGCATCGACCATTACCTCGGCAAGGAGACGGTGCAGAACATCCACGCGCTGCGGTTCGGCAACAGCATTTTCGAGCCGCTTTGGAACCGGCGCTATGTTGCCTCGGTGCAGATCACGGTAGCCGAAGAGGTTGGCATGGCCGGCGGCCGCGGGGCGTATTACGACACCGCGGGAACGATTCGCGACATGGTCCAGAACCACATGATGCAGTTGCTCTGCCTGGTGGCGATGGAGCCCCCGGTAGACCTATCAGCCGACGCGGTTCGCAATGAAAAGGTCAAGGTGCTGCAAGCCCTGCCGCACTGGCGGCCGGAGGAAGTCTTCAAGAACGTTGTGCGTGCCCAGTACACTGCCGGGCTCGATCCAGGGGGCCGAGGTCCCCGGCTACCTCCAGGAGAAAGGGGTTGCCCCCGACTCGAAGACCGACACTTACGTGGCGATCCGGCTAGAGCTGTCCAACTGGCGGTGGGCGGGCGTGCCTTTCTTTCTGCGGACCGGAAAGCGGCTGCCCAAGCGCGCGACCGAGATCGCCATCCAGTTCCGCCGGCCGCCCACCGAGCTCTTCGAGCCCGAAGCTCGACGGCCAGAGTGCCGCTAATCAGCTCGTCTTACGCATCCAGCCTAATGAAGGGGCCAGCCTGACCTTCGAGGCCAAGGTCCCCGGATCGCGCCGGCGGCTGCAGGAAGTACGAATGGATTTCCGCTATGGAACCGCCTTCGCCCTGCCGCCGCCAGAAGCCTATGAGCGCCTGCTCCTGGACGTGATGCTAGGGGACCCAACGCTGTACACCCGCACTGACGAAGTGGAGAGCGCCTGGCGATTCATTACCGCGATCCTCGACGCTTGGCGTGATCCCGATGCGCCGGCCCCGGTCAACTATGTCGCCGGCAGTTGGGGACCCGACGAGGCCGATTCCTTGATCGTAAGGGATAACGCTCGCTGGCGCAGGCTGTGAGCGCCCTTGAGCTTCGGGCTCGTTTCACTGGTATCGCCCGCGGGGGTGCGCGGGGTAAAATGAAGTCAACGCAAAAATCAGTGCCCATTGACGTTCGGATCCTCATTCATGGCAGACACTTCGTCCATCTCGTTCTTCGAAGGCCAGGGCATCCCCGTCGATCTCCCCCAGATCGAGACCGAGCTGGCCAAGCTCTGGGGCCCGGCGGCGGAGCAAATCGGCGGGCCGGAGATCGAGACCCCGCACGTCACGCGCATCGTGCTGGCCAATCTGGTTATCGAGTGCCTGGGTGGCGATTGCGGGTCTTTGGGACCGGTGATGGGAACGGTGATCGCGCGGTTTCCCTGCCGGGCGATCGTGGTGCTCGGGTCCGATGACCCCGAGCGCCAAATCCACGCCGAAATGTCGGCGCTTTGCCACTTGCCGGCCCCGGGCATGCCCCAGGTTTGCTCTGAACGCATTGTGATCCGATCAGGGCCTAAGTCGGTCGACCTGATCCCGGGCGCTGTCCGTCCCTTGCTCGAGGCCGACTTGCCGACGGTGCTGTGGTGGACCGGCGACCCGCGGCGGCACGAGCCGCTCTTTCGCGATTTGGCCGACGAGTGCTCGCGACTGGTCCTCGACCTGCCCGACCCTGGTGCGCCGGTGGCCGCGCTCCGCCTCGGCCTTGACGCAACCATCTGCCCGTACAGCCGCGATAGCGCGTGGTTTGGGCTGGCTCGGTGGCGGGAGCTGGTCGCACAGTTTTTTGACCCCCCGTGCAACCCGGAGAGCCTGAAACGGATCGACGCCATTCACGTCGAGGCCCTGTCACCCAATCCGGCGAGCCCGCCCCGTATGGCGATCTGGCTCGCGGCCTGGCTCGCCGGCCAACTCGGCTGGAAGCCGCGAGGCCAACCACTGATTACAGCCCGTGATTCGGAGTCGGTCTTCGTGGCGAATTTTGGGGGCCCAGCCGGAAACATTACGCTCAACATTGTCACGCGGCCCGTACCGGCAGGCCTGCCGGCCACCCCCCGGCTCGCGATGATCGTCATTACGACTCGCACGCCTCAGGGCGCAGAGGTTTTTCGGTTGAGCCGACCGGTGCCCGACTCGCCCGCCGTACGCGTCGAGACGGAAGCTCTTGATTCCTGCTTCGTGCCGCGAGTAATTGACGCCCCCGAGCTCGACCCCGCTCGTCGCATCGCCGCCGCGCTCGAATCCTCTCGCCTCGACCCGCCCTTTCAGAAAGCCTTGCCGCACGCGCTTTGGCTGTTTGAACACCTGTGATCAATCTAAGCACGCGGCAGAAAGGCGTAACCGTAGCGACATTGCAGCGGCTAATGGTGATGATGCGAAGGTCCGTCGCCATTACGCCCGGCGACAGACTCGGCCGAGGCCAGCACGAGCCGGCCGGTCTCGACCCCCTTGGTGCCGATCAAATCATCGGCCAGGTTACGGATCTCTCGAGCCGGGCCGCGGAGCAAGATCACTTCCAGACAGCGCTTCTCGTCGAGATGGACATGCGTCGTGGTCACGACGCGGTCGAGATGATGGTGCTGCAAATCGGTCAGCCGGCGTGCAATCCGCGCGACATGATGGTCGTAGATCACGGTGACGACACCCATGGCCTCGCTGTCGTCTCGAGCGATCGTTTCTTCGATCAAAGCCCCGCGCATTAGGCCGCGGACGGCCTCACTGCGGTTGGGATAACGATGCAGCTCGCGGTATTGATCAAACCGGCGGAGCAATTCACCACCGATCGCCACACTGAACCGAACAAGAGGCTCTTTCATACCGAAACCCATGCTCCGTCCTGATGCGAGCTGGCGACGGCTGCCTCGATGAATGCCATGCCGGCCACGCCATCGGCGATCCCCGGGTGTTCGAACGGCTTGGGGACCGACTCGCCCCGGCCGCCGCGGATGGTCCACTCGAGCGTGCGATGGAGATTGGCCAGAGCTTCGTGAAAGCCTTCCGGATGGCCGGAAGGCATGCGCAGATAAGGTTTGATAGACGCGGGAAAATACCCGTACTCGGCGCCCTGCCGATAAAGTTTGAGGGGCTGCCCGCCGGTATAATGCTTGAGTATGGTGTGGTCGGTGATCGACCATTCGAGCGTTCCCGTCGTGCCGATGACGCGGAAGCCATTGTCGTTCTGGGCACCGATCGTCACCTGTGACGCGGTGATCGTGGCGATTCCACCATTATTCAGCTCGGCCAAAACAGTGAAGTCGTCGTCAAGCACGCGGCCCGGCACAAAGCTCTTCAGGCGGGCTCGCAACCGAACGGCCGATAGCCCGGTGGTGAACCGGACGAATTCATAGGCATGAGTGCCGATATCGCCCCCACAGCCCGAGCCGCCCGCTTTCGAGGGGTCGACCCGCCACGAAGCTTGCTTCTGGTTTTCGGCCTCAATCTTCGTCGCCAACCATCCCTGAGGGTACCATGCCTCGACTTTGCGTACCTCACCGATCTCGCCGTGATGGACCAGTTCGCGAGCCAGCATGACCATCGCAAAGCCGGTGTAAGTGTAAGCAACCACGAACGGAACATTCTTTGAGCGAACGTTGGTATAAAGGCGACGGGCTTCGTCGAGTGTGGTGGTGAGCGGCTTTTCGCAAAGCACGCCGATCCCCGCGGCCGCCGCGCCATCGGCCGGACCAAAATGGGCATCATTCGGCGTGACGATCGTGACGTAGTCGATCCGTTCCGATTGCGGGAGAGCCGACTCCGATTTGATCATCGTCTCCCAGTCGGGATAACCGCGTGGCATGAAAAGCTCGCGGGCTGACGCGATCGACTCGTCGGGCTTGCTTCGGAGCGCGCCGGCCGTTAATTCGGCCGAATTGTCCATCAAAATCGCCCGGCGATGGGGCGCCCGAAAAAATTCGCCGGTCCGCCACCCCCCACCATCCCCACTCGCAACTTGCGCTGGCTCATTCTGTCGTCTCCCGGTGATGCCGCTAACTCATGTCACGACACTATCACCCAGAGTCGACTCATCGCAAGGGGCGAGTCGGAGAGGAAGAGTAACTATCGCCGCTTTCAAGCGGGCTGTTCGTAAACGCCTTACCGCCGATCGGCCAGCTTTGACAGTAAACGGAGGATCTCCAGATAGAGCCAGATCAAGGTGACCATCAAGCCGAAGGCGCCGTACCATTCCATGAACTTGGGGGCGTCATGCCGCGCGGACTTTTCGATGAAGTCGAAGTCCAAAAGCAGGTTGAACGCTGCGAGGCCGACCACGAAGAGGCTGAAGCCGATGCCCAGGGGAGACGCGGTGAATACCCCAAAAGCGCCGAAGCCAAACAAACTGAGAACCATGGAAAAGACGTAGAACAGTGCCAACGCACCGGTCGCCGCCACGATCGCCATCTGCAGTTGTGCGGTGACCCGAATGATGCGCGTGGCGTAAACGAACATCATCACAAAGAGCACGCCGACCGTGAGGCTGACGGCCTGCAGTACGATGCCGCCAGCGCCCGGGACCCGTTCCCCGTACTTCATCTCAACGAGCTGAGATATCGCCCCGACAAAGACTCCCTCCAAGGCCGCGTAGATCGGTGCGCTCACGGGCGCCAACGTCGGCTTGAAGATCGTCACCATCGCCGTGATGAAGCCGGCGATCCCAGAGATCGCCACGATACCAAACGCAATTTCACCGCTTGCGAATTGGTTCCAAGACCAAGTCGCCGTGGCGCCAAGAATCGCGAGGAGCACCATCGTCTTGACCGCCGTACCTTGGACGGTCATCGTCGTGGTGCGTCGGGCGCCATACACTTGCTCATAGCCAGCGAACATATCGTTTGAGAACGCAGGGTTGCTTGTAGCCACGTCTAACCTCCCAAAGTCGAAATTCACAACGAAACACAAACTCGAACTCTTCACTTCGTCACGCACTATTTTCGAAGACACCTAATCTATTTTCGGGCGCGAATCCCCTTTTGGCAATGAGAACTCATGCGCAATCCGTGGGTATGAATCAACGAACTGGGCGCAACCGATGATCTGGAAAGGGATTCTGCCAAACCAACCGTCACCGGCCGAGCCTGGTTCAATTATCGTCGTTTCCCGTGTGACCTTACGGACTATGCCCTCCGCTCTCGCGCTTCAATGGCCGGTTTTTGTGACGCATCGGGAGTCTGGGGCGACACCATTCTTGCGCAAGTTGTTCAACGGGCCAAAGTCAAGGAGTTCGGAACCGGTGCTGGCGAGACAGCGAAGAGCAGGGGCTGCCAGCCAGTCCTTAGGCACGGCCGCCGTGGCAACGTTACAGCCTGCGGCATTGGATGAGAACGCCGGCAAGACGATTTGGCGCGGCCCAACCAAAAAACAGGACGCGGCGGTCCTGCCGACTCGAAGGACTGGGTGATGGTGCCCCGAGACGGTGCGCGGGCGCGGATCGGCACGTGGCCGTGGCCGATCGTCCAGCTTGCCACCTTGCACGTCTGAGGCATCGCTTCCAAGGGTCGGGGTTGGTTGGACAAGAACCGCGCCAGGCTGCGGTCGTGGTTCCCTTCCAAAACCAGCAAGCTCACTCCGCGCCCGTCGAGCCACTCGCGCAGTCGGCGGACGTCCTCGCGGGTGTGACCGCACGGCCGCGATGACTCGACAAAATCACCAGCCACGACCAGGCGAGTCACCGCAACGCGGCTTAGCACGAGGGCAAGTCGCGTGAGGGTTTCCTCCAGGGAATGCGCGATGACACAATCGCCCGCGGCACCTCGGGCCCATTCATAGCCCAGGTGGAGGTCAGCGACCACCGCGGTTTCTTCCGCCGGGTGGATCGCAGCCCCTTCCGGTGTGAGCTGCCAATCGTCGAACTCGTGCGTGCTCCCTTCAGCCATTCTTGCAATTTTAGAGGCAGGCTTGCAACTTGCAAGGTCGTGCGCGACGTCTCGGGAGATTTGTTTCGCCCAAGCGTTTACTTTCCTCGACGGCAGCCTGCTCGAATAACCGGATAGATCGAACACAAAAATCGCCTTCCTTCTCCTGTTGCGCGATGTGCCCGCGCCCTGCTCCCAATCAGCGTCGTTGCGATCGGGCATCAAATTCGCTTGAGTAATTCACCACCTCTCGGGCTTCCACCTGATGAAATCAACGAATCCCAGAAGGCTACTTAGACTTATGTAACGTGGGCGGCCTCATTCTCGGGAAAAGGTTCTCCATCCGGAAACCAGCCGGGACAGGAACATGCACAAAAACTTGTCATGATTGCCTGCGAGTAGCGCAACAGCGATTCGTGATTCGTCTGTGATGCAACACCAAGAGTCTCTCACTTTCAAAGCAAGGACCCGCAGATGTTCGCCCTGATCCTCACGACCGCGGTGGGTACGTGTGCGCTATTTATGCTCACGGGATTGATTCTTGACAAAGCCAAGCTTACGCAGAGGGGCAGAGCCGGTAAGCGGTTGCCGAAGGCTCCCGGTCCCGTGTCCTTCAACGCATCAGCCCCTTACCGGATCGGACGCCACTCACGCGACACCCGTTTACCGGATTTGACTCCGTTTCGTTGGGCGGATCTGAACCCGTCCAAATGGGGAGTTGCATGGGCGGATGGAGCCTATCGGAAGACTAGAGACTGGGAAAGGGGCGGGCAATCGTAAGTCTTCGTTCCGACGGGATAACAATTCCCGTGTTCGATATGATGGCCCGCTTCTAACATGCGCAATATGGTGGCACATTTCACGGGGCGAGCTGTGGGTATACCTGACGGTAGGGCCTCTTGGCCCGGTAGAGCGCCAGCCGGGAACGATAGTCGTCTTTCTGCGGTTCATCCGTCAGAAGTTCGACGGCCCTCTCTTGCGACCTTACCGCTGTGTTGAAGTCGCCGGCCTCCGCCTGTGCCGCGGCGAGAGTGTCAAGAATGACTGGATTTTTCCACTGGGTCAACTCGCAGGCGCGCGTTGCCAATGGGACCGCCTGCTTGCCGTCGCGGAACTTCGCCTCGGGACATGCGGCCATCAGCATCGCGCTGGCGTTGTACGCACTTGGGTCCCCGGGCTCGAGCCGTATGGCCTCAGCGTAATGAGCCATTGCCGCCTCGAACTTCCCTTGGCGCGAGAGGACGAAGCCAAGGGTTTCGTGCGCTTTGACGAAGCTGGGATCAAGCCGAATGGCCTCGGTGCAATGAGCAGCAGCGGCTTCATATTTCCCGAGGCGGGAGAGAACGACGCCAAGATTGTAATGTGCTTTCACGTAACCGGGATGGAGCCGCAGCGCCTCGGAGTACTGAACCGCTGCCGCCTCGTATTTCCCTTGGGTATAGAGGACGTTGCCCAAGTTGAAATGCGCCAATTTGCTAGAGTTCGCCCCATGGGCCAGAGCATGGGCCCAGAGGATTTCCGAATTGAGCCAGGTCTGGCACTGGTTCCGCGTCATGGCAGTCAGGCCCAGGAGCGCTCCGAGGCCCATCGCGATGATCACGAGGCCGCCAAGTCGCCAGCGCGACGACATCCGCCAGAGCCAGCAAAACCCGGCAGCCGCCAACATCACCGAGCCCAGCATGGACATGTAGCTATAGCGATCCGCGGCGATCTGGTCGTTGATCCGAATGAGGCCCGAGTTGGGTACGAGGACCACCAGGTAACAGAGCCATGCCGCCAAGAGCCCGGGCCAGCGCCGGCGCAGGAGAAACAAGCCGGTACTCATCGTCAGCGTTGCGAGGATACTCAATGCGAACGGAAACGCGAGCCAATTCAGCCCACTGGGGATCGGGTACACCACGATGAGGTCCCGCGGCCACACCGTCTTCACGACGTAAAACCAAACCGCGTAGCACGCCCGGGCAATGCCTGCCGAAGCGTCATCATGCTGAACGGGAAACTGCGATCGCGGCTTGGCCGCGATCGCGAGGCCCATGAACAAAAGACTCGTCATCGCGAACGGGACCTTTTCCAACACGGCTTTGCGAGCCGACGCACCGAACCATCGCCCAGACCCGTCCCACCATCGCCGGAGCGGGTAGACATCCAGAATTAGCAGCACCGCGGGCAGGCTCGCCGGCAACGCGTGGAACAACAGGGCTGCCACGAACAGGACGAACGAGCCCGCCAGCCAGCCCCACCGCGGCGATGAACTTGTCGGAAAGGCATGGAGATAGGCGAGAACCGACAGCATGGAGAACAGAATGCAGGGCAGGTAGGGTTGACCGGAGACCCAGGCGACGGGCTCAACCCGTAGCGGATGCACCGCGAACAGGGCGGTCGCCAGCCCCGCGCTTAAGGAGCACGTCCACGGGCTCTCGATAGCGCGACCGGGCTGGCATCGGACGAGCAAGGCCACGGTCAAGACATAAAGGACCACGGCGTTGGCCACCTGGAAGAGCAGGCTGGTGAGGTGGTAACCTCGTGGGTCGAGTTGGCAAAAGACGTATTGCGTCTCGAACAGGATCCACGCCAGCGGCTGGTAAGCGCCGACCCAGAACGTCGTCCAGGCCCATCTCACCTGGGCTGCGCCAGACCGCGGAAATAGGGGTTATCGAGGAAGTTCTGGTCGTCGTCCCATAACACGAAGCCGTTATTGAGGATCGGGATGAACGCGTAGATGACGATCAAGCCCAACGGAATCGCAACCAACCATGTGCGCCGGCCCCAGGCCCAGGCCGGCGAAGGTGCCCGGCTCGGCATGGCACTCGAACTCGGAACCGGTTGCACCGCCGCCTGCATTGACCTTTCTTGCCCAACCTCCTTCATCGGAAAGTCTCAATTCAACCGTACTCGGGGATCGGTTCACGGACGCAAAGACACGCGTTGCAAGCCCGGCTCGCCGGCTTGGATGTGAGTTTAAACTGTCTTGAAGGGGAAAACCAAGGAAAAAACGGCGATGCGTTCTCGATCCCAGGAACAGTTGCCGCGGCCAAGCCGGGTGACCGGCACATGGAAAGGGTGAATTTGGCGAGCTCTTGCCACCTCAACTTTGAGCCAAGTATTGCATTCTTTTGTGTTTATTCATGGGAACGGCACTTTTTGGCACATGATGTCTCGGTTTGAGCGGACCTCCGTCTCAGAAAGCTGAGCCGAACAACGGGGTAGGACTAATCGTCGAAGGGGCAGGTACACTGACGGCATGCCACCGGTGGCCTTTCCGCGCAGGCGGATCATGGGTGCGACCGAAATGACCGGTGCGTCCCACGGTCGTTTCGGTGGCCAGGAGACGCTTGGGCTCGGCTGGTCCCGTCTTATCGCGACAGACGATTTCGGATCTCGTGCGCCGACGCGGGCAAGACGCGCACAAAGGCGCCACGACGGAAAACAGGCGTTCGGCCACATGTCTTTATGTTACCTGGAGTTCCGCTGGGCGCCTGAATAATCGTTGCAATCCCCATGCGATAACCCCTTGCAAGCCAATGGCTTCCGCTGGGCGCCTGACTAATCGGCATGTCTTAACATTGTGTCGTATTTTTCGAGAATCTGGCGTATCCTCTTGAATCGCATGGAGTTCCGATTCGGCGCCTGACTAACCCGCATAAAGCATCGCGGGTGGGGTTTTTGGTGTATCTGGAATTGCGATAAGGCCTTACACCAGGGCGCTTGATTAATCGGCGTAAGCGCGAGAACCGCGACTGCTCATGAGGAACGATCGCATCGAGTACGCCGCCACCCGTGGTCCTTGAATAGCCGGCGTGAAATGCCTTCCGCTTGACCGTGGACCCTTTCGCCCCCATGAGACGAATGCCATAATCTCTGTTTCCGAGAAGTTCGGAACGGGACCACTGTGGTGCAGCCCAATCCATCGCAATTCACTCTTCACGAAAGAATCGGCACCGTGCGACACTTCGGGCTTTGCTTTATCGCCTTTGATCTTTTGGCTGCCGTCATCGGTCAGGAGATTAAACGCGACATTCCATACGCTTCGCCAGCGGCAGATCGCCAGTTCCTGGATGTCTATTCACCTTCTCATGCGAAAGACTTGCCCGTCGTCTTTTGGATTCACGGCGGCGGGTGGCAGGGCGGTGAAAAGTTCGGCAACGACCCGGAAAAGCATCGCGATTTTTCCGCCGTGACCCACGTATCCAAAGACAAAGGAGTTCCCCCGTTCTTGATCATGCACGTCGCCGCTCATCCCGACACCACCGCACAGGCGCAGCGCCTCGCGGCGGTGCTCAATGGCGCGGGGCTGACCGTCACCGTTTTCGGGGCCAAGGAGTCGAGCCACAACAAAATTTACGACAATCTCGGCTTGCCCGATGATCGGGGAACAAAGGCGTTGTACGAATTCCTGAACGCCGCCCTTAAAAAGTGACTGACGGCGATCCAGTGCCCCAGCGAGAGGTCGAGAGCAATGAGGGCGGTAGAAGAGATCGGTGTTGGTGTGATCGGCATGGGCTGGATGGGGCTTGTCCATAGCCGGTCGTATCGCGCGCTGGCGGACCGCTTTCACACCGACGGCATCCAGCCTCGCCTGGTGATCTGCGCTGACGATGTCGAGAGTCGAGCTCGCGAGGCTTTCGAGCGACTCGGCTTTAAGCAATACACGATCGATTGGCACGACGTGGTGAGCCATCCCGACGTTCGAGTGGTTAACATCGCATCTCCCAACTACCTACATCTAGAAATGGTTCAGGCAGCCGCGAAAGCGGGGAAACACATTTTCTGCGAAAAGCCTGTTGGTCGTAACAGTCATGAAACCGCGGCTATCGCTCAAATCGCGCGCAATCCGGTGTCTTGACCTGGGTCGGCTACAACTACCGCTGGGCACCGCTGGTACAATACGCTCGCCAACTGATCCGCGACGGAAAGCTCGGCACCATCACGCACTATCGAGGCTGGTTCCTCGCCGACTACGGCAGCAACCCTGACGGCGTTTTGTCCTGGCGATTCGACCGCGAACTGGCGGGCTATGGCACATTGGGTGATCTGATGTCGCACGTCGCCGATATGGCCCTCATGCTCGCCGGACCCATCAAGCAAGTGGTCGCCAATCACAAGACGTTCATCGGTTCGCGACCAACAGCCATCCCCGGCCAAGGGACGCACTTTTCGATCAACCCGGACGCCCCCCTGCGCCGCCGTGACCAATGAAGATTATGTCGGTGCCTTGGTTCAGTTCGACAATGGTGCCCAGGGCCATTTGGAAGCCTGCCGGGTGGTCAAAGGCCCGCGCTGCGAAATGGCATTTGAACTGAACGGGACCCTCGGGGCCCTCAAATGGAACTATGAACGGATGAACGAGCTTCAACTGTTCCTCCCCGACGGTACGGAGGAACACGACGGATGGGTCTCGATCCAAAGCGGCCCCAAACATCCGTTGTATTCCTCCTTTTATCCAGGACCAGCCAACAGCATGAGCTACGACGATCTGAAACTGATCGAGGCTCTGCAGTTCTTG
>CAWHKI010000230.1:0-7742 GCA_963829765.1 uncultured Isosphaeraceae bacterium | reverse complement strand
TCTCGTCCGAGCTCATCGTTGGATGCGGCGTAAACATCTTGGGCCTCACGGCGGTCGGGATCAGCCAGTAGCGGGTAATCGGCACATCGCCCACCATCGTTGGATTCGCCGCCTGCTCCTTCTCCCATCGCCCAAAATCCACTGTGCCCGGAAACGGCGTCATCATTACAAACTGCGCAAAAGTAACTCCGGCCTTCTCCGCCATCGCTACTGTAAAGTCGAAGGTTGATGGCCGATCTGTCGGCAGCCCGAAGATGAAAGAACCCAGCACATGAACGCCGTGCTTCTTGAAGGTCTGTAATTGTTTGCTCATCGCATCGCCGGAAAGATTCCAGTCCTTGTAAACTGCCTTCAGTCCTTCAGGAGTCACCGCTTCAATGCCTACGAGCGCGCCCTTGATGTTGGCCTTCCTCATCGCATCCAGAAACTCGACGTCTTCGCCCGCCTCCATCGTCATCTGGGTAAAAAACACCATGTCCTTCGGTAGTTTGGCCAGCTCTTCCATCAAATGGAAGCGATCGGCGCGAATCGCAGTCAGCTCTTCCAGCCGGGCGGTATTGCCTTGCTCGCGGGCCAGCCGTAGATCGGTAAATGTTACCGGATAGAAGTTATCGTCGGCCAGAGCGATAAAGCGAAACCCGAGACGCCGCAGGGCGACAATCTCATCCACCACGCCTTGAAACCTTCTTTGCCGCGGCTTCTGACCGTCCGTACGCCACACACTGCAAAAGGAGCAGTGTCCTTGCGATGATGAAGAGAAGATTCTCGCCGACTCACTTGGAGGGAGCTTGCACGCTGAGCACTATCGCGGACGTCATGGTGGCCAGGATCGACGCCATCGTGATGCGATGTCAAAAAATGATTCTTTAGACGTTTCGGTTTGACAACTTTAACTCCTAGGAGATTCTTATGACCATACGTTCGCTCTTCCTGACTATTGCCGCCGCGCTTGTCGTCGCGGGCATTGGCGCCCTCGACGCCCGCGCGGGCAGTGTGGCCCTACCGCAGCCCTACAGCACCTTGCTCATACCCGGGACGTACACGACCGTTGTGGGCGCGGAGACAGCTCACGTTCTCCAGCTTCACTTACGCTTCGTCGACTGGAATCCTCCCGTCGACCGTCACCACTCTTCCCTACACCGTCGGCCCCGAAACCGGCTTACAGTTTAGCACCGGTCTCCTCTACGCGGCGCCAGGCACGATCGCGGATATGACCATTGACTACGTCGTGACGGCACCTGCTGGCGAGTTGATCAACGACGCCTTCCTGTCGGCTAACGCTGGTAACTTCGGTGGCACGGGCGTGTGGTCGATCTCGGAGACGCTTGTCAACGCCGTCACAAGCGCCCCGATCGCGGCCTTTGAGGCAAATGCGTTAAACCCTTCTGTGCTAGTTACCTTCCCCGGCGTTAACTCAATCGTCGCCACCAAGGACATTTTCTTGTACGGGGGCACCCTGGGCGAGACACTTTCTGTCATCTCACAGGGGTATTCTTCAACAACCAGTATCCCCGAGCCGTCCTCGATCGCCCTTCTGGGCATCGGGATGACGGGCTTCCTGGCATTCCGCCGGCTGTTCAAGCGTGCCTCGGCTGCCTAATCGAGAGATGTTGATTGATACCATCCCTTGCTAGTCAAGGGATGGGTCGGCGATCGCAGTCAAGCTGAAGATTCGCCACCTCGGCAACCATGACCAAGCCTCTTGAGGCATGCGGCGAGCACCAAGCGAACGTGCCCGCCGATTTGGAACAGCAACGGCGAGAGAGGACCACTCCTCTCTTGCCGTTTGTTATTTTATGAAGACCTCTTGAGCGCGGAGAAGGGCCTGTTGGCGGACGAGCAGGTGCGTCGGATTGAGATCCACGACGCTGTGGTCGACACCGGCGCAACCACGCTGTTGCTGCCGAAGCGTATGATCGCCGCCCTGGGGCTCAGACCGCTCCGCACGCGTCACTCGCGCGGATTGGGCGGCGACTTCCTGCTGCGTGTTTATGGCACGGTGCGGCTAACGATCCAGGGCCGTGACTGTGCCCTCGACGTCGGGGAGATTGGCGACGAGTACCCTGTTCTGGTCGGTCAGATTCCGCTGGAATCGCTCGACTGGGTGGTCGAGACGAAAGGACAGCGACTGATCGGTAATCCCGAACACGGGGGCGAGTGGGGCATGGACGCCTTTTTCGAACGACCAACGGGCGGGGTAGACCTGGGTGGTCGCCCACCCAGGTGCCGGGTAAGGAGGTGGCGTTACCGCCACCCCCTCCCCTCAGAACTGCACGTGAAAGTTTCCCTTCATGCAGCTCAAGCCTTCACGAGCGCCCCTCGCAGGACGCGGCCGCTTTTGTCAGTCGTTCTTGGACATGGATCTGCCGATGACAGTTGGCATGCAACAACGATCCACTTCCGGCTCTTGTTCTGGTGCCGTCGCCGGCACCAGCGCCACACCATTCTCGTGACGGAACACCTGAGGGAAATCAGCCCGCTTTCGCGGTGAG
The DNA here is from genome assembly GCA_963829765.1 of uncultured Isosphaeraceae bacterium. Classification (GTDB taxonomy): domain Bacteria; phylum Planctomycetota; class Planctomycetia; order Isosphaerales; family Isosphaeraceae; genus CAWFRS01. Next base: position 5,250 of record CAWHKI010000230.1, on the reverse strand, counting down.
GGGATGTTGTCCGTGGGAGGACTCACCCTCTATCCGATCGACTACCGAACGGCATTGGCTTGCTCCCTCATCCTCCACCCGCCGCCCCATCGGCGACGCCTTACGGCGGTGCTTGTTGGATCTCGCGACGTTTATCAGCAGTTCACCTGAGTTAGCCATGCCACCCACCCTGGCCCCCGACCGCCTTGGCGTTGGTAGTCGTTGGATTCCCTCACGGGATATCCAACCACCCGAGGGTGAGGTTACGTTGTCCCAAGAGCTTCGCACCGTCGGATTACTCCGGCCGCACGTCTTGGTAGGGTACCGGTGGTCGTACATCGGGTTATGTCCTGGTTGTAAGTCCAGTCATAATAGACACATCTGCAGCTTCATTTCGCAACCCCCACTGATCCGGATCTGCGGGGGCGCGGGGCGGGCAACCGCCCTGGGTGACCCGGCCCCTGGACGGCCTGACCTCCGCGAGATCAGGTATCTGACCGTACACGGTTCACGGCGCACGCAGTGCCTTCTTCTTAATTTCTTCTTAATCGCGAGTCACAGTCGAATGACAATCGCCCCGCCGTTTTCGCGTCGAACCTCATGGACGCACTTCAGTCGGGGCGAGCAGTTGGAATGCCTCACGGTAGGGCTTTCTGGCCTGGTAAAGCACGAGTCGGCGGTGATAGTCGTCTTTCTTCCGTTCGTCACTCAGAAGTTCGATCGCCCTCTTTTGCGTCGAGACAGCCGCGTCGAACTCGCCGGCTTCAGCCTGCGCGGCGGCGAGCGTATCCAGAAAGTTCGGATTCTTCCACTTCGTCAACTTGCAGGCGCGGGTCGCGAATTCGACCGCCCTCTTGCCGTCGCGGAACTTCGCTTCGGGACAGGCGGCCATGAGCATCGCACTTTCGTTGTACGCGATCGGGTCGCCGGGTTGCAGCCGTATGGCCTCCGCGAAATGAGCCTCTGCCTCCGCGTACCTCCTCTGGCGGGAAAGGATCGCGCCCAGACTGTTGTGGGCATCGGCGTAGCCGGGATTGAGCCGCAGTGTCTCCGTGAAATGAGTCGCCGCCGCCTCATACTTCCCCTGACTTGAGAGTACGACGCCCAAGTTGTTGTGGGCATCGACGTTGCCGGGATCGAGCCGCAGCGCCTCGGTGTACTCAGCCGCCGCCGCCTCGTGCTTTCCCTGGATATAGAGGACACTGCCCATGGTGTTGTGTGCTAGGACGAAGCCGGGGGTGAGCCGCAGCGCCTCTCTAAGATAAGCGGCCGCTTCCTCGTACTTCCCCTGGAGATAGAGGACGTAGCCCAAGTTGTTGTGGGCTTTGGCGAAGCCAGGGTTGAGCCGCAGCGCTCGATGTAATGAGCCACCGCCTCGTCGTACTTCCCCTGGGGATAAAGAGCGTTGCCAAAGTTGTAGTGTACTTCGTCGTTGTCGGGTTTGAGTCGAAGCGCCTCGGTGTAATGAGCCTGGGCGGCCTCATACTTTTTTTGGGATCGGAGGGCGGCACAAGGTTGTTGTGTGCCAAGGGACTATCCTTTGCCCCGTGGGCCAGAGCATGGGCCCACAGAGTCTCCGAGTTGAGCCAGGTCCGGCACTGGTTCCGCGTCATGGCGGTCAGACCCAGGAGCGCTCCGAGGCCAATTGCAATGATCCCGATGGCGGCGCCGCGACGCCACCGCGACGACATCCGCCAGAGCCCGCAAATACCGGCGGCCACCAGCATGACCGAGCCCAGCATGGCCATGTAACTATAGCGATCCGCAACGAGCACATAGCTGTTGTTGCGAATGAGACCCGAGTTGGGCGCCAGGATCACCAGGTAGCTCAGCCAGGCCGCCAGTAGTCCGGGCCAGCGCCGCGCAGCAGAAACAAGGCGGCGGAGATCGCCAGCGTCACGAGGATGCTCAAACTGTACGGGAATGCGAGCCAATCCAGCTCGTTGGGTAATGGGTACAAGGCGATGAGGTCAAGCGGTAACACCGTTTTGAGGATGTAAAACCAGATCGCGTAACACGCCTGGGCAATGCCTTCCGAGGCGTCGTAATGCTCAGTGAGGAACGGTGATTGCGCCCTGGCCGCGATCGCGAGGCCCATGAAGACAAGGCTCACCATCACAAACGGGACCTTCTCCAGCAAGGCTCTCCGCGCCGACGCCCCGAACCATCGCCCGGTCCGATCTGTAAATCGTCCGAGCGGGTAGACGTCTAGAATCAGCAGCACTGCGGGCAGGCTCACCGCGACCGCCTTGAACAACAAGGCCGTCATGAACAGAAGGAACGAGCCCGCAAGCCAACGCCAACGCGGTGATGAGTCCATCGGAAATGCGCGCAGATAGGCGAGAACCGACAGCATGGAGCACAGGACGGACGGCAGATATGGTTGGCAGGAGGCCCAGGCCACGGCTTCAACGCGCAGCGGGTGCACCGCGAACAGGGCGGTCGCGAGCCCTGCGCTTAAGGAGCACGTCCACGGACTCTCGATGCACAAATCAGTCCGGCGGCGAACAAGCAACGCCACCGTCAAGACATAGAGGACCACGGCGTTCGCAACCTGGAGGAGCAGGCTGGTGAGGTGGTAACCTCGTGGGCCGAGTTCGCACAAGGCATTTTGCACCTCGAAGAACAACCACGCCAGTGGCTGGTAAACGCCGAGCCAAAACGTAGTCCAAGCCCACTCCACCTGGGCTGCCCCCAAACCACGGAAATAGGGATTCTCGAGGAAATTCTTATCGTCGTCCCACTCCACAAAGGCGTTGTTTAGAGCGGGAAAGAAGGCGTAGACGACGATCAGGGCCAATGGAATCGCAACCAGCCGGGTGCGCCGGTCCCAGGCGGGGAGCGGCTCCCGACTTGGCTCGTCATTCCGACTCGGAACAGGAGCCACCGCTGCCCGCCCCGACCTTTTTTGCCCAACTGTCTTCAATTTAGGAGGTCTCCATGATCATGGGCGAGCTTTAGTCGGGGCGAGATCGGGGAACACCTCACGGTAGGGTTTTTTGGCCTCGTAGAGCACCAGTCGCAAGCGATAGTCGGCTTTCTGCCGTTTATCCGTCAGGAGCTCGATCGCCCTCTTTTGCGACGAGACAGCCGCGTCGAACTCGCCGGCCTCGGCCTGAGCGGCGGCGAGCGTATCCAGAAAGTTCGGATTCTTCCACTTCGTCAACTTGCAGTGCGGGTCGCGAATTCGACCGCCTTCTTGCCGTCGCGGAACTTCGCTTCGGGACAGGCGGCCATGAGCATTGCACTTTCGTTGTGCGCGATCGGGTCGCCGGGCTGCAGCCGTATGGCCTCCGCGAAATGAGCCTCTGCCTCCGCGTACCTCCTCTGGCGAGAAAGGATCGTGCCCAGACTGTTGTGGGCATTGGCGTAACCGGGATCGAGCCGCAGCGCCTCGGTGTAACGAGCCTCCGCCGCCTCGTACTTCCCCTGGTTATAGAGTAGGACGCCCAAGTTGTTGTGTGCTTGGGCGTCCCCAGGATTGAGCCGCAGCGCCTCGGTCAACTCAGCCTCCGCCTCTTGGTATCTTCCCTTGGTTTGGAGGACGACACCCAAGTTTCCGTGAGCCAGGAAGCTAGAGTTTGCTCCATGGGTCAGGGCATGGGCCCACAGAGTCTCCGAGTTGAGCCAGGTCCGGCACTGGTTCCGCGTCATGGACAGCAGAACCAGGAGTGCCCCGACGCCGATCGCGATGATCCCAATGGCGGCGCTGGGATGCCAACGCGAAGACACCCTCCAAAGCCCGCAAAAACCAGCGGCCGCCAGCATGACCGAGCCCAGCATCGACAGGTAGCTATAGCGATCCGCGGCGATCACATAGCTGTTGTTCCGAATGATGCCCGAGTTGGGCGCCAGGATCACCAGGTAACTCAGCCAGGCCGCCAAGAGTCCGGGCCAGCGGCGGCGCAGCAGAAACAAGCCGACGGTCATCGCCAAGGTCGCAAGGATGCTCAAATTGAACGGGAGTGCGACCCAACTCAGCTTTTTGGGTAACGGGTATAAGGCGTTGAGGTCCAGCGGTAACACCGTTTTCTGGATGTAGAACCAGATCGCGTAACACGCCTGGGCAATGCCTTCCGAGGCGTCGTAATGCCCAGTGAAGAACGGTGATTGCGCCCTGGCCGCGATGGCAAGGCCCATGAAGAGAATGCTCACGATCACAAACGGAATCTTCTCCAACAAGGCTCTCCGCGCCGATGCACCGAACCATCGCCCGCCCCCTTCACCAAACCGCCGGAGTGGGTAGACGTCCAGGATCAAGAGCACCGCGGGCAGGCTCACCGCCGGCGCCTTGAACAAAAGGGCCGTCACGAATAGGAGGAACGAGCCCGCCAGCCAACCCCACCGCGGGGATGAATCCATCGGGAATGCACCGAGATAAGCGAGAACCGCCAGCATGGAGAACAGAGGCAGGGCAGATACGGCTGGCAGGAGGCCCAGGCCACGGCCTCAACCCGTAGCGGGTGCACCGCGAACAGGGCGGTCGCCAGCCCCGCGCTATAGGAGCACGTCCACGGGGTCTTGAAACAGGAATCGGTCCGGCATCGGACGAGCAAGGCCACCGTCAAGACATAAAGGACCACGGCGTTGGCCACCTGAAAGAGCAGGCTGGTCAAGTGGTACCCGCGTGGATTGAGTTGGCAGAAAACATATTGCGTTTCGAAGAGCAACCACGCCAGCGGCTGGTAAACGCCGAGCCAAAACGTACTGAAGGCCCACTTCACCTGAGCTGGGCCCAGACCACAAAAATAGGGGTTTTCGACGAGGTTCTGATCGTCGTCCCACATCACGAAGCCGTCGGCGAGGGCGGGGATGAAGGCGTAGATGACGATCAACGCCAACGTGGTCGCAACCAGCCAGGTGCGCCGGTCGCAGGCTGGGAACGGCTGCCGACTTGGCCCTTCGCTCCGACTTGGAACCGGAGCTACGGCCGCTTGCCTCAACCTTTGGTGCCTGTCTTTCTTCATCCCAAGTTTCCATTGTAAACATAGTTTATTCGAGCGGAAAGGGCAGATGTACCATTAGAAATCAACTCCGGGTACGGCCGTGCCGATCTTCCCTGCCGCGTCTGCTCGAAAGCAATCGTGAAGGTGAAGATCGCAGGGCTGGTCGGGCGGCCGACGCACTTCTGTCCGCGTTGCCAGCGCGCTGAAACAGGCCGTAGACGCGGCGCAATCTCCCCTAACCGTTCCGGCTTGTTCTCGACAGGTGTGTGTAGTATTATATTACTCCGATGGGTATACTTCGACCGCTCGATTCATCGCGGTCGCC
>CAWHKI010000229.1:0-5037 GCA_963829765.1 uncultured Isosphaeraceae bacterium | reverse complement strand
CACGAGCATCGCGCAGCCGTTCCTGGCGCCACCACGATATCAAGCGCAACCGGCCATAACGGTCTTGGTCGTCGATCAATAACGAATCGGCTGCGTGCTCTTCACCGTCGTGGGCCCCAGTTGCGGGCCGCGGACCGTCATGAGGCTGAGGGGGATGCTCTGCCATCGTCGCTTGGTACTCGTCGCGCTCTGGTCGAATCGCTCGCTCGATCACTCGGAATCACAATCTCTCGCTGATCACCCGCGGTAGGCGTACCGTCAGGTCAACGATCTACAATCGTCGCGGTTTTCAGCCGACGAACACGACCTCGTCATCGGCCGGTCGCGGCGTGGCATGCGGGACTTCGTCGGGGCTCGCCTCGAGGATCATGACGTCATTTTGATCACCGTCAAGGTCGGTGTCTCCCGTTGGCGTGCCCGTCGCGACGGGGCCCTCGGCGTTAGCGTTCGAATCGACCTTTTCCGCCGTTACCTCATCGTGTGCCGTCGTTGGTACACCGTCGCTTGAGGCCAAAGGGGCTGCGTGTTCATCGGATTGACCACTGGCCGACGCCGGGGGGGATAGCCGAGCCGAGTCCTCCGTCGTAGGTCTTCGTTCCGCGTCGCGCGGGCGGGCATCGTTTTCTCCGCGGCCGTAGCCTTCAATAAACCGCAGCACGTGGAGCACCGAGGCGGCCCTGCCAGCAGTTGAACGCGAGGACGGCGCACTCCGGGAGCCATTCGAACCGCCTTGCCCGGCGGCCGCGCTGTTTGCGGCGTGGTTCCCAGGAGAGTCACCGCGCCCTGACGCGGCGCGGACGTCGCGAAGGGGACGGCCGTCAGTGGGAAACCGAAACGTGGTCTGACCCGCGACCCAGAGCGCGGCCTCGCGGTTGTATGGGCTGCGGATGTCGTAATTGTGATAGCGAGCCATGTCCCACAACATGACGCAAAGATCGTCGAGCTGCACGCTGGGGACCCAATGCGTGCCATACCCCCCAAGGCACACCATGCCGATCTCTGAGATATTCGGGTGGAAGATCGGTGTTAACCAACGAATTTCGGGAATACTCCGAGGATAAGACGCCCCAAGCTTGATCTCCACGCGATGCTGGCTGAGCATTGTGACTTTGCCGCGATTCCGCCACAAGCTCTTGCCCGTGAGAATCAATTGATATTGCTGGGGTGGATCTCCCACTGTGGTGAAGCGGAAGAGTGTACTTTCCGATCGAAGCCGTTCCAGGGCCGCCAGGTCGTTGTATAGACGGCGGATGCGAGGAGATTGATGCATAGCTTTGAGAGTGCCCTCAATGAGGCAATGTCCCTCCGGGTGTTTGGCAGCTCAACGTGGCGAGATCGATCCGATCGAATGGTGCCGGCCCGAAACATGGCGGGCACGGCGCAACGAATTTCACAAAGCTCGACCGGCGACGACCTCGGGATAAACGATCAGATGGTCGCCGTCGCGGACGTTGGCCTCGACGAGCGTCCAGCTTTCGAGCAGGCGCCGGCCCCCTTCCTTGTGATCGAGAGAGTAACTCATCGGCTGTCCGTCAGGGCTGGTCGCCGGTAGGTTCATCTTGGTGATGATATTGGGAATGATCCGGCTCACGGGCACGCTAAAGGCGATCACCGCCTTGACCGACTTGGCCCCCGTTTGGTCCAGGAACGTCACCTGAACCCCATTCGGATCGGCATTTCCGCCGTTTGACATTGTTGGGATACCTCCTCATCAACATTCGGCCGTCGGCGAAAAATATTAGGTTCGAGTGCAATGCCCGCGTGTTCGACTCGCTGTCGTGCCGTGCTTCCGTCCATGCATGTCCTATCTCCAGTATTTCCAGAATAACGTTCTTCGGCCCGAGTCGAAACAGGCCGCTCGCGAATTTCTTGACGGAGAAGGGGATCAGAAAGACCAGAACGTAGCCGAGAGCTTTCCCATGCTTATTCCGTAAAATGGTACTTTTTGGCACTAAATGGCACGGTCTCAGAGGGCCTCCTTCTCAGAACGGCACGCAGAAAAATGAGTTAGTACAATTCAGCAAGCGAGCAGGCGCACTTGCGCTTGGGGCACGAAAAACGGGTCGCCGCAAGTGCACACCGGCCCTTGGTGCGAACAAAAGACGGCCCCTCAAGAACGGGCTCAGCTCAACGGGAGTCGGCATGTAATGGAGCCGCGGCGACCGACAATTGTGGCCGGGGTCTGCGACCCCTGCGTCGGCAGACGCTACAGGAACGGGACCCATCACGGCCCGCACGATGATCCCAAGAGTGACCCACACACCCGCGTTTTAACCATGCCCAGGATCGGGTTGACTGACCCAAGGAGGGTAATATCCGCTCGCGGCCGACGCGCCATCGAACTCGTTGCTGTGTCGCTCTTCGGCTCTCTCATTTCTCGTCGTGGTTCCGCACTTTTGTGGTCTGGTGCAGATGCGCCTGGCGTGGAAACTGAAAGCCGAAAACCGGCGCGACCCGGCGAACTCCAAGAAACACTTCGCGGAGTTTGCGCACACTCCCCTATGATAACAATATAACACGCTTTGCAAATTTCGTTAATGCACCTATGTCGGTTTCCGTGCAAACTTCGATCAGAACATATTGTCTGCGTGTGGCTTAAAAATTTCTCCAAAATTTTTGTCCGCGATCATTGCGCGGCGGCATAACGGCCAGGGAGCACCGACAAATCGCAAAAGCTCGGCAAGACCGTGGCAGCCGCGACGGCCGGAAGAACCCTTCTGATCGGCCTTCCGGCTTGCGTGATCCGTCCGGTCGGGCCCACCACCTGAGTGATGGCTTCGAGCCGCTTTCCGGGAGGATCATCGAGCGGGCGATTACCGCTCATAAAACGCAGTCTTACGCCGGGTTTCCCGTTCGTCGCGCGCGACAGGTCGGAATATCGCGACGGAACCGCCGGCCTGAAGCGATTCCGGGCGGATCGACGCTTCCTGAACGACCTGCTTCGTCGCGTTATCGGCGTCGTGCGCGCCGACGTTTTGATGGTCGATCGCGACGACATGTCCCCCCTCGCGGACCTCGAGAACAATGGCCGTGTGGTGCGGATACTCGTGTCTTTTCGCCCCTGAGTTGCGTCCACTGTTGAGCTATAAAGGCATACGGCGGTGACCGCGAGGAGTAGGACGTCGCATCGGCGATACGGTCACTTGTTGAATCCACGATGACAAGATGCTCGTCGCGCGTTGGTCGATGGCAGCCCGCGTTGGCTGATCCTTGCAAATTTGCCCGTCGATCACGAGCGTCGCGAAACCGTGGACGATCGACCATGCCGCTTCCACCATCCGGTCACGTTCATCCTGACGGCTGTCCGGAGGTAACGCATCGACGGCTTGGACGAGTGAGGCAAATGCCCCTTTCGCCGCCACGACAAAAGCGCTCCGATGTGAACGTGAAGCTCTCGCGGCGAAACATAAGACGAAAGACTTGCGGATTGGAGAGCGCGAACGCGACGTAGCCTCGCCCCAGCCCGATCAGATATTCCGGGGCATCATCCGTTGCACCGCGCTTTCGCGTACTCATGCATTGATCGGTCAAGCTCTTCAAAGCCGATCGCCGCGATCTCCGCCAATAGGTCGCCGACCGTCGGGAAATGATGCGCGGGCGCTGCGTGCGTGACGCCCGCGATTCGGGCACATTCTCGCAACGTGAAACCGTGCAAACCCCGCCGGGCGAGCAGCTCGCGCCCCGCCGAGACGAGGGCACTGCGTAAATCCCCGTGGTGATAACGGTCTCGATCAGCTCGTTTGCCCATCGTTCCTATCCAGCCGACAAAGATGCGGTGCATGCCATTGCCGTAGAAATCCGCCAGACTAACGAACTCTAGTAGAGAATCAAAACTTGACAGCGTCAAGATGAGGGACTAAGTCGATCTTGTCGCCGTCAAGATTCGGGGGTACCCATGAGGCGCGGAAACCGCTTTTCGATTGTTTAATCTGGCGGCGCTTGGCGGTTGGCTCGTCCTTGTGGCAGGAGTTGTCACTCGCCGCGAGTTTCTTTACCGACGGGTTGCCGGTTGTTTTGTCCCGTTCGGGTTGAGCGCCGCGTATTCGGTGCTCATCGCCTGCGCTTTCCACAATGCCGAGGGAGGATTCGGGTCGCTGCAAGGTGTTCGAGCGCTCTTCCAGTCTGATTGGCTGCTCGTTGCGGGGTGGGTCCATTACCTGGCATTCGATTTGTTTGTCGCGTCGTGGATCGCGGGGAAGACTTTCGAGCGAGGTCTTACGAGACTGATTCTTGTCGCGGTCCTCCCGCTCACGTTCCTGTTTGGGCCAGTCGGTTTGGCCACTTTCGGCGTCATCGATTCAATCGTCGCTGCCGCAACCCGATCGACGTGGGGAGACGAAGAATGAGCACGCTTTCCGGCATTGGTCGTCGCGACCTTATGACCCGCGAAATGGCCTCACGAGTGAGAGCCGCCAGCCTGCCCGCAAGTTTTTGGGTGTTGACAATCGCGGCAGGCGGCTGCTTGGTGGGCTTCGTTGTCTGTTCTTGTTTCGGTCTCTTTGATGGCCGCACGATCAATGGCGCCAATGTGTGGGCGAAACCGGCCAAGTTTTATCTGTCGGTCGGGATCCAGTCGGCGACACTGGCATGGGCCGTCGCTTTGCTGGACACCCTCGCCGCGAGATCCCGATCCGCTCTCATCGCTGGTTCAGTCTTCGTCACCTGCAGCGCACTCGAGCTGTTGTACATTACGATTCAAGCCGCGCGAGGCGAGGCGTCTCACTTTAATAACACGAGCCAGCTTTACACGGCGCTTTACGCGCTCATGGGATTCGGCGCGCTTTCGATGGTGATTTCGAGCGCATATCTTGGCATTCGCCTCCTGCGCGTCCGGGGTTTGCATGAATCCCATCGTGGCGCGGGGGCTCGGTCTGGGATTGGTTCTGGCGGCGTTCATGGTCGGCCTATCGGCGCGTACATGTCGGTCCAAAACGGGCACTGGGTTGGTAGCCTACGTAACGATGCGGGTGGGCTCCGGTTTGTCGGGTGGTCGACAAAAGGGGGCGATTGCGCGTCCCCCACTTTTTCGCAATGCAC
>CAWHKI010000228.1:0-44477 GCA_963829765.1 uncultured Isosphaeraceae bacterium | reverse complement strand
GCGGCTCCGGCAAGACGACACTCGTCAACTTGATCAGCCGCTTCTACGATGTCGATTCGGGCCGGGTGCTGCTCGATGGTGTCGACATCCGCGACCTGTCCACCAGCGACCTCAGACGTAGCGTGGGGGTCGTGCTTCAAGAGCCATTTTTGCTTTCGCGGCACGATCCATGACAACCTGGTCTACGGCAGGCCCGACGTCGGCACCGCCGAGGCGATCACGGCGGCCCGGGCCGCTCTGGCACATGATTTCATTGTCCGCGCTCCGCTGGGATACGACACCTGGCTGGGCGAACAAGGCGCCGGCTTCTCGGGTGGCGAACGCCAGCGCATCTCCATGTCGCGGGCCTTGCTCTATGATCCCCGGGTCTTGATCCTCGATGAAGCCACCAGCAGCGTTGACACCGAGTCGGAAAAGGCGATTCAGGAGGCGCTCCGTGTGCTGACTCACGGGCGTACGACCCTGGCAATCGCGCAGCCGTTTGAGCACCCTGCGCGATTCCGATCGCATTTTCGTTTTCGACCAAGGTCGTCTCGTCGAACAAGGCACGCACGATGAGTTGATGAAGCTCGACGGCAAGTATGCGCACTTGGTAAAGATTCAATCACAGATCGCACGAAAGAACCAAATCGAGGGCCTGTTAGACGGCCCCGCCGATACTTTGACGGACGAAACCGAGGACCGGCCAACGGCCGACAGTGATGCTGATACGGCCGACTTCGCCACGTTGGCCTCGAGCCGGACGAGGCCGAGCTTCGCGAAGGGTCTTTCCAATCGCTCGAAATCGTCCTCCCCGACGGCACGGTTCACCGTGGCGTTTTCGCTGTGCACTGTTTCCCGGCCACTTTGCCCGAAGACTTCATCAGCCTCCGCACCTGGGACAAAGAGGGGAAAGAGGTCGAGATTGGGATTGTCCGGCATGTTGGCCGCTGGTCGAAGGCCACCCAGGACTTGTTGCGAGCCGCGCTCGCTCGCCGCTATTTCTTGCGATCGATCACGGGAATCGACCAGATCAAGGTCGAGTACGGACGTCTGCGCTTTAGCGTGCGAACCGAACAAGGGGCGACGGAATTCACGATGCCCTGGAATCAGAGCCGAGGCGCAGGAATTTGCGCGCGGGGCAAGGTGCTGTTGGACGTGGAGGATAACCGCTTTCTCGTACCCGACGTGGACGGGCTGCCCCCCCGTGATCGGGAGCTCTTACAACGATACGTGTACTGGTAACTGAATTTCCAGGTCCGGGATGACCTTAAGAGAATTGAACGATTTTCCTTCGAGTGCTTCGAGGAAGGCCCCGCCGCCGGTCGAGACGTGACTGACGCGGTCGGCCAGGCCGAATTTCTCGATGGCCTCGGCCGACTCGCCGCCGCCGACGGCGGTGATCGCCGGTGATGACACCAGGGCTTCGGCGATCGCCTTGGTTCCTCGAGCAAATGCCTCGACCTCGAACTTCCCCATCGGCCCGTTCCAAACGACGGTGCCTGCCTGCTGGATGAGCGACGAGTACTCGGCGATCGTGGCAGGCCCGATGTCCATGCCGAACCAACCGTCAGGAATTTCCGACCCGCCGACAATCTTCGTTTCGGCCCCAGCCTCGGGTCTGGAGGCGACCAGGTGGTCCAGGGGCAGAACGAGTTTTTCGCCGGCCAGACGCAAGATCTCGCTGGCCACGTCGAGCTTGTCGGCCTCGATCTTGCTGTTGCCGACCGGCTTCCCCTGGGCCTTCATGAACGTGTAGGTCATCGCGCCGCCGATCAAGAGCCGGTCGACTTTCTTGATCAAGCTTTCAATAACGCCGATCTTATCGGAGACCTTGGCACCCCCCATCACGGCCACGTACGGGTGCCGAGGGTCGCGCAGCAAGGTCTCGAGAATTCGCAGTTCTTTCTCGACCAGGAAGCCGATCGCCCGACAGTTCGGTGAAAACTGCTCCGGGACCGCGACCATCGACGCTTCGTCGCGGTGGCAGGTTCCAAACGCATCGTTGACATAGCAATCGGCGAGCGAGGCCATTTGCCCGGCAAAGCCGAGGTCGCCCTTCTTTTCACCCTTGTTGAACCGGACGTTTTCGAGGACGACGATGCCGCCGGGCTCAACTTGGCGCAGGCGGCCTGCGCTTGGGGCCCGACGGTGTCGTCGACTTTTTTCACCGGCCGGCCGATCAGCTCTTGCAGCCGAGCCGCCACTTTGTCCAGTCGAAAAGGCGCATCGGCGACGGGGTCTCCGGTGGGACGGCCCAGGTGACTGACCAAAATCAGGCTGCCGCCGCGATCGAGGATCGTCGTCAACGTTTGCAAAGCGCTTTGATCCGGCGATCATCGGCGACGCCTCCATCGGACGTTTGAGGGACGTTGAAATCGACGCGGACCAAGACCTTTTTCCCGGTCACGTCGATGTCGCGGAGCGTCTGTTTCGGCCATGACCCGGGACAGAAAGTTTCGCCTGCCGGTCGAGGGCGGCCGTGTGGAGGCTTCGAGAGCGAAGCCCAGAGAGCCAGTCGATCAGCTCGGCCGTCCGGTTCGAATAGCCCCACTCGTTGTCGTACCATGAGACAACCTTGATGAAATTGCCGCCGATCGTCAGGGTCTGCTCGGGGACGAAAATGCTGGAGTGCGGGTTGCCGATCATGTCGCTCGAAACCAATGGGTCAGTCGCGTATTCGAGGATGCCCTTGAGCGGTCCCTCGGCGGCCGCCTTGATCGCCGCCGTTGACTTGTTCACGGGTCGCGCTCGTTTTGAGCAGGGCCGTCAGGTCGACGACCGAGCCGTCGGGCACGGGCACGCGGAGCGCGTAGCCGGTGAGCTTGCCCTTGAGTTCCGGGATGACCTCGCCGACGGCTTTCGCCGCGCCGGTCTTGGAGGGAATGATGTTGACCGCGGCCGCGCGGGCACGATATGGATCTTCGTGCACCTGGTCGGCGACGCGCTGATCGTTCGTGTAGGCATGAACCGTCGTCATCAGTCCGCTTTCGATGCCAAAGCTTTCGTGCAAAACCTTGGCGAGCGGGGCCAAGCAATTTGTCGTGCACGACGCGTTGGAGATGATGCGGTGGTTCTTGGTCAAGATCTTGTCGTTGACGCCCAGCACGATCGTGGCGTCCAGGTCGTCCTTGGCCGGGGCGCTGAAGATCGACCCGCTCGGCACCAGCGTCGATGTGCTTCTGAAGGCTGGCCCGATTGGTGAACCGCCCCGTCGATTCGAGCGCGACCTGGCAGCCCAGCTTCTTCCAGGGAAGGTCGGCCGGGTCTTTCTCCGTGGTGATCGGGATGTCCTTGCCGTTGACGACAATGCTCTGCTCGCGCGCGGTCACGGTTCCCTTGAATCGGCCCTGCACGCTGTCGTACTTCAAGAGCAGCGCCAGGTGCTTGGGGTCCGACAGGTCGTTGATCGCCACGACGTCAAAATCCGAGGGCCGCTCGGCCAAGACGCGAAACACCAGCCGGCCGATACGGCCGAAACCATTGATACCAACACGCAACGCCACGACAGACCTCCTGGTTCAGTTTCTTTCTAATCGCCATCAAACGGCAACTCGAAAATCTACCATGTCACACGAAATAGTAACAAGTTCGTCGCCGAATTCGTAGCGGTCCTTCGTCCGGTCGGCTCAAAAGCGAATTCGGGGTCAAGGCTCTCGAGCCGTCCGAACCCATTGTTGGGGCCGGCCGGCTAACGAGACCATCGTCTTCCACGCGACATACCACGGAAAAATCAACATGGTGGACAAGTATCTTGAGCGGGAGCCGCATTGCCACGAAAGGGGAAATCGCATAAGCACCCAATCCCAGCGTCATTACGGCTGTGCACGTACCCACGACCGCTCGCAACGCTAAGAGCTCTGGCTGAACTAAGCCGCTGGTCGCGAACCATGTGACGGAATCCAAACCGGCCACGCCGACATAAATGATCGCCAGGGCTGACATGGATGGTAGTGTCAATTCGCATGTCGCCAACAGTTTGTCTCGCCAGCCGAGGTTTTGGGAAAGCAGCACTTGGCCCATGTATTTCCGTTTGACATCGACGCGGCCGAACTCCCATCGCCGGCGCTGATTGGCTGCGGCCAGGCCGCCCGACCCGAGCATTGTTCCGTAAACGGAAACTTCTGGTAGGAACAGGATCTTCTCTCCTGCCACCCTGAGTGTCCACGAGTATTCCATATCTTCCACTAACCCGAACGCCTGCCACGGTCTGCGGTGTAAACCGGCTGTTGAGAAGCACATCCCGTTACCTCTGAAGGCCGCGCTTGCGCCCAGGGCGTTTTGGCCCAATTGCATTACGCCGTTGTACATGCTAAAGGCATATGTCATGAGCCGGGTGCGCCACGATTGGTCCGGATTAGCCACCGTGTAATAGGCCTGGATCCAGTCGTGGCCCCTCCGGAGGGCGTCGTCGAACGCTTGGAGCAAGTTGCTGTCAATGGTCGTGTCGGCGTCGACGACGACGACGGCGTCCAAGGCGCTGAGCTCACCCGATTGTTGCAGCAGCGCGAGCAGGAATTCAATCGCGTACCCCTTGCTTTTCTTTTGCTCGTCTTTCCGCTCGACGACCCGCGCGCCGGCCTTGCGGGCGAATGCCGCCGTTTGGTCGTTGCAATTATCGGCAATGACAATGACGCCAAAGAACAACGAAGGGTAATCGGAACCAAAGCAACTCTTAACCGTGTTCGCAATGCCCGATTCCTCGTTATGGGCGGGGATCACGAATAGGAATTTCGAGGTGCGGCCATCATAGCCGAATTGCTCGTGCCCACTGGCGATCGCGGCCAGCGAAATCGCAAGTAAGAAGAGAAAGTAGGGCAGGACCACCAGATTCACGATCGACCAGAGCCGTTAAAATCAAAGAATACGCCTCATTGACTTAAGCGACCCCCGCACTGATTTCGGACAGAGCCGTCACGAAAAAGGCGATGTCGTCGCGTGTCGTGAAGGGGCCCGGGCTCAAACGCAGAGTGCCGTCAGGGAACGTACCGATCGCGCGGTGGATAAAGGGGGCACAATGCAGACCGGGTCGGACAGCGATGTCAAAGCTTGTGTCGAGGATCGCGCCAATATCTTGCGGGGCTAGTCCTTCGGGGGTGATGAGTGAAAGTGCTCCAACGTGGGTGTCCTGATGCCAGCGCCCGGCGATTCTCCAGCCGTCGGAAGCGAGAGCCCAGTCGACCACTTGCTGGAGCAAATCGACCTCGTGCCGCCGCAAGCTGTCGGGCTCGTGTGCGGCGACCCACGCAATGCCCGCGGCCAGTCCGGCGACTCCGAGCACATTGGGCGTTCCTCCTTCCAGAAAATAGGGTAGCGAGGTAGGCTGGGTTACGCTTGACGAGTCACCGCCAGTTCCTCCTTCACGCCAGGGGCGAAGTTTCCCGTCGGTGCGTGGGCCGATGTAAAGCGCACCGGTGCCGGTGGGCCCGTAAAGCGCCTTGTGGCCCGGGAACGCCAACATGTCGATGGCCGTGGCACCGAGGTCGATCGGCACCACGCCCGCGGACTGGGCCGCATCGACCAGCAAAAGGGCCTTCGTCTCGCTTACGATCGTGGCAATTTCCGCGATCGGCTGCACCGTACCCAGCACGTTTGACGCATGGGTCATCGCGACGAGCGTCGTCTTGGGCGTAATCGCCTTCTTGATCGCGTCCGGGTCGACATATCCGTTCTCTGAGGCGATTCTCGACAGCGTGATCTCGCCCGCTCGTAGTAGCGCCGCCAACGGCCTGCTGACCGAATTATGCTCGAGGTCAGTGGTGATCACATGGTCGCCCGGCCGGATCACTCCTTTGATCGCGAGATTCAGTCCGTCGGTGCAGTTGAGCGTGAAGATCCAGCGCTCGGGGGCCGCGCCGTGAAAGAACTGATTGAGCGCATGGCGCGCCGCGTCGAGCACCCGCTCGGCGCCGACGGCCATGCGGTGGCCTGCCCTGCCCGGGTTCGCCAGGCTGGTGCGAGCGAACTGGTCGAGGGCCTGATAGACGGGCTCGGGCTTGGGGAAACTGGTGGCGGCGTTGTCGAGGTAAATCATTTTTGGGGACCGGTGACGCAGGTGCTACATAGACATTCTGGGAGCCCGCTGACGCGGGTGCTATATTAGACATTCGAGATCCCGATTCCAGACGCTTAGACTGCGGTGCCTTTCTTCAAGGCATGTCATTGCACTGGAGCGTCGGGATCGGTGGCCGAGTCGCTCGTTTTGGGGGCTTTCGTGCTGAATCTGCTGAAGCCGGGCGAGGAATTCGTCGCGTCGAAGTCTGGATTGTGCCAGTTCTGTAGTCCTCGTGTTCTGCGTTTTCGTCCCTTGTCGGCGAAGCTGTCCATGCAGCCAGTTGACGAAAACTGGAACGCGACGAGCTAATTCAATCGCGTCGTTCCAAACCCGAATCCTTCAATCGACGATAACCCAACCATCGCCTCCCTGCACTCGGTTCCATCTTGCTGGTGAGATTCCCGTTGTCTTAAGGGCCGCCAGTCCGACGTCGCTTTCTATCCGGCTCAGCCCCTCGTGGGTCGTATCTCGGTTGAATCTGGAATTTCCATGTTCTGGAGTGCTGAATTCTGGAATCTAGATTGAGAATTGTGGAATCTGGAATTTGCAATTTGGGTTCAACTTCCTATGTATTGAGCGTACACGGTTCGCGCTTTCGTCACATCATTCGTCCCCTTGATAATGGCCCGGCCGTCCGGAAAGACTGTAAACTCGTACCCATCGGTCGCGAACCGAAGCATGTAGACATTGTGCCTGACTTCGCCAATGCCACTGAGCCGTCCGGCGAGCTCGGGGAAATTCAACGGCTCGGAACGACGGACGGCGACTTGAACGGCATTTCGTCCGCACAGGGTCGTCGTGTGCGAGCCCATGCCGCCGTCGAGCCACTCAAATTGGCGGCGGACACAACAGGGGCAATCGACTTTGCCGACCAGCCCGGCCACCTTGAGCTGGCGGAATGTCCAGTCCCAGACGTCGACCATGATCAGGTGCGTATTAATGGCGTCCCATGCGCCCGAGAGCACCTTGATCGCTTCGATGGCTTCGAACGAGGCGATCACCGCCACGGCGGGGCCGAGGACACCGGCGGTCTCGCAGGTCGGAGTCATGCCCGGAGGAGGCGCCGTCTCAATCAGACAGCGCAGACAGGGAGTCTTGCCGGGCACGATCGTCATCGTCTGGCCTTCACTGCCGATCACACCCCCGTAGATCCACGGCTTATTCAATTTGACGGCCGTGTCATTGATGAGATAGCGGGTCTCGAAGTTGTCGGTGCCGTCGAGAATCAGGTCGGCGTCGCCGACTAAGTCAAGGATATTGGTGTGGTCCAGGTCGGTGACGATCGGCTCGACGTGGATCGTGCTGTTGATCGCCCGGAGCTTGCGCGCGGCCGCCTCGGCCTTGGGCAAGTTCTGGGCGACGTCGTCTTCATCGAATAAGATCTGGCGCTGAAGGTTGTGCGTCTCGATGAAATCGCGATCAATGATCCGGATCGAGCCCACACCGGCCCGCGCGAGGTGATTGGCCAACACGGTCCCGAGCGCACCACACCCGCAGAGCGTGACGCGGCTCTTCATCAGTGCTCGCTGGCCCGACTCGCCAAGCTGGGGGAAACGAATCTGGCGGCTATATCGATCAATTGGCTCGGAAGCCATGAAAACTCCCCATTGATGCGGTGTTTGGGCCGCCCCGGCCTTTCAACCGCCGGCGACGGCCGGAATGATGCTGACCTCGTCATTGGCGGCGACCGGCGTCGCCAGGTCATCGAGGTATCGAATATCTTCATTATTAACATAGACATTGACGAAGCGGCGCAGCTCGTCGCCGTCGAACAGGCGCTCTCGAATGGCGGGATACTGGGTGCCGAGCTGGCCCAGAACCTCACCCACGGTTGAACCGACCGCGTCAACACGGTCCAGGCCCCCGGCATGGGGGCGCAGCGGTGTGGGAATACGCACGACTGGCATGGATGCTTCCTCTTGAGCAATGGCTAGGGGTTAGTACCTATGGGCTGGCGACCAGCGCGGGAGAGAGGCTTTCGAGCACTGCCTCGAAGTTCTCGAGCGTGGGCTTGATCACCACCGGCTTCGGCATGCGCTCGAGTAGCGGTTCCTGGGTCTTGAGCCCATTGCCGGTGATACAAACGACGATCGATTCATCGCGGTCGATTCGCCCTTCTTCAATGAGTTTCTGAGCGACCGCGAGTGTCACTCCTCCCGCGGTCTCGGTCCAGATTCCTTCGGTTTCGGCGAGCAGTTTCATGGCGTCGATGATGGCGTCGTCGTCCACGTCTTCGCTCCAACCGCCTGTCTGTCGAATCAACTGCGAAGCAAAGTAGCCGTCGGCGGGGTCGCCGATCGCCAGGCTCTTGGCGATCGTCTGGGGGTTGCGGACCGGCTTGACTTTGTTGGCGCCGGTTTTCACCGTCGCCGAGATCGGGTTACAGCCGGTCGCCTGCGCACCATGGATGCGGGTCGTCACGGGGCCCTCGATCAAGCCGAGACGGTCGAACTCCTGGAATGCCTTGTAGATCTTGCCGATCAAGCTGCCGCCGGCCATCGGCGCGACAACGTGGTCGGGCGCGCCAGCCAAGGTCTTCGGCGATCTCGAAGCCGACGGTCTTGGAACCTTCGGCGTAAAAAGGCCGGAGGTTTACGTTGACGAATCCCCAGCCGAATCGAAAGGCGATTTGCGAGCAAAGGCGGTTAACCTGGTCATAGTTCCCCTCGATGGCGACGACCTTGGCGCCGTAAATCGTGGCGCCCAAGACCTTCCCCTGCTCGAGATCATTGGGGATCAAGACGTAAGCCTCGAGACCGGCGGACGCGGCATTGGCGGCCACGCTATTGGCGAGATTGCCGGTGGAGGCGCAGCCGACGGTGTGGAAACCAAGTTCGACGGCCTTTGAAAGTGCCACCGCGACGACGCGGTCTTTGAACGAGAGCGTCGGGTAGTTGACGGCGTCGTTCTTGATGTAGAGCTCGGAAACACCAAGTGCCCGCGCCAGCCGATCGGCGCGAATCAAAGGGGTGCAGCCAACCTGCCGCCCAACGGTCGGCTCGCCGTCCAAAGGCAACAGCTCGTGGTATCGCCACATCGACTTAGGCCGCGCCGTGATGGCCACGCGTGTAAGCGTGCGGGCCACCTCTTCGTAGTCGTAGGTGACCTCGAGCGGACCGAAGTCGTCGGTACAAAAGTTAAGGGCTTCCTTCGGATAATGCTTGCCGCACAGGCGGCACTTCAATCCCACAACGGTCTCAGCGGACACCGGCGTATCTCCCATTGACGAACCGCCTCGTCAAATAAATCAAACGAGACGAACACGAAAAAAGGACGGCGGTGCGAAGTTATCCGGAGTCGCGGGAGAAGAAATCGGTGAGATGATAAGCTAGGTCAAGGTGACAATCGCCGTGGCCGATCGCCTTGAACCATCTTATCTGTCCCATCGGCGCCGCTCGCCGGAAAAGGCCGACCCGAAGGCCGTTCCTTCACCGGCAATACCACGCAGGGCAGGAGTTAGCACCAGCATTCACCAAGTCGGCGAACCGGTTGCTGTGGCGTCGTCGGGCCCGTCCCTCAGCCACTCTGGATAAGATGCACGCCGTATTGTAAGTTTACTCAGACTACACTCGATGGATATCGGTCGTCAAGCCCCGTGAGCGATCCCCGTGAGCGATCACGTCCCGCGCCCGTTCTCCGCTCGCGAGTTGACTAAGTATCGCCTTCACAGTTTTCCCGTTTTAAGTACACGCTTTCTTAACTCGCTGGGGCTTGTCGATTGCTATCATTCTTTCGAGTATTAGGGATTCAACTCTGCCCGAACACGACGGAACAGCAAACGAAAGGGCCAGATACCGGTCATGAGTACAGCGACGATACACCGAGCGTATAACGACGTGGTGGCGTCACATTATGATCTCGATCCGCAGGGCGTGATCGGCAGATCGCTCGACCGCGCCGTCGCGCAGTTGCGGAACGCGGGCTTTTTCAACGCGGACGGCGAGCCGCTGTGCGTCCTCGACCTCGGCATGGGAACCGGTCAGTTTCTTGGTAAACTGAAGGACGTTGGCACCAATCCCGTGGTGCCGTTTGGGGTCGATCTCGCCGAGAACATGGTCGACAACGCACGCAAACGGCTACCGGACCTGTCCGCGGTCGTGGGAGATGCCGCCCAACTCGATGCTTATTTCCCCGGTCAACAATTCCACTGCATTTGCACGCATTTTATGACCGGTTACGTATCGATGCACGTGCTCGCGCCGAAGATCGCCCGTCGACTCAAGCCGAGTGGTTTTTGGTCGTTGGTCGGCGGCACAAAGGCGGCTTACCCGGTCTTGCAAAGCAAAGGCGATTCTCGCCTCTTGCGCTGGCTGAGCGGTGTCGGCTCTCGAAAAGTGGACGACACGGTCCTCAATCCCGCCGACGTGCAGGAGGTCGCCGACACCATGGAAGCCCACGGCCTTGAAGTTTGCGCCAGGAGAGACTTTCACACCCGCGCTCGAGTTCAACGACTTCGACCAGTTCATGACATTCGGCTATCGCGGCGGATGGTTGACGCCGCTCATCGAATCCCTCGGCTTGCACGAGGCTGGTGCCGTCAAGCGTTGGCTTTTTGACCGGTTTGTGTTTCCGGTCATCGATTCGCACAACATCGTGATCGCACTCGGCTGTAAGAAATAATCTCGCCGCGACAACGATCAGCGACCCCAGCCTCACTTTGACATAGGCCGCCAAGCGCCCATCGGCGTCAGCGTCTCCAATCTTGGCGCCGGAATAGAAGATAGTTGAGGCAGATCGGGACCTCGTAGATGAGCAAGATCCACGAGAGCGTGGGGCCGGGCGGGAATCGCTTGTTGAATTCCGCCATGTCGGCGGCAGCGGTCCAAATCTTGTGATTCCAGGATTGGAATTTATAAAAGATGGGAACCAACAGCAAGAAGGTCGGGATTGACCACGCCGGCAGTTTCGGCAACGCGAGGACGCTGGCGACGAAGACCGCCATGAACGCCGCGGTCGCGAGGATGACGGGGTAAGGAGCATTCAAGGCGACAAAACCGAGATAGGCGACCGCCAGCGCCGCGATGACCAACCAACCGCCCTGGGCCCCCAGCAGCAGAAAGGCCTGGTAAGTCGCGGCATAGAGCCCAAACCAAAGACCGTACAATGCCGCCAGGTGGCCGACGTTGATCCCGAATTGAGAATGGCGCCCTAGATGTCGGGCATAAAGCTCGTGAAAATCAACGTGCAGCGGGCTCAAGGACTGAGTCGTTTGCGTGCTCATGGTGTGTTCTCACAATAGAGGGCCGATTGATCAGACCGCGCAAGGTGGCGGCGACCACTTTGTGCAGGGGCCGGTTCAGGACATCGACAATGGTGCCGCATGCTTGACGAATCTCGTCGGGGCTCACATTGAGCGGCGGGGTGATTTTCAAGACGTTGGGTTCATACTGGCAAATGCCCGCGAAAACCGGGAACTCGGGATGCCGCAGCATGTTTAACAAGTACAATGTCGAGAGAGCGCTTCCGCAGCCACCGGCCCGGCCAGCGATCGGCGTCCAGCTCGATGCCGATGAGCAAGCCGAAGACACGCACGTCGCGGACGGCTTTACTCTGGCCAAAGCCCGCGTGGAGCAAATTGGCGAACTGCGCGCCCGCCTCGGCGACCTGGCGAGAAATGTCACGCTCTCCAGCCATGCGCAGGACGTTGATGACCGTTTCGTACCCATGCGCATAGCCGTATCGTCTTTTAATGACATCGGCCAAATCGGAGCCATTGCGCTCGAGCATGGCCTGCACGGTCGCGGAGTAGAGCGTGAGGGCCAGCGGAAACATCATGTCGGAAGTGGCCTTGCCGAGCAGCAAAAGGTCTGGCGAGAGGTGAACGGTGCGCGAGAGTATGAATGGCCCGGTCCGATGCATGCCGGTCTGCACTTCGTCGACCAGCAGCAAGTAACCCCAGCGTTTTCTCCCCTCGTCGAGATGGCGTATCACGGTTTCCGGAACACGCCGCACGCCGCCGACCCCCTGAATTAATTCCACCTGCACGACAGCGATCTCGTGCTTTTCCATGAGCGCATCAATTTGCCCCTGGGCATCCGATGCGAACGGATTGACATAGTGGACGTCGGCGTACAGAGGGTCGAGGTTTTCCTTATAGGCAGGATTGGCGGTACCCGCCAGGGCAAGCAACGTCTTACCGCCGAAGCCCGCTTTGAGCGCGAGTATGTGGCGTTTGGGGAACTGAGCGACAAGGGCCATTTTGAGCGCGTTTTCGACGGCACTGGCGCCGCTGACAGCGGGCAAAAAATGGGCGAGCCCGGTAAGGCTCTCGAGCCGGCGGCGCAGTTCAGCCTCGCAGCGGCTCGCGACGCTCGACGATCGCGCCGGATCGGCATCGCGGCGCGGTGATCGCTCCAGTGCGAGCAAGTTTAATTCATCCGCGTAGCTTGTCGGGTTGTGGCCGCGAAAGCTACAGGCGACACCGCTGACAGCATCGAAAATCGGCCGGCCGTCGGCAATAACGAATGAGCCGAAGGCGCGAGCGTCGAGCGTGTTGAAGCCGGTCGCTCGAATGAGCCGGTAAAGCGCGGGGTTATAGTACCGCCGAAACCATTCGCCCCGCCGCGATAATTCGGTCAGTGGCCCGTGCAGCTCCTTGGAATGGCGACCGTAAAATTCAGGGTCGGCCTCGACCAAGCAATTCATGAAGTGCAAGGTCGAAATCGTATTCGGCTGAAAGGTCGTCGAATGAAACGTGGCTTTGCTGGGCCGGTTCCAGCAAGCAAACAGCGACTTACGGGCCGTGAAAGCGCCAAAGGGAACGGCGTGGTCGACGAACGACTCGTCGAAGATGACGATGTCGGGCGCGATTTCGCGAAGGATGCCGCCCGAGCCGCTCCGGAGCCCAGCCAGGCTCTCGCGGTCGATGCATGTGATGACGAGTGGTTTGTCGCGCTGCGCGAGCAGCCGTATTGTATTTGCGTGTATTTCGAGGAGTTGGTTCGCCCCCGCGACCAGCACAAGGGGATTGATGATCGCGGGGCGGACCCCGGCCTCACGGTCATCGGTCGAACTTAACAGGCTGACCGCGCCCGGCTCGCGGCTGAGATCGTCTTTACCGAGGACGCGGATTCCTGGCAAGAGCTCGACTCGTCCCGCCTCCCGCTAGTTCGGCCCCAGCAAACCCAGCGAGGCGATCGGAGGGGTCGAAGACGAGACCGGTCGACCGCGGACCGATGTGTTCGCTGTATCGGGCGAGTTTGATAGCACCGCTGAGCGCTTCCTCGAGTCCGTTGGCGAGGAACGATTGCCAGTCCTCGTCGGTACGCAAATGACCGCGTCCGACTTTAGCCGCCGACTCTGGCCATGTCGTACGTACGTACCGGTCAAGGCAGAAACAGGTCTGAGCAACATGCGGGTTGAGATAGAGCCTGAGGAAGTTTGGCTCACGCTCCCGCAAGATCTGTTCGTAGGTCTCGGCAAGTGACGGTAGGTTGCGCATGCGAAGCCTAGTGGCTATGTTTGCCAGGGTTGGTGCGAACCATTGTAAACGTGTCCTTGAGATAATCGAGAAAACGATCCCTGTTCCAGCGGAAAATGAAGAGGTCCGCCGACACGCGGTCGTGATCACGAAAGGGCGATTTGGGTAGCCCGTCGCTGCGCAGGTAGCGCAACTGGATCTTACGCAGAGGTATTTGGTGGTGCGTGCGCCAGAAGACGTCGAACTCCGGCAGCGTAAAGAACAGTTCTGTATGCCAAGCCACGTGTCGGCTCAGGGCATGCATGAGAAAGGAGCTCACCGGGTTTTCTTCCAGCCGATCCCAAAGCCGGCCTAGCGAGTCGCGTGGGAGTTCCAGGGCCGGCGATGCGGTTTCGCCCGCCTCTTTGTAATACCGAGCGACTGTCACCTTGGCACTTTTCGCATTCGTTTGACGAATCTCCACGTTGGTGGCGCCTGGATCGCGAAGAACATTCAAGAGGTCGGCGGCGGAGGCGCCCTTTAATGTCTCGCGACGGACGAAATAGCTCGATTTCTGCTTGGTGAGCAGGTAAAGCCGCAACACCACGATACGTGATTGTTGATCGTAAACATGGGCGCGAAAGGAGACGTCGTCTCTTGAGGCCGCGACGATTCGATCGCTATCCGGGTCGAAATAGACGATGCGGCTGATGGTGTCTGCCACCGTCGAATAGTCGATCGCCGAACCATGAATCGGCACGAAGAACGCCGTGCCTAGCGATACATAGGAGTAATTCGGGACAACGTAAAGTTCCCGGTGGCGCATGGCCAGGAAATCGAGCGCGTTTCGGATTGTCGCCCCGCAGTCTGCTTTGAGCATATGCCGGCCTCCCTGCGCCATTCGCCGGCAGCGGACCGTCGAGACGATGGTCTTGCCCGGGTGGCGATGGCCAAAGTGATGGACGCCGTTGTTGTAGCCCACGACCCTGACATAGTCGATGTTGCGTCGATGGCACAGGGACAGCAGTTCGCTGATGGATCGCGGCTTGAGCGTTTTGACATTGCATTGCCTCAGCCGCGGAATGCGCTTGGACAGGAGCGACAAAACGAGCGCCAGCGCCTGGCCGACGCATAGCCAGGAAAGCAACCTGCTGCCCGCTGTCACCAAGAATTGACCGCGCCCGGGCACCCGATGACGAGAGAACATCTCGCGCCAGGGCCGATTCACGCCCAGCAGTGTATAGGTCCGGTTTGGACCACTTACCCGTCGGCCTGGTGGGGCAGTGATGGTCGTCGCGTCACCACTTTGCCACGAATCCGCGGGACACGCTGATCCGCGTGCCTCGAACCGCGCGGCCTCAATCGCGGCAAAGAATTCCGGTCCTTCAAGGAAGCACGAGCAGAGGCGGGCGGGAACCAAGGGATGAAAGGGAGCGAACCGAGCCAGCGATCGGCTCATGCGGGAACGCCGGCTAAGCACATGCCCGGGCCGAAAGATCGCGAGCCGCGCCGTCATTTTACCCATTCGAGACACGACGTAATTCTCAACCTGAGCGGCGTCGGGATCGTCGAGATGCACGCGAAACGAGCTGACGACGCCGACAAAACCGAGGGGCCGCGTCCCCGCGATATCGAGCAGTTCGTCCAGCGCTTCTTGCGCGCTTGGTCAGACGCGGGGGGAGAAACAGCACCATGCTCGGCCCGTCGCGGTGTTCGCCGCCGAAATGCGGCGTCGAGCCGATGAGCTCGTTCATCGACAGCGAACGAACGGGGGGCTCCACGAGCCGACCGACCACCTCATCGCCGACGACCGTGACCTCTCCTCGCGAGCGCTGACTCACAAAGGCCGCATAGTCAACCGCGACGGCGTTGCCGAAACTGGCGACGAACAACGCGTCCGTGCGGGGCGCGGGCTCCTTGGTCGCGACAGTTTCTAAGACGGTTCCAGGCTCATACGCCGGCGGCGATAACATCGTCGGCTGAGGCAAACCTGAGGACGGGCTGTCCATACTTGACCTTTTCGTTAGGGGAAACCAGAAGCATCGCCGCGAGCGCTCGGGACGTGATCAAGACGACCGACGACCCGAGCTCGAATGTGCCGATCCAGTCACCGCGCTTGACGACCTGAGGTGAGTCCCAGCGACGGCTCTGCCATCGACTTGATCGCGGACGAAACTCGGGCGCGAAGGGTAGTGTCATGTTTCCCACTCCCCAGCCGGCGACCATCACGACCACGCAGGGGCCTGAAACCGTCGCAAGCCGAAAGATCGTCCGCTCGTTTAAGGTATACACGGGGTATTCCGGGCGCTGAAACGGGGGATGGACGAGCAGTCGAGCGCCTGGAACGTGGATGACCTCTTCGAGCCAGCCGTCCAACGGACTAAAAACGCGATGGCAATCGATCGGCGACAGAAAAGTGATTGTGAACTGTCCGCCTTCGTACGGCGTAACGTCAATCCCGGCAAGGAGGGAAGCCAGGGAATACTCGATCCCTTTGACGGTCAGAAGCCGTGACTGCCGCACGCGGCCAGCATCTTGGACGGTCCCGTCGCACGGACTGGCGATGGCCGGCGCATCGACCGGCATAGGCCGATACTCGGCTTTTACGCCGCGAGTAAAGAGTGCGTTGAACGAGCGATACTCGGCGAGGGGCTTCTCCGCTTCCTCTTCGTTCAGTCCCGGCGGATACAGCCTGGCATACGTTTTCCTAAAAAGTCGGAGCCGGAGTCGTCGGGACGGAATGGGCACTCGCGAAAGAAGTACGGCGGCCTTCGCGACGCCCAGCCGGAACACGCCGCCGTGAATGCGGCTCGCCTGACGGAATTGTTCCAGCCTCACCGACAATCGATCTTGAGTCGTTGTGATCACAGCTCTCCGACCTTCAAACCTCTGCCACGACCTTGGCCGCCACGCGCAGGGCATTCGCCATGATCGTGAGGCCAGGACCGACCCCCAAAGATGTGGGCAGGAAGCTCCCATCCACAGCGAACACGTTGGGATCGGCAAACATCCGGCAATCGGAGTCAAGAACGGCGTGGGCGGGGTCGTTGCCGAATCGGAGGGTCCCGCATTGATGGGCCACGTGCTCATCGGAGAATCCCTGCCGAGACGTGCAGTAGACCGCACCCGATCGTCTGAGAATTTTCGCGATATGAGGCGTCAGTCGTTTGCGTCGAACCTTGTCGTACTTGCCGAATCGATGCGTGAGCTTTGCCGCGCCACTGGGGCCCAGGGTTACGCGATTGGCGGGGTTCGGCAAGTCTTCGATAATGCCCGCGAGCGGCAAAATGCGTTGGCGAAAAAACTGCCGGAGCGGAGCCGGCATGAACGGGGTCATCTTCTTGGCCATGAGGGGGCCTGGCACCGGAAGCGATTGGACGACACCCATTTTGTGGGGGTAGTCGCGCGTGCCGAAATAGAAGTCGGCAAAGCCCACCTGTTTGACAAAAGATGATTCGGTCCTGCTCGCATGAGGATAAATGCCGACGACGATGGAGGATAGGTGCATCATGTAATTTCTGCCGATGAGCGAACTGTCGAGCCCGGACCGGAGCAAGAGTAGCGAAGACCCGATCGCGCCGGCGGCTAAGGCATAACGGCGAGCCCGATAGTGCGTGCGGCGACCGGTGATCCGGTCGAGCACTGAAATCAAGGTGGTTCCCGTACCCGGTTCTACAATCAGGCGCTCGACTTCCACTTGAGTTTGAATTCTGAGGGGGAAGCCTTGTGCCATCGCTCGCTCGAGCAATTGCGCCGCGGAGCTTCGAGCCCCGGTGGGACAAATGTAACCCGCGCAAACACCGCAGCGAAGGCAGCGAGACGAATCGATCGCCAGCGGCAAACGAAATGGATGTAAGCCGTGCCGTCGATTGAAGGCGATGAGGCGTTCATTGAGCGGATGAAGCGGCAATGGCTCTCCCGGATACCCGACGGCGGGTTTTTGCAGCGGAGCAAAATCTTCCTCGCCGCGTCCCGCAACACCGTAGAGTCGTTCGGCCTCGGTATAGTGCTTCTCCAAGTCGGCGTAGCAGATGGGCCAATCCCAGATCGCGCGGGGAATGCGCTTGCCGTAGTACTTGCCCGGGTGAAAATCGTGCTCGCTGGGGCGCATCAAGGCCCCGCCGTAGAGGCTCGTGCCGCCGCCCAAAATGCCTCCCATATAGAGGCGTCGGGCTTTGCCGTTGACGTCGACCTCGCGGTCGTCGTACGGCCTTTTGTCAATCAGCATCGCCTGCTCGTCGTGAGACGGGCCGTTTGTGATGTGGCTTCCACCCCGTTCGAGGACCAGGACCGACTTTCCCGCTTTCGCACAAGCATAAGCAAAGGTTGCCCCGCCGGCCCCGCCGCCGAGAACGATCACGTCGCAATCGTAATTCAATCGGGCCTCCTTGCGCCGTGTCGCGGCTTGGGAAGTGCCGTTGCCCGCCGCACGCAAATCCAGAGGCCCAGCATCATTGCATAAAACGAGAATCGAATTCAAGGGGTTCGCGCTAATTTCACGAAACAATCATACCTCACCCGGGACCTCCCAAGTTGCTCCCCTTGAACCGGCCGACTCGTTTCGCTCTTGTGAGCTCGGCGCGATCAATCCAACCGCGACGCGAGCCCAATGCGGTGGAGAGGTTAATGGTTGATCTCGGCCGGTGAAAGACCGATGATAGGTCAAGAATAGGGGCGATAGGCGCCGTGGGAAACGGTTTGTTAGCTGGCCGTGGTCAGCCCGCATCCACGGCACGGCCTTCAGGATTGGCGAGGGAGCGGATTCTTGGGCGTTCGTTGTTCCACGATTTTAGCCTGCGGGAATCGCCGGAATGGGCAGCACACCCGTGACCAAGAGCCTTCGAGGTGACTCGGACGAGACCGCGTCGGAAGGCGTCGAGGGAACTCGGGGCGGTCCCGCCCCGACCGGTGCCCTGGCACGCGGACAAGCGCTCGAGATCTGCCAGAAATTCGAGGCGGATCTTCAGCATGCCCTCAGTCCCTCGATCGAAAACTGCGTTCGCGACGTCGCTGAGCCGCAGCGATCCGCGCTTTTGTCGATGTTAGCGGCGGCGGAGCTGCGGTTCCGTGTGCGGGCGGGGAGCAGCCCGCGCTCGAAGAATACCTCCAGCGGTTCCCCGAGCACCGCGCCATCATCGAAGCGGTGTTTGCCGGGACGGTCGGCCCGGGCCGGATCGGCGCGTTCGGCGTGCTCCGGTTCCTGGGAGGGGGGACCTTCGGCAAGGTCTATCTCTGTCGGGACGAGCAGTTGGACCGGCTGGTCGCGATCAAGGTGCCGCGCCGGACAGTTTCTCCGGCCCCGAGGACGTCGATCGTTTTCTGCGGGAGGCCCGGCTCGCCGCCCGGATCAAGCACCCGGGCATCGTTACGGTCTTTCAGGTCGATCGCGACCCGGCCGTCGGTTGTTTCGTGGTTCTCGAGTACATTGAAGGCCGGTCGCTCTCCGCGCAATTGAACAAGCAACGGTTAGCGCCCAAGCACGCGGTGGAGATGATGATTTCGATCGCGGACGCACTCTCGTTCGCCCACGAGCAGGGATTGGTCCATCGCGACCTCAAGCCCGCGAATGTGCTACTGGACCTGCATGGTCGTCCCCACATCGCCGACTTTGGCCTGGCGATCCATGAGGACGATCGGTGGCCAATCCGGGGCGAGGTCGCCGGCACTCCCCCCTACATGGCACCCGAACAGGTGCGAGGGGAAAGTCACAGGCTGGACGGGCGGACCGACATCTGGGGTCTGGGCGTTATTTTCTACCGCATGCTCACCGGTCACCGCCCGTTTGACGGGAGCGGCACGGACGAAGTTTTCGACGACATCCTCCACCGCGAGCCGGTTCCTCCCCGCCAGCGCGACCGGAGCGTGCCTAAAGAGCTCGAGCGGATCTGCCTGAAATGCCTCTCCAAGCGGATGACAGACCGTTACGCGACCGCCGCTGACTTGGCCGATGACCTTCGCGACTGGCTCGGCTCGGCCGAGCGCGAGCCGCGCGGACAACCATCGGAGCGGCGCGAACCGGAGAAACTCACGGCACCGGGAGAAACGGCCCCCGATGACTCCGGGGCCCTAACCAATGTCCAGGTCCGGCCCAAGGGCCTACGAGCGTTTGACGTCGAAGATCGCGACTTCTTTTTGGGGCTCTTGCCCGGTCCACGCGATCGAGACGGCCTTCCCGAAAGCCTGCGATTCTGGAAGTCCCGGATCGAGCCGGGGGAGCGCGAGGGGCCGTTCAGCGTCGGCCTTTTGTGCGGGCCCAGTGGCAGCGGCAAAACGTCGATGATTAAGGCCGGGCTGCTCTGCCGGCTCTCGCCCGCGGTCATCCCCGTCTACGTTGAAGCGTCGCCAGACACGACGGAGGCCCGGCTCAAGGGGGCGCTCGATCGCATCGTCGCGGGCCGGGCTCACGGGCTGAGCCTGTCGGAGACCGTGGCCGGCCTTGCGCTCGTGTTTTGCTGCCCGAGGGGCGAAAAGTCTTGATCGTGCTCGACCAGTTCGAGCAATGGCTCCACGCCGATCACGAGGGGGACGAAGGCGAGCTGATCCAGGCCCTCAGGCAATGCAACGGGACCAACGTCCAGTGCCTTGTGCTGGTGCGCGACGACTTCGCGATGGCGGCCGCGCGGTTCATGCGGCGCTCGAGATCCGGCTCGTCGAAAGCCAGAACTTCGCCACCGTCGACTTGTTCGACCTCGTCCACGCCCGCAAAGTGCTGCGCGCGTTCGGCGTGGCTTACGATCGGCTTCGCCCTGGCGAAAAGGGGCCCTTCGACCGGTTCCTCGATCAGGCGGTCTCGGATTTGGCCGTGGAGGGCAAGATTGCGCCGGTCCGTCTGGCGCTGTTTGCCGAGATGATCAAGGACAAGCCCTGGACGCCCGCGACCCTC
Source organism: uncultured Isosphaeraceae bacterium (assembly GCA_963829765.1). Classification (GTDB taxonomy): domain Bacteria; phylum Planctomycetota; class Planctomycetia; order Isosphaerales; family Isosphaeraceae; genus CAWFRS01. The sequence continues at coordinate 24,161 of CAWHKI010000228.1, read as the reverse complement.
AAGCACGTGGGTGGGCTGGAGGGGATCGGGGTCACGTTTCTCGAGGAATCACTCGCCAGCTCGGCCGCGAACCCCGAACACCGGCTACACCTGACGGCCGCCCGGCAGGTCCTCAAGGCACTTTTGCCACAAGGGGGGGCGGATATCAAGGGCCACATGCGCTCCCACGAAGAGCTGCTCCACGCCTCGGCCTATGCACGCCGGCCACGTGACTTCGAGACGCTGCTCTCGATCCTCGGCACGGAGCTTCGGCTGATCACGCCCACAGACCCCGGCGACAGGGATGAAGGCGGAAGGATGAAGGATGAAGGCGGAAGAATAAAGGATGAAGGCGGAAGGATGAAGGATGAAGAAACGGAGCCGCCGGCGCACCTCTGATCCGTCGCCCTCATTGACCGTTCCTCCGTCCTCCGTCCTCCATCCTCCGTCCTCCGTCCTCCATCCTCCGTCCTCCATCCTCCATCCTCCGTCCTCCTTGCGGTATTACCATCTCACGCACGATTACCTCGTGCCGTCACTGCGGGAATGGATCAACAGCAACGAGCAGAAGACGATGACCGGGCGGGCGGCGATTCGCCTGGCCGAGCGCGCGGCGGAATGGACGGCCCGCCGGTCGCCGCGCTACTTGCCCGCGTGGTGGGAGTGGCTCGCGATCGTGCTCTTTACGCGCCGGTCACGGCGTTCGGCCGCGGAACGGCGGTTAGTTCGCGCGGCGACCTGGTACCACGCGGCCCGCATGGCAATGGCGGCGGCGGCCGTCGCGCTGGTTTCTTTTTTCATCTACGAGTCGGTCAGCGCGGCCCTAGCTCGCAGCGCGGTGAATGCGCTCATGATCGCCAAGACCAGGGACTTACCGCTGTCGATCCAGGCGCCTCAATCGCCACCGCCGCCGGGCAGACCATTTATTAAGAGAGGAGATTGTCAAGGGACCCACGACCGACCGGCACCGGCAAGTCCGCCGCGGTTGGGGCTGTCTGCCGGTCGACCGCTCGCAAGGGGAATGGTTGCTCGGCACGCTGCTGGACGACGACCCCGACGACTTCCTCGTCATCCGTGACGCCCTGCGCGACCATGGCGATCGATCTTCGCTTGCCCAAAAATGCCGCGACCTGCTGGGTAATGAACGGGAAAGACCGGACCGCCGGCTGCGCGCGGGGATGACCTTGGCCGGTTTGCTGAGTGACAGGCTGGCGCCGGAGGATTCCGCCCTGCGTGGCGCCGCGGGGTTTCTCGCCGACCAATGCCTGGTCGATCTCTTGGCTCATCCGGACCGGTACAACGACTGGCTGGCGGCACTGCGGCCCGCCGGGCCCGTCCTGGTCCCGCCTCTCGAATCAGTCTTCCGCGATCCACGCCGGGCGGATGGAAATGACGCCCGGTTTCTGGCGGCGACGATCCTGGCGAAATTCGTCGCCGGCGAGCCCGAGCGGCTCACCGATCTGCTGCTCGACGCCGATACGCGTCAATTCCCCGTCATTCTCACGGCCTTGTCGGGCTTTCAGTCGAGCGTTATCCCGCGATTGACCCGCATGATCAGCGAAGTTCCTCCCGTCGGCGCCGCGCCCGATGCGAGATACTCGTTCGTCAAGCGCCAAGCGAACGCCGCGATCGGCTTGTTGCACTGCGGGGATGAAGGAAGCCTATGGCCGCTTTTACGCCATTCTCCCGATCCGCTGTTGCGGACATACCTGGTCGATCGGCTTCATCGTCTCACCCCTGATCCGCAGGTGCTCGTCAATCGCCTCGGCCAGGAGGGCGACGTCTCCGTCCGCCGGGCACTGATCCTTATCCTGGGCGGGATTCCCGCCAGCCTCCAGTCCGGATCCTGGACCGGACCGGCCGCGGAGGCACTACAGGCGCTCTACCAGAACGATCCCGACCCCGGAATTCACTCCGCGGCCCAATGGGCGCTGCATCAATTGCATCGAGACGAAGTGCTCAAAGAGGCAGACACGCGGATCGCAGGGGAGCAAGCCACCCGCGGGCGTTTGTGGTACGTCACCCGAACTGGGCATCATGAGATGGCGATATTGCCTGGCCCCATTGAGTTCAAAATGGGTTCGGACAACAAGGAACCGGGCCGTGACCGTGACGAGGTGCGACGGTCGCGGACGATCCCTCGGACGTTCTCGATCGCAACCAAGGAGGTGACGGCCAGGCAATTCTTGGAATTCAAGGCATTCGAGCGCTTCCCCAACGAGGCTTGCCCGGAAAGGGACTGCCCCATCAATGTGATCCAGTGGCTCGACGCCGTCGCTTATTGCCGCTGGCTGAGCGAGCAGGAGCACGTCCCCGAGGAGCAAATGTGCTATCCGCCTCAAAAGGACATCAGGCCGGGAATGACGCCCTATCCGGACTATCTGAGCCGGACCGGCTACCGCCTGCCGACCGAGGCCGAGTGGGAATACGCCTGCCGGGCGCTCGCGGTCACGTCGCGGTTCATCGGCAACGACCCGGTGATGCTGGACCGCTATGACTGGTTCATCAACAACTCCGAGGGCATGACCCATAGAGTGGGCTCGCTGTTGCCCAACGACTTCGGCCTCTTCGACGTCTTGGGCAACGTCAGGGAATGGTGCCAAGAAACGTACAAGGAGAGGCGCGATGGCCGGTGTCGATCGCGAGGACACGACGGCCTTCAACCTCAATAGCAGCCGGGCCGCCAGGGGTGGGTCCTTCGCCGAGCGAGCCCATGTGCTGCGCTTCGCCAACCGCTACTACACCAAACCGGACGCCCTGAGCTTGTCCGGCGGGTTCCGCGTGGCGAGGACCGTTGCTGCCCCGCGGTGACTGGCGCTGGGGCTCAAGCCACGACATTTCCCAAAAGCCCGCTTGAAAGCATTTCGTTTGCTTGTTATCGTTTTCCCAAAGCATGCCGCTACTCTGCTTATGAAAGACTACGCGATGCCCCTGAAGACGACCAAGATCAATACTCCGGTGCCTTACTCCGATTCTGGTCAGTGGAGCAACATAAGCGCCAATGATCCGAATGTTACCACTTGCGTAAATTTAGTCATTCAATCGACCGCGAGCTCGCTAATCAATGGAGACCGGAGCGTTTCTGGCTTCACGCAAAAGGCCTTAGATGCGGTCAACGCGAACCTTTCACGCAATCGCGGAACGCTTTGGCTCTGGCAGAGCACTGACACCGACCCGCAACAGAACGTGACGATTGCGTTCCATGCCACCGACGGCGGGCTAAACTTTGGGCCGGAGTTTCGTGTTTGCGCGGGAATCGACGAGAACATTGATACCGACGACGCATTCGCGTTGTTTGAGGGCGTGTCCGCCAGTTCGCGCAGAACTGCACCGCCGCACTCAAGAGTGTTCCCCCAATCTGTATATGGATACAGGAGGGAAGCCGACCGAACCAGAAAGATCGAATCTGGGATATTTTCAATACCGCAACCACCTCCTACTGTCAGTCGCCGGTTCGGAAGCCTTCTCCCGGAGGGCGCTGGAAAAACCTCGCTCACACGACGTGGCAGATCGAATTGCAAACCGCTCAAATTGTAGGTCAAACCCAAACTTGAGCGGTTTGCAACGGTCGGCCGTGGGTTACGGTCGGGTAAGCCGTGGACGAAGGACTCACAACGCGGCCACGCCAAGTCAGACCGACCGAGTCCGCCGGGATTGCTTCTTTGCTCGTCGCTCACTCTAACAGAGCAGGATTACGCGATGGCCGGAAAGCAGCCGACTGGAACCCCCACGACGACAGCAGCCGGCTTTCTGCTGCAGTTCGTGATGGATTATTGGAAAGAAATCGTGATGGTCGTGGAGGCGCTGGTGATCGTCGTCCTCGCTTCCCGCCTCCTCGGCTTATGGTGAAATGGTATCCGAGGCATCCAGGCCGAGCTCCCGTCAGCTCACGAAATCGTGTTCCCAGAACGACCCTACCATGACTCTCGCGACACTGGCCCCGGTTCGCGATGAAGGCCCATCGTTTTCAGAGCACCTGTCCACTTGCCTGCGGGCCGTCGCCGACTTGGGCACTGTGGTCGTCCTGCTCGACAACCACTCGATCGACGGCTGCTGCCACGGTCTGCCGCCTGAAGTGTTGATCGTTCGGACCGAACAGGTGGAGTTGCCAACGCGACTCTGGCGGCTCGGGGTGTCGCTGGCGAGTGGTGAAAGCCTGCTCTGGCTTCCGGGATTGGGTCCTACCGGCCGGACCAGTTCCGCGCGATGGTTCTAGCCGCGATGGAACTGCGGGCCGAAGAACCCTCCGCCACCGCTGGCCGTCGGCCGCGCCGACTCCGGTTCGCCGCGGCGAGCACAGGCCCGGCCCTCCTCACTCCGGAGGCTCGATCACGTCTGGATCGATGGGGAAGCCTGCCGATCCTGGGCCGCACACTCTCCGCCGTCGCGACGCGCCTGCTCCGCCTGGTCATCCCGTTATACTTCCCGCGGTGTGAGCCGCGACATCGACGCGGGGAGGGCGAGGCTCCGTCCGAGCCGGCATTGGCGCTCGGCTCGCACGGAGACTCGCCCTCTCCAGATGTATCAAATCCGCGTACGTACGGTATAACCAGGGATGTTCACGCCATGCCGCGGACCAATCGAGGCGTCAAATCGCTCTCCGCGATCATCACCGCCCACAACGAAGGCGCCGAGGTTCTACGGACCATCGAGTCCATCCGAGCCAACACGCAATTGAACTACGAGATCATTGTCGTCGACGACGGCTCGACCGACGGTTCCTGCGATGGGCTCGAGGCGACGGGCGTCCGGGTCATTCGCCACCCAGAGCGGATCGGAGTGGCTTATTCACGACACGCGGGGAGTTCGGCCGCCGCCGGCGACGTTTTTGCCTATCTCGACGGCCACCAGCGAGTCGAGCCGGGTTGCCTCGACCGTTGCGCCGAGGTCGCCGCTTGTTTGGGCGCGATCGCATGCCCCCCGTGCCGCCCGCTCAACCGGCGCTATCCGGTCAGCTATGGGGCCTCTTTTGGGTTGGACGCCAAGCGAGGTTTTTTCTCGGCACGCCATCGGATCGCTCGTCCGCGACAGGAAATCACCCGAATTTCGGCGCTGCGATCGCCGGCCTACGTCATTCCGCGCAGCGCATACGACCGCGTCGCCTGGATCGCCGGTCTCCGCGGCTGGGGCGCGACCGACTTCTCGGTCGCCGTCAAAGCCTTCTTCACCGACGTCGACATCCTTCACGTTTCTACAGGTGCCACCGAACACTTATTTCGCAAGCGAATCCCCTACGAAACAAGCTGGGAGGGCGTGTGGAGAAACCACGCCCTGATCGCCCGGGTCTGCTTTGACGACCGCACCTGGTCTCGCTACTGGCTCGCCGAGGTCTTCCAAAAAAACCTGAGCGAAGACGTCCTCCACGAGCTGAATTCACCGGCCGTTCTCGCCGAGCACGAGGCGTTCATGGCTGTGAAGGTCCGCCCCGACCGCGAATTCTGGCGCGGGCTGCTTCGCATCCCCGAGCCGAAAGCACTGGTGTGAACCGTCGCACCGGCGTCTTCCGCATGATGTCTCCGTCACGGTCCTACTGTGCCCACGACGTTTGCAACACCTTCTTCGACATCACATGCTTCATCAGCTCATCCGGCCGTAAAAAATAGGTGCGCAGGGCCTTTCCTTTGCTGAAAAGCTTCTCCGCCTGGTCGTCCCAGTGGCCGCTTTCTTTGTGGTCGCTTTCGCCCAGGGGGATCACCGCGTACGACTCGGGGGGATCGGTCATGATCACGATCTGGGTCGACGACTGACCTGTGTGGCCGATCATTTGCTTTTTGTCGCGTGAGGGCGCAAACTGATGGCCCGCGGCGTGGCCATACCGACGTCCTTCAAGCTCCCGCCGCCTACCGGCCAGGAACGGTCGCCGTCTTTGCGGCCGACCCGGAAATATTGGCCAAACGGCACGCCCACTTCACCGAAGACCGACCGGCACCACGCCGCCCCTTTGCGCACGGCTTCCACGAGCTTTTCATCCGCCAACTTGGCGGGAGGCTCGGTCTCTCCGGCCAGCCCGCTCCCGAGTGCTTTCTTGAAAGCGTAGTACGCCAAAGCACCCTTCGAATCCGGATCGCTACGGCGATCCCACTCCTGGATCAGCGTGTAAACCGTTTGCGGATCACCCGCCTTGTCGGCGGCCGAGGCGCCTGCCCAGGCGTCTTTCAGCCGCGCCTGCCACACTTCGGCGTGCCAAACGTGGGTGTCGAAGGCGATCTCGATCGCATGCTCGAACGTGACTTTGTCGGCGGCGGCGAGCAAGTCGGTCATCATCTCGGCTCGCTGGTGAGCGTCGCCGCTGGGCGAATCGTTATAAACGTGAACCCGCTCCAGGTATTGATCGCGCTGCGGCTGATCCTGGTTCATCATCGCCGCGGGCGAGCAGTTGCAGTTCTGCATCCAGCCGCAAGGAGGGTTCTCTATTTGCACCAGGTCGTCAAGCGGGTGAATGCCTTTCCACTCAGTCGCTGACGAATTGCCCGGGACCGGCCTGGTGGCGTCGACCCCGTTTGGCGCGGATCGGCACGCGCCCGTTTCGCAGATAATAGATGTCGCCCTGCACCGTGGCGACCATGATGTTTTGCGACATGAGTTGGCGATGCGACAACGCCTGTTTCATTTCGGCGAGGTTTCGTGCCGTCATCATTTGAAACGACTGGTCGCTCAGGCCGACCTCGTTGGCATAAGGAATGGCCATCGCGTAGGCTTTCCCATTCTTGCGTGCGACGATCGGTCCATGATGTGAATAGACAAGCGTGAGCTCTCGCGATTGAACCTTGTCGCCGGTCTTGACCTTGATGATCTCGCTTCGGATCGTGAAATCGCGCCATTGGCCGTCGTAGCGATATTGCTTCGGGTTGGACGGGTTGACCTCTTCCTCGAAAATGTCAGAGGTATCAGGGCCGCCGGTTGTCATGGCGACCGAGCAGTAGCGGCTATGGCCCAGGGTGGGGAACGGAACGCCTAAAATCGACACGCCCGCGACGTTGAACTCGGGCGTGTAGATCCGCACTTCATAGAACCGCATGGCTTCGTACCAAGGGACGTGCGGATCGATGACGGCGATCGCGGCGTTCATGGCCGTGCGTTCGGGCGCGATCAGCATTTCGTTCGAGCCGCGATAGGTGATCGGCCCGAAGTCGACGCCGGCGCGTTTGAGGTCGCCGGCGGCCTCGCCCATCGGCCAGTTCCAGATAATATATCGCCCAGCGCCACCGCGTTCCACGGCTCGATCGGCGCGGCCCAGCTTGGCACTTGATCGGGATGCTCTTTCATAAACTGCTTGATGCCGCTTTGAAACGCCTCAATCACCCCGCGCATCTTGGGGCTGATCTCGTGGTATCGAGCCTGGCTGACCTCGGCGTGCCGCATCACGCGCTGGCGGTAATCGGATTCGAACAAGCTGGGCCCGAACACTTCGGCCATGGTCCCGCTGGCGCGGCGGTAATTCTTCAAGAGCTCCTCGAGCCGGTCTTCCGCCTGGGCATATCCGACGGCAAACGCCGCGTCCTGGAGCGCATCGGCGAAGACGTGGGGAATGCCGAACTCGTCACGGTAAATCGTTGCGGTTTGGTCGGCCGCCGACACGGGCGCCGGCGGCGCCGCCAACGGGCTCAGGACCACAAGTGAAAACAGGATCGAAAACGGTCGCTTCATGGGTGTGCCTCCTCGGTCTTGAGCTTGTCTTTGAATGCTTTCTTCAGTTTTTCCAGCTTGGGGCCGATCACGACCCGGCAGTAGCCCGCCCCGGAATTTTGGTTGTAATAGTTCTGATGATAGTCTTCCGCCGGGAAGAACTCAGTGAACGGCACGATTTCCGTGACGATGGGGGCGCGATAAAGCCCTGACTCGTCGAGCTTCTTCTTGTATTTTTCGGCCAAGTGCTTCTGCTCGTCAGAGTGATAAAAGATCACCGACCGATACTGAGTGCCCACGTCGTTGCCCTGGCGATCCTTCGTGGTCGGGTCGTGCGAGTGCCAGAACACGGCCAAGAGGTCATCGAACGAGATTTCTTTCGGGTCGAACGTGATCTGGATCGCCTCGGCATGCCCGGTGTCCCCCGTGCACACCTGGCGATATGTGGGGTTCCTCACGGTGCCGCCGCTGTAGCCGGACACCACCGACTTCACCCCTTTCAATCGCTGAAACACGGCTTCGGTGCACCAAAAGCAGCCATTGCCGAAAGTCGCTGTCGCCATCGCGGCCGGCTGCTTGGGCTGCTCGGCAGTCGTGGCTTCGGCAGCCTTGGGCGGGGCTTGGGCGGATTCGTCAGGCGTGGTAGTATCCGACATCACGAAGGGGCCTCCCAGATAAAGGGCGACGGCCAATCCGAGGGTCAAACCCAAGAAGGCCAGCAATCGCTTGACGTTTGGCATGAGCAAAGTCCCTAAGAAGATTGATGATCAGAGTACCCGCGAACGTGTGCACGAACCACTCACGATTGGCCCGAGTTGACAGGAATGCGCGAGTCGGCCGGGCGTCAGCGATCGCAGACGCTTATGCCCCGACTCGATCCGGCATTCTAACACAGTCAGGCCGGGAATGCCCTCGTATCGATAGACGTCATTCGCCGCGACCGACATTTTTTCTGCTTGTCTTGGATCCTCGATGCTGGGAATCCTCAAGGACCACGCGGAGAATCTGCTGGATCGTCCGCTCAAACAGCTCAAAGAAGTCGAAGCCGATTGAGCGGAACGCGGGCAGATCGGCAGCACAGTCCGATTTCTTCGGCGGATGCGTCATCGACCACAGGCCGGCATTCACCGCCTGATGCTGGATGCAGAATTCAGTGACTTCCTCGGGCGTCAATTGAGGGCAAGCCGCGTTCAGCGCGGCGGCGGCACGTTGCATGGATGCGAAAAAACATCGATTGAAGTCGGCGACCGCCTCGGTCGTCGGGCGGCGTTCGACAATGCTGCGAACGTTCAAACGAAGCCGCATCAGCCGCGCCTGACCACGCAGGGCGGCGGTCAGGGCAGCGGCAATTCGGCCTGCATCAGGGCGAACCAGGCGTTTCAGTCTCGATTCAACGTCACTCGCCCAGCGATCAACTTCACGCGCAGCGAGCGCGAGGAAAACGTCATCCTTCGTACGAAAGTATCCGTACAGGCTGGCCTTCGCCAGCCCGACCCGCTGGGCGAGCGCGACCATGTGCACGTCATCGAAATCGTGTGTCTCGTACAACTCGGCGGCAGCATCGAGAATTGCCGCGACCCTCTCTTCTTTCTGTTCTCGTCGTGTCGCTCGCTGCCACGACATGGACTGTTCCTGTGTTAGGGTCGGCACTGTGGCGGCATGCGATTGCTCCACGGGCCCATTCAGAGAGTTTTCAGGTACTCGATGACAGCCGTCTTTTCCTCGGCGTCAAGGACGTCGGGAAACGTGTGTCCAATGGCGCTATTGCCTTTATGAGAGGTGTCGTAGTACATACGTTGGATGCGGGGAGTGAGGTCCTTTGGCACCGCGTCGAAGACTTCCACTTCAAGGCCGACGTTGGTCTTATCGTAGCCGTTTTCGGTCCGCTTCCAGACTTTGGGCCGCTTCGTCGGGTTCATCACGGCCTCCAGTGTCGGTGCCGCTCCGTTGTGGAAGTAAGGAGCGGATGCCCAAATGCCGTCGAGCGGCGGTGCGCGATATCCCTTCGATTCCAACCAAACGGGGTGCTGGCCATTGTATTGGAGCCATTCATTGTTTTTCCACTCCCGTTCCTCCTTGGGAACCGCGTGCAAACGGACGGGGTCGGTCCCCACCACGTCAATGGGGACCATGCGATTCGGGTATTTTCCCTGGGGGCCATAGGTCCCGTGGCATTTCGCGCAGGTTTGCTCGAACAACGCCTTGCCATTGGCGGCCAGTTGGGTGTCGATTTCGAACGGATATTTCGGCACTTCCAGCTCTTCGATGTATTGATAGATGTGCACAAAGGTCGGCTCCAGGGCATGCCACTTCTTTTCCCAGTTCGGTTGGTTGCGAGCTCGTGCGAACGGCATGTTCTGCCGCGGCGTCTTCGGCGCGTAGGCGTCGCAGTAAAGTCGATCCTTTTTCTTCGTCGTCCACCATGCCGGCGGATTCATGTCGTGGTTCAGCACCATTGCGGGATTGGCTATGGCGGCCCGCAAGACCTTCGGGTTCTGGCTAGCCCAATGGCCCACCTCGAAGATCACGGCGTTTGTGAAACCCTTATGATAGTTGGCAACGAAGAGACCGTTTCCAAACTCCTTGGTGCTATTGGGGTCTTTGCCGTTGTCCAAGGCACGCAACCGCAAGATATCCGTCCGTAGCGTCGTGAGATCGACGTGCGTATTACCGGCTCCCGGCAGGGTTTTCCCGGCGACTTTTCCCCCGTGACAGGAGAAGCAATTGGCAACCAGTTTCCCTTTGCCGTCTTCGGTGAAATCCAACGGCAAACCGGCGACCCGATCGCCGGGCCTTTTGGTCCAGCCGTAGCGTTCAAAAGTTATGCGCATCAATTCGTCGTGATTCGCCTTCTTTGCTTTTGCTTTCTCTTGTTCTTCCCAGACCTGCCACAACCGTCCGATGTCCTCGATCTTCATCATTGGGCTGCCCATTGGCATGGTCATGATGGCCTCGTAGCCTTTCCGTGCATTGGGCGTCATTCCCAGGAAAAGCTCACTCCGCTCGCTCGTCGCGTCGGCCCACGTGCTTCTCAGGTTGCTAAGTAGGCCGATGGCCAAAGCAAGGCCCAGAACCATTATTCGTTTCACGTCTTGGGATCCGGCGGTCATGGTTGTGCTCCGTTGTGGAATCGAGTTGCAACTTTACCGACCCGAGTTCGGTTATATTAACCGAACTCGGGTCGGTTGGCAAGCGGTCATGATGAGGACTGATCGCTACCTCGTTTGAGGTGGGATACGATGGGCCGGGCGTCGTTGTGTTCGAGTACAGTCTCTCAGCACGAGTAGTCGCTGTTTCGCTTCTCATCGCGCGCGGCGTAGACGAAGGTGAAGGTCCGACCGCGGCAACCGTCGTGTTTCTCTTGTTATTGCCGGTGTGCGGGCTCTGCTTCCTGGGCGTACACGCGATCAAAGTCTTCTTCGGCCGCCTGTCCCGATCGCTCGGCCAACTTGCGATAGGCCGCGCGGCGATAATCCCACTTGCGCGAGCGGGCGACCTGCTCCATCCAATCATAGAAATGCACTCGGCAAAGGCCGTCAAAGTCGTGCTCGGTGAGCGAGACCTCCTGCGCCGGTGGTACGGTCCATGAACCGATACGGCTCACCTCGTTGATCGATGATTCGGTCGAACGATGGCCGATCCATGACGCAGTTCACGTAGGCGAGATACTCGGCTCGGTCGCCGATCAATGCTCGTATTTCGGACCTGCGTTCCACCGGCAAGGTAAAGCCCTGGAACAACTGGGTGCCATAAATCGAGTGGAACATTCCAGCCCGGCAGACGTCTTCGTCGCAGCCTCTGCGCTTTAAGGTCGCGGTAGAGGGCGATCAAATGCGCCAGGTAGGATTTCTGGGAATGCGGAACTTGCTCGATGCCGATCCCGACCAGGAAATCGGTCATTCGTTTGAAGTCGTTATCCACGTTAGGACCTCCCTCAGAGTTTTGGACGGAGCCGATGTCGATATTACGGAAGCGTCACCCGTCCCCCGCTCGCCGACAAGGTTTCGCCGGTCATGAAGCTGGATTCCTCGCTCAGCAGGAAGCGGATCACCGAGGCGATCTCCTCAGGCTGGCCGATCCGCCCCAGTGGAGTGTCGGCCACGATGCGCTTCATCGTCTCATCGGCAAGAACGTGGGCCATCTCGGTTTCGATCAGGCCGGGCGCGACGCAATTGACGCGGACATTGTGCGGGGCGAACGCCTCGGCACAGCAGCGGGTCAGGGCAATCACACCGGCTTTCGACGAGGCGTAATGGATCTGCATCTTCCGGGGCCGAAGCGCCGCCACCGACGACACCAGCACCATCCGCCCGAAGCTCCGCGCGATCATCTCGTCCTTGACCGCGAACACGACCAGGAACGCGCCGTTCAAGTTCACGTCGATCGTTTCGAGCCAGAGCTCGTAAGACAGGCCGGTATGGTCGGTGATGTTGCTGATCGCACCGCAGTGGGCCAGCAGGTCGATCGGGCCCAACTGCTCGCGAGTTCGCGAGACAAGTCGTTGCCACTTCGTCGGGCCTGGCGACGTTGCAAGGAACACAAATCGCCTTTCGCCCCAGGGCCTCGATCTCGGCGACAACCTGCTCGGCGTCGTGGGTGCGCGAAACATAGCTGATGGCGACGTCGGCCCCCTCGCGGGCCAGCCGCAAAGCGGTCGCCCGACCGATCCCGCGAGATCCACCCGTCACCAGGGCCACGCGGTTCGCGAAAGCATCGGACATGGGCCTCTTCTTGACGACTCTGGAGCGTTCCTCAACCGGCCAGCCAGATCAACAGCCCGATCAAACCGCCAACAAGCACCCAGGCGGCCAGAAACCCGCCCCAATCGAACCACGTCATGCGCGGGATTTCCAGACCCAGCTTTTGAAGCCTGCGGATACGCGAACCGCGACGACTTGCGATAATCGAGCGCAATCCCCTCCATGCCCAGCGTGGCCGATTCGGGCAACTCAGGGGCAGGCTCGTCACAGCGAACCTCGTCTTCCTTGCCGACCGGCGTGTGCAGACGGGCATAGAAAGGACCGAGCGAGGCCATGTCGCAGGGCCGGGTGACCAGGCTGACCACGATCATCAGTGCCGAACTCGACCACCAGCATGACGATGATCTGAACGGGCTCGGTCAAGCCCCGCAGTCCGAGGGAGCCGGCAGTGCCGACAACGGCTCGCACGGCCGGACCGACGACCGGGATCGCGCTCTCGGGCAGTTCCGCGCTCATGACGGCCCACACCAGCAGGCTCCCCAGAAAGCTGAACCAGACGCCCGCGGCGTTGGCGCGGCGCCAGACCACGCCCAACCAGAAAGCGGCCCCGAGCAAGCCGATGAGCTTGACCGACCCGACCACGAGCTGCGTGACGCTCTCGGCCCGCACCGCCAGCACGATGCCCAGCGCCAGCAATCCGCCCGCGGCCAGCCGCCCGACCCAGAGGTAATGGTTGTCGGATCGGCCCGCGACGGCGTGGACGTAGAAATTGCGGGTGAACAAGGCGGAGCCGCCGACCATGAAGGTCTCGGCGCTGGTCACGCCGGCGATCAGGCAGGCGATCATCAGCCCGCGCCAGCCGTCGCCCAGGAAGTGCTGGATGGCCCGGCCAAACAGAGTCTCGCTGGCGTGGCGCGCTTCCGGCCCGTTGGGATCGAGCCCGGCGATGACCGCGGGAAACGCGGCCACCGCGATCAGACCCGTGAAGGCCCAGGCGATCGTCAGCACCCTCTTGATGAAGTTACCGTAGACCATGCCGACCCGCGCCTCGGTCTCGGTCTTGCCCGATCCGGTCGCCGTCATGACGTGGGGCTGAACGACGAACCCCACCAGGCCGAGCGCCGACATCGTCGACCACAAACCATGGGTCGCCTTCACGGCGCCCGACGGGGCGGTGATCGCGAACATCGCCGGGCCCAAGCCGATCGTGCAGCCCGGATAGGCCACCGACCACACCCAATCCCGCGGGCACGAGCATGAACGACAGCACGATGATCATCAATCCCTGGAGCAGGTCGGTATAGACAGCGGCCACCAGGCCGCCGGCCATCACGTACGTTGAAAACAAAACGGCCAGCGCGATCACCGACCGCTCGGTCGGGACGGCGCCGCCGGTCGCTCCCGAGATGGCCGCGCCGGCCCCGCGCAGCAAGAGCGCGATCGACAGACCGAAGTAGACCAGGCCCACCAGAGCGTAGAGCATTTCCAGGCCCGCGGCCGTAGCGAATGCGAAAGAAATCGCCGGTCGTCGTCACGCGCAGCCGCCGCGTCACGGGGGCCATCAGCCAGTAGAACGGCGTCGAGAACAGCCACATCCATTGGTACCAGATGCCCCCCAGCCCAACGCGGGCCGTCGCCCCGGCCACCTGCACGGCCATCTCGCTGTGCGTGCCGGTGCAGAGCCAGTGCATGACCAGCAGGCCCTTGCCAAACCGCCGGCCCCCCAGGAAGAAATCCGACTCTGTCTTGACCTTGCGCGACGACCAGAAGCCGATCGCCATGACCACCACGAAATAGCCGGCGATCATCGCCAGATCCACCACCTTTAGTCCGAAGAACGTCGTCATGGCGCCGTCGACTCGACGGAGACGCCGAGCGACTCGCCCGTGGCGACGATCTGACTCCATGTCGTGTCGTCGATCTCGATTCCGTCGCGCAGCTTGCGGGCGCGGGTGCGCGCTTCTGGCTCGCCGGGCATGAGGATCTCGCCGTCCGGCGTCACCGTCCTCGAGCTCTTGACGTGGGTGATGAAGCCGCTCGATCTCCCTGGCAAAGTCGTCCGCCGACTGGAAAAAGGCGGGGTCGAAGATGATGCTCAGCATGTTGTTGGCCACGCGGTCGACACCGAAGTGGCTGCACGAGCCGCCGGTCAAGGCGCCGGCGAGCACCTCGGCGATGACGCTCAGGCTATACCCTTTGTGTCCGCCGAAGGGAAGGATCGCGCCGGCAGGCGCGGCGTAAAATGCCTTCGGGTCGTTGGTCGGATGGCCCGCGCCGTCCAGGATGCAGCCGTCGGGGACCTTCTCGCCCTTGTTGAACGCGACCTTGATCTTGCCCTCGGCGATCGTGCATGTCGAGATGTCGAGAATGATCGGCGGCCCCTCCTTGACCGGTACGCCCGCGGCGATCGGGTTGGCCGACAGCCGGCGCTGGCTTCCTCCGAAAGGGGCGACCAAGATGCCGCCACCGCTCGTGTTGACGAAGTGGAGCGAGACCTTGCCTGCATGGGCCGCCATCTCGGCCCAGTCGCCAATGCGGCCCAGATGGCCCGAGTTCCGTAACGCCACCACGGCCACGCCCTTGACGCCCGGCCTTGGCGATGCCCAGCTTGATCGCCTGTTCGCCCATCACCTGGCCGAAACCGAACTGCCCGTCAACCACCGCCAGCGCATCGTTCTCGAACACGATCGACAGCGATTGATTCGCCACGCACCTTGCCCGCGCGCAGCCATTCGATATAAATCGGGACGCGGATGACCCCGTGCGAGTCGTGGCCGACCAGGTTGGCTTCCACCAGATAATGAGCGATCCGCTCGTGCTCGGCCGGCCCGCAGCCGGCGGCGGCGAAGATGTCGCTCACGATTTGTTCGAGGTTCGTGAGAGAGAAGCAAAAGAATCGCCTTTATCTTCAAGCGACCAGATTCGCGCACGACCCGCCCCTCGACGTCGGTCAGCCGCATGTCGCGGCCGGCGTGAAAGTACGTCAAGAGCGTATGGTCGAAGCCCATCAGGTGCAAGATGGTGGCGTGCAAATCGTGGACATGGACCTTGTTTTCGACGGCCGCATAGCCAAAATCGTCGGTCGCCCCGTAGGCCTGCCCCCCCTTGACGCCGCCGCCGGCCAGCCAGGCGGTGAACCCGCGCGGGCTGTGGTCGCGTCCCTTGCCGCCCTGTCCGGTGGGGGTCCGGCCGAACTCGCCGGTCCAGACCACCAGCGTCTCGTCCAGCAGGCCCCGGCGCTTGAGGTCGGTCAGAAGGGCCGCGATCGGCTGATCGGTCTCGCCGCAGTGCAGCTCGTGGTTCTTGTTGACGTCGCCGTGTGCGTCCCAGTTTTCGTCGTTGTGGCCGCCGCCGGAATACACCTGCACGAACCGGACCCCGCGCTCGACCAGCCGGCGTGCCATCAGGCAGCGCCGGCCGAACCGCTCGGTCCTCGGGTCGTCGAGCCCGTAGAGCCGCTTCGTCTCGGCCGATTCGCTCGCCAGGTCGACGGCCTCGGGCGCCTGCGCCTGCATCCGGAAAGCCAGCTCGTAGCTGGCGATGCGGGCCGATCAGCTCGGCGTTGTCGGCGGCATCTGCTCGGGGCGGGCTCAGCTGGGCCAACAGGTCGAGCTGGTTGCGCTGCTGGGCGGCCGAGATCCCTCCCGGCGGCCGCAGGTTCAAGATCGGGTCGCCGCTGGTGCGAAACTGCGTCCCCTGGTAGGTCGCCGGCATGAAGCCCGAGCCCCAGTTGGGCGGGCCCGAGATCGGCCCGCCGCGATGGTCGAGCAAGACCACGTAGCCCGGCAGGTTCTGATTGACCGTCCCCAGCCCGTAGGTGACCCATGAGCCCATGCTCGGGTACCCCTGGCGCACGAAGCCCGTATTCATCTGAAGCAGGCCCGAGCCGTGCGCGAAGCTATCGGTATGCATGCTGCGGATGATCGCCACGTCGTCCACGCACCGGGCGAACTGCGGGATACAGATCGGAGACCGCGATCCCCGCCTGCCCATGCCGGGCGAACTTGCGCGACGAACCCAGCAGCACCCCGGGATTGCGCCCCTTGAGAACGGGATCGCTGTCCAAGCGTCGGGATCGGCTTGCCGTTGTACCGCGAGAGCTCGGGCTTGGGATCGAACGTATCGACCTGGCTGACGCCGCCGTACATGAAGAGCACGATGCACGCCTTGGCCTTCGCCGGAAAATGCGGCGCCTTGGGCGCCAGAGGCGAGTCGAGCGCCGGCGCCGTTCTCGCCCGCGGCGGCCGATCGCGGCAAGAATCCATCGCCCGCCAGCAGCGTGGCCAGCGCCGTCCCGACGAACCCGCCGCCCGCTTCCCACAAAAACTCGCGCCGCGTGCGGCCGCACGGCGTCAGGGCCCGCACCATCGGTGGGTCGTCGCCTGGGTATCCGCTCATTCGTGATCCCCCCTCTCCATCGTTTTCGACAGGCGCCCGTCAATTGTCTGTAAACAAACTCGTTCATGTTCAAAACAACCAGAGCAAAACGCTTCGAGGGCCTTGCGGCGGGCATCGACGGCGTCGACCGTCGTTTGGCGTGCCGGCGGCTTCGGCCCGGATTTGTCGCTCTTGCTTGTCGAGGAACTCGAGCGCGGTCCGCGCCTCGTCGGGCACGCGGAGGCCGGCCCAGGGCCAGAAGCGAACGCTCGCTCCACCTGATGTGAAGGCGACTCACCCGCCTCGGCGATCAGCCGCGAGGCGAAGTGCCCGGCCTGCTGATGCACAAACGCGCCGTTGAAGAACGTGAGCGCCTGGGGACCGGTCGTCGAGACCATGTCTGCGTTCACAGCTACTCGTGGTGTCCGGCGTATCCAGCAGCTCGAGCTCGGGGACCGCGAGGCTGCGCTTGGCGAAGATGTAGATGCTGCGCCGGGATTGTTCGCGTTCGTCGGACTGACCCCAGCCCTCGCCGGGCCGTGACTGGCCCTCGAGCACCTCGCGCGGGAGGGTGGGATAAAATCCGGGGCCTCCCATCCGCGGGTTTAGGCGACCGCTCACGGCCAGGATCGAGTCGCGGACGACCTCGGCATCGAGTCGCCGTTGCCGCCACCGCCAGAGCAAGTTGTCGCTCGGATCGATCTTCGCGGCCTCGGGCTCGACGGCCGACGACCGTCCGGTACGTTTTTGACAGCACGATCAGGCGGTGCAACGGCTTCAGCCGCCAGCCCGAGGCCACGAACTCCGAGGCCAGCCAGTCGAGCAGCTCGGGATGGGAGGGCGCATCACCCATGACGCCGAAATCGCTCGATGACGCGACGAGTCCTTGCCCGAAGTGAGCCTGCCAGATGCGGTTGACGAACACACGAGCCACGAGCGGGTTTTGGGGGCTGGTCAGCCAGCGAGCCAGCCAGAGCCGTCGGCCCGTGGTCCGTCCGGTTGCCCGGGGCGGATCGGGCTGATGCGCGGTCAGAACGGCGGGCACGCCCGGGGACGACGGCACGCCCGGCCGCGTCGGGTCACCGCGTTTCAAGACGTGGGTCACGGGGTGCGTTCGGCCCGTCCTCGGTCCAGATATACGCGTGCGGCGGGGCAGGGGGCCGGGCCGCCTTGATCGCGGCGATGCGATCGTCGAGCGGCTTGAGCGCGGCCTTGACCTCGTCAGGCGCGATCTCCCGGACCGCGGCCTCGAGCCGCTCGGCATACCGCCGCACCAGCTCGCGCTGGGCGGCGTACGCTTCGATGCCTCGGTCTGAAACGCCTTGACCGCATCCGCCGGCAGCGAAGGCCGCTTCCGTTTTGTCTTGCCGTCCTTCGAGGTTCCCGTCGGGACCGAGAACGCGGTCGATCTCCGGTCGGGCGAGCCCCTCGATCCGCTGCCCACACCTCGTCAGATACCGGCGTTCGGCCCTGGCCATCGCCGCGTGATAGGCCGCCAGCTCGGCCTCGGTCCCGACCGGACGGTCCAGGTCGACTCGGCCGTCCTGAGGCCGCTTCAGCGGCTCGAAAACGGCGAGCATGCGATAGTAATCGACCTGCGAAAACGGCTCGAACTTATGGTCGTGGCAGCGGGCGACAACGAAGCGTGATGCCCAGAAACGCGGTCGCCGTCGTCCCCAGCACGTCGTCGAGCTGGTCGTAACGGTCGACCATCGGCTCCGCGGGCTCGTCGTCCCAGGTGCCCAGGCGGAGAAACGTCGTGGCGATCTGCGCGGTCGCGTTTGAGCCGGCCATCTCGTCCCCGGCGAGTTGCTCGGTCAGAAACCGGTCGTACGGCTTGTCGCGATTGAAGGCGTCGATGACGTAATCGCGATACCGCCATGCGTTGGGCTTATTGCCGTCGCGTTCGTAGCCGTTGGTCTCCGCATAGCGCACGAGATCAAGCCAGTGCCGCGCCCAGCGCTCGCCATATTGCGGACGGGCCAACAGCTCGTCAACCACCCTCGCAACGGCATTCGGCGACCGGTCTTCCACGAACGCCCGAACCTCATCGGGCGTCGGCGGCAGACCGATCAAGTCGAGATAAAGCCGCCTTACGAGCGTCGGCCGATCCGCGTCGCCCACCGGCCGGACGCCCTCGGAGGCCATCTTCGCCATGATGAAGCGATCGATGGGATTGCGGGACCAGGCGGGGTCTGTCACAACGGGCAATTCGGGTCGCCGCACGGGCTGGAATGCCCAGTGCTTTTCCGCAGACTGGACATCCGGAGGCGCAGCGGCTGTCGTGGGCACAATGGACGCCGCGAGGCAAAAAGTGATCACCCCAAAGGTGCGGCGGGTGGGTTTCATGGGCCATCGATCCGGCGGGGTGTGGATGTCGAAGGCGAACCCGGCGCAGGACCGGGTCTTCACTTGCTGCGAGTTTACCACAGTGACGCCGCCGCGAAACCCGTTGTTGAAACTTTGTCCAACATCTCGGTCGGCCCGCGAAGGCCGGAATGAATGTAAGTGGGCTGCCCCCCAAAAACTGGTCCAGCCGAAAGGGGAGTGACGCGTTCGATGCGCTCGAAAAGGAGCTCCGACGGACCAAGGCCCGTCAATCAAGTACGATGTCGTCGTTCAGCCCCGAGCAGAACGGGACATCCAGTTGGCGGCCCACTGGATCCTCGGCCAGTCAGGGTCATTGGCGACGGCTATTCGCTGGGCGGCAACCTCCGAGCGAAGATCGCCACCCGGAATGTGAACCCGAAGCGCTATCCAATTGATCCCAACTTCGAGTCTACGGCCAGGAAGAACGGGTGCTGCTCCATGGAAAGCGGCAAGGCGTCTACCGAATACTGTTCATTATTCGACGTGACACGGTGTACGTTCTGACGGTCCGGCACTCGGCGCAGCGGAGCCTCGCCGACGAGATGGCCGAGGACGAAGCGGCCGAGGGAGGCGAACCCGTTCGCTGAGCTTAACCCGGTGCGAGGCGGCGGGCCTAATCCGTGCACCAAGCCGCTATCGGTGGAGCGCGTCGGCTACCGAAAAGCATCTCAACCGGTTACTTTATCGTTGGTTAGATGTTCCTCAGTTCGCAAGTTGCGAGACCGCGCTGCGCGGGCCGGTCGGGGATCGGTGTACTCGCGTCCCGGACGTGGTCCGGGAGTGCGGGCTCTCAGTACGGTTGGAGTTTGTTTGATGGCCTCACGACACACGAGAACGGCGTCGCTGGCGTTCACCGCGGTGGCCGCGTTCTGTTTGTCAATCTGCGCAGCACGAGGCGAAGACCCGTTTTCGGCCGCGATCCGGCCCACCGAGGCGAAGACGCCCGAGGACGAGCGACGGTCGTTCCACGTCCCGCCGGGGTTTGAGGTCCAGCTCGTCGCATCGGAGCCCGACATCCAGAAGCCGATGAACCTCGCCTTCGACGCCAGGGGACGGCTCTGGGTCAGTGGGTCCACCGAGTACCCGTTCCCCGCGCCCGCCGATCGGCCGGGCCGTGACTCGATCCGCGTTCTCGAAGACAGCAACGGCGACGGTCGAGCCGACAAGGTCACGATTTTTGCTGACCGGTTGAATATTCCCATCGGTCTTTATCCCTACAAGAATGGTGCGATCGCCTTTAGCATCCCGTTCATTTTTGATCTCCAGGACACCGACGGTGATGGCCGTGCCGACCATCGCGAGGCCCTTTATGGCCCTCTCGGGTTCGATCGCGACACACATGGCATGAACAATGCGTTTCGCCGGGGCTTCGATGGATGGGTCTATGCGAATCACGGGTGGCAGAACCACTCGACGATCAAGGGCAAGGACGGCAGCCGGATCGACATTCAGGGGGGTAACACGTACCGCGTGCGGCCCGACGGTTCGCGGGTCGAGTGGTTTACCCACGGGCAAGTCAATCCGTTCGGCATGGCGTTCGATCCGATGGGCGACCTCTACAACGCCGACTGCCACACGCGGCCGATCATGCTGCTGTTGCGCGGGGGGTATTACGACAGCTTTGGCAAGCCGCACAACGGGCTCGGCTACGTCCCCCCCGTGATGGAGCATGCGCACGGCTCGACGGCCATCGCCGGCACCACCTGCTATACGGGCACGAATTTCCCGCCGGCGTATCGCGGCAACATGTTCGTCGGCAACGTGATGACCAGCCGTGTCAACCGCGACTCGATCCGCTATCACGGCTCGTCCCCCGCGCGATCGAGGAACCCGACTTCCTCGTCTCCGACGACCCATGGTTCCGGCCCGTCGACCTTCAGGTCGGGCCCGACGGTGCACTCTATATCGCCGATTTCTACAACAAGATTATCGGCCATGTCGAGGTCCCGCTCGACTCACCCGGGCCGCGACCGCGTCCGGGGCCGCATCTGGCGGGTCGTCTATAAAGGGGATGGCCGCGACGAGCCGGCCTCGAGCCCATCGCCCGATCTCCGGGCCGCGTGACGCAAACGGGCTGATCGCGGCGTTTGATCACCCGGTCCTCGGCGTTCGCATGCGAGCGGGCGACGAGATCGCCGACCGGATCGGGAACGAGGCGGTCGAGCCCTTGCGCACGGCTTTCTGCGGAGGCTCACCCACGGCTCGCGCCCATGCCGCTCTGGGCCTTGTATCGCCTCGATGCCGCTCGCGAGACCGAGCTCACCGCGGCGGCCAGCGACGCCGACCGGCTGGTGCGCACCCATGCCATGCGCGTCCTGGCCGAGACCCCGCGCTGGGATGACGGCCTGCGGTCGCTCGCCCTGCGCGGGCTCGCCGATTGTGACCCGTTCGTCGCCCGTGCGGCCGTCGACGCGATCGGCAAACACCCACGCCCGGCCGAGGTCGCACCTTTGCTCGCGCTCTGGCACCGCACGCCCGACTCGGACGTGCATCTCCGGCACGCGGTCCGTCTGGCATTGCTGGAAATGATCACGCTCCCGGGCACCCTGGCGCATTGGGCCGCGAGCGGCCCAAGCGACGAGGATTTGGCCCTGATGTCCGGCGTTGCCCTGGCCCTGCCCACCGACGAGGCGGGGGCGTTTCTCATCAAGTATCTTCGCACTCATCGGGTCGCGCCGAAGCTCATGGGGCCGCTGCTCACGCATGCGGCGAAGCACCTGCCCAAGGACGTGGACGTCTCGGCCTTGGCCGAGATCGCCCAGAAGGGCGTGGCCGGGGACCTCGACCTCCAGCTCGATCTGCTCACGGCCTTGCGCGACGGGTTGCGGAATCGCTCGCAGGCGGAGCCGGCGTCGATCAAGGAATGGGGCACGATGCTGGCTCGTCGGCTGCTGGCGTCGGTTGCGGGGGGTGAGGCCGACTGGGTGGCATTCGGTCGCGACGGGATGCGCGGGCAGCCGTGGCGAATTGAGAGCCGAGAGTCGGCCGACGGCGCGGGGCGTCTGCCGTTTCTCAGTTCGCTCCCCCTGGGCGAGAAATATACGGGGACGTTGCGCTCCCGCGAATTCGCGATTCCAGGGCGCCTGAGCCTCTACGTCTGCGGCCATCTCGGCTACCCCGATCAAGCCCGCCTCGCCCGTAAACAGGGTTCGCCTGCGCGTCGTAGGCACGAACCAGGTTGTCGCCGAGGCAGTCGCGCCCCGCAACGATGTGGCCCAGCGGGTCTCTTGGGACCTGGCGGCCCACGCGGGCAAGCGCGGGGTGATCGAGGTCATCGACGAGCTTGCCCTCGATGCTTATGCGTGGATCGCCGTGGCGCGGGTCGATCCCGCAGTCGTGGTCGTGCCCAAGCTTGATCCCGAGGTGGTCGAGCGGCGATCAATCGCCGCCGCACAGCTCGCCGAGACGTTTGGTCTGTGCGCCCTGGAGCCGGCCGTGCGGGGGATCGTCCTCGACGAGTTCGCCGAGCCCTCGGCTCGCGCCGCCGCCGCGCGGCACGCTCATCGCGTTCCATCCCGACCCGAGGCGCTCTGCGCTCATCCGGATCGTGGCCGATCCCAAGCTTTCGATCGGGCCTCGCGAGGCGATCCTGAAGGATGCTGCATTGTCCGATCGACCGGCGAGCAAAGACATGGTCGGCAAGGTCGCCAAGGAACTTCCGGCGAGGCTGCAGGCGGCCTGGCGGAGGCGCTGGCCGAGACGAGCGACGGAGCCAAGCTTCTGCTCTCGCTGATCGAAGCGGGGTCGCTCGCGGCGAGCCACTTGCAGTCGGCGGCGATCGAGGCCAAGCTGAAATCACACGGCGATGGGCGGTTCGCCGGCAGGGTGAAAACGCTGACCTCGGCTCTGCCGCCGATCGAGGAGAAAACACGGCAACTGATCGCATCGCGAAGCCAGGGCTTCGTCGGCGCCCAGGCCGATCCCACACGCGGACGGCTCGTGTTTGAGAAGACCTGCTCCGGATGCCATCAGATTGGTGGACGGGGAGCGGTCGTCGGCCCTCAGCTCGACGGCGAGGGCCTGCGCGGCCCAGAACGGGTCCTCGAGGATATCCTCGACCCCAACCGCAACGTCGATCCCGCTTTTCACGCGACCCTTCTGGCCCTGCGCGATGGCCGGGTGATCTCCGGTCTGGTGCGCCGGGAAGAAGGTCCGAACCTCATTGTGGTCGATCGCAACGGCAAGGAAACAGCGATCCCGTCGGCCGACGTCGAAGAACGACGGCTGACACGGCTCTCGCCGACCCCGGAGCGAGGCGATCGATCGAATCGCCATGGCTCATCCAACTCGAGAAGGATTCCGGCAGGCCGTCGAAAAGCAGTGGCTGCGATCCGACGCACGGCCTTCTTGCCGTATTCCCTCTCCGGAAGGCGTGCGACCTCGCCGCCGAATCGCAGAGTCATGGCCTGGGCGCCGTAGCAGATGCCCAGGATGGGCAGCCCGGCATCGTACAACGCGCGATCCGGTTGAGGCGCGTCGGTTTCGTCCCCGCTGCACAGCGATTGCACGCAAGTTGGCTGCGGCAGGATCTGGAAGCGGTACAATCGGCTGCGCACGCACGGGCGGCGAGTCGCGCCGAGCGCCGGATATCGCCGGTCGCCGTGCCGCTGACCGTGGCGACGCTGCGCAGCGTGCTGGCCGCCACCCAATTTCGATCGAACAGGAGTCGCTGATGACTGATCTGAGCGCTGCGCAATGGCATGAGCGTGCCGGAAAATTGCGCTACGAGACCCGGCACTTCATCGACGGACAGTGGGCTGATTCTGTCGGCGGGGGACGCCTCGTGATCAACCCGGCCACGGGTCAAACGTTGTGCGAAGTCTCGGCCGGAGATTCAAGGATATTGATCGTGCGGTCGCCGCTGCCAAACGCTGCTTCAACGTCGCGCGGCTGGAGCCGAATGGCGCCGCGCGAGCGTCTGGGTGTGCTTGCGCGGCTGGCGGCGCTCATCGAGGCCCACGCCGAGCAATTCGCTTTGCTGGATACATTGTGCATGGGCAAGCCGATCCGCGACATGCTCACGATCGATGTGCCGTCCCTGGCGCAGACCTTTGGCTTTTTCGCCGAATTGATCGACAAGATCGAAGGTGTCGTCACTGCTACGGCCTC
>CAWHKI010000227.1:0-73547 GCA_963829765.1 uncultured Isosphaeraceae bacterium | reverse complement strand
GTGTTGGCGTTTGGCGTTATACGGATAGTCGCCGTGCTCACCTACGCTGATCACGCCATCGACGGCAACCTTGCCGGTGCCGAGCGTGATTGCCTCGTCGATCGTCTTGCAGATCGGAACACCGTACTTCGCCGCGGTAGCAGCCCCAGACACACCTCGACCGACTGATCGATGTACAGCGACGCCAGCCGCAGCACGGCCCGGACCACCGTCATGTCGCCAGCCTTCGACAATCCGGCCGACCAAGACATCTGCGTGGCTCAGCGGCCGATAGGTCGTCACGACGGCGGCTATGGATTTGTTGTCTCGCCGGGGTCAATCCGCTCACGGCACGCTCGCGTTATCGAATGCCTTCATTCGCTTTTTCACAATGAAAAGCCAATCGCGGCGACTACTCGTCTCATCATCAGCCAAGCCCCAAAACGAATGCGGCCAGCCCAGGCTCCTGCCAGGTCCTCGCAAGCAAGAGATCGCACCAGAGCAGTATTGACCCCCTATCATAGTTCGGTAAGTTTAGGACGTCTTCCCCGCTCCCTAGGATTTCCGAGGAGTGCACAGTCTTGGTCCGATCGCCGTCAAACAAGAGGAATTCACGCCATGCGTTTGGATCTGATCACGATCACCTGTTTTCTTGCATTTACGGCCGGTACGGCTGGAGAGTCTCCGAAGAATTTCGATTGGCCAAGAGTCGGAAACGACGCAGGGGGTGTGCATTTGTCGGTCTTGTTAAGGAATATCAACCGCCAAAATGTGACGCGGCTTGAGCCGATTTGAACATACCAGACGCTCGACTCGACAGCCGTAAAGGTAAGACAATAGAATGCGCGCCAATCACGACGGCCTACCTGCACGTCGTGGCCCTTGATGCTGCAACTGGCAAGGAACTTTGGCAGTTCGATCCGCTCAAAGACAATCCGTTCGAGTTTCAACCGACTGTCATTTGCGGCTCCCACTCTTGGTCCGATGGCAAGCCGGACGGCGAGCAGCAGAATTATTCATGGCACGTCCGACGGTCGGCTGTTCTCGCTCGATGCGAAAACGGGCAAACTCGATCGGAAATTCGGCGAGGGAGGCATCCGCAACCTTCGCGCGGAGTCGATCCTTTGGTCGCGGGACGTTCCTATGGCCCGACCTCGGCCCCGGCCATTTGGAACAACACGATTATCATCATCATAATAGTGTGACGAGGGGCCGGGCGTGGCCGCGCGGGGGACATCCGCGCTTTCGATGTCTAAAGCGGCCGCCAAGTCTGGCGGTTCCACACCGTTGCATTCCGGCGAATTCGGAAAGTACCTGGGAAGGCGATTCGTGGAAGAATCGCGGTGGCCCCCGTGCCTCGGGCGGTGTCGGTGTTGATTACGAACAAGGTTCAGTGTTAGACGATTTAAGGATGGGGTTTGTTCGGTTTCCGCGGCATCCATCACCGCGGTGGTGGCTGGAGGGGGAAACGCCCGATCGCGCTGGATGCGAAGCCGGGCAGACCAGTATCTGCGCATTTTCAGACGTTGCGTCATGACTTGTGGGATCATGATCTACCGGTCTATCCGAACCTGGTCACGATCACCCGCGACGGTAAGCAACTTGACGCGGTGAGGGAGATAGCGAAGACGGGCTATGTTTTTCTTTTTGACCGCTTGACGGGCAAGCCCCTCTTCGACATTGAAGAACGGCACATGCCCTCCTCCGACGTGCCCGGCGAACAAACCGCCGCGACGCAGCCGATTCCGGTCAAGCTCACCCCCCGTTTCTGACCAGTTTCTCGATGAGTCCAACGTGACCGATATCGGCGCGGCGAACCGTGTGTTGTGCTCGCCAAACTGCGAACTATTTTGGCGGGCCGGCGTTCAACCCGCCCAGCCGGCAAGGAACCGTCGTTGTCCCGGTTTCCACGGCGGGGCCAACTGGTCGGGAGCTCGTTCGATCCGACCACTGGTCTGTTGTACGTCAACTCGAACAACGTTGTGAACATCATCACACTCGTGGAATCCAGCGAAGCTGAAAAAGCTCGATCTGGACCTTATCGATTTACCGGCTACAAGCGGTTTCTGGACCACGAGGGCTACCCGGCGATAAAGCCCCCGTGGGGCCAGTTAAACGCGATCAACCTGAATACCGGCGAATTCGCGTGGCGGGTTCCCCTCGGCGAGCACGTGGAATTGACCGCACGCGGCGTCCCGCGAACCGGGACCGAGACATTCGGCGGCTCGATCGTGACTGCGGGCGGCCTGGTGTTTATCGGCGGAACCAAGGACGAGCGGATCCACGCGTTCGACAAAAAGACCGGCCAGCTTCTTGGGAACACCCCTGCCGGCCGGAGGCTACGCGACTCCGGCGACCTACGCGGTCGATGGTCGCCAATACGTGGTTATCGCGGCCGGTGGCGCCGGCAAGCTGCAAACGAGGGCTGGCGACGCGTTTGTGGCGTTTTGTCTCGACGAGCCAAAATGATCGATGGTCCGGCTCGGGAAAGCGGAAAAGGGAAATGCTTTTTGCCAGATTATCCAAACCGCTAGTGAAATAGCAATGTCCGAAGCAATGTCCCTTTTTCTGGGGCCTAGTTTGGGCAACGCCCTAAGAGTTGAGATGCTACTTTCCGCAGCCATTGGCTAGAAGATAGGTTCGCACCGCTGGGCGCAAAAATAGCAGCCCAGCTCAGAAAATAAATGGTCCTCCAATTCCCTGTCGCTACCGAATTGCTCGAATAATGCAGGATCGCATTGCCCAACGCTTGCAGATGCTGCTCAGTGACTCGAGAGATCCTGTACGCGGCGACAACCGCGTCCGGGCTCTCCGCGTCGCAAGACCAATCTTCGTGAAAGTAACAGCTGAAAAAATCCCTTAGGAGTGACATCTCTGTTTCGTGCATCATGGCGTGGGGGAAATCCCTAAGGATGTAATAGCCGCCGAACCGTTGCACTGTAAGATTACGCCGGCACCTCCTGTTCCTGGTGACTGTCCCGGCTGCCCCCTTCTTAAGGACCATCCCGCCCGGCTTTCAGACACCCACGATCCGCGGCTTTCATCTGAAAGCCCCGAAAGCCCGGATCGTGGGGCAATGGTCGGCCGACGAGATCGCCCTGCGATGGTGCCGAGTTTTCCCGCCCCGCGACGATGCCACGGGCGAGCCGGTCGAGCCCAGCGAGCCCGACGTGGCCATGCTCACGGCCAATTCCGAAAGGCTGGTGGAACTGCGAAAGCGGCTCACGAACTTGTCATGGTTCATGAGGTGCTTGTGCAGAAAATCGCCCGAGCCGCCAATCACGAAGACGGTTCCAGCGTAAGATTCTGGGCCGGCCGCTTCAAATCGGTGGCATTGCTCGATGAAGCGGCGATCTTGGCATGCAGCGTTTACATGCTGCTGGATTGGACGGGCGGGACTCCGCACCGACAGCGCGGGGCGATTCCGGATTACCTGGCCCCGATCGGGAGCGGCTGGGGCTCAATCGATCGAACTGGGTGGAAACTGTGCGCGGCTTCGGTCGACTGTTCAAGCAGGCGGCGGGCCGATCGAGCTCGCTCGTCGATGCCGCGGTTCGCCGTTCGCGGCGCTGGTTCCAGGGCAAGGCGGCGGCTCGAACAGCCCTTGTGTAGGCCACTGGCTCGACACCGGGCCGCCAACAGACATCTCCATTACGCTTTCGCTTGAAGAGCGTGGTCGGCTCGCGCACTCAGCTCGCTGCCCGGCGCCGTTTCGACAGGGCGAACCGTTCAATTATGACGTCGAGCGACCAAGCCCGCACGCCGGTCATTTTGATGGCCTCGGTCTCAGACCGCCCCGAGGGCCGAGAGCGATGCCCTGGCCGATCGCTTCGGCCGGCGAGATTATGGCTGCCTGAATCCCTGAATCCCGTGGCCGATCGCTTCGGCCAGCGAATTATGGCTGCCTGGATCCCCGTGGCCGATGCTTCGGACGGCGAGATTATGGCTGTCTGATTCTCGTATCCCGTGGCCGATCGCTTCGGCCGGCGAAATCTATAGAAAAGACTTCATGTCCACTCCTCTGCTCGTGGTATTTACGTGAGCGAACGAGTCACGCCGAAGGGGAGTGATGAACGGGATCTATCAGCGGGTTTCCCTAGGGGACCGGCCAGGACGTTGCAAGCCAAAAGCCGGACCTCGACCGATGGGCAGCGGCGCAAGCCCTGAACCTTCCAAGGTCTACTTGGACAAGGCGGCCGGCAAGAACATGAGACCGACCCGGATTTACAAAACCGAAATCAGGGCTGAGCGTATCCACGCAGGGCTCGGAGTCGCGAAAGCCAATGGCGTGCGTCTCGGCAGGAAACCCGGCGACGGGAAAGGTGTCCGGATCAAGGTAACGCCCGAGCAAGAGGCAATTGTCCAACGACTCAGCGGTGAAAACCAGGGCGTTTCAGCCATCGCGAGAGCGACAGGGCTCAGTAGCCAACGGGCTACTCGATCATCGGTCAGGGGGCAGTTTCTGCTACTGGCTGAGCCAGCCATGATGACGGCCGAACCCTGCTTCGTTATGAAGAACCCGTGATAATTTTCACCGTCGGCCCGTTTTACTTGCTTTAGTCGCGAGGCAAGCCGTAAACTCGCAACGATTGCTTAGGCGAATGCCTCGATCGGGATAGTCCCGAACAATCTTCGACGTACCGCTTGCCGAGAACAATCTCACGTTTTGTAGGAGACCGCCATGATAATGCGAACAATGCGATTTCTGCTGGCTATGAGCGCGATTGGCCTGGTGGTCGGCATAGGAAGCCGTGCAGAGGCGGAGCTTTTGGTCTTGGATTACGTTAGTTTGCTCGGGCCCGGCGATACCCTGGGCGGCATCGCTTTCGGAGCGGACGTCCCGGTCTCGGGCGAGGCCGTGTTTAACACGACGATGGGCGTCTCCATCACGCAGGGCGTCGAATTATTTCCGGTCGTCAGCGGCACGATCGAAATCTCCGGATACGGAAGCTACACCGTCGTCCCCAACCCCAACCTCAATATTGCCATAGCAGATCCAAGTGCTGGTCTGGGTGGTTACGGTGTAGCAGTCGGCAACTCCACGGGGACGGCGGGCTTCGCCGCGCTGTACGGATCGGTGAGTGATTCCTTCAGCGCCAGCGCACCGACTCCGTCGAACTTTTCGGATTACCTCGGAGGCGAGAATCTTTTTCCGTACACCATTCCGCTCGTAGGAGTCGCTGGCGGTTTGGTGCTCGATTTCGAATATACCAACCTTGTTTGTGCCGACCGCGTCCCTGGACGCCGTGCCCGAGCCCTCGTCGCTCGCGCTAGCCGCCACTGGTGCCGCGATCGCGGGGCTGGGTTGTGTCCTGCTTCGATGGCGGCGAGGCAAATCGCCCGAAGCTAAGTGAACCTCAACATTCATGACAGACGATTCTGTTGAGCTACAGGCCGGCTATTCATCGCAAGCTCCAATCGAACTCAACCTGACGGTTAATGGCACCGGAAATTACTTCATTTCCGCTGAGACGATCACGAACCTCACGTCCAGTCCCTTTACATCGTTCTATGCGTACCTGGTGAATGCACCAGCCGGCTCCTCGTTCAATAGGCTTTTTGGTATACCAACGTCTTCTCTGGCGGAGCGACTTACATCCCTCTGCTATCCCTCATCGATGAACGTAACATTCAGTGGTCCGCCCGGGGTTGGTGTCGATGATGCGACTCTGCCGCCGCGACGGCGGTTTGTCCTCCAGTGGGAAGCCGATCGCCCGGTCATTGCGATCACGGCTCGGGATGAACAGCACCAACAACGTTGATGCGGACTTGCTCGCACCAAATGCCCCGGCAATATCGGCCATGAGAGAAAACCTCCTTTTCTTCTCTTACCATTATCCGACTTTTTGCCCAGAAAGTCAATCCAGCGATTCGAGCACAATCGGTGCCATTTGTGAACATCCATGAACGATCGTCTGGGCGATCCCCTAGCCACATCCGCCGCTTTGGGACCGATCACCGAAATGGAGTCAGTTTCGATCAACAACACGGCAGCGCGAGGCTTTCAGACACCCATGCTCACCTAACAATATCAGAGCCATTTCTGGCAGTTGCTTCCGCGAGCTGCTTCCGTGGCTGGCGATTCCGGTATTGGGGGGATACAATCGGTTCCTCGGTTAGCGGGAAAGCAGATCAGCGAAACCGAGCTCGCTAGGCGTTAGACAGAATCGAGGGAGTGTTAGGCAGAAGGGTTTCTGCCTAAATCTTGTTAGCTGGCGGGAGTTTACCGTGTTCATCGAGGCCCTCCTTGAGGCGGTCTTCGAGGCGGTCTTCACGATCGTCATCGAAGCTTTCAAGGCGCCCTGGCGACATGACTTTCCCGATACCCCTCAAGGGTCTGGACGGGCGGACGACATTGCAGTGGATGCGGGTCGTTGCCATCGCATCCCCTTTGGGACCGTGACATCGATGGCCCTTGAAGAATCTAACATAACGATGCACCGGACACCGCTGCGCGGGCCGCTGATCTAAACGAGTGGCGGATAGGACAGGCGTCGCGCGAGACGAGGCAAAGCCGAACAATCGGCATAAGCTATTATGAGTAAGGCCGTTCGGACAGGCGGACCGCCACTGCATCGGGTGAGTCACGCGGGGTCGAGGACAGAGTTCCTGTTATCCCATTCTGCGAGTTAGCAGGCTTGGATTGCGTGCGTGGCATGTCCTCGCGTGGCATGTCCTCTTACCCTCCGTTCAGCGCGGCAGAGGTGCACCGCAAGGCCGGGACCTGGCTCGACGATCGCGAGATCTACGAGTGATTCGGTGCCAACCTCTGCCGGGTGCGCGAGCCGTCGATGCGGCAATATGTCCGGGACAGGGAGCTCAAGGCTGCCGGCATGGAATGGACCGACGTTCTGGCGGCCGAGGACGAAAGTCGCCGCGCGCGGCTTGCCGCCGAGCTGCTGGCCAGTCGTGTGCACGGCAACACTGCGTGCGTCAAGGCGTTCATCGAGCAAGGGGGAGGGTGCCGGGCGACGTTTTTCACTACAAGTGTTACTACCTCTAGAAGACAGCGCTTGTCATTTAGCGGAGTTGGTTATGTGTTGCCGACGTGGGCGATCACCTCTTACTTTGCACGTGGTGCGCATAGAACACCACATAATCGATCGAATCACGGCCCCCCAAGGAAGCCGATAAGGCGGCCTTCCGGTGGCGAAACGACAAACGGCCTTCTGTGTTCGCCAAATCAGTCCGTTGCTATCAGAATCCCGATCAGGGTGAATCGATGTGACCGACGCTCGCAAGCATGTCGGGAATCCGGACAAGCCGTCCCGCCAAGCCAAGGTAAAGGTGCGGCAGATCGTTCATCGTGATTTGCGGAAGGGTGGCTCGGAGCGGTAGTAACTGGTCCTACTTCAGCCTGACAGGGGGAAGGTGACGAGGTCGCTCCGTTTTCCGCTTGACTCGCGATCGCGGCTCGGGAAGATGGAACAGCGGGCAGCCGGAGAGATGGCCGACGCCCGCGATAGGCTGACTGGCGCCCCGTTAGACTGACCAGGCTGAATATGCTGAGCGGGCTGAATGTGCTGACCGGGCGTTGATATGCTGACAGGCCGGTCAGGCTAATCTTCCGTTTATGCTTCTGGCGTTCCTCTGCCCACCGTACGCGAACGATTCCGCAAAAGTCTTCGCCTCCCAGAATGCTTGCTGCCATCACTGACGGCACCGGAAGGAACAAAGTAACAGCTACGGTCCCAATTATTTCTTGGTCGGCCAACCATGAATTCTCTCGCGGCGTTCGGACGGGGATTGTCTTGGGCGGCTGCAATCGGAATTGTCGCCTTCTTTTACGGATATTATGGCGTCGCCTCGGGATGGCTCGGTCCCTGGACGCTGGTCGTGTTGGCCGCAGCCTCCGTCGGCGTGCTGGGCTTGTTTCGTGGCTGTTCCAAAGGGATCGCAGGGGTCAATTATGAGATGTGCCTTCTGGCCATTTGGTTCGGCCATCTGAATGGAACCATGGCGCTAGGAGGCGGCTCGGACCTCGGATGGTTTTGTATCAGCTTTTTGTTTCCCTGGCTGTTTTTCGCGGTGGTCGGGGGGATCATAGCTGCGGTTTCTTCCAGCAAGACAGATTCCCCGAGTCGTCGCACGACTCGTGTCGCCGCAGGCGTCTTGCTTGCCGCTGCAGCGCGCTTGTGGCCTGCGGCTTCGCACAACTTCGCCTCTGCGGAGAACAACCAGTTGTCACGTTTCGTGCGGTGCGATTCTTCCTGCAAGGGATCGCGATTTCGCCCGACGGCAAGACCGTTGCCACGGTGGGTGGCATCAGCGGATGGGACAAAAACGTGCGAGTATGGGACGCCACCACCGGCCGTGCCCTGGGCGAGTGCGAAAAGGAGCGTGCCAACAACGGAATGGAAAAGGCCGCCGTGCAATGCTTTGGAAATCCGCCGGTATTGGCTGCCTCGTCTTATTTGTCAGCATTTCCGCGTTCGGACAACAAGATCATAATCCAAACCTGCGATTTGGCGACCCAGGAGCCCAGGCAGCGGTTACAATGGGATGATAGTCTTGAAATCCGTAAATCCGTGTTTTCGCGCGACGGCCGATGGTTTGTCTATTCCAATGGGCATCCCCGGGCGTTCGATTTGCAGTCCGAACGAATAGTCGTTGACTTGAAACGCCAGAAAGACAGCACCATTCGTTGCGTGGCCATCTCGGCGGCGCGAGATCGACTGGCCTGCGCCACATACGAGAAAGAACTGGAGCTATGGGATGTTGCCGGCGCCCGACTGGCGCAACGAATCCATACCACTGACAACGTTTCCTGCATGGATTTTTCGCCAGACGGGCGGTTCTTGGCCTACGGCTCTGATAGCGGCGCGATCGAACAAATCGAGATCAGTGAGGAAAAGGCCACCCGTGGGCTTTCGTGTTTTGGTCACAATGGCGTGAATGCGATCATGTTTTCGCCAAACGGCGCGCTATTGGCCTGCGCCGGCGGAGACGAGGGCAGCACGAAGGTGATCGACGCAAATGGGTGGACGGTTGTCGCAGTGCTGAAAACTTGGGGCGGCTGGCGTACAGACTGTCTCGCCTTTTCCTCGGACGGCAGCCGACTTGCCACAGGCGACGCCAACGGCCGTGTCGGCGTGTGGGATACGACCAAGTGGATAGATAGGTGAGACGCACCATACGCTGGGATGAGGGTGATCTCGCAAAGTCGTCATCTGGTGTGTCGGATTCCGGGATTCCGGATCGTTCGCACGCTCTGGAAAGAGACGGCTGAGCTGGCCAGCAAGGAAGGCACGACGGCCGTACAGGTGTTACAAAAGAAGAACAAGCCAGGTGGGCTGGTCGTTATCCACGAGGATGACTTCGACCGGGTCATTGAGGAAGGGGTCAAGGCGAGTCAGGCGGATCTGATCGAAGGGGTGGCATAAGGAACACCCAGATGACTTGCGATGGTTGCCATCGCGTATGTGAATCGGGTGAGTTTTTGACCGTCCCCGTCGGCCCGGCTCGATCCGCCTGAGAACCCTATGGGGTGACGAGCGCCACTACTGCGCCGAGTGCGTCGATGGTCATGATAACCTGGACCGCCAGCGGCGGCACAAAGAGGCGGACACGAAGCCGGTGCGGCTGCGGGCCGAGTGATGACTGCACGCATTGTTGACTAAAGGCTGAACCGAGGCAAGAATGGACCGGCGCGAGGAAAAATCTTCCATTCCGCTAACTTGCGATGACACACTCTACGGCGTAACGTATGGTGTACGTGCACGCGGAATTCGGGACCATTCGCGCGGAAGGGAGGTGGCGATGACGACTTTCGATCTGTCTGAAGTACTCGGCTTCGCCGCCGATCTCGACAGCCAAATGGATCGTTGCGACAACGGCGAAGGGATAGAGTGCTCCACGCTGGATGCTGCCCTCGTGAGGTATGCAAACCTATGCTGCAAATTCCGAGATCAGGTTCGGGAGTGGGGGCGAGCCGTGTTTAGTGGTCGGGTTGCGTATGACCCCGACGTGGAGTGCGCATGGCTAGACGAGGCCCTCCGTGTGTACAAGCGAGCCACGGACATGTGGACCCACGGCCAGGAATCCGAGGGGCAATGTTACATTCTCGAGGGGCGAATCTTCCTACAGGCTGCTCTTTGGGACTTGTATCGCCTGCTTTCCGGATGGGTCACGCCCAAGCTTGCGGTTGGTCCCTCAGCCCGACGAGAGCGTGCTGCGGCCAATGGTCCTTTTACCGATGAAGTCCGCCGACGAGTTGCGTCACTGCCACCGCTGCCGTCGAGCTGGCAGCCAGACCATGTTTCGCAGCGTGCGCTGTATCGGAAAGCGCCGAAATCCTAGTCGGCGTATCCCGCCACAGGGGCTGTCGCTCGTCGACCGAGCAGTGAATGTTTGATCACATCCGTATTCCCCTCACTCCGGTTCCTGTCGAACTCGATGCCGCAGAGTTCAAGGAGATTTGTGGGTGGTCTTTTGCCGACCCGTTCGTCGGCCGATTGCTCCGAGATGATATACCCCAGCGAATGCTCTTCGGCAATGGCCGGACATGGGTGTACCGCAATCCGGAGAGCCAAATGGTCGGGTTCGGCACGATTGACGTTTGCGAAGATTGCGCTGATTTTACGGCCGGAAAGCCTCACACCTACATCCCGCTTCTAGCGGTGAATCCGATGGCCCAAAGATGTGGACACGGCACATCAATCGTTCATCACCTGATAGGCGAAGCAGCCATCCTTGTGCGGCACAAAGCTTGCTCTCACGATGTCTTGTTCCTGGACGTGTACGCGGCCAACGCTGCGGCTATCAAAGTATACGAGACATGCGGATTCCAGACGATAACCGTCGAGCCTATCCTGGACCCCGATGAGGGCGGCAGCCCATATATCATCATGGCCAAGCGAGTATCGGTTCCCAAGCCGTCCTCGCTGGTAATGGCTGGGACCGCCGCGCTGCTCGGCGTGGGGGACTGGTTGCTTCGGCGACTCAGACGTTGAGGGTTCGCGCCGATCCTGGTACGACAATGCCGTCGTGCCTTAGGGGACTTCCTCGAGTGGTGGCCGTTTTTGGGGCGGATAGGACAGATGCTATTCCCATGCCAGACCTGCCAGGTCGCAGAACCGGAGCGTACACACTTCCTCAACATCCTGTGCAATTCGCCGGACACAGAGACCGCCCATCAGTCCGAAGCACTTTGATGTAAACAGGTTATGGTGGTCGACCGGCCCCGCGTTGTTCCTCCCAATGCCCTCTGCCTTTGATATTCGACCGGCTAGAGTCGCTCACAGCGCCTGTGCGGCGTAGGGTATCTTCGGTTCCGGCCGCAGTTCGACCGGGGAGCCCTCTGTCGCGGAGTCCTCATGTTGCCTGATGGATCTCGTTCACTGATAATCCGTTGTTCGATCGCGTTCGTTCGAGTCTAACCGTGATCCATGGTGCACCCGATGGCGAAACTCGTCGTGAAGTTCCGATATCTGACGGGCTTGAAACGGCAAATCTTCACCGATGCGAGGCTCTCCGGAAGCTGGGATAGTCAGGGAAGGTTTTCTGAGGTCTGGACGCAAACTCGGATGACATCTGGCCGGGCCGAGGATGGTTGCCCGTGCTTCACGGCGACAGTCGAGCTTGACGATAGCGGCGTGGGGACGGCGTTTCGATGGGGCGTGACCATTGACGGACCGCAGGGTGCGAACGTCTGGGGGATTCCGACCGAGGTCAACGACATGAACTCGACGGAGCGTTACCGCGAGTTTATCTTGACGGCCGACGCGTCATCGAGGAGTCACGATTTCTATTTGACTTACACCCGGCGATTGGGTGCGCGAAAACACTTCTCAGACGGGGCGACCAAGCCCGACCTTCGGTTCGCGGTCTGGGCGCCCAATGCAAAGGCGGTCGAGGTGGTCTTCGGCTCGCCGAAGACCGGCTACATCGCCGACGACGGCGATGGGATCGATCGCAAGCGGCCCCCGATCCCGCTATCCCGAGGGGCCGACGGCATCTGGGTCAGCCCGGTCGTTCCCCGGTTCGAGGCCCTACGACGGCGGCCCCTACATGTATCGCATCACGAACGCGCAGGGGCAGACCGGTTACCACACAGATCTTTTCTCGCGCGATCAGATCGGCCGCGGGAGCACCGACCCGCAAGGCGCCCACTATACCGGCAAGCCGTCCACGCTCGACGGCACCAAGGGTTGTAGCCTGATTCGAGGCCTCGACTCAGTCGCCGCGGACTTTGCCAATCCGGACGGAAAGCGCGTCCCGGAGTCGCAATTCTGGGCCAACGAGTTCACCGCGAACTCACCGGTGCCGGCTGCGATCGCCGACCTGATCATCTACGAGCTACACGTCAATGCCCTCGCCGCCGGTCAGAACCACCCCGGCACGCTCAAAGACGCCATCGACCTGCTGCCGTACCTCTGCGACTTGGGCGTGAACGCGGTCGAGTTGATGCCCATGTGCGAGTTCTCCGGCGGGTTCGGCTGGGGTTACGGCGATTCGCACTATTTCACCGTCGAATCGGCCGCCGGCCGCCGCGACCAGTACAAGCATTTCGTCCGGGAGTGCCACCGTCGCGGGATCGCCGTGATCCAGGACGTCTGCTACAACCACTTCGACGCCAACGCCGCGCGCGACGAATGGCAATATGATTCGACCGCACCTGAAGAAAACATCTATTACTGGTACGAGGGCCTGCCGGCTCAATATTCGTTTCCCGAAGGGGGCTATGTCGACAACGGGTCGAGCGGGTTCGCGCCGAGGTATTGGGAAGAGGTCGTGCGACACCTCTTCGTGAGTAGCGCGGCGGCGTTCGTGGAGGAGTTCCACATCGACGGCTTTCGCGTCGACCTGACCCAGGCGATCCACCGCGACAACGCGCTACACGCCAACGGGCAGAGCCTCGGTAACGCGAACCTGTTCGGCCAGAAGATGCTCCGCGAATGGAGCCGGACGCTTCGGTTAATCAAGCCCGGCGTGATGCTCTTCGCCGAGGACTACACCGGCTGGGCGGCGGTGACCGAGCCTCCCGACGCCGGCGGTCTCGGGTTCGACGCGACCTGGTTTGCAGAGTTTTACCATCAGCTCATCGGCGATTCCGACGCGGCCGGCGGCATGGCTCGGCTGATCAAGACGGCAGGCGTTGGAGGCGACGGGCCGCTCGCATTCGAACAGTTCGCCGGCACGCTCTACAACAGCAGGACCAACAAGATCGTTTATCATGAAACCCACGACGAGGCCGGCAACGACGCGGGAACGCAGCGCACCATCGTCGTCGCGGTCAACGCCGCTCCGCTCTTCGGAGCGACCCGCGACTACGCCGAGGCCCGCTCTCGGGTGGCGTTTGCCCTCTCGATTCTGTCCGCCGGCACGCCGATGTTCTTCATGGGCGAGGAAATCGGCGCCAGCAGCCCTACCGCTACTCCGATTTCCTGAGCCACCGCGAAGCCCTCACCACGGACCGTGCCGGCGTCGGCGCCAGGCTCTTCCGCTTCTACCAGGACGTCATCCGCTTCAGCCGGAGCCAGCCTGCGACGCGCGCTGGGGCGATCGACATCATCCATGTGATCGGGGCCAACCGCCTGATCGCCTTTACCCGCGTTGCCGGCGCCGATCAGCTTTTGGTCATCGCCAGTCTCCGCAACCAGCCCTTCCTCGACGGCTACGTCATCCAGACCGATCTCTCCCGCCTCTCCAACGGCCTCTGGCGCGAAGTTTTCAACAGCGATGCCACCGCATACGGCGGCCAGGGCCTCGGCAATTTCGGCGCCGATGTTCCCGCCAGCAACGGCCGCTTTCAGGCACTCGTGCCCGCCAACGGGGTGCTCGTCTTCCAGAAGCGGTGAGAGAAGGAAGCTCGGCGCGTCCTTGTTTCCTTCCTGCATCGGCTCCTGGCAATAATCGCCACGCCATTGGTTGCCGTCGGGCTTCGCCCAGGCGTCGGACCCCTGTCTGAATCCTTGAATCCCCTGTCTGAATCCCGGGATTCGTCCCCAGCCACCCACGAGCGAGAGGCCAGGGTGATCAGGACTGGGTTACTTCTTGGATGCGGACTGAATGTGGTCGCCTTGGAGGAAGGTGTATTCGGCATTAGTGAGGGTGGCATCGCCGCGGCGGCACTTGACGTTGGTGAAATAGGGAGTGATGCCGGCGCCGTCCTGAAGGACGGCCTTATCCTGCAGATGAAAATGAAGGTGGGGCTCGCTGGAATTGCCGCTGTTGCCGCAGAGGGCGAGCACCTGGCCTTTGCGGACCGTGTCTCTGCGGTGGACGCGCAGGGAGCCGGGCTGGAGATGCGCGTAGACGGCGTACTCGTTAGAGCCTTGGTAAACGATCAGGCAGTTTCCGATGGCGCACAAAGGGTTCATGGAGCCTGGCACGTTATCGGGGACGCCGTCGATCGCGGTAACGACGGTGCCGGCGGCTACGGCCAGGATTGGCTTCCCATAAGCAAAGTAATCTTCGTTGCGGCGACCGGGATCTTTGTGAGAGAGGTCGTCGGTACCTTTGATAATGAGATCGGCGGCGCGACGCTGACCAAGCGCGGAGACGTGGCTGTTGACCTTTTCGTTGTCGCCGCCCCCAAAGACATACCATTCGCCTCGAAACGGAAGCTGCATGGGGGTGCGGCTGCGCGGGACGGCCGTCGAATCGGCCGCCGGACCTGAACTGGGCTCGGTCACGGATAGACCGGAAATCTTGTCGGACGCGTCAAGGGTGATATTGAAATCCCACGCTCCACGCTCGGCGGACACTCGCACGATGGCGGCGGGCCCGGTAACTTGAGGGACGCCGGCGTTTTTCAACTTGCCTTTGGCGGACACAAGCCCGCGGAAAAAGGGAGTAGCCTTGTCGGGCGGCAAGGCCTGCCGCATCTGAGCGTCGAAGCTTGCCTGGATGGCCGCCGAATCGTCGCGATTGATCGCCTGAATGAGTTTGTTGGCCACCTTGGTGAAGCGCTGGGCGGAAGCGGGCGCGGACGCTTCAGCAGCGGCCTCGGTGATGAGCAGTCCGGCGATCTTGCCTGAGGGTTTCAGGCTGATTTTGAATTCCCAGGCTCCGCGCTCGGCCGTCACTCGCACAATGGC
The DNA here is from genome assembly GCA_963829765.1 of uncultured Isosphaeraceae bacterium. GTDB lineage: Bacteria > Planctomycetota > Planctomycetia > Isosphaerales > Isosphaeraceae > CAWFRS01. The sequence goes on along the minus strand of CAWHKI010000227.1, from coordinate 58,527 downwards.
GGTGGGACCGGTGACTTTTGGCACGCCGGCTTCCTTTAACTTGCCTTTGGCGGTGACAAGTCCGCGGAAAAAGGGAGCGGCCTTGTCGGGCGGCAAGACCTGCTGCATCCGAGCGTCAAGGCTTGCCTGGATGGCGGGCGAGTCATCGTTGTTGATCGCTTGGATCAGTTTCTTCGCAGTTTCGAGGAAGCGGTCGGCGTCGTTGCCGGCGGCGCGGAGAGTGGCAGCCAACGAGCAAATCAGCATGCCGGATAGCGCGACGAGTCGCATAGAAGGGCTCCTTGTCAGTTTGAGGCCGAAAGGCGGGTGACGGTGAGTAGCTGGTTCATTTCTGCCCCCTTGGCTTTTGCTGGCTAGCGGCGTCGAGCAGGCGACGAATCTCGTCTCGCTCCTTTGGCGGGAGCCTCTCGGCCTGCACCATATGCGTAATGAAGGGGACAAGCGAGCCTTCGGTAAGCCGCTGGGCCAAATGCTCAAGTTGACCGCCTGCGAAAGCAGTGCAGGTGATCGTGGCCTCGAAGGAATGGACGTGACATGAACGGTCGCGGCGCACGAGCCGCTTGGCTTCCAATCGCTGAAGCAGCTTTTGCACCGTGGCGACGTGCGAAGCGCTTGCCGCGCCGTAAATGGATTCGGTAATCTGCCGCACTCCGACACGACCCTCGTCCCATAAGACCTGCAAGATCCTCAATTCCGCGTCAGCCACGTGGGCATGAGATTGCGCCATGCTCAAAGCATCCTCATTCGACTGCCAAGGACATCGTAGACACAATGACTATAGTCAGATTGTCTACGATGTCAAGACCGCAGCGTGAACGAGTGATGTGGTCGGAATCGACACTGGCGCGGGAAACGGTAGGCCCTACGCTCCCCTCTCACGCTGGGGAGTCATTCAGTTCCCGGCCATCTACCTCCTCGACGGAGATGGTGTAGTCCGCGCGAAGCCGCGACCCCAGTTGAAAGGATCTCGGAAAGGCGGTGGACGCCCTGCTGCGGGCGACCAAGGGCGTACCGCCTCGCTGAACCAGCGGGAGGGTTCTCCGGTCCTTCTCAATTTGAGGAACCAGCATCATGCCTGCCTCCTCGCGCGATGCAAAATCCAGCCGGTCGCGCCCCCGGCGACCTGACTGGGTCTCGGGAAGTGACACCTATGCGGATTATCGGGCTGACACGCTATAACGTCTTTTTGGATACAGAGATCCGTCCTTTTTTCCGAATATACCGATTATCGGGCTGACACGCCATAATATTTTAATTCATAAAGACTTAGGGCGTTTTTTTTGCTTGTGCCGATTATCCTGCCGACACGCGGAACAGTAATGATGCCATGGACTTATGGCTCCGCGAAAGTTCCGATTGTAGGGCCGACATGCGGAAGTGACGCCTGGATAAGCACTTGTGTCGCGCGGCATTTGTGTCGGCGGCGAGGTATCGTGTGCGCGCTTGTTTTTGCCTGGAACGGCGGAAACCGTGATCGATTGCGACGAAATGGTTCCACGCATCGCCACATCGATTATTTTATCCGGTGCCTCTGACCCCGGCGTTGTAAGCTGGCGCGTCGCGTTGATACGTGGCGCCTGCTCACTTAACGTCGGGGCGATGGACCCTCGCTGGCGCAGTCGGGTTGATAGAAGGCGCCAGCCCTCAACGTGTGGAGGCGGCTCGGCTCGTTTTTTGGCCCCGCGACAGCGGGTGTACCCGCCAGTTCGCCAATTTGGCCTATCCGGTCGCTCGGTGCAACTTTCTGAGGCGGAGCCTCGTTCAAACCGGGCCGTTTTGTGCCAAAAAGCGCCATTTCAACGAATAGGCATCAGAGAATTCCGTGCCACATAATGCCAAAAGTGCCATTTCGTCGGGTGTGGTGGTCAGCGAGCCATTCCCGAGTGCGGGTACTGAAGACTTGCCGAGGTACTCCTCCTCGAATCGAACCATTGGTCCTTGACCAGCGGGCGGTTGATCCCTGATCGTAAGACGTGCGCCCTCGCCTTGATCCATGAGCCTTACACCCTCAACAGGATGTCCGCATGAAAGCCGCCGTTTTTGAGTCATTTGGCGACCCCTCGCAGGTGTTGCACGTCCGCGACGTTGCCGATCCCATGCCGGGCCCCGGTCAGGTGCGGGTGCGGATGATCTTGAGTCCGGTCAATCCGTCCGATGTGCTGGTCGTCCAGGGCCTTTATGGGGTTCTGCCTAAGTTACCGGCGACGCCCGGGTTTGAGGGAGTCGGCATTGTCGACGAGGTCGGGCCGGGGGTGCTGGCGCGGGTGCTGAATCTTAAGGGCAAGCGCGTCGCGGCGATCAACTCGGCGGGGGGCAACTGGGCCGAGATGGCGATTATTCCCGCGCGGCAGGCACGGCCGATTCCCGACGATATCCCCGACGAACAGGCCGCTTGTTCTTTTGTGAACCCAGCCACCGTGCTGGCGCTGGCGCGGCATGTTCTGGCCGTGCCCAAGGGGGAGTGGCTGCTCCAATCGGCGGCCGGCTCGACACTGGGCCGAATGATGATCCACCTGGGCCGTCATGATGGTTTCAAGACATTGAACGTCGTCCGACGGCGTGAGGCGATCACCGAGCTCAGGGCCTTAGGCGGTGACGCCGTGATCTCGAGTTCGGACGGGCCGATCGACGAACAGGTCCGGCGAATTACCGGTGGCGACGGGGCCAAATACGCCGTCGACCCGGTCGGTGGCGAAACGGGAACGGGCGTGTTCCGTTCCCTGGCGCCGGGGGGCCGGCTCATTCTTTATGGTACGTTGTCGGGCGAGCCGATCACAATCGACCCTCGGCTGGTGATTTCGGGCCCTCGCTCCGTCGAAGGGTTTTGGCTGGGCCACTGGATGCTCTCGCGGTCGATTCCCGCAACTCTTTTTCTCTTCCGCGAGATCGCCACGCTCATTCGCGAGGGCGTTCTCCGCTCGGAGATCGGTCGAATTTATCCCCTGAGCGAGATCACGGAAGCGGCGCGCGAGGCCGCGATCGTTGGGCGGCAAGGTAAAGTCCTCGTCAGGCTCGGGCGGTGAGATCGATCATTCACCGAAATCACCGGTCGGAGCCACGAAACGGCCGGTGGGTCCCGACCCGGAGAATGGGCCTTGTAACCATGTCAGGCACCAACACCAATTTCACGCGATTTTTTTAAAATTCGTTCGCCGTGATACACTTTCCACGGTACAATGACACAATCAACCTAACCAAAAGGTGCGTTTAGGAATCGGTCGTCAAACGCATGTTTCGAACGGGGCGGAGGTTGCTTCTTCCGCTTCGCAATAATGACCGAGTGGCGGCGGGGCGAATTCATGGCATGCCGAGAGCGGTGGTTTCGCGGCGCGCCGGTGGGAGTAGATTTAAAATGAGCAGTGGATCGGCTGGTGCTCAAGATTGGCGAGCTGTGGCGTGTTTGGCTCCCAGTGGCGAGCGGTTGCTGTGCGTTGGCGAAAGTTCGTCGCAGGTGCGTGCCGCGTATACGGGGGCGTGGAGCGAAGTGATTCGAGACGAAGACCGTCCCACGGTTCGCGCATATCATTGCAGCGGTGGGCGGGCCTGTTTTGGTCCGGTCAATGGGAACATCAGACGTATCTGCCGGTTCCGACGGCGCGGGGTGGGAAGGCGAGTCCCAGCGAGGCGGTCGAAGAAGAGGTCGAGGACGATGCTGACGGGGAGCCGGATGGCGAGTCACCGCCAGAATCGGCTTCCAAGACCAAAAAGAAGTCGTGAGGCGTCGCGTTCCGCTCCTGGCACGGACTTTTTTCTAGGGTTTACGTTAGGACTTATCGGCCCAGACGAATCGGAGAGGATCGGTTTCGTTTCGGCTGGGCCAGACGGTCATGGCAGGGAAAGCCATCGCGACCTTTTCCGCCAGTTCTTCGACGCCTGGCCTCTCGGTGGCGTAGTGTCCGGCCGTGAGGAGAGCGATTCCCAACGACTCTGCCTCGAGAGCCGCGGTGGAACCGCGCCTCCCCGGTCAAGAGCACATCGGCTCCCGCGCGGGCCGCGTCCGTGAGGAACTCGTCACCGGCGCCGCAGGCCACGGCCACTCGCTTGACCGGGCGGTGCGGGTTGCCGACCATGTTGACGTGAACGCGACCGAGTACCCGGCTCACAAACGTGGCGAATTCCTGGAGAATGCGCGGTTCGCCAAAGTTGCCAATGCGGCCGGCGCCGGGCGGTAACGAGCCCTTTTCGTTGCCGTCATAAAGGGGGTAGACGTCGATCGCGGGCTCCTCGTACGAGTGATGGGCGCGGATCGACTTGAGGACATCGGCGAGCTTTTCCCCAGGGCATACCACTTCCAGTCGCAGCTCGGGGACGGCGATTCTCCGTCCGCGCTCGCCGACGGTTGGGTTGGCCTCTTCGGTTCCAAAAAAGGTCCCTTCGCCGGGGATTGAGAACGAGCATTCGTCGTACGCACCGATGCGGCCGGCTCCGGCTGTGAACGCGGCCGAAATGACGGCCTCGCGGTCGGCCTCGGGAGTGAAGACGACGATCTTGAACGACTGGAGAGCAAAGTTCGGGCGATTCGATTCCGTTGATAGCGGCCGCAGCGGCGCGATATCAACCAGTCCGAGCCGCCGGCAGAGGATGTCGTTGATTCCTTCGCGCGTGTTATCAAAAGCGGTATGGGGGCTGGCGATCGCAATGCCCGCGCGGGCAAGCTTCCAAAGGTAGCCTGTTTCCGGGAGGTCCGCGCGGACCTTCTTGACCTCGCGGAAGAGCACCGGGTGGTGGCTGATGATCAGCCCGGCCTGTTCGCGAATTGCCTCGCCGGCCGAGATCGGTGTGACCGTCAGGCACGTCATGACCCGTTCCAGCGATGCGCACGGGTCGCCCCAAAGCAGTCCGACATTGTCCCACGGCTCCGCCAGCCGCGACGGCGCGAATTGCTCTAACCAGGCGGTGACGTCGGCAACGGTGGTCACGGCAAGTTCCCTTCTGACACCAGGCACGACAAGATCTCGCTCCAAAGCTCCCGCGTCACACGCCCGGGGGCCGGTAATGCGCGATCCAGCAACTGGGCCACCGGTAGCATACCCCGCAACGAGCTGGTGAGAAACGCCTCGTCGGCGGTGGCGATGCGCTCACGCGGCACTGGCTCGATCGCGACGTCGAGGCCCATTTGTTCCGCCCGCTCGAGAATCAACCCCCGCATGACGCCAGGAAGGAGTGGACCATCGGGGCCGGGAGTGGTCAAGCGCCGGCCTTCGACCAGAAAAATGTTGGCCCGCGACGTCTCGCAAATGAGTCCCGCCGGCGTCAGGCACAAGACGTCGTCGGAGCCATTCGTGACCGCCTCCGCCTGGGCGATACGCTTGCGCCAGTAGTTCAAGGTCTTGTGTCTTGCAAGCGGATCGTCGTCGCTCACTTGAATCGTCTGTGTGATGACCGCGCCCGATTCGCGCTGGCGGAGGCAATGGCCCGGCGGTCATCCAGAGCGTCGAGTCGGCATTGGGCGCGGTTGCCAGGCCGCCCGACAGGGTCAGACGAAGGCGAACGTCTTGGCCATGAATGAGCGAAGCCCGATTCGCATCGATCAATTCGTGTACGGCTCGGGCATCCGGCAACTGGGCGGGCTCGAGGTGCAAGTGCAGCTCGTGGGCCGAGCGCCGCATTCGTTCAAGGTGGCGGCCCAGGAGTGTCGGGTGGCCATTCCACGTGCGGAAGGTCTCGAAGAGGCCGAGGCCGTGCTCAAACGCGCGGTCGAGTACGCTGATTCGCAACGCGTCATCAGGGATGATCTGACCAAGAACCCAGATCATGGCCCACCGGCGATGAGATCCGTCGTCAAACCGCACCTCCGTCTCGTGGCTCAAGTACGTCAAGCATCCCCCTGCCCTTGGCCAAAGTCTCGTCATATTCGGCCACGGGATCGGAGTCGGCCACGATGCCGCCGCCAACCTGAAAACTTGCGCGATCGCCCTCGACCAGAATCGTGCGGATCGCGACGTTGAAGGCGCTCGATCCCCCCTGGCTCAAGTAACCGATCGCGCCGGTATAAAGGCTGCGACGGTTGGGCTCGAGCTCGTCGATGATCTCCATGGCGCGGATCTTGGGAGCGCCGGTAACCGATCCGCCGGGAAAGAGGGCTCGGATCACGTCGACGGGGCCGGTGCTTGAGCGCAGCCGCCCCTCGATCGTGGCGACCAAATGGTGTACCTGGGCGAAGGATTCGATCGAGAGCGGGTCGCGGACGGCGACCGAGCCGTACTCGCAGACGCGGCCCAGGTCGTTGCGCTCGAGGTCGACGATCATGGTCAACTCGGCTCGATCCTTGGGTGAGTCGAGCAGCTCGGCGGCGAGTCGGCCGTCGTCGTCGGGGTCAGAGCCCCGCGGCCGAGTTCCCTTGATGGGCCGAGTTACCAGGAGATTGCCTCGCGTCTGGTAAAACGACTCCGGGCTGGCCGACACGACCGCCAGGTCTTTCCATTGGAGGAATGCGGCGAAAGGGGCCGGGCTCTTTTCCTTGAGCCGAAGATACAGCTCGAGCGGCTGGTAAGGTCCCCGCGCGGTAAATCTCTGCGACAGGTTCACCTGGAAAACGTCGCCGGCCGCGATGTATTCGAGGACCCTGCGCACGCGTGCCAAATAGGCGTCGCGATCCAGCGAGCTCGAAGGCGGTACGAGCGCTGTGCGTTGCGCTCGCAGTCGGCCGCGGTGACCGAAACGCCCGATCGAGGGCCTTACGCCAGGTACGGCAGCGCCTCTCGGCCGCCGCTTGGCCCTCGCCGAGCAGGTCCCAGGCCCAAAGCTGGACTCGCCGGGCGGGGACGTCGACCGTCACCGCCGTGTCATAGAGTGCCAGGCGGATATCAGGCAGTCGCGAGTCGCGCGGGGCCCGGCGCGGCAGACGTTCGACGAGCGGGGCCAGATCGTAACCGAGGAAACCGATCATCCCTCCCTGAAACGGAGGAATCGCGGGGTCGAGATGCTCCACGGGATCGGCCAAGCCGAACCGCCGTAAGAGCTCGCCGAGCGATTCGAGGACGTCTCCTTTGCCGCTTTCGACCGCCCCGGAGTCGGTTTGCAACGACCAATGTGAGCCGGTCGCCTCCCAGACCAGGCGCGGATACGCGGCCAAAACGCTCCATCGACCGGCCTCGCCGAAATCGGGCGCGCTCTTCCAAGAGCGCGGCCTGAGGCCACGCGCCGATCACCGCCGCCAACGGCTCGGCCGGCAGGTCGACAGCCTGGCGCACCACTGAGGTCATTAGAGGAATCTACCCTCGGGCGATTGGGATCACAAGTCAAAGATCGCCTCGGCCCGGCAGCGTTGTTCCACAGGGCGTCGACCCGAAAAGAAAAGCCGGCTACGATTGCGTTCGACGATGTCGTTTACTTGTTCCAGACGAGACCAACCATGGAGACACCGATGACCGGGCCTATGACCGTGTCGAGCAGGCGTATCGGAACCTCGCTCCGACAGGCGATCGTTTTGACATGGTTGGCTCACTGGGTGATCGCGCCAGCCGTCCGCGGCCAAGAAAGCAAGGCGGGCCAACAGGAGAAAGCCATCGTTAACCTCGAAAAGCGCGGTGCCCAAGTTTTTCGGGACGAGACGCAACCGGATCGGCCGGTGATCGCCGTGGATCTTGATGAGACCCAAATTGACGACGACGGCTTGTCGGACCTGGAGGGACTGACCGCTCTCCAGACGCTTTCGATCGATGAAACCGGGATCACCGACGCCGGGATGGCGCATCTCAAGGGCTTGACCAGCCTGAGCGACCTGTCACTCGACAACACGGCCATCGGCGACGCCGGACTGGCGCAGCTTGTGGGGCTGAAAAACCTTCGGAAACTGTCTCTGGATCATACACGGGTAGGCGACGTCGGGCTGTCGCACTTGAAGGGATTGAAACGCCTGGAAAGCTTGTCGGTCGTTGGCACCACGGTCTCGGATGCGGGACTGGCCCACTTGAAGGGGCTGCGTCGCCTTCAATGGCTCCTCCTCCACGACACGCAGGTTGGGGACGCCGGGCTCGAGCACTTGAAAGGGCTAACCGATCTGGAGTTTCTGTTTCTGCATAACACTCACGTGAGTGATGCTGGGCTCTTGCATTTGAAAGGTTTGAACCACCTTCAAATCCTCAACCTCGACAACACCCAGGTGACCGACGCTGCTGTGCGAGAGTTCCAGAATGAACGACCGAAGCTGATGATATCGCATTGAGCTCCTCCCGGCCACGAACGTCACGGCGCTGGCCTCGAGACCGTACGTCACCAGTGCGTTTCCTGGTCTTGAGAGCACAACGGCCAATGTTGCTAAAATTCGACGACTGCCGGTCCAAGACGTAAGTCTATACCTCGGCCTTACCTTCGGCATAAACTGATCTTCCCTTACGGCCGGGCGGACCATTGCAAGCATGGAGACTTTCTTTTGGCGCGGAATAGTTTATACTTTTAAGGGATGGGTAAGTCGTCCGAGGGGATGACTCAGGGACTCGAAACGAAGGTCGTTGTTAGATCTTTCGGCAAGCGTGATTATGTGATGGCGCGACAATGTCTTGCCCCGCGTGACTGTAGGCTAGGTTGTGTCTGGGAGTGCCAGGCGCCTGCCGGGCCGAAAAAACAGCAAGTGATGATGGCATCTTGAAAGGGTCCGGCAGGCGCCTTGCGCTCCCGACTTCGAGAGGGGATGTCCCCGTGGGCACGATGATGGCAGCGGAGGGCATGTTTTCCGTGAGACGGATGGAGATGGAATCCGAACGACTGCTAGAGTTTTTGCGTACAGTCAGTAGGTTGTTCGGGCTGAATCAAGCGAGGTTGCGTCGCGTGTCTTGAGGGTCGAGGCCATGCGTAGTAGGGCGATGGTGAGGGCTTTGGATGGCCGCTGGAGAAGTTGGGCCCCATCATGGCTCGCTTCGCATGGCCCATCGCGTTTGACACTACCCCAGCAGGCGGAAACGAGGAGAAAGGGCGAGGCGGTCGCCAGAGAGGTCTCGCGGGATGATTTGAAGAAACGGATCGCCTCCGCGGCCTTGGTGTTTCGCGGTTACGACCTGACGAATCTGGGGCGTGCTCCCGAATTGCTCGAACATCGCGCTTTCGGGCCTGTCATCCGGCCCATCCTCGATTCGGCTTCGGTGCTATGCGGGGACGTGCTCGGCAAGAAGGTCGATCTCGCCGCTCGAATTTTGGCTCGCGAACCGTCCACGCTCGACACCTTCGTTCAAGATATCGGCGCGATCGTCGCCTTAGAGCTGGCGCAGATTCGGTTGCTCGAAGATATTTTTGACGTTCCTGTCGCGCAGGCCCGTCTGAGTTTCGGTCATAGCATCGGTGAGCTCTCGGCGCTGGTCGTCGGGGGCATGTACACGATGGAGCAGCTTCTGCCGATCCCGCTGGCCTTGGCCGCGGACTGCGCCGAACTCACCGCCAATACCACGTTGGGGATTCTCTCGATCCAGGGAGGCCCCCCGCTTCAGATCGAAGACGTGGAGCACCTCTGTTCAGCGGTCAGTAGCCGCGGGGAGGGGTTGGTCGGGCCCTCCACATACCTCTCGCCGTATCAGGTCTTGCTGTTGGGTCAGGGCAACACGCTGGACCTGCTCGACGCAGAAATGCGCGAATTTCTGCCGGTCGGTGTCACCCTGCGACGTAAACCGAATCATTGGCCTCCCTTGCATACACCCCTCATTTGGGAGCGCAACATACCCAACCGCACCGCCATGATGATGTATCACACGGCGGGCGGACACCAGAAGCCGACGCCCAACGTTGTTTCCTGCACCACGGGCCTGCCCAATTACGATGAGTGGAACAGCCGGGAGATTCTGGCCGACTGGACCGATCATCCCCAGCGATTGTGGGATGCCATGGAATACACTCTGGCATCGGGCGCGGAGCTGGTGATTCATGTGGGGCCAGAGCCCAGGCTACTCACGACTTGCTTTGATCGCTTGAGCCACAAGGTCATGAAGCAGTTGAGGGTTCGCCACCTTGACCGGTTGGGCTCGAGCGTAATCCCCAGCATCAGCAAGAATGGCTGGCTAACTCGCAAGCTTCCCGCCAACGCGGTGGTGCTGCGGGCGCCTTTTCTTCATCATTTGGTTTTGGAGGACTGGTTTCTGGCCCAGGATGTATGTTACCATCACAACCCGTCGCCAATCGGCGGAAGAGAGATTGCTCTTCCCGCCATCGGCGCGTAAGACACGGTTCAGCATCTGATTTTCAACGGGTTGTGTTGCCCGGCCGGTGACGGCTGGGAGAGGAAAAGGCATCCAATGAGCACTCAAATTCGAGAGCCTGAGGCAGAAACTTTTGTCGAGTCCGCTCTTAAGTTAGGTGGCAAGAGCGAAGAAGAAGCACGGACGACCGGCAAAGTCGACCGGGCGGACGACCAGGTCGACGCTCTGTTCGCCGCTCGTTATCAAACGGCGAATAGCCCCGCCCATCGCGTGGTCTGGGATCGGGAAGCGCCCATAGACCAGTTCCTGCCTAATCCGCCGAAGACCTCACCTGCGAGTGACGCGATTATGGAGCGGTCGCTTGAGGCCGTGCGACGCAATCGTGCCCAGGGTAATCTTCTCGGCCCGGATGGGAAAGTTTCCGACGCCGTGATTAACGATCTGTGCAAAGCCGGCTATTGGGGACTCTTGATTGACCCCGAATACGGCGGAGGAGGTGCCTCGTTCGGTTCCTTTACTAGATTTCTCACCAAGATGGCCACGATCGAGCCCAATCTGGCGGGGATGGCTTCGGTTCACGGGTGCATCGGCGCGGTCGATCCGCTCCGAACCTTCGGTAGCCCGCAGCAAAAGAGAAAGTATCTCCCCAAACTGGCGAGCGGCGAACGACTTTCCGCCTTTGCGCTCACCGAGCCCGGCGCCGGATCAGATCTCACGGCGCTTAAGACAGAGGCAGTTCTCGATGGTGACGATTACGTCGTCAACGGCGAAAAGCTGTTCATCACCAACGTCGTACCTGGCCGAACGATCGGGCTGGTGTGCTTGATCGAAAAACGCCCTGCGGTGCTGATCGTCGATCTCCCCGATCAAGAAAACGAGAATTTCCAACTGGTGCGATATGGCCTCTTGGCGCTTCGTCACTTAAACAACTTTGGCATGAAGTTTAAGGATCTGCGCGTACCCCGCGAGAACCTGCTGCAGGCTGGTCACCATGGGGACGGGTTGACGATCGCATACCATGGCTTGAACTTGGGGCGAGTGTCCCTGTGTGCGACAGCCTCCGGGTCGATGCGAGTAATGCTCGCCAACATGTTGCCGTGGGCCAAGTTCCGCAGGACTTATGCCGCTCCGATCGTCACGCGAGAACTTGTCAAGCGGCGGATTGGCAGGATGGCCGCGCTGATTGTGGGTTGCGACGCTCTGGTCGACTGGTGCTCATGGCTGCTCGATCAAGGGTACCGCGGTGAACTCGAATGCATCATCGCCAAGATTTTCGGCAGCGAGGCTCAGAAGGAAGCGGGCATCGAACTGTTCATGAAAACCCATGGTGGCGCGCGCCTTCCTAAAGGGCCACCTGTTCGGCGACAACATTCACGAGTATCTAGCGCCTTGCATTTACGAAGGCGAGGGCGAGATGCTCGGCATGGCGTTCTTCAAGTCGCTGATCAAGGAATTTGGCAAGCAATACTTCGAGCCGATCGGAAAAGCCATCCTGGCTTCGGGGATCAAGAAGCCAAATCCGATGAATCCGGCTCATTTTTGGGCGATGCGCTCGGCGCTAGTCCCGTTTGCCAAGTGGCAAGTCGGCCAGATGGTGACACCAAACACCCGACCCAACCTGAACGGCATCGCGCCGAAACCTGGCGGCGCATGCCTCATTCGCGGTCGAGAAGCTGGCGGCAGGCCGCCTAGAGATCGCCAATCTCATGACCAAGCATCAGCTTGGCTTGGCGGATCGTCAGTGCAGGATGGCCGAGCTGTCGGGGCGTCTGCAAGACCTGGTGGTCATCTTGGCGACAAGCCTTTGGGCCAGCCGGCAATCGAGCGAAGTCGTGAAGGACGCGGCTGATATCCTGTGCCAAGACCTAACGCGGAAAATCACCGGCAAGCGGCCGTCCGACGCCTATTACCGAGCGGTGACAAAGCTCGGCGAAAAAATTGCCTCGGGCGGGTTCGAAGCCATCGCGGGCATCGAGGCCGCGGAAATCCTTATGCCCTACAAGGCTTGATACCCTTCTGGAGACAAAAATAATGGCGAACGCATTTCGCATTGAAGAGCTCGACAACAAGATTGTCTTGGTTACGTTCGACACGCCCGACAAAAAGGTCAACACGCTACCGCAAGGCGTGCTCAAAGAGTTCGCGGACTTAATCGGCCAGCTCGAGGAGCGGACCGAGGTGCGCGGGTTGCTGTTTCAAAGCGGCAAGCCCGGGCAATTCGTCGCTGGTGCCGACTTGAACGAGCTGGCGATGATGAGTTACATACCGGCCGAGCAGTTAGCCGTGGTGGGCAAAGCGGGACACCAGCTTTTTGACCGGATCAGCCGGTTGCCGTTCCCGACCGTCGCGCTCATCGATGGCGGCTGCCTGGGGGGTGGAACCGAGTTGGCCATCTCGATGGACGAGCGGCTGGTATCGACGGCGTCGCACACGCAGATCAGCCTGCCGGAAGTGTCGATCGGCATCTTGCCGGGCTGGGGAGGAACGCAACGCTTGCCTCGCCTGATCGGCTTGACCGCCGCCATCAACGTGATCTGCGGTGATGAGAAACTTTCCAGCGCGAAGGCCGTGAGCGTGGGCTTCGCGTTCGACGCGGTGCCGGCTGATAAACTGGTCGAGGAAGGTCGCCGGTTGATCGATATTTTGCATCAGAGCGGCGAGTGGAAAGCTCGCCGCGAACAACTGCGAGGGCCGATGGGCCTCAATGCCGACCAGTTCAACTTCGCATTCGCTCTCGCCGAAGGGGCGATCAAGGGCAAGACCAAGGGTCAGTACCCTGCCCCGCTGGTCGCCTTGAAAGCCATTCGCGAGGGCTGCAACAAGACGTTGGAAGAGGGACTCAAGGCCGAGTTGAACGGCTTCGCCGAGCTGGCCGGTTCACCGGTCGCCGCCAATTTGATCGGTATCTTCTTCATGAAAAACCGTTTGGCGCGCGATACCGGCGTTAGCGACCCGTCGGCGAAACCTGGCCCCGTCAAGACCTGCGGCGTTCTCGGCGCCGGGCTTCATGGGGGCGGGCATCGCCGCGACGACCGCTCGCTCGGGAATTCGTACGTCCATGGTCGACGTCGACGACGCCCGGCTGGCTGACGGGCTGAAACGAGCCTCGGACGTCGTCATGAACCGAATCAAAATCGGCCGCGCCACCCCGCAAGACTTGGGAAACATGCTGGCGATTTTAAACACGTCGACATCAAACCACTTATTCACCGATTCCGACGTGGTGATTGAGGCGATCACCGAAAATGAGGCGGTGAAGAAAGATGTTTACAAGGGCTTGGCGAGCGTGATTCGTGACGGCGCCATCCTGGCGAGCAACACCTCGACGATCTCGATTACGCGCATGGCCGCGTCGGCCCCTCACCCAGAGCGGTTTATCGGCATGCACTTCTTCAACCCGGTCGATCGGATGGAGCTGGTGGAGGTCATTCGGGGCGAGAAGACCAGCGATGAAACGGTCGCGACGATCGTCGCCCTGGCCAAGCGGATTCGCAAAACGCCGATCGTCGTCAAGGATTACGCGGGCTTCCTCGTGAATCGGGTTCTCTTCCCGTATATGAATGAGGCCCTGGCATTGTTGCACGATGGCGTATCGGTCGTGGCGATCGACAAGGCTGCCACCAAGTTCGGCATGCCGATGGGCCCGCTGATTCTTACCGACTTGGTCGGCCTGGATACGGCGGTCTATGCCGGCAGGGTCGTGGCGAAGGCTTACCCGGACCGGACGGTGACGTCGCAGATTCTGCCCGAGATGCTCGAGGCGAGCGGTAGTGACAAGAAGTCGCTCATGCGATTCTGGCTGACCGACAAGAAGTCGAAGCCCCAGCCAAACCCCGCCGCCCTGGCGATCATCGCCAAGCACCGCACAGGCGAGACCGAGATGGACCCGGAAGCGATCACTGACCGTCTCTTCTTGCCAATGCTCTTGGAGGCGACGCGGGTGCTCGAAGAAGGAATTGTCCGGGAGCCGGGGGACGTCGATATGGGCCTGATCCTGGGAATTGGCTTCCCACCATTCCGCGGCGGGATTCTCCGCTGGTGCGATAGTGTCGGCGCGAACGTTATTGTCGAAAAACTGGCGAAGCTTTCGCACTTGGGTAAGCGATTTGAGCCGACCTCGTCGTTGCTTCGGCTGGCGAAGACGGGTGAGAAGTTTTATCCTCGTCCCAAGATGGTCATGGGCTCTTGACGTCAGTTGGGCTTCCCAGCCCGACACTGAAAGTAGGTCGGGCATTCCAGCCCGAAATTGACGTAGGTCGGGCTTTCGAGCCTGACACTGAAGTAGGGTCGGGCTAGAAAGCCCGACGACCGGTGCCGCGTCAGGCTAAAAGCCTGACCTACCTTGGATACTGACTCACAGAGGGTATTGTTCCGATGAAAAACGCCGTGATCATCGACGCCGTTCGCACACCCGTGGGGCGCGCGTCCGCCGACAAAGGTTATTTTCGCGACGCTCGCTCCGAGGATCTGTCCGCGCACGTCATGCAAGCGCTTGTAAAACGGACGGGCATTCCGCCCAAGGAAATCGAGGACGTACGCTGGGGCTGCGTGATGCAGCAAGGTGAACAGGGCGTCGACGTCGCGAGGGTCGCCGCGATGGTCGCCGGCCTGCCCCCCGAGACGGCGGGCGTGACCATCAATCGTAACTGCGCGTCCAGTTTGCAGGCAATCAATGACGCGGCGATGAGCATTGCCGCGGGTTGCGAGGACGTGCACATCGCCGGCGGCGTCGAGCACATGGACCACGTGCCGATGACGAAGGATTACAATCCGGCCCCCTCGCTGTTCCGCCACCACAGCGAGGGGATCATGAATATGGGAATGACCGCCGAGTATTTGGCGGCCAAATATCGCATCTCGCGCGAGAAGCAGGACGAGTACGCCCTGCGGAGCCACCGGCTCGCCGCGAAGGCGACCGACGCAGGCGAGTTCAGCAAGGAGATCATTCCCACCTGGGGACGCGACGACGCGGGGCGGAAGGTCCTGTTGACAACGGATCAGTGCATTCGCCGCGAGACGTCGGCCGAATCGCTTGCGGCCTTGCTCCGGCGTTCAATCCTGATGGCGGATCGGTGACGGCGGGCAATAGCTCGCCCATCAATGTGGGAGCGGCCGCGCTGCTGATCATGTCGGAGGAAAAGGCCCGTGAACTGGGGTTAAAGCCAATCGCGCGGATCCGGGCCATGGCCGTCGCCGGGGTGAATGCCGAGGAAATGGGCATCGGTCCGGTGCCAGCGACCCAAAAAGCGCTCAAGCGGGCGGGGCTCACGCTCGATCAGATCGATTGCTTCGAGTTTAACGAGGCCTTCGCGGTTCAGGTCCTTTCCGTGCTTAAGTTGCTGGGGCTCAGCCCAGAAAAAGTAAATCTGCGCGGCGGTGCGATCGCCATCGGCCATCCGCTGGGGGCCAGCGGGGCCCGGATCGCGACCACGCTCTTGCACCGGATGCGCGATCAGGGCGCAAGCTTGGGCTGGCAACCATGTGCATCGGACAAGGGCAGGGATGCACGACCATTTTTGAGAGCTGTGAGAAGTAAGCCGACATCGCTGGCGACGGGTAAAGAGCCTCGAGAGAGCCGTCGAACAAGGAGCCAGGCCCGGGTATAATCGATCGGGTGACTCTGTCGTTCCGTCATAGAGCGAAAAGCCATGCCGATTCACGACTGGACTCGCGTTGATGCGGGTTTGTTTCATGCGTTCCACCACCGCTGGATCGACGCCTTATGTGACGCCTTGAACGAGGGAGGGCTGCCCCAGGATTACTTCGCTCTCCCGGAGCAATCGCTCAGAGGCCCGATTCCCGACGTCCTGACGTTGCGATTGTCGTCCGAAAACAGGCCGACCGATGGTTCGAACGGCTTGAACGTATCCGTGGTTCCTCCTCGTGCTCGCGTAGTGAGGCGCCTTGAGCAGCGGGTTTACGCTCGCAAAGCGAATCGTGTCACGATTCGACACCGCCATGGTGAAGTCGTCGCCGTGATCGAGATTGTTTCTCCAGGTAACAAGGCAGGCAAAGCTGAGCTGCGTGCGTTCGTCCAGAAGACGGCCGACCTGATCGAACGGGGCATTCACTTGCTCGTGATTGACCTATTTCCGCCCACGAAGCGCGATCCCCAGGGAATTCACAAGGAGATCTGGGATGAGTTGGAGGAAGAGGATTTTGAGCTGCCAGAAGACAAGCGGCTGACTCTGGCGGCATACGAAGCGGCTCCGGAGTGCGTCGCCTACATCGAGTTTGTAGCCGTGGGAGATGTCCTGCCTGATATGCCACTCTTCCTCGGGCCGGGCTTCTACGTTCCTGCTCCGCTCGAGGTCACCTATCAAACGACGTGGAGACTCTTCCCCGCCCCGCTCAAGCATCTGTTAGAAGGGCCATCCGGGGATGACGCCTGATCGAGGAACCGATTGGTGATGATCCCCCATCCGCTGGGTATACGCCTGGCCGCTGAACGATCGGTGCGCGACCAGATTCATGAGGCAGCACGGTTGGGCGCCCGCGGCGTGGTCATCGAGGCGATTGGCGAGGTCGCGCCTCACCGCCTGGGTGACACCGGTCGGCGCGAGGTCCGCCACATTCTGCGGCACGGTTGAAATGTCGCTCGTCGGGCTGGCGCTGCCAACGAGGCGGCCGTTCCACACGACCGATCAACTCGAAGAGCGGATGCGCCGAGCTGACGCCGCCTTTGCCATGGCGTACGAGCTTGGCACCAAGATCGTCCTGGCGCGTGCCGGCACAGTTCCGCGGCCGGAGGAAGAGGCTCGACTCGGGGTCTTTACCAACACGCTGCGCGAGCTGGGCCGGCGGGCCGAGCACCACGGGGTCAAATTGGCCCTGGAAACCGGTGCGGACCCCGGTGAAAAACTGAAGGCGTTTCTGAATGGACTGGCCTCGCCCGGCCTGGCCGCGAGCATCGACCCCGGCAGCATCTTGCAAGCGGGGATCGACCCGATCGCCACCGTTCGAGGACTCGCGTCATGGGTTGTGCATGCCTACGCCAACGATGCGACAGGCTCGCCAGGCGTTCCCGCGTTCAACCCTCGCGGATTTGGCTTTCCGGCCGGCGAGCTCTCGATTGGGAAGAGTACCTCGGCTCGCTTGAAGAAGTAGGCTACCGTGGCTATTTGACGGTTTGGCCGAGGCCCGGGTTGCCCGCCGCTGAGCAGTTCAAAGCTCTCTCTAAGCAACTCAAAAACCTGTCGTGACACCGGCGGTCTGCATGGGTTCAACCCCGAGACGAGTCGTCCCTCATGGGGGGCGAAGCAGTGACTAAGACCGCTTCGCCTTATTTGGCGGCCTTGATCTCAGCACCGTCGACGCCAATAATAGGTCAGTGTGCCCGAGATTCAGAGATTCGGGCGAAACTGCTTTTTTCAATTCAGGACGATTTTGCATGCCTTCGGCCAAGAAGGTTGGGAACAAGGGCCCGCGTGCCGAGACAGCCAAGAACGCCGGCGCAGGCCGCGGACCAGCCGATCATGGCTGAGGCGTCTCGCGTGGGGAAGCGGGGGACGGTCGTGATCCCGGCTGCGCTCCGCCGCCAATACGGGATCGAGGAGGGCACCTTCGTCGTTGCCGAAGCCCGGGAAGGTGGGGTTTTGATCCGACCGGCCGTGATTCTCCCGCTTGAGATCTACACGCGTGAGCGTAAGGCTCAGTTCCTCCTATCCAACGCCGTCAACGCCGCCGACTACGCGGGTGCGGTGGCGACGGTTCGGGCCATGGGCCTCGAACCCGAAGCGATCCCGCACTACAAGCCCCCTGGGGCGTGAGGGAGGCATGGACCGGGTTTTCCTGGACGCCAACGTCCTCTTCGCCGCAGCGTGGCGGCCAGAGGGCGCGTTACTGAGGCTCTGGGATCTGGATGACGCAGAACTGCTGTCGTCGAGCTACGCCGTCGATGAAGCCCGGCGAAACATGGAAACGCCAAAGCAGCGGGGCCGGTTGTCTCGATTGCTGCGACAGGTCCGCCGAGTCGAGCCCGCGCATTTTATGTTGCCGCGGGGTATTCGTCTCCCCGAAAAGGACCTGCCGATTCTCCTTGCGGCGATCGATGGGGGAGCAACTCACCTTCTGACCGGCGATTGGGAGCACTTCGGACTCTACTTTCGTCAAGAGATCGGCGGGGTGCTGATCCTGCCCCCCGCCGAATACCCTCCCCTCATTGATAAGTAGTGATAAATAGTAAAACCGAGGTGCGTTAAACGGCACCTGTCACGGCAGCGTGGCGTAGATCACGATGTTGGCGGCGATCTTGGCAGCGCTCGCATGCGTGTAACCCTTGCAATC
This sequence comes from uncultured Isosphaeraceae bacterium, assembly GCA_963829765.1. Classification (GTDB taxonomy): domain Bacteria; phylum Planctomycetota; class Planctomycetia; order Isosphaerales; family Isosphaeraceae; genus CAWFRS01. Next base: position 40,117 of record CAWHKI010000227.1, on the reverse strand, counting down.
GAGCCCGGTGTGCCGCTCCAAAGCACAGCCGATGTCGTATTTCGAGTAGATGATCGCCCAGTGGTCGTTGAACTTGACCCCTTCGAGCTGAGGGAACCCGCGACCTCCGCCCGCGGCCTGAGTGTAGTCGCAATCCTTAAGACTGACCCCGACTTTGTCTGAAAGCAGGGGGTCGTCATTGGGGATCGGAACGAGAGGGTGGCCCGGAAGAAGCTGGGCGACAAGCCGTCGAAAAGCAGCGTCGAAGACTTTGTTGCCGCACGCGGCGTCGGCGAACAGCGTTCCGCCTCCCGGGTCGAGGTGCCGGCGCAGAGCCTGAACGTCCTCTTCTTCAAGCTGCAGCGCCGACCGGCCGTGAACGTAAACCAGGGGGTAATAGACGAGGTCCGGCTCACGGGCAAATAAGTCTTTCTCGGTGATCACGACATTAAAATTAAGAGGCGGCCTGCGAAGGTTTCCATCAAGTTGGGAATCGCCTGGGGAGCGATGTTCCAATGGCCGGCGTGCTTGAGCTTGGCGATTCGCAAGGCCCCGCGCTTGGGCGCTTCGACCTTAAGGTCGCGAAGATCCCGATTCGCCAGCTTGTCGGGTGGCATCTCGCGGCCCGTCGCATAGTCGACCACATTCTCACCGACCCGGAAGGCTTTAATGACCGCCGGATTGGCGGGGCTTCGTTCGACTTGGTTCCAATAGCACGAGAGATCCCGCGGCGAATAGATCAGCACAGTCCGGCAGCCGTGCTCGATGCCCCACAGAGGGTGGATCTCGGGGGAGAGCAAATGTTTCGCTCGCCAGACCGCGTGCTCGGGCGGCAGCGGCCGGAGCTGGTATTCTTGCTCCGGGAAGATGTCTTTGACGAGGCGCTTGAAGCCGTGGTCAAACTCGGAGCTGCCGCAACACGCTTCCGCGAAGATAAACCCTCCCTGCTCGATAAACTCGCGGAGATTCTGCTTGGCCCGGACCGAAAACTCGGGTGCCGAGTGACCGTTAAAGAAAGCGATCGGGGCCTGAAGCATGTCTTGAACCGACGCGGCATTGGGGTCGACGGCTTGCCACGTAAGCAGATGTTTCCATTCGTGGGAAACCACGCTAACCAGGTTGCGGACATCTTCGGGATCTCTGTTCCAATCGCCGCGAGGAAGATGGCTGAGTTTATTGATCAAGACCGGCGCGCGGCCCTTCGCGAGAAACAAGAGCGCCAGGCTCGTTCCCACGATCTCGTTCTCGCCCCCCCCCAGACCAGTATCCCGAGAACTTGTTCTGCGTGCGGACCAACTCTTCGGCGCCCAGGCGATACCAGTCATTCGGGCCGAAGAAGCGCACACCGGTTAAACGTCCGGCTCGCTCGAGTCCGTACAAATAGTAGATCTTCCACTGCCGGCCATGGCCGATATTCTGCGAAACGTCAAAGTGGTTCGCGAGCCAGTCGATCCCACGATTCAGAAAGGGATCGAGTGCCCCCTCGCCGCACCGGTCGATCTCCTCTCCTCTTAGAGATTCGAAGCTCTGAATTCGTCTTGACCCGCAAAAGATCAGGCTGGATATTCCGGCGCAGGTCATACTCGCGGTTGATTGTTTGGTTTGTGGCGTGTAGCCCCACCCGCCGTCACGATTCTGGAAGTGCTCGAAATAGGCCCGCGAGCGCCCAGACCTGTGGTTTGACGGGGATGCCAGCCTCGCTGGCGGCATTTAAGCCCAAGAGCGCGTACTGCGTATTGGAGTTGTCGCCGGGTTGTAATCTGACCTCGGTATATGTCCAGTTCCCGGGCCAGAGCTCGCGGCGATGATCTTTGTGTTGGGCTCGCTCGAGCCAATTGACGTTGGCAACCATCCGCACATGATCCGTTTCCGGTTCCGCGGCGGCGAACACCATGGTCTGCAAGCCGATTGCGTAGGTGCTATTGAGCCGTTGTGGGCCGTAGCCGCGGAGGTATGTGAGCGTCTGCTGGATCGGCGGCGAGTCGACTCGTTCGCCAGCCGTGAGCAAGGCGAGCGCGGCCAGACTCGTGGCCCCCGTTGGGGCATTGGCGGCGGCCTCGGGCCATGATCCATCGGCTCGCTGGCGTTCCTTGAGAAATTTCACCCCGCTGCGAATGGCCTGCTCCACCGCTTCGCTCGTGACTTCCGCACGCGCCGTCGTTGGACCGCGGTCGCCTCGGTCACCAACCAAAGGAGTGCCAATCCCGTCCAGCAAAGACTTCGCGGAAAGCGGCGCATGGATACGCGCTGACTCCAATCTGAACGAAGGTCAAACGACGCCGGCGGTCGCCACCGAAGCGGATGATTCCATTTTGACGTCCGGGATCGACCGCCGACAAGCCGGCGCGTTTACACCGTCACACGCCCAGGGGGACGGACCATGCGAAACAATGCCCATCCCTTGGTCGCTGATTTCGGCTTGGTCGCTCTTCGATTGTGGAGCGGTCGCACACAGAATCAATCGGGAAAGAGAGCTCGGAGCAGCAATCCGTGCACGTCGGTCATCGGGATCGAATCTCCTCGCGAGGGCGCGGACCGTCGCCGATCAAGATCGGACGATCCTCGGGCTCTGCCGCCGGCACCCCGTGGCTACCCCGCACCAGTGCCGCATCCAGCGGAATCACGTCGAACAAGGTACGAAACCCCAATTTCTTCTGCACGAGCCGACGAATCGCCCGGCCCTTGGGCCACCATAAGCCAGGGTCGAAGAACAGCTCGCACGGGTCGTACCCGGGCTTGCGGTGGATGTCGACCGTCCGCGCGAAATCGGGGGCGAGGCGATCATCGAGCCAGTAAGGATAAGCGAACCATGAGTCGGATTGCGACAAAACGACGACTTCGCCGGCGCGCGGATGATCGAGCCCAATCTCGCGCCGGTCTTTTCCGGTGAAGAGGCGCGACACGCCGGGAATACCCTTGATGAGGTCGCTCACTCGCTCTAGATCTTGGGGTCGGGCGACATAAACGTGTGCAAGCTGATGGTCACAGACGGCAAAGGCACGGCTGCCGAACGTGTCGAGTGTTTCACCAAACGGTCCGGGTCGCACGCTCAAAAAGCCCGCCTCGCGTAGCACGCGATTGAGCAGGATCGGCCGGCTCACGTCGGCGTGGCCGTATTCGCTAACGACCCAAACCCTCGCTCCGACGTGATTGGCGACATGGAGGATCTCGCCACAGGCATCGTCCAGCTCACGAACGAGACGGGCCATGTCGCAGCCGGCCGGACCGAATCGCTGCGGGTCGTAATCGAGGTGTGGCAGGTAAACGAGGGTCAGCTCGGGCCTGAAGTACCGCAAAAGCCGCGCGGCACAATCGGCGATCCATTCCGTTGCAGGAAGTCCGGCATTCGGCCCCCAGAACGTGTGGAAGGGGAAGCGGCCGAGGTCACGCTCCAGCCGCTCGCAAAGTCCTTGCGACTCGCCGGTGATCCCGAAGACCTTATTGCCATCGGCGCCGTAATAGGGCTTGGGCGTGACGCTGATTTCGACGCATGCCCCCTGGTTGAACCACCAGAAAAGCTTGGCAGCCTGAAACCGCAGCCCGCGCTCGATCGCCATGCGCTTCGCCGACACGTAAATCGGCTCGGCCTGCATGAGGGCATTCGATTGTTGCCAGAACCGAATCTCCCCCGTGTCGCGGAACAGCCAGCCGTTGCCGACGATGCCATGCTCTTGTGGCAGCACTCCTGTGAGTATCGTCGCCTGTGCCGCGCAGGTAACAGCCGGCACCACTTCGTGAAGTGACCGCTGCCAGTGCGTTATCGCGAGCCGTTGCAGTCGAGGGGCGAACGAGAGTAGCCTTGGAGTTAGTCCGACCGCATTGATCAGGACGAGCGGTTGCAATTCCATTTGTCAGTTGTCCGTTGTCAGTGGTCCGTTGTCGGTTGTGAGTGAATCGAGGGCCCTTTCTCGGCCGTGGCTTCGAAGTGCGGGTCTCTCTGGAATCTGGGATTTGGAATCTGTGACGCCTTCTGACCCCCTGCCCCCCTACTCGTACGTTCCCGGCGGTCCGTGGCCGCATCCGATCAGCTCACCGCTGGGGCATTCGTTTGGGAGAGCTGCGTCTAAAGTCGCCAGGCCCAACGAAAGCCAGGGACCGTCGTCCCCTCAGTTCCTCCGTGGAGTCACGCTGTTCAACGCCGGTTATTATTGGGAAGCACACGAAGTCTGGGAAGGGCTCTGGCACGCTTATGGCCGCCGGGGTGTAGAGGCCGATGTGATCAAGGCGCTGATCAAACTGGCGGCCGCGGGAGTAAAGGTTCGGGAAGGCCAGGCGCATGGAGTGCGCGTCCACGCCGCCCGCGCCGCCGCGTTGTTCGCCTCGGTACGAAACGCTGGGTCTAGCCATCAACTGGGTTTAGACCTTGATCGGTGGGTCGAACGCTGCCAAAAAATCGCCGACGATCCTCCAGGCGATCCGGGGCCGATCGGCGCGCCGGTCAACCAGGTCTTCAAGTTTCAGATCGAGCTTATTGGCCGGTCGGTTATCGCGGACGATGAATGCGAAAGATCTCGATCTGGAACCGCCGGGGAGGGTCGGTCGAGACCATGAGGTCGTTTGTTACGCCGGCCTGAACGCTTTGCCTTGAGCAATAACCTTCGATTTACGGTGAGCGGAAGCCGTCGTCATCGACGCGAACGCGCGTCAATTGCCAGTTGAGAGCTCCCTCTCGCCGATTCTCGTCGCGGATTAAGCTTGAGGCACGCTCGTCAGCAAATGCCCACGTGGCCCATGAAACGAGTAGCACGGCCGCGTCCGGCAGAATCTATTCGCGCATCCCGGCGCGGCCATTTCCAAAAAAAACTGGCCCCGGGGAGAATAACGGGAAGGGGTCGCGCATCGTACAGTCGTGGACTCAGGAGAAAGCGGTCGATGCCGGACGCGAGCGAGCATACTGGGGGGGGCGGTCAGCATGACAGCAACCTCGACCAAGCCGTGACCGTCCAGCAGACGATCGACGCGACGCAAGCGCATTTGCGCACGCGAGTTCTAACGCTGTACGAAGCCCACGGCGGGGAACTTCATCGATTCGTTTTGGGGGTCGTGCGCGATCACGACCTGGCGGGTGACGTGATGCAGGCGACACTCTTGAAAGCCCTCGAGCTCGGCCACACCGCGTGTCCCGAGTCATTTAAGGGGTGGATCTTTCGCGTCGCCTTTCATGAGGCGCTCGCCGCGCGTCGCCGCCGCCTTTCGGGCGAGCGCGCCCGGCGCCGGCTTGCCGACCTTTGGTCCGCCGGCGGCTCGGGCGCTCATGGCGATCACCCTGTCGACGGCCTGATCCGCGGCGACATGATCGACGCGGTGCGCCGGTGCGTCGGCACATTGCCCGATCCCCAGCGCCACGTGGTCATGGCGCGTGTGTACGACGACAAGACGTTCGCCCAGATCGCTCGCGAATCCGGGCTCCCCTTGGGCACGGTGCTCACCCGGATGCGGCTGGCCCTGAACAAACTCAGAGACGCCTTGCGCGTTGAAAACGAAAACGAGTCGGAGGCGAAATCATGAGCCTATTGCCCCAATCCCACGATGATGACCTGGCCTGGCTGGCTTTCCGATACGTCGCCGGCGAGCTTGCTCCTGAAGAATCGACCGCGTTCGAGCATGTGCTCGGCCAACACCAGCGGGCGCGAAGCCGTGGCCGAGGCGGTCGCACTCATGGCAGGGGTCGCCCAGTCGGCGCCGGCGCTGGCGTCACGGTCACAGCCCAAACGGTGGTTGAGCCCACGACTTCGGCGAACCGTTGCCGTGGCCCTCGCCTCCGCAGCGTGCTTGGCCTTGGCGGTGGCGCCTCGGCTGATCGAGCTCCGGGCCCGCCGCAACATCACCGACGCCAGCAGAACCACGCCGGGCCCGGGCTCGGCCGTCGCCTTGGCCTGGTTGAACAGCTTCGACGAGGCTGCCGAGACCCCTCGCCCCGACGACGCGGTGAGCGCGTTCGACGATCCGGAGGCTGACCCAATGACGCCCGTGGAGACGGTGGCCGACCGTGGAGAACTGGTCGAAGACTTGCCCGCCTGGCTGATCGAAGCCGCTTCCCTGCGCCCCGAGCTCCTGACGCGACCGTGATCGAATTGCTGAACCTTCGAGGCTCTGATCTGATGAGTAATCGTCGAACCACTTCTCCGCTTGCCTGTTGCCTGCCCGCGCTGGCGGCTCTCGCTATCGCTTTCGTCGCGTCGGCCGTCGGCTACGACGGCTCCGACAAAGACTCAGGGAAGGGCAAACCGGACAATCAACCGGCGGCGCGGCAGCCCGCGAAGGCGGACGGTCCCCCAACTCCTGACGCCGAGGCCGCCGCGCTGGCGTTCGTGCGCGAGCACCACCCCGAGCTCGCGGAATTGCTCGCGCGGCTCAAGCCGATGAAACTCGCCGAGTACCAGCTCGCCGTGCGCGAGCTGGCGGCCGTCAGCAAAAACCTCGCCGCGATCAAGTGCGAAACCCCAAGCGGTATGAGCTGAGCCTGAATGCGTGGAAGGCCAGGTCGCGGATCGAGCTCCTGACGGCCAAATTGGCCAGCGCTCAAGGCTCGAACCCCGAGCTCGAGAGCCAGCTCCGCCGAGCCGTCGAAGATCAGTTCGAGAGCGAGGTCCGCCAGCAAACGTTCGAGCGCGACCAGGCCGAGGAACGACTCAAGAAGCTCAAGGAAAACCTTGACCGCCTCGAATCCCGCCGCGACTCGCTCATCGAGTCGCGCTATAAGGCGGCGGTGAAGAAAGGCCAGCGGGCGCGGCAGCGGAACGAGAACGCCAGCGCGGCCAAACGGAACCCGAAAGCGAAAACAGATTCGAAATCGCAACGACAAGACCAAGTGAAGCTCAACACCGGGAAGCGGCGCCGATTCAGCCACGACCACCACGAAGGGGGAACGCCTGCCATGAACCGACGGTTCTCTTTTGCCGCGCTTGCCGCCGCGCTTGTCTTGGCGACGGCCGCCCTGACGAACGGCGAAAACGCCGCAGCCATATCGCACCCCGCGAGCCTGCGGTACGCCTCCGACGACGGCGCCCAAGTTCCCGACTTCCAGCGGCACATCCTCCCGCTCATGGGCCGGCTCGGGTGCAACTCCCGGTCGTGCCACGGCTCGTTTCAGGGACGCGGCGGCTTCCGCCTCTCACTCTTCGGTTACGACTTCAAGGCCGACTACGACGCCCTGTTCGCCAAGAAATCCGGCCGCGTCGACCGCGAAAACCCCGAGATGAGCAAAATCCTCCAAAAGCCCACGCTCTCGATCCCCCACAAGGGGGGCAAGCGCTTAAGCGAGGGCACATGGGCCTACCACATGATCCTCCGCTGGATCGACTCCGGAGCGAAGCGCGGAACACCCCTCGCGGTTCGAACACCTCGAAGTAACCCCCGCCGAAATCGTCTTCCAGCGCCAGGGACAGACCGTCCCGCTCAAGGTGGTCGCCCACTGGGCGGACGGTTCGAGCGAAGACGTCACGTGCCTCAGCCGCTTCCGCACCAACGACGAAGCCGTGGCCGACATCGACGAAAACGGCGTCGTCACCAGCAAGGGGAAGGGCGACACGCACGTCGTGGCCTTTTACGACAACGGCGTGGCCGTCGCCCAGGCTATTCTGCCCGTCTCCGACAAGGTCGGGCCCAACTATCCAAACGTGCCGCAGCCGACCAAAATCGACGAGCTGGTCGTCGCCAAGCTGAAAAAGCTGGGCGTCATCCCCAGCGAGGTCTGCACCGACGGCGAGTTCCTCCGCCGCGTGAGCCTCGACTTGACCGGCACGCCCCCCACGCCCGATGACATCGAGGCGTTCCTCGCCGACACCTCAGCCTCGGCCGGCAAGCGCGCCGCCAAGGTCGACGAGCTCTTGAGCCGCCCCGCCTATTCCGCCTGGTGGGCCACCAAGCTGTGCGACATCACCGGCGACAGCCAGCGCAACTTGATCGGACAGCCCAACGTCTACGGCAAATACGCCACGTCACTGGTACGAGTGGCTCGAACTTCGGGTGCGCGAAAACATGCCCTACGACCAGATCATCGCCGGCATCGTGCTGGCCACCAGCCGCAAGCCGGGCCAAAGCTACGACGACTACATCAAGCAGCAGGCCGCGTATTACCGCGACGAGGCCCCCGCCGACTTCAGCTCGCGCGAGACGATGCCCTACTTCTGGATGAAGCGCACCGCGAGAAACCCGGAAGACCAGGCCCTCGCCTTCAGCCACACCTTCCTCGGCGTCCGGCTCGAGTGCGCCCAGTGCCACAAGCATCCGTTCGACCAGTGGACGCAGGACGACTTCAAGCAGTTCGCCGCCTTCTTCACGCGCATTCGCGTTCGGGGTCGCTCCCGACGGTCAGAAGACCGCGGCCGCGATGCGCGAAAAGCTCAACAAAAAGACCAACGCCGATCTCAACAGAGAGCTGCTGGCACTCGCCAAAAAGGGGTCGCCGATCCCGTGGCAGGAAGTATTCGTGGCTGGTGGCAACCGGACCGCAGCCGCCAGCGGCAAAGCCAAAGGCAAGGGCGATGGCCAGGGGAACAAACAGGCGAAGAACGCCGCCAATCGCGTCGTCACGCCCAAGCTGCTTGGAGACAAAGAGGTCGAGCTCTCGGGCGAACGTCGACCCGCGAAGCCGCTCATGGACTGGATGCGATCCAGCGACAACCCTTACTTCGCCCGGGCGTTTGTGAATCGGGTATGGGCGAATTATTTCGGGCGAGGGATCGTCAATCCGCCCGACGACATGAACCTCGCCAATCCGCCGGTGAATGCCGCGCTCTTGGATTACCTCACCCGCGGCTTCATCGACCACAAGTTCGACATGAAGTGGCTGCACCGCGAGATCATCCTGAGCCAAACCTATCAGCGAAGCTGGCATGCGAACGAAACAAACCAGCTCGACGAGAAAAACTTCAGCCGGGCCGTGCTGCGCCGCTTGCCCGCCGAGGTGCTGCTCGACGCGCTCGTGCTGGCCACCGCCGGATCGCCCGAACTGGCCAAGGCCGACACGCCTGCCGGGCTCGAAGAGCGCGCGATCGGTCCCAAGGCGGGCGGGAGCGTCGGCCGCCGCAATGGCGGCGACTACGCCGCTCGCCTCTTCGGCCGCTCCCCACGCGACACCAATTGCGACTGCGCCGCCTCGAACGAGCCGAACTTGCTCCAGTCGATCTACCTTCAGAACGACCAGGAGACACTTTCGGCCATCGACCGCCGCGGCGGCTGGATCGACGAGCGCACCGGCAGCCCGCTCAACGCGGCAGCCAACCAGGCCCGCGCCACAACCGAAAAGGCCGTCGCCGCCCTCCAGGCGAAAATCGCCGATCTCCAGCGCCGGTCCGAGGCTCTCCACAAGGCGGGCGACGACCAGGCGTCCACGGAGGTGAAGCGACAGCTTGAGAACGCACCGCGCCGACCTCGCCGCCCAGAAGACCAAGCTCAACCGCCTGCCCAATGGCGAGCCTCGTCTCCCCTTTGTCGCCGAAGACGTGATCCGCGATGCCTTCCTGCGCACCCTGGGGCGTCGGCCGACCGATGCCGAAGCGGCCCGCGCTCGCGCCCATCTCGCGAGTGCGTCCAACCAGAACACGGCCGTCCGCGACCTCATGTGGGCGCTGCTCAACACCAAAGAATTCATGACAAACCACTAACCTTTTCCATGACCCGAGGGAAACTGCGAACATGGCCACGAACCAAACCTGCGACGGCGTTCGCCGTCGCGACTTCTTGAGAGCGGGTGTGCTCGGTGGCGGATTGAGCCTCGCTGGTTACTTCCGCCTGGCCGCAGCCGGTGACGTCAAAAACGCCGCGGGGGGCCGGGGCAAAGCCACGTCGGCCATCTTCGTCAACTTGGGCGGCGGGCCGACCCACATGGATACCTTCGACTTGAAGCCCAACGCCCCCAAAGAATATCGCGGCGAGTTCAACCCGATCGACACCAACGTGCCGGGCGTCGCGATCTGCGAGCATCTGCCCAGGCTGGCCAAGTGCGCCGATAAGTTCGCCATCCTCCGTGGTGTGAGCCACAGCCTGGCCGCACACGAGTTTGGTACGAAATACATGAACACAGGCAATCGCCCATTGCCCTCGCTGGAATTCCCCGGCTTTGGCGCGGTCGTGAGCAAGGAGCTTTCCGGGCCCAGGGATTTGCCCCCGTTCGTCGCGGTGCCGAACACGCCGCAAGTGGCCGGGTTTTTGGGCGTCGAGTATGCCCCCTTCAGCACGACGACCACCCCGCGCCGAAGCAGCCGTTCTCGGTGCGTGGTATTACGCTCGGCGGCGGGATTGACCGTGCGTGACATCGAGAAGCGCCGCCAGCTTTTGAGCGACCTCGACACCACGTTCCGCGGGTTCGAAACGCGGAGCGATCTCGTCAACGGCCTCGATCGATTCAGCCAGCGCGCCTACGACATGATCAGCTCGCCCCGCTCGGCGCGGCCTTTGACGTGAGCAAAGAGTCGCCCTCGATCACGGGACTCTTCAACGACAGCCCGTTCGCCCAGAGCTGCCTTTTGGCGACGCGGTTGGTTGAATCTGGTGTGAGGTTTGTCACGGTCTCCAGCGGTGGCTGGGACACCCATCGCGACAACTTCCAGACCCTCAAGACCAAGTTGCTGCCCGACCTCGACAGTGCCCTCTCGGGCCTTTTCCTCTCGCTCGCCCAGAAAGGACTACTGGAAACGACAGCGGTCTTCGTCACCGGTGAGTTCGGCCGAACGCCGAAGATCAATCCCCGCGCCGGACGGGACCACTTCCCGCGAGCGATGTTTGTGCTCTTGGGCGGCGGCGGAATGAAGGGAGGCCAAGTGATCGGCGCCAGCGACGACAAGGCGATGGGCCCCGCCTCAGGCGACGGCATCTCGCCCGACGACATCGCGGCGAGCTTCTACCACTGCCTCGGCATCGACACCCACAAGGAGTATCACACCTCGACCGGCCGCCCGGTGGCGATCGTCCGCTATGGGTCCCCCGTCAAGGAACTGTTCGGCTGAGCGAGGCGCGACACCCTTGGCGTCGACGCGATCGATCGACGGCCGGTGGAGTTCCGCCTAGCGCAATTCCACCGGTTTAAGCCGAACAGAGCCCGGCGTCGATCGAACGCGTCCAGTGGCCCCTGGGCCTTCGTCGATCGCCCTCCCCACAGGTGCGAAACGACACGCTCGCCTCTTGTACGTCAAGAACGACGTACGTTGAATTTGACGTACGAATACGCGAGCGGAAACTCGACCGGATAAGCGAAAGCCCAATTTCGTATTCGGCACGAGGGTTGCTTGGCCAAACGGGCGCCTCGTTCTGTCGCCTGCCTGCGTCGAATCTCGGTCGCTGCGGCGTTGCTCGATTGACCATCAGATTAGTGGACCATACCCGCATGGCGCTCAGCGGCCGCGGCCGCTTTGCGAGCCGCGCCTTCCAAACTGCCGCTTGATCGGACCATGATCCATACGGAGGGGTGTCCGAAGGATACGGGCAGCACTTGAGCGTTTCGGCCTCCTCACTGGGGTCGTCCCACGGAGCGTTATGCTTGGCCCGTGCCAAACAGTCATCGGCCCTCCGGCTCATGAGCGTGGCCTCGTACTTGCACAGCTCGGCCATTAGGGAGTGAATATTCGGTATTTCCTCAGAATCGGGCACGCGCACCGAATAACGAACCAGCGCGAGTAGGAGAGCGATACACGCTACGGCGATCATCATTCCTCGCACCGTGAATCGGACGCGAGAGAATTTGATCCCGAAAACCCTCGGCCACCCATTCGGCAGAAGCAAGCAGCACTCCAGCGCGGCCGTCAAGACATCACGGCAATCTCCCACGTCGGAGGCCGAATAACAACGACTGCCAAATCCGTCACGGCGACCGCGAGCGTGATCATCGCACCCGTCAACTTCGACTTAAACAATCGCATGGTCGAGCTCGTGGAGTGCCGCAAACCACAAAATACGGGGAATCATCCGACAACACGCGATCAGGGCCCAACGGTGGCCGCTTCGCGTCTTTGATCTGATTCCACCGAGCTTTCCATTCTGGCTTGAGTGCTTCCGGCGGGAGGAACTTATCCTTCGACTGCCAGATCATCCGGTCGCACGAGCCGTCAGGGTGAATGGTCGTCTCGACGTAAAACGACTCGGGCGGGGCGCACCCGGCTGCAAGGCAGCTCGCGAAGCACAGGCACAGAAATCGCAACGCTCGTGGACCTAAGATGACTCGTTTCCTCCGCCGCGATAGGCCGATTCGAATTACCGGGATATGTCTTCGGTCATCGTATCACATTCAGCGACGTAGCGCCACGTTGCGAGGGGGAATCGCAGCCACAGTCCTCGCGCGTCGCCTGCGGGCGGATTCGACGTTCATAACTCGTTCCCACGCTCCGGCGTGGGAATGGCGCTGTCGACGCTCTGCGTCTTCTCCCGGCCACGCGACCCGCTGCAACTGCCCGCGCACAACGGGTAAGGGTCGCGCGCGATTCATCTATCGAGGGAAAAGGCCGCTTCTGCGGCCCTGCGGGCGTGAAGCCGTGGCGCCGAACGATCCACGGGATTGTGAGGCCCACCGCAGATTCCTCGGCCGATTCGGTGGGCCTCTCCTCGATGAATCGAGGTTCGGCACCACCCTACGGGACGGCCGGCGTGAAGAGGAAGGGTGGCGCCGAACGATTCGCAGGATCTCGTGAGGCCCACCGATTGCCTGGTCGACGGCGTGCTTGTGGAGAAGGTCATGGGGTTTGACTGCCTACCGCCCGCCGCAACAAGTTATGCATCACAGTCTGAACGCGTTCATCCGGCCCGTGCGGGCGTGACCAATGCGTCCAGGGAAGGGTATGGCCGGGCGGTGACGACAAGGCTTGTGCCCAGAAGATCGTGGCGGCATTGAACACGAAGTTATTTTTGGGGCCGGGGTAGAACGTGGCGGTCCATCTCTGTGGCTTAACACCGCTCACCCAGGCCGTGCCCGCCGCGACGATTTCAAGGCCAGGAATGTCGGGCGGGTCGCCGTGATATTCCCAGCCGATCAAGCCGGGAATTCGGTCGCCTTTCTTGAGGCCGGTGTCGGCGAACATCCAGTGCTTGGGCTTGACGACGATCCAGTCGCCGCCGCCGTTGACGGGCTCGACGTTGCGCGCACCCATCAGATATCCCTCATCCGGGCCACGCTCGGGAAACGGGCCGTGCTCCTTCTCCCGCCGCCGGGCGTAGTTGTTATCGGCACCGTAAGGCCCGCCACGAAACATGATGCGATTGGGCCGGCCGTCGCTGCTGGCGCGATAGGGAGTCACCCAGCAAATGGCGTTGCCAGAGAGAAAGAACAGATTCACTCCGGCGTCGCGCATCCGCTCGACGCTGCGAAACTGCCGTATATCCCAGTATTCGTCATGCCCAACGCTCATGAATGCCTTGCAGCGCAGGCCCCGTTCCGGTGTGACCATGTCGCTGTTTGAGCAATAGGTCACGTCGTAGCCATGTTGTTCCAGCCAGTACGCGAGCGGAAACTCAAACGGCAAGAATTCGCCAGAGCCGACCGTGAGCGGGTCGTTGACGACACCTTGGTGCTGCGCTTCCCGGGCGTAAGGCCGATCGAAGCTGACGTCGGCCCATGGCCCCTGTTCGCCCTTGGGATGAGTGTAGACGGAGAACTTGTTGGGCCAGCGGTTGTAAGCCTGCCAGGTATTGTCGGAGCACTGAAACAGAATATCGGCGGGACGGTCGTCGCGGACGATGAAGATGACATAGCTCTGCCAGTAGGGCTCGGCGTCTTCGTTCACCAGCGTTGTCAGACGGCTTAGGTAGACGCCGCTGGTCCAGTCGCGCGGAATGGTCAGACGAGCGGACGGCTCCCAGCGGCACTCGTGCAGGTTCTTGGGGCCTGCCGCGGGAACACGTTGGGCCTTGCCCTCGAGCGGTCCAATGACCTTCACGAGCCGGGCTCCTCGCCCGCCGTAATAGCCCATGCGAAAAATCTCGATCTGGAACCGCCGCGGAGGGGCTGTCGAGACCATGATGTCGATCGTCTCGCCGGCCTGGACGCTTTGCTTCGAGCAATAACCTTCAATCCAGGGTGAGCGGAAGCCGTCGTTATCCAGCCGAACACGCGTCAACTGCCAGTCGCGAGCGCCCGCGTGGCGATTCTCGTCTGCGATCAGGCTCGGGGCGCGACCGCCAGCCGCGGCCCACGTTGCGGATGAAATCAATAGCCCAAAGATCGAGCCGCGCAGAAATGGACGGAAGCAAAGCAATCTCATGTGTAATTACCACGCCAAAGGTGTCGGAGCGATTCCGCAGCCCGCATTGTAACCACGAAAGCGAGCGGCGACAGCGATGATCTCGTAATGCCTCGGGCGCTTCGGGGGGCCTTGCCGCGATGAATCGAAGTCTTCCGTGCGCTTCCCTTGTCCAGGTGTTAGCGACTTGGGACTCTCGCTCGATTTTGACCAAAGTGCTCAGCACCCATTTACGCCCCGCTGTCGCGTCCAATCAAGGGAGTGCTTCAGTCGGGGCGTTTTGTGGTGATCCGTGTCGGTAGGGTTTTTTAGCCTGGTACAGCACGAGCCGGGAGCGATAGTCGGCTTTCTGTCGTTCATCCGCGAGAAACTCGATCGCCCTTTTCTGCGACGAGACCGCCGCGTCGAAGTCGCCGGCCTCGGCTTGGGCCGCGGCCAGCGTATTAAAAAAACGCGGTTCTTTCCACTTCGTCAACTCGCAACCGCGGGTTGCGAATTGGACCGCCTTCTTGCCGTTGCGGAACTTCGCTTCGGGACAAGCCGCCATGAGCATTGCACTGGCGTTATACGCTTCCGCGTAGCCGGGATCGAGTCGGATGGCCTCGGAGTAATGAGCCGCCGCCGGTTCGTACTTTCCGAATCGGCAAAGGACGTTGCCCAGATTGTGGTGTGCGCCCACGTAGCCGGGATGGCGCCGTATGGCCTCAGTATAATGGGCCACCGCCGCCTCGTCCTTCCCCTGTTCGGCGCGGACCAAGCCCAGATTGAAGTGCGCCGCGACGAATCCGGGATCGAGCCGCAGCGCCTCGGTGAAATGAGCTTCCGCCTCCGCATACCTCTTCTGCCTCGAAAGGACGGTCCCCAGGTTGTTGTGAACATCCGTGGAGCCGGGATTGAGCCGCAGCGCCTCGGTGAAATGTGCCTCCGCTTCCGCGTACCTGCCCCGGCGGAAGAGGATCATTGCTACGTTGATGTGAGCATCGGCGAAGTTGGGATTGAGCCGCAGCGCCTCCGTGAGATGAGCCTCCGCCTCCTGGTACCTTCCCTGCGTATAGAGGAGGTTGCCCAAGTCTCTATGGGCACCGGCATCGCCGGGATTGATGCGTATGGCCTCAGCGAAATGGGTCTCCGCCTCCCCATACGTCCTCTGGCGGAGGAGGAGCAGCGCCAGGTTGTTATGGGCTTCGGCGCAGTCGGGATTGAGCCGTAGCGCCTCGGAAAAATGAGCCTCCGCCGCCTTGTACTTCCCTTGTGCACAAAGGACTATGCCGAAGTTGTTATGCGGCAAAAAGCTAGCGTTTCCCCCATGGGTCAGAACATGGGCCCATAAGGTTCCCGAACTGAGCCACGTTCGGCATTGGTTCCGCGTCGTGGGGATAACTACCAAAAGCGTTCCCAGGCCGATCGCCATGATCCCGACGGCCACGACCGGACTGATGCGCGAAGACAACCTCCAAAGCTCGCGAAAGCCGAACGCCGCCACCGGCACGAAACCCAGCATGGCAAGGTAGCTATAGCGATCGCCGGCGATCACGAAGCTGTTGTTGCGAATGATGCCCGAATTGGGTATCAGGATCACTAGGTAAATGAGCCATGCCGCCAACAATCCCGGCCAGCGCCGACGCACGAGAAACAAACCCACGCTCACGCCCAGCGTGGCCAGGATGCCTAAGCCGTAGGGGAATGCCAGCCAATTCAACCCGTGGGGCAAGGGATAGAAGGCGATGAGGTCCCGCGGCCATAGCGTTTTGAGGATGTAAAACCAGACCGCGTAACACGCCTGGACAATCCCTTCCGACACTTCGTAACTCTCAACGAGAAACGGTGACTGCTCCCTCGCCCTGATCGCCACGCCCATGAAAACAAGGCTTAGCACCACAAACGGAGCCTTCTCCCATAGAACTCTCCGCGCCGACGGCCCAAACCACCGCCCAGTCGCGTCTGGCAAACGCCGCAGTGGGTAGACGTCCAGGATCAAGAGCACCACCGGCAAATTCACCGCCACGGCCTTGAACAAGAGGGCCGCCAGGAAGAAAAAAAACGAACCCGCGAGCAAACCCCATCGCGGGGTAGAATTTGCTGGGAATGCACCTAGATACACGAGTACTGACAACATCGCGAAGAGTATGCAGGGCAGATAGGGTTGGCAGGATACCCAGGCGACGGCCTCAACTCGCAGCGGGTGCGTCGCGAACAGCGCTGTTGCGAGGCCCGCGCTCAAGGCGCGAGGCCAAGAACTTGCGAGGCGGAATTCCGTTTGGCATCTGACGAGCAAGGTCACCGTCAGGACATACAGAACCACGGCGTCTGCCACATGAAGGAGCAGGCTGGTCAGGTGGTAACCGCGTGGGTCGAGCTCGTAGAAAACGTATTGTGCCTCGAACAGCAACCACGCGAGCGGTTGATAAACGCCGATCAAGAAGGTCGTCCATGCCCACTTCATCTGGGCGGCACCAACCCACGGAAATGCGGGTTCTGGAGGAAGTTCCCATTGTCGTCATACGACGTCACGAAGCCATTGTCCAGGCAGGGAAGAAAGGCGTAGGTGACGAAGAAGGCCAACGGCATCGCGACCAGCCAAGTACGCCGGTCCCAACCCGGCAGCGGCCTCTGACTCGAACCGGTACTCAAACTTGCAACCGGAGCCACGGCCAACTGCATTGACCTTTTTCGCCAAGCCATCTTCAGCAACTCCGCCCCGCCGCGAAACATGATGACGTCGAGCGGTTCGTCGCGGACAGAGCCAGCCTGTCCCAGGGTGCGCATAATCATGGGCAGATCGTCGCGGCGAACCAGGACGTCGACGTCGCGTGTATCGCGGACCGAGCCCTCATGAATCAAAGCTGGAAGTTGAACATCTTGTTCCACCACCGCAAGAGCCACCAGGCCAACGTGTAGGTGCCGCCATCAAGCTTGGCCGCGCCACGCAGACCGGGCTGGAGATGTAAGTCGGAGTTCTCGATTGGGATGATGACCTCATAAACGGCCGTCTGCGGCTTGGCCGCGCCCGTCTTGGGGTCGGGCTTGGAAGCGACCTCGCCTTCGGCCATGTTGGAAAGCTCGGTCGGGATTTCTTCGCGGCTTCGCTTGGAGATTTCTCCAACGCGGCACTTGTAGGTCGTCTCGGCCTTGCCATAGACCTTGATCCATGCGTCGCGACCGGGCCTGATCAAGTGGATGTCGCCCTGATCGACAATCAGGTGGACTTCCAGCTTACGGGGGTCGCCGATCTCGCAAAACGGCTTACCCGGTTTGAGCCATTGGCCAAGCGTATCTTTGTCGGCGAGCCCGATGACCTGGCCGTCACGATGGCTAACCATGGTTAATTTGCCAATCTCCTCGTTGATCTTGGCGAGAGCCGGCTCGAGGTTCTCCGCGAACTCTTCAAAGGTCTTGGCCTGTGCGCGATTTTCACGCTCGGGGCTTTGGCCGAAATACTGCGCCTTATAAAAGTTGATGCTCTGATCCTGGGTGCGCTGAGACAGTTCCTTTTGTTTTTCGGGATTGGACAGTTTGGCCAGGACCGTGTCTTTCGTGACCCAATCGCCGTCCTCGACGTTGAGCTCGACAAGCCGCCCTTCGGTCTCTGAGAAAACCTCCTCGGGCTGGGCCAGTTTGAGCACGATAGGGCCCTGAATTCGAAGCGGCGTCGGAATCAGCAAAATCCCGCTCACGACCGCGATCGCCGCCACACCAAAAGCGGCTGCACGTGCTTTTTTCACTTTGCGCAACCTCCCAGGGGTGCGAATAAACTTGAAGATCTGATAACACGGCATTCCCACCAAGGGAACAAGCGAGAACAGGGCCAGCAGATAACTGACCTGCCTCGAGCTTGTAAGGCTTCAAGACCTGCGATAAAAACCAGAGGATCGCGAACGTGACGAACCACCGATACACGTAGCTCGCGACCGCGTAGGTCACGAACAGGTAGCGCCGCGAACGCGGCAAGTAGCTCTGCACGGGGATTTCCAGCCCCAGAACTTTCTCCTGGAACAGGTATCCGAAAAACTGCGTGCTCTTAATCCGCAGGTTGGGGATATCGAGCCAGTCGGCCATCACGTAATAGCCGTCATAGCGCAAGAGCGGATTGGCATTGAACATGATGGTATTGACCGAGCAGATGAACATCGTCGCCATCGCGAGGCTGTTCAAGAGCCCAGGCGTGCTGTACCACCAGACGAACGTGGCGATGCTGGCCAGGAAACACTCGACGTAGATCCCCGCGGCCGATATCCAGATCCGCTTCCACTTGTTGGGCAAGAGCCAGCTATCGGTGACATCGCAGTAGAGCACGGAGTGAGCACCAGGAACAAGATCCCCATCTCGTGGACCTCACCGCCATAATGCTTGGCGGTGAGCCCGTGGCCAAACTCATGAATGATTTTCACACCGGCCAAGCAAACCCAGAAACTGGCGATGGTCCACCAGTTGAAGAAGCTCTGGAAATCGGGGAGCTTGTCGTAGAAATCCTTCCACTGGCTGATCACCAGGGAGACCGCCAAAAGCATCGACAGTGTGCTGATCGTGATGAATGCGCGAGTGAAAATCCAGCGGAAATAGGGATACATCCGCGTGAGCAAACGCTCGGGGTCGATAATCGGGATCTTGATGAAGAGAATGTTCGCCAAGAATGCCCAGACCTTGCGCCAGCGAGTCTTTTTGCGGCGGCGGACCAACACCTTGGCCTGATCGGGGCTGTCGATCAGGATGATCCCCGCTTCGTGCAACTGGGCCACGAAGCGTGTCAGGTCTTCGATCGAAATGGTCTGGGGACGATACTTGCGCTCGAACGCCTTCTTCACCTCTTGCAAGGTTTGCTTGCCGTCAAATTGTTGGAGGAGGAAGTACTCCTCGATCTTGAATCGAAAATACTTGAGTGCCAGCGGGTCCTTGATGACGTAATGCGTCATCCCTTCGTAAAACTGAGGCTGAACGACCAGATCGGGCCGCAGCCGCACGACCAGGTGTTCAGCGGCCTGGCCGAATGGGGTCGTCGGGACAATTGAGGGAGCGGCGCTCATGAATCGGCAGCCCTTCGTATCTCGCGCGGAAAAAGGCCGGAGGCACCCTGACAGGGCCCACTCCGCCGATACCCATCGATAAAACCAAATTACTGGTTGCGAACCGTCCGGGTAGTCGCCGCCCCGTCGGGACCGACCGCCGCCACGTCTGAGTTGATGAAGATGGTCATTTTCGCCATCAATCCGGGCCGCAGCTCCCCTGTCGGATTATCAAACTCGGCCCGAATGCGGAGTGCCTCTTCGGCCACCGGCTGGATTTGGGGATCGACAAAAACGATTTTGCCCCGAAATCGCTTCTTCTCGATGGCCAGCGGCTCACCCTTGCCGTGAGTGATGTGCGGCCTGATTTCGACGACCTGCCCCTCCTTGATCCGAAACGCGAAGTCGAGCGGAACATAGGCATCGGCACTGAGCTTATCGAGATTGCCGAGCTGCACGACCGCCTCGTTGGCCCGCACGCTCTCGCCGGGGTTTTTCATCCGCTTGATGATGACACCGTCAAATGGCGCGACGATCTCGTGTTCGTTGTACGTCTGCTTCGCCAGAAGGAGCTCCGCCCCCGCGATCGCCTTGTTTTCCTTCGCTTCGTGAAGCTGAGCCTCGGCGACCTTGAGCTCGCCCTCGGCCTTGGCGACGTCTTCCGCGGAAACCATGCCCGGCTTCCGATCATTAAGCCGCTTGTTGCGAGCCACGACGGAAATGGCAACTTCCTTCTGCGCGTCCGCTTTCTCGGTAGGGGCGGTGCTGTCGGCCTGCAATTGGTTTTTTGCCACCGTGAGCTTGGCGAACTCGCGATGCAGGTACCCTATCGTCTTGTCTTTCTTGACCGGCATACCGATCTGGAGCTCCATTTTCTCGATGACGCCTTCGCGCAAGCAGGCGACGTCGGACCGCTCGATCCAGTCGATGCGGGCTGGTTCGGGAAGCTCGATCGCTTGCACGCCGGCCTCGGGCGGGCGGGCGGCGCCTCCGCCGGTTTGGGCCAGCGCCGCCACGCTCATTAACACGCAGGTCGCGGCCAAGACCGCGATCGGTTTCGAATAGGACATGTGGGAACGAGCCTCCTCGCATCTGGGACCTTGTCGGGTTTTCATCGTGATTCACACTCCGCGGGTCAGTTTCGGGGGGCCGGCCGGGCCGATTCGCTGGGCTCAGCGTAAGAACGGCCAGCGGAACAGCACCGACTCGTAGAAAACCTGGATCGGCTTGCGGAGCAAGTAATACGCCAGGTTGGTCGATCCGCAGTCGACCCGGGCACGAACCTCGGCGCCTGGCCGCATGACCTCAACCTGGTTACGTTTCAGGTAATCCTGGCGGACCGCCTCGCTGAAGCCGATCGTCACTTTGACGATGTGGCGGTTCTTGTATTGTTCCGACTCGGCCATCGTCTCGGCCCCCGGCGCGATCCGCACAACGTACCCTTCGTAGCGGTGCTCGGGATCGGTCATGGTCACGAAGTAAGCCGGCAGCGTGTCGCTCTGCTTTTTCCGACCCGCTTTGATATCGGCGTCGAGCTTGCTCTTGGCAGCCAGAACGGGCCCCATGTCGTCGTCCGGAACTTCGACCTCCAGGATCCAGTCGCCGTCTTCCGCGGAAACCTGAAGCAGCTCGTGGCCAATCTCGACTGGCAGCCCCATCAACGTCTTCTTGGCTTCCCACGTCGTGATCACGCCGTCCTGAGGTGACCGGACATTCATCAGCTCGATTTGCTCGTTGACAATTTCGATCCGCTCTTTGGAGCTTTTGGCCGTGATCTTCGCCTCGGCCAACTGGGCCTGAACCTGGTACCTCTCTTGGTCATCCTGGCTGTGACGCAACTTCTCCAACTGCTGGCCCAGCGACACTTTCTGACTTTCGGCCTTCTGCTGATCGGCCAACAGGCCCTTCAGCTCTTTCTGCAACTCATAGCTGTCAAGCTTGGCGAGGATGTCTCCCTTCTTGACCCGCGCATCGTGATCGACCGGCACCTCAGAGACAATGCCGGCCAGCGGAGCGTAGATCTTGTGCCGTTCCTCGGGGAGGAGCGAGCCATGCCCCTCGATCGTGAGCGTGCAGGGAATAAACGCCATGCCTGCGATCAATATTAAGATTGCCGCGAGCACGGCCCCGATCTTGGCCAGCGTGCGGCCCCGGAACATTCGCCAGGGTGAGCCCAGGGCCTTTAGGACCGGCTTCAAGAAAATCTTGTGGTGCTCCTGGGCATTCCAGAGCGCCGTCGACGCGTGCCTCGAGACGACCTCGGTCCGGGCGTGCATGTCCGTCGGCGCCAGCTCATCGCCGATTTGCTCTGCCACCAGACAGCCGAAGGCGACCTTCTCCTTGACCTTGTTGTCCGGCGATTCCTCGCCAATCGTCTCGGGCTTGTGCAAGAGCGTGACCACAACGACTTTCGACCCCGACTCGTCGACGTACATCTCGAGCGCATCGCGAATGTCGGGGGCAAGTCCGTCGGTATTGCCCGTATAGAGCAGGTCTTCACCCGACCGGATCACGACCTTGCAGAGCCGGGTAAGCTCACGAACCAGGTTCGAGCGTTGCTCGACGACTTCTTGACCGCTCACGGCCTCGACCAACGTCCGACCGGCGATCTTGAGGGCGACGGTGAGCCGGTCGCAGGCAACTAAACGCTTGCCATCGTTGGCCACGGCGTAGGCGGTCTCTTTCAAATCAAGCGATCCGTGGATCTGGTGGGTGAAACCCTCGAGTTGGTTCCAGAGACGTTGTTGCGACATCATCTGCCGCATTTGGCGGTTCTTGAGATACGTCGCCGCCAGGTCGCAGAGGTCGCTCACAAACCGCAGCGTGCTTTTTTGCTGCGCGGCCCGCCGCGTCGGATCCATCAAGACCTCGAGCAGGCCCACGACCTGCTTATCCACCATAAGCGGGGCGATAATCAGGGCAAATTCGGTGGGATTGAACGCCTGGGGAACCCCCTCGATGACCGCGCTGGGAGGAATGATTTGAGCTTGAGACGCTTGCAGCATGCAGCCGAGCAGCGCATCGTGCGGGGCTGTTTTGACACGACCGTCCATGAGACCAGTCGCGCCAAACTCGACCTGATATTGCAGCCTCAAGCCGCCCCGGCCGTCGATCATCCAGAACGCGCCGCCGGTCGCGGCGACCGCGGCCACCGAGCGGTTCAAGAATTCGACGTAAAACTCGTTGGGTTGAATGTCCGATTCCGCCAGATCGGCGATCTCGGCCACCAGCTTACGGATTTGGTTTTTCGTCTCCTCGAGCAGACCGGGATCAATCATTTCTTCCGGCATGGTGGTACCAGTGGGTAATCGCCTGCGTCCGGATTCGCATCGCCAGGAGGAACAGTCACTCCACGGGATTACGAGCGCCGGACAGAAGTCGCTAAAGCGCGCCACGCTCGCTACGCACCCATAACAGGACGGCAAGATGGCCAGCCTTCCTGGCATTTTTTCAAAACAGGTTCGGGATGGGCAGCGGAACCCGGCTCAAATCCCCTGACGTGCATCAGCCTGGCCGGCCCAACGACCGTGCCATCAGCTTGCCGCGGTCGCGCCACACAACGAGTTTGCGTTCGTCGTTCGCCGGCTTTCCGATCTCCGATTTTTCGTCGTGGTTCCGTGCTTTTGTGGTCCGTGCAGATGCGAGTGGGGTGAAAACTGAAAACCAAAACTAACGCGCCCCGGGCATCTCCGAGAAACACTCCGTGCATCTTGCGCACACTCCCTGTACTGACAATAGAACACGGTTTGCAAATTCCGTTAATGCACCTAATGTCTGTTTTCGCGCAAACTTCGATCAGAACCTTGCGAGAAGACTTGCGGCTTGCCACGAGGGGCGGCTTCTGTTAGACTGGTTTATACCAGTTGAAACCCCGTTGGAGAATGCTCATGGAATCTGTCGGATCTTTCGAGGCTAAAACCCACCTGCCCCAGCTCCTTGAGCGCGTGGCCCAAGGCGAGGAATTCACCATCACCAAACACGGAAAGCCCGTGGCCCGGCTGGTGCCCGCCGTCACCACCCCGCCCAAGCCCGACGTGCGGCAGGTCATCGAGGAGTTGAAAGCCTTCAGCAAGGGCAACACGCTCGGCGAAGGCATCACCATTCGCGAGCTGATCGAAGACGGACGCCGCTTCTGACACGCATTATCGAAAGGATTCATCTATGGAAAGCAAGGACGGTTTCGTGCTCGACTGCGCCGTAACGATGGCCTGGTGCTTCGATGACGAAGCCACTTCCTACACCGACCGGGTTCGCGATAGCCTGGCCGACATTCAGGCCGTGGTGCCCTCAATCTGGCCGCTCGAAGCGGCCAACGCCACCATCATGGGCGAACGCCGCAAGCGGTTGGATGAGGCTCGCAGCCGACGATTCTTCGTGCTGCTAGGAGCGTTGCCGATCATCCTAGATCGAGAAACCGGCACCAGGGTTTTTAGCGAGATCGTCCACTTGGCCAGAAGCTACCAGCTTACCGCCTATGACGCCGCCTATCTGGAGCTGGCGATCCGCCGGGGCCTTCCGCTGGCGTGCCTCGACGGCAAGCTGAAGACGGCCGCCGCTGCCGCTGGTGTCGTGTTATTCAGCGCGCCCTGAATCCGCCACCCCGATCGATACGTCCGTCAGCCGCTGGTATCACTGCATGACGCGCTGAGTTTGTGGTTTTTTCAGAATACAGTTGTGGTTATGATTACTTCTATAATACTTAAAACCTTATCCGCTCCGACGGCCGACGATGCCTCGATTCCCTCATGCTGTTTCAAGACCGACCGGGCGGCGTCTGCGTCCTGATCGCCGACCTCGAGCCTGATCCAGCCAATGGCATTACCAAGGAGCCAGTCCATGTCGAAGATCTCCTCGTTGGCAAGAAAGGCTCGGATTACCAACCTCTCCAGCCGGTTCTTCGCCAGGTTGGCTATGACCGCATCGGCAAACGTGGCCACCGTCACCTGGTTATTGGACAGTAGCTGTCAATTCCGTGATATCAGCGTCATTCGACACAGCGTCGATACCGAACATCAATGGTCTCGGTCCGTTCCGTCATGCGCACACAATTGACAGCTACTCGGGATTACGGTGTTAGGGTAGCGACTCGACGGCGTGCCCGATCCTGTACTGCGACGAGGATGGCACGAGTCGGTTCGAGACGAATGACGCGGTGAACGACCCCCGCCGCCGCGGATTATCTCATTTTCATTTTCGCCAGCCCCGAACATCGACTGCAGCAAAACGCCAGCCCTGACGATTTTTCCTGGAGTCATCGTCTCAAGTTCCGTCCTTCGACGCGATGAACACGTCGTTTCGCGGGAACTTCTTGAACAGGGCCTCAGGCTTGCCAAAGTTCGTGGCCAGCACGTCGACCGGGTTCCCGGCGATCCACTGCGACAGGTCGATCGTCTCGTAGACTCCGTTGTTGAACCCGATGAGGACGCGGCACGTCTTGTCGCCGACGTTCTCGAGCGAGTGTCCGTATCCCTGGGGGATGTAGCCCACGTCGCCCTTTTCCAGCGTCTCGGTCCGGTATCGGCCGCCTGAGCCGAACATCGTTATGCTGACCGTCCCTTCGATGATGTACTGCCACTCGTCGGCCGTCGGGTGCCAGTGCAGTTCTCGCAGCGCCCCCGGGTCGAGGTCGAGGATCGCGCCCGTAATTGTCTTGGAAATCGCAAAATTGTGGGAATCGACCGGCCACAGCCGGCCTCCCTTGTTGTCGACGACGGGCGCTCTGGGCGAGGAGCCGCCACTTGTGGGTCTGCGGCGGCAGTTTCTGCCCCTGGAGCGGCGTCGCCGGTTTCTCCGGGGGCACAGGGCCGCGGGCGAAGTACACCTCTTTCGTCGGAAACCCGTCGAATGTCGACTCGGGGACGCCGAAGTTTTTGGCCAAGAGCGGCTTGGGGGTGTGGCTGATCCAGTCGGTGATGCTGAAGGTGCCGAACTCCGAGAAGTAGCCGTTATCGAAGATCAGGATGAAGTGCGTCGGCTTGTCGCCCAGGCATTCGAGCTGGTGACCGTGGCCGCGAGGGAAATACCACACGTCGCCCGGCTCGAAGTCGTTCGTCTCCGCATTCCCCTGCGGGTCGATGACCGTCGTCCGGGTCCGTCCCTCGATCACGAACGCCCACTCGGCCGCGGTGGCGTGCCAGTGAAGCTCGCGCATGACGCCCGGCTCGAGACGCATTGAGACCCCGGCGATCCCCTTGGAGATCGGCAACTGCACGACCGTCGCCTCCTTGCCGAAGCTACCGCCGATCGCGCGGCCTTCCGACTTCTCGAGCGCGAATTTGAAGGTTGGTAAATCCTTACCCGAAAGCAATGGGTCGGGCAGATTGTTCTTGAAGGCGAAGTCTTCCTCAGCGGCCGCATTCATTCCGACCAGGCTCGCCGCCGTAGCGGCTGAGCCGATGAATCCTCGTCGCGAAAGTTTTGACATGGTCTCTGTCCTCTGGTGCAGCCATCTGCGGTCGGCTCAGGATCAGGCCGGGACCACCGGCGTCTTGTCGTCGGCCGCGGCCTGCGTCGTCCCAACGAGTGTTGCAGTTGCGCCTGCCGCGAACGCCGCGGCCCCTGTCAGGAAAGTTCGGCGCAGAAAGTTGGATATCGAGGGCTCCTACTGGGAAGGGTACTGGGAACGTGATGCCTCCATCATGGCGTCCGAGGCTCGATCGCTCAAGGCACGCCTTTCCCCGGTCGGCAGATTCCAGGAACGGGTTAAGGGAACACCGCTGCGGCCACGACGGCCGGAACCGCGGGGCCGAGAATCGGCGCTGTGGGTGTCCCATTCCAAAGGCAAGTGAAACACCTGAGACGCGGCACCGTCGATCATCGCGCAGGCGGTCCTCACCCGTCGACTGGCCCCAACTCGGCCGCGGGGAACGACTCCGCATGCTGACGCAATAACCGACCGGCCAATTCGCCATCGCCTCGCTCGAGCGCTTCGATGATCGCCAGATGGGGCTCCACGGAGCGCAAGAGAGTCGCGGCAGCGTCGGGCCCGCTGATCCGTACTCGCATGAGCGTTTCCAACGAAAGAGAATCCCAGAGCCGGAGCAAGACCGCGTTGCCCGACGCCTCGACGATCAAACGCTGGAACGCAGAGTTTCTTACGGACATCTCGGCCAGGTTTCCGTCGTGCGCCGCTTGAACGATCGCTTCGGGTTCCTCTCTCAGGCGGCCGACGTTCCCGCGCAATGCCTTGGCGGCCGCCGGCGCGGCCTCGTGCTCGATCATCCCCCAGGCCTGGTACGCCTCGCGCATGTCCTGGGGGCTGATCGCCTGCACACGGGTCCCCCGGATGTCGACACGCTCAAGCTCGATTTCGGCGCGAGCGCGGCCGTGCTCCGAGGCTTGTTGCCTGGCGTGGAACAAGGATTCTTTAAACCGCCGGACTTTGAGACAGTGACGTTGGACCGGGCCGTTGAAGCGTACGGGCAAATCAATGCCGGCACGGTACGAAAGAAGCAGATCATCACCTTCCCTTTATGACAATTCCAAGGCGACCCACAAGCCAAAGCCCAATCGCGAACTTCGTGAGGGTCTCTCCCCACGCATTGCCAGTCCTTTCATCCCAGGGGCGCGAGTGTCACGCTACCCGATCGAAGGTGCCGGGTTTAATGTGGTGAGGAGGAATGAACCATGCGCCACAATTCGAAATTGCCCGTTATCGTATCCGCGATGCTTGCCGTCGTCGTACCATCAAGGGGAGCAGAACCGGCCCTGGCTCTGCCCGCGTTCCCCGGTGCCGAGGGCTTCGGGACCGAGACGCCGGGAGGGCGCGGGGGGCGTGTCATCGAGGTTACAAACCTCGACGATCGCGGGCCCGGCAGCTTTCGGGCCGCCGCTCAAGCCGAGGGACCGCGGATCGTCGTATTCCGCGTCGCCGGCAACATCGCGCTCGAGTCCAGCATCAACATTCGCACCCCCTACCTGAGCATCGCCGGCCAGTCTGCGCCCGGCGACGGTATCTGCCTGATCAATTATCCGCTGATACTGGCCAACACGCACGACGTTGTTGTGCGGTTCCTCCGCTTTCGCACCGGCGACCAGAACAACAAGGACGTCGACTCGCTGGGGGGCCGCAAAGTCAAGAACGTCGTCGTCGACCATTGCTCGGCGAGCTGGAGCATCGACGAGTGCGTCTCGTTTTACGGCAATGAGAATGTCACCGTACAGTGGTGCCTGATCGGCGAGAGCCTGCGTGCGTCGCACCATGAGAAGGGGGCCCACGGTTTCGGCGGCATCTGGGGAGGCAAGAACGGCTCCTACCACCACAACCTGCTGGCCCACCACTCGAGCCGCAATCCACGGTTCGCCAGCAACGATCCGCCCATCGATTTCCGCAATAACGTGATTTACAACTGGGGATATAACAGTGCCTACGGCGGCGAGAACTCGGCCGTCAACATTGTGGCCAACTATTACAAGCCGGGGCCGGCGACCAAGAGAGGGTGCCGGAACCGGATACTCGATGGCTCCGGGTCTGGCGGGCGTTGGTATCTCTCCGGCAATGTCGTCGACGGCGATGCTACGGTCACCGCCGAGAACTGGCGGGGCGTGCACAAGGCATACGCCGCCTTACGGGTTCTTCGCGCATCCGAGCCGTTCCCGTCGGCGCCGGTGCGGACGCAAACCGCCGCGGACGCATACCGGGAAGTGCTGGCCCAGGTCGGTGCGACGCTCCCCAGGCGTGACCTCTAGGACGCGCGTGTCGTTGAGGAAGTTCGGACCGGGACCGCCCGCTTCGGCAAGACCTACGAAGGAGGCGGGCGCGGCATTATCGACTCACCGGCCGACTTCGGCGGCTGGCCCGTCCTTACGTCTTCCCCCGCCGCCCCTGACCGCGACCACGACGGCATGGCCGACGCATGGGAAACCGCCCACCGTCTCGACCCAAAAGATCCCAACGACGGCACCCGAGACCGCGACGGCGATGGCTACACGAATGTCGAGGAATACCTGAACGCGATTGTTCCCGCCGCCGCGTTCGGCCGTTAGATCCGCCGGAGCAACTCCCCCTGCGACGGGCAGGTTGCACAAAAGGTCCGACTACCGCCGTCCGGATCCGTCGACCCTGTTAGCGAAGGCCGCCATGAAACTCGCCAAAATGGCGCGCGAGCTGCAACGCGAGAATGAGTGCCCCGAGTCCCAGGGCGAGTACATGCCTCGTTCGCCGCAGGTCAAATCGACCAACCCTGGCCACGAGCACATAAGCGACCGCGAGGTTAAACATGCCCCAAAGGACGTTGACCGTCGACGACGACAAGCCCCTGCCAGGTGGCGACGCAAACGGGCTCTGGAAAGGAAGGCCCGAAATGCCATTCACCAAATGGGGGATGGTATTGGCGAAAAAAGCCCCCGCGAAGAAGTAGGCGACGTCGTGATACCAGCGTGTTTTCGTTTCCATCAAAGCACTCCTTCAATTCAGCTTTTGGATCATGACGTTCTGGCTGGCTGCTGTCGAGGGGCTGCAACCCACTTTCCCGGCGCGGATCGATGTGAGAAACTCCTGGATAGATCGTGCGTTGCTCCAATCATCCTTTTTCCCCGAGGAATGCGCCGTGACGACCCATGGAACCAAACCACATCGATCCACACGCCGCGATGTTTTGAAGCACTCGATCGCGGCGATCGCGTTCCCAACGATCATTCCCGCTCGTGCCTTGGGCCGAGAGGGCGTGGCTCCCAGCGAGAAAATCACATTAGGTGTCATCGGAATCGGTCCTCGATGCACTTATGATCTCCGGGCCATCTTGG
This sequence comes from uncultured Isosphaeraceae bacterium, assembly GCA_963829765.1. GTDB lineage: Bacteria > Planctomycetota > Planctomycetia > Isosphaerales > Isosphaeraceae > CAWFRS01. The sequence continues at coordinate 11,226 of CAWHKI010000227.1, read as the reverse complement.
CCGAGCGTGACGTGCGATGCGTGGCGATCTGTGACGTCCAGGCCAGTCGTCGCGAGGCCGGCAAAAAGCTGGTCGACACGCATTACAACAACAAAGATTGCGTCGTCTTTCGCGACTTTCGCGAGCTGCTCGCCCGGCCCGATATCGACGCGGTCTTGATCGCCACGGGCGACCGATGGCACACCCCGGCGTCGATCGCGGCCGCACAGGCGGGCAAGGATGTTTATAGCGAGAAGCCCTGTGGCTTGACGATCGCCAATTGCCAGGACCTGGCCGAAACGATGAATCGCACCCAGCGGGTGTTCCAGGCCGGCACGCAACGGCGTAGCGTGCCCAATTTCCAGCTCGCCGTCCAGTTGGCTCGTAGTGGGAAGCTCGGCAAGCTGCAAACGCTGTTTGCATCCGTTTATGTCCCCGAACTGCGCAACGACTGGCTGCCTGGCGAGCCCACGCCGCCGAAGGATGTGGTCGATTGGAACTTGTGGCTTGGGCCGGCGCCGTGGCGACCCTACAATCACGCGTATGTGAACGGACGGTGGCGCGGGTATTACGATTTCGATTCAGGAGCGCGATTGCTTGATTGGGGGCGCACACCGTCGACCTTTGCCAGTGGGCCAACGATTGCGACGATACCATGCCCCTCGAGTATGAACCTGGCCCGAAGAACATCACGGCCCGCTACGCGAACGGCGTGAAATTGGTGCTGGACTTTCTCAAGACGCCATTCGGCGATCGGCCCGGCTGGTTCAACCATTTGGGCACGTGCCCGGTGCGATTCGTGGGATCGGAAGGCTGGATTGAGACCGGCGACAGTGGCGGGATCGAGGTGCATCCGGCCTCGCTCAAGCAAGAGATCAACAAGCTTTCCACAAGTCCGCCCACGGTGGGACTCGATATTTCGGCCCACGCTCGCAACTTCTTCCACTGTATGAGGACGCGAGGTCAAACGGCGGCCAATCCCAAGGTCATGAAGAATTCGCACATCGCTTGTCATGCGGCGGCACTGTCGTGGATCCTCCAGCGCAAGCTGACGATCGACCCAGCCCAAGACCGGTTCATCAACGACGACGAAGCCAACGGATTACGATCACGGCCGCCCCGAACGTTCTGAATGCGGCCCATCTCAGCTTCCGCTTTGTTCGTTGATCGTGACCGGTTTCGGTCTGGACAATCGCCGCCATTGGCGGTATGGTCCCCCCACACTTCGCAGGATTCACCGTTCGGTGCAGATGGGAAATCCAGGGTTTTCTACCCGGATTCGAGGCCGGTATTGAGAGAAAGCGCGATCCAACGCCGAGCGCGCTCGACGGTAGGCCCGTCACTTTGTAACTCGTTCGTGGCACGGGCGTTTTGTCCGTGCGAAGTCCGATCTTCGTGGGCACTCCGCCCGTGCCGCCTTCCCGGGCCTGTGGAGGGAAATGATGGCTTCCACGTTATCGAGCCAGATCGCACCGAGCACCGGCGGGGTTTCCCTCCGTGGGCTGGTCTTGCCCATTGTGTTCGTCGGGGCGATCCTCGTTTTCGTGGTGCCGATACCGCCGGCGGTGCTCGATGTGTTGCTTTCGGCCAATTTGACCGTGGCGGTGGTGGTCCTGCTCACGACCCTGGCGATCCACACTCCCCAGGAGTTCAGCGCCTTCCCGACCATTTTGCTGACGACCACGCTGACAAGGCTGGTCTTGAACGTCGCGACCGCGCGACTGGTTCTGACCCGCGGCGGCATCGACGGGCTCGAGGCGGCGGGGATGTGATCCGCGCGTTCGGCACGTTTGTGGCCGGCGACCAAGTGATCGTGGGCGTGATCTTGTTCGCGATCATGGTCGTGATCCAGTTCGTGGTGATCACCCAGGGGGCGACCCGTATTAGCGAAGTGGCCGCGAGGTTCACGTTGGATGGGCTTCCGGGACGGCAGATGGCGATCGACGCCGACCTGCACGCCGGCCTGATCGACCAGCATGAGGCACACAGGCGCCGCGACGAGGTCTATCGCCAGGCGGATTTCTTCGGCGCCATGGACGGGGCGAGCCGGTTCATCCGCGGCGATGCGATCGCCGGCGTCGTGATCTTGCTGGTGAATATCGGCGGCGGACTGCTCCTGGGCATGATCAATCACGGAATGAGCCTTGGGGAAGCAGTCAATGTCTTCACCAAACTGACGATCGGTGACGGCCTCGTCAGCCAGGTTCCCGCGTTCCTCACTTCACTGGCCGCTGGGTTGATCGTGACCCGATCGTCGTCGTCGACCGACCTGAGTCGCGATGTCATCAGCCAGCTCTTCTCGAACCCCGGTGTGCTGACGACGGCCGCCGTTTTTCTGGGGTTGATGGCACTTACCCCGTTGCCGAAAATTCCACTCATAACGCTCGGACTCTCCATGGGCGCGGCGCCTTCGTTTTGAGGTCCCGCGCGCGGCCGCCGCGAGCGAGTCCGCCGATCACAGTGATCGACAAGCCGGGAAGCATCGTTCTCATTCCCACGCCAAACCGGCCGAACCAACGGCGTCAGGTGGAGCGACCCGAGCCCGGTCGACGGCCTCAAGCTCGGGTGTTACGGCCGACCACGCGGCCGCGTCGGCCGACGCGGGGTCAGAACGAATGGAAGACCTCCTTCATGTTGACCCGCTCGAGCTCGAGATCGGGTTCCGGCTGATCGGCCTGGCTGACCCGACCCGTGGCGGTGACTTGCTGGGCCGGCTCAAGGCCGTACGGCACCGCGTCGCACGCGAGCTGGGCCTGATCGCGCCTCAGGTGCGCATTCATGATGAAATCGGGTTGCCGCCGAACGAATATCGAGTCAAGATCCGAGGAACAATCGTGGGACAGGGGATCACGTATGCGGGCCGGCTTCTGGCCGTGCCGCCGGCCGGATTGGTAACCCGGCCCGACGGTCGCGACGGCGTCGACCCTCTCACGGGACAGCCGGCGGTGTGGATCCACGCCGACGGCCGGGAAGTCGCCGAGCTCGCCGGCTGCCGCGTCTACGAGGCGACGGCGGTCGTCGCCAACCATTTCGGCGAGATCATCGCGAACCACGCCGACGAGCTACTGACACGCGAACAGGTTGAACGGCTCCTCGATCGCGTGCGGACCACCGCGCCAACCTTGGTGGGCGAAGTCGTTCCCGGGCTGCTCCGCGCCGGCGAGCTGCAGCGAGTACTGCAAAACCTGCTCCGTGAGCGCGTCAGTATTCGCGATCTGGAAGCCATTCTGGAGACGCTGGCGGTACATGCCGGCAAGACCAAAGACGTTGATGTGTGGACAGAACAAGTGCGAATCAGCCTGGCGCGTCAGATTGCCGAGGCGTACAAGCAGCCGGACGGACGGCTGCGGGTGGTGACGCTGGCCCGTCCGCTCGATGCGCGGCTCGCGACGGCGAGCCAGCTCGAAACTCGCCCGGCCGAGGCCCTGGGTGAAGAGACGACCAAGAGCATTGTCCGCGCGGTTGCCGTTGCGGTCCGCACGCTCATCGACAGTGGTTTTCCCCCTGTCATCATCACGTCACCCGGCGCGTGCGGTCCTCAAAGACTTGACCCGCGCTGACTTGCCCCGGCTGGTCGTCTTAAGTCAGCGCGAAATCCCTCGCGATACTCCGGTGGAGGTGCTAGGCAGCGTTGTTGAGGAAGAGCCCGACGCAGTGAACACCTTTGCGACCACAGAGGCGTTCGCGTAGACGAAGTTTTTAATCAAGTACGGTTGAGGCAGTCTTGATGCCATCGAAAACCTACCGCGCCAACACGATGAAAGACGCCCTCACGCGAGTGCGGCGCGATCTGGGGGGCGATGCCCTGATTCTTTCAGCGCGCGAAGTCCGTCGCAGAAGGCTTTTTGGCCTCGGGCCGAAGGCGGTGGTGGAGGTTGTCGCGACCGACACATTGCCGTCGGAGCTCGAGGGCGACGAGCCGGCCCCGACCGATGGACCACACCGCCAGTGTAGGCTCGGCGAGCTTGCAGTCGCGGGTCGGCGAGGAGCTTGGCCGGCTGCACGCGATGGTCGAGACCTTGAGCAAGAGCGGCTACATCGATCATTTGCTACCCGAGATCCCAAGCTGCGCTTGTGCCCACCTATTCTCAATTGATCGAGGCCGACGTACCGGAGGTCCTCGCTCGGCGATTGGTGCGACACATCGCCGACAACCTCGAGCCCGATCAATTCGATCCCGTTTCGATTCAGGCGGCGCTATTGAATGCGGTCGAGCTGAGTATTCCGGTCGCCCCGCCGATTCGGGCCGTTTTGGGCAGCCGTCGCGTGATCGCCTTGGTCGGGCCCACGGGCGTCGGCAAGACGACGACCGTCGCCAAGCTCGCGGCCAACTTCAAGCTCACTCATGGGTTGCGCGTCGGTCTCATTACGGTGGACACATACCGCATCGCGGCCGTTGAGCAGCTCAAGACTTACGCCGAGATTATCGACCTGCCGCTCACCGTGGTCAACGATCCGGCCGAGATGCCTCGAGCTCTTGACGAGCTGGGCGCGGTCGACCTTGTTTTTATCGATACGGCGGGCCGCAGCCCACGCGATGAGATCAAGATTCGGGAGCTGGCCGAGTTCCTGCTCCAGGCTCGCCCCGATGAGGTTCATCTGGTCTTGAGCGCGGTCGCCGGTCAGCGGGGCCTTCGTTCCGCCGTCGAACGGTTCGCGCCGGTTCAGGTCGACCGCTTGATCCTCACCAAGCTCGATGAGGCGGAGAGCCTGGGCGGCCTGCTGGCGGTGTTGGGCCTTTCCAGCCGCCCCCTGAGCTACGTGACGACAGGCCAGACCGTCCCCGACGACATCGAGCCCGCGGATCGCAAACGTTTAGCGAGTCTGATCCTCGGGCAGGAGGACCTGTGCGACATAAAACCCGCGAACCAAACAATCGTTACTCAGGGGGCAGGCCATTGAGGACAGACGTTTGTTCATTAAGCCCTGTGGGAGGAAAACGACATGCCCGATCAGGCTGAAAGGCTCAGACAACTGGTTGCGGCAAGACGGTCGGCGGCCACGCTGATGGCGACTGCCGCCGTTGAAGGCACGGCGCGGATGAAGGTTGAGTCTCGCGGTTTTTTCGGGTTATTCCGATGGTATGGCTCAAGCCGATTGAGCCGGTTGTCCGATACAAGTTTAGGTTGGAGTTCCTTGGACGGAGAGAGGGGAAGGGCCAGGCGCGTCGATCGATGAAGCGGAGATGATCGAGCCGGGTCATGAAGCCGGGATGGTGCCATGAGGCCGTAACGGCGGAATTGAACCGGCAACGCGACAACGTGGCCCCTTTTTGCACAGGATGTGCCGCCTCTCGCCTAGCCGACATGGAGGTCAGGATGACAGCAAAGGTGGATGTGGATGTAACCGAACTCTGGCGAGAGTTCAAGGAACAACCCACCACGGAAATGCGCAATCACTTGGTCGAGCGCTATTTGCCGTTGGTCAAGTACAATGCCGAACGTATCTGGCAACGCCTTCCCGAAGGGGTCGATCTCGACGATTTGATCTCGGCGGGGGTTTTTGGCCTGATGGATGCGATCGACGCGTTTGATCTGACCCGGGGAGTCAAGTTCGAGACCTATTGCGTACCGCGTATTCGGGGTGCGATGCTTGATGAGCTGCGAACCATGGATTGGGTTCCGCGGCTCGTGCGGTCCAAGGCGACCAAGATGGAAGAGGCCCGCAAGCAGCTCGAAGCCCTGCACGGCCGGCCTCCCACCGACGTCGAGCTGGCGGGGCAGCTTGGAATCCCCATGGAAGAGTACGAAAAGATGGCCGCCGACGCCAACGCCGTCGGCCTGATCAGCCTCAACAAAAAATGGTATGAAACGGATAGCTACAAGGACGTCCGCGAAATCGACATCCTTGAGGACAAGAAAGGTGAAGACCCCACCCGCCGCCTTCAGGCAAAGACCTGATGCGCATGGTCACCAAGGGCCTGAGCCGCAATGAGCGCCTGATTATTATCCTCTACTATTATGAAGAATTGACGATGAAAGAGATCGGCGCGACGCTCGACCTGAGCGAGTCACGGGTCTCGCAAATGCACTCATCGATCATTCAGCGACTGCAGTCTCAGCTCTCGAGCAGGCGGCCCGAGTTTGGGACTTGAGCGACCGGCCTTGCGCGTTCGCCATCAAAGAAGTCGTCCGCGGCGTCTCCCTAGACGTCAAGTCGGCAAAAGTTAAACAGTAGGTCCGTTCGGGCGATTTGCGGCGTCGAGAGCCGGGTCGCCAGGACGGACCTCGGCTTTTGTAGACGGGGGACTGTTCCTTCTGGCAATTGATTGTAAAATTAAGAGTGTGGAGTAGCGAATAGCGCAGAATGCCTTGGCGATATTGTGTCCCCGCGCCTAGCGTCATCTCCAAGAGAGGAACCGTTCATGTTACCGAGTGCGAGGCGAAATCAGGTCTTCGGGTTGTTGATCGCGGTGGTGGTGGGGTTGGGCATTGCGCCGGGCCGGGCGGAAGCGCAGTTTGGTATGGGTGGCATGGGCTTCGGCTGGGGTTTTGGGGGTTTTAGCCAGGTCGAAAAACCTGATTCGTTCTTATACTCGAAGGCGATCAGCGACTCCCGGCGCAACACCCATATCCCCTCTCGGGATGCTTACGCCAACAATTCCAACTCTTACATTAATCACGTCCGAGACAACGGCTTTGTGGATCGCTATCCCGTCGCTCGCAGAGATTCCGACTACTATCGCTACTCACCCCCTCCGCAGTCGGCCCGCAGCATGACTCCAACGGCGATGACCGTCACGGCACTCACCCCCTCGTTACCCTTGGCTAGCTTTTACGACCCCGAGGGCCGGATCGCCTGGCCCGCCGATGCACCGACCGCCGGCGAACTCAAAGATAAGCGAACAAACTTCGATCACTCAAGCCAAGCCGTGCTGGCGGAACTCAAGAAGAACGGCGTCGCGGCAATCGCCACCGTGACCGACGCGCGGCAAAAACTGCTCGACTATGGGCGTCCAGGCCTAAAATATGTCCGCGAGCACGAAACACCTCGCGTCGCGGACACATATCATTTATTCCTGCTGTCACTTTATGAGTCGTTAGCCCAAGCCGTCAACCCCCCAAAAACGGCTCCAGCGACACCCACGTCCTGATGCGTTCGTTTGGAAGGTTGGTAAGTCTCCTCGCCATCATGCCTGGTGTCGCGTCCCGGCGGATTGAGAGGCGGTTTAAGTGGTCACGGTCCGACCGCCTTCATGATGACGCTGGCGAGGTTCTTGCGGGGCGATAGGTCGAGGTGGATCACGGTGCCGTCGCGTCCGATCAATACATTGGACGGGATATCGACGATGCCGTAAGCCTTGGCGTAGTCGTTTGTACCGGCGTCGTTGACGAGGTTGGGCCAGCGCACGTTATTGTCGAGCAGAAATCTCCGGACGTTGGGCAAAACGGTCTCGAGCTTGGGATGATCGCCCTGGAGCGTATCGACATTGATACCCACCACGCGGAACCCGCGATCCTTGCAATTCTCAAACACCCGATCGAGGACGGCAACCTCGGCCGAGCTAGGAAGGCACCAGCTTGCCCAGAAAACCACCAAGACCACATTACCTTTCAAGTCGGCCAGGCTGATCGGCTTACCGTCCAAGTCGGTCCCCCGGATCGCCGGGGCCGGCTTGCCGATCATGTTGAGCCGTTTGAGCCGATCGGACGCAAACGCTTGAACAGTTGGGACTTGAGAATCCTTGAGCAAGATTTGAAAGGCTTTCTGCGCGATGTCAAAGCGGTCTCCCTGAAGGAGACGTTGGTAATACGCGTCGCAAATCGTTACCAGTGCGGACGCGTCGAGCAAATTGGCGGCGGCTTCGGCCGCTTGCGTGCGTCTTGAACCAACCTCGACGACAGTGCGCAAGTCGGCCAGTGATTCGTCATAAGCACCGCGATCAGCGGAGGCGATGATGTCAATGGTCCGGGCCAGGAGCTGGGTCACTGGTGGCACGGAGCTGGCGGACTTCAACACCTGGTGTGCGGCCGGTTCCGCTTCGCGGAATAGGTTATTGGCGATGGCTAGGCGAAACAACTCTTCGTAGGTCTCTGTAGCCTCCTTGGGTGCTTGCCGCGCGGCCAACTGCTCGAGGCGCTGAGCCGCTGTCGCTCGAGGGCGAGAAGTTGGCGGGCGTAGTCGTCGTTGATCGATTGCAAGCTGGCGTTGGTCGACGTTGGGTGAACGGCCTTCGGTCTGGCGATCGCCGGCTCGTCTTGAGTCGGAGAGTCGCTTCCGCCTCGGGCCACCAAAGACAGGGTGAGTGTCAAACTCGTACTGACAACCAGGCCGTACAGAGCGATCCGAGAGCAAATCATCGTCGTTGGGACCCCTGAATAAACTTTTTTCGGCAATAATGTCTACTCTACGACACGATACTGCAAAGTCAGGACCGTCGCGAGTCTACGATACTGGAAAATCGAGACCGTCGCGAGGTTTCCCACCCCGATAGCACTGCCAGCGGCGACGCGGGCGGGTGCTCGTCGATCGCCGTTTTCGTCTCCGTTTGACGCGTCTCGGTCGGTAACGCGGGGGCTTGACAAATGGCGAGCCGCCACAGAGCGGCCAGAAAAAGGACGCCCACGACGATCCCGACAATCCAGAGTATGGTTTTAATCAGCGGCGAACATGGTTTGGCGGGCGTCTCACGCAGGTAAACCGTAAACGGTTTAACCGGTTTGATTTCTTCCTTGGGGATGAAGACCTCGTGCTCTCGCGCTTTGATCGAGATTTCCTGCTCGGACATGTTTTGTCGTTCGGAAGCCATCGCGGCATTTCCTTACCGGAGTAGAGCGCGGGCCCGGGCCCAGAATTAACTCCTTATTTAGCATAAGTTGAATTAAGGTTGCTGGCAATCGATCGCTTTCTCCCCCGAGCACGCGGCGTACTTGCCAACGCCGCCATTTCGAACTGCGATGTCGCCTTGCGCCGAGCGGCAGTCGTCAAGTCGCTCGCCTGAAAAAACCAGTCCCAGTTACGTGGAAATCCGGCAAGCGTGTCGCTGCCGACCACGCTTTCATCCCATGGATAGAGCACCTTTCCCAACGTTGTGGACACGAATCCCGCCTTGTTCAGACGATACTCGATCTCGAATGACTGCCAGAACTTTTGCCGAAGCCCTTCGAAACGAAATTCCCCGAACGCGAAATCATAATGGCGGCGCTGGGCTTGGAGGGCCGCAATCCTCTGGGCTTCCTTGGGTTCAAGCCCTTGATCGAGCCCTCGGTCCATGAGCAGCATCAGGTGGTAGCAAATGGTGTCGATTGACGGCACGATGCCCAGGAACAACCCGCCGGGTTTCAGGCTGGCGCGGATCGATCGTAGTGTTCTGTCGATCAGGCGAACATCGGGCATGACCAGCGAATTGACGGCGACGGCGACGTCAAGCTGCGCAGCAAGGTCATCGAGTTCGTGCATTGGTCGTCTGAGAAACGTGACGCGGGTCTGCGGCTTCGGGATTCAGCCGGTTGGTGGCGAGCTTGAGCATTGCTGGTGCGAAATCGAGGGCGATCACGCGGCGGAATCGCTCGGCCAGGTAGGGCAAGAGCGGGCCGGTGCCGCAGCCGAGGTCAGCCACGGTCTTGGCCGCGACGTCGGGAATGGCTGCAAACGCGTCCCAAAGCGGGCTCTCGACATTCGACTCGTACGGATCGACAAAACTCTCGCGGTACCGCGCCGCGTGCCGGCTCCAATGGCGATCCTGGTTTTGAATTTCGTTACTGGCCAAAGGGTTTGCCCTGCCTCAGTTCATCCGCGGGCGCTTTCGTACTGCCCCTGATTTGGTCCCGGACCGGCCGGCCTGGCTCAAGCTGGGGTTGCGCCCCAGGCGAGGCCTGGTCCGAGGGACACGGGGCGCTTCCCCCAGTTCTCGGCTGGGCGCACCGGGTGGGCGCCAGTGCCGCTCTGATGCCACACACCCAACATGCGTCATTCTGGAAATCGCCAAATCTCGAACCAGGCCGACGCGGCTTATTCGGGATTTCACTCAAGCATAGGACAAGCCGGCGGTTCCAGCCAGCCAAGCCCGCGGATCTCACTCGTGATTCACACCAGCATCGTGCACGTAGGACCACGCGTTTTTGCAATTGGATTGCACGACCGCGGGAACGTTCGAACAACACGCCTGTCCTGGACAAGGCGGCGGAACGCGGGAAGACAGGCTGCCGGATATGAGTTGCACTGGCCGCGCGGATCGCATGCTCGGTACCGTGGAGTCATATCAACCAGTCCCTGGAAAGGGCATATACGCTGTGATATCGCGGAATTGACACGACTTGAGGGGGAATTCATCATGCCCAAGACGATCAAGCCCCGCCTCCAGGCCAGCGGCGGGCGTTGTCGCACCTCGCCCGAGCCGGTTTTGGCCAATGGCGGCCATCCCATCACCCTGGATGTCATGGTACGGCTGCAAGCCGTTGCCCTCCCCGAGGCCGACGGCGGTTTTACCGTCGTCATTCCGGCGCTCGGCTGTGCGACCCAGGGCGACACGATCGAGGAGGCCCAAGCCAACACCGTTGAAGCAGCGGAGGGCTGGCTGACATCCCAGCACAAACGAATGAAAGACGTGGCGATTCAAGCGACTCGGGAATGAAGCCGATCTCTGGAAGGGGATTGTGCAAGTTGCTGAGACGGCGGGGCTGGGTCCTCGACCACATCAGCGGGTCGCATCACGTTTACACGCATCCCGATGCTCGCCGGCCAATCCCCGTCCCCGTTCATGGTAATCGGGACCTCCGCGCCGGAACTGAGCGCGATCATGCGAGAAGCGGCCTTACAGACGACGATCTGTAAGATTCTACGCTCAAGGGGCCTGCTCCCGTCGGGACGACGGCCGCAGGGTGGCGGACACCGTCGCCCGCATCGCCCCCGCCCACGGCTGACCGCCGCGACAAAATGGCCCGCTCCCGCGCTTTTTTCGGAGGGCCCCATTACCGATCTCTTTCGCAAAACACGATTTAGGTCCTGGGTCCGCAGCGATCGCGCCATCGGCCGTCTCAGGCGTCACATTGACTTGGTCGCTGGTCATCTGAGTAGGCAGGGAAAAAAATGGCGGAGAATGGCGATTTCGGAAGGCCAAATTCGCCGTTTTTCGGTCACTGGAGCCGAGGCCCCTAAACACAAGCCGTTGATTTAGCCGCTCTTATGTCAGCCGACTTTCTTGGCGCCAGAGGGCCGGAATCCTGTAAGGCACCGTTTTCGGGGGAGGGGCTCTGCCGACGTGCCCCAGCGGCCGCGTATGCCGGCGCTACGGATCTGACGAACCGC
>CAWHKI010000226.1:0-3707 GCA_963829765.1 uncultured Isosphaeraceae bacterium | reverse complement strand
TCGCCGTCGGTCTAGTCAGGGATGAATGACAACGCAAACGCAGCCAATTACTGCGAAAGCGTTTGATCAATCCACGACAAGGCGATGAGCGCGGCGAGCCGGCCATTGGCCCGCCCACACCATGTCATCGAGATCACTCCCTCCCGACCCTCGGCGCCCGGCGCCGGGGGTTTTTTGTTGATGTGGCGTGGGCATCGATCTGGTTATCGAGAGTCTCTCAGCTTTCGGTAACGGCGAATCAGGGCATTTGTCGAGCTGTCGTGCTTAAGCTCGGTTTCGCCGGCGGTTTTGAGCTCTGGGATAATTTGCTTGGCCAACACCTTGCCCAGCTCGACGCCCCACTGGTCGAACGAGTTGATTTCCCAGATCGTGCCCTGAGTAAAAACACTATGTTCATAGAGTGCGATCAGGGCCCCGAGTCGTTCCGGCGTCAGGCGCTCGGCCAAGAGTACGTTTGTCGGCCGGTTACCCTCAAACGTGCGGTGGGGCACGAGCCAGTCGGGCGTTCCCTCGGCTTTGACGGCATCGGCCGTCTTGCCGAACGCTAGGGCTTCGGCCTGCGCGAAAACATTAGACATCAGCAAGTCATGATGGTCGCCCAGGGTATTCAACGGACAGGCAAAGCCGATCAAGTCGCACGGGATCAGCCGCGTCCCCTGGTGGATAAGCTGGTAGAACGAATGTTGGCCGTTGGTCCCCGGCTCGCCCCAGTAGACCGGGCCGGTTGAATACGATACGCGTGCATTATCGAGCGTGACCGATTTGCCATTGCTCTCCATCGTCAATTGCTGCAAGTAGGCGGGAAATCGTTTGAGATACTGGTCATAAGGCAAGACGGCAATCGTCTCCGCCCCGAGAAAATCGGTGTACCAGACGGTCAAGAGCCCGAGCAGGACTGGCAAATTTTGCTCAAATGGGGCCGTGCGAAAATGCACATCCATGGCGTGGAACCCCGCCAGCATCGCGCGAAAGTGGTCGGGGCCGATCGCGATCATCGTTGAGAGCCCAATGGCCGAATCCATCGAATAACGGCCGCCGACCCAGTCCCAAAACTCAAACATATTAGTAGTATCGATGCCGAACTTGCTTACCTCCTGGGTGTTGGTGGAAACGGCGACGAAATGTTTTGCCACCGCCGCGTTGGGCGCGGGTCTCCCGACCCCGCCCTCGTCACCGAGAGCACTCAGGCACCAGGCGCGGGCGGTGTGAGCGTTGGTCATCGTCTCAAGCGTTGTGAATGTCTTCGACGAAACGATAAACAAAGTCTCGGCCGGATCGAGGTCACGCGTGGCCTCGGCGAAGTCGGTGCCGTCGACGTTCGATACGAACCGAAAAGTCAAAGACCGTTCGCTGTAGTATTTGAGCGCCTCATAGGCCATCACTGGGCCGAGGTCCGACCCGCCGATGCCGATGTTGATGATGTTCTTGATCGGCTTGCCGGTGTGCCCCTTCCAGGCCCCGGAGCGAACGTGGGCGGCGAAGTCGGCCATGCGATCGAGCACGGCGTGAACCTGCGGTACCACGTCTTCACCATCAACGACAATGGATTCTCCCTTGGGGGCGCAGGGCGATGTGCAAGACGGCGCGGCCTTCGGTGACGTTGATCTTCTCACCTCGAAACATGGCTTCGATGCGGGCCTTGAGCGCCGATTCCTCGGCGAGCTGCAAGAGTAATCGAAGCGTCTCATCAGTGACGCGATTCTTAGAGTAATCGAGGAAGATGCCGGCGGCCTCGGCCGTCAGGCGCTCGCCGCGACCAGTATCGCCGTGGAAAAGATCGCGGAGATGTACGTTGCTCATCGTCTGGGAGTGAGCTTCCAGGGCCTTCCAGGCGCGGCGATTTCTTAATGGTGTTGTGCTCATCGTGAATCTCCTTGTTCCGTTCTTCCCGGATGTGATCGGCCGGTTCGCACGTGCCTTCCATGCCCCCCAATCTATCGCAGGGCGGATGGTTCCCGCTAGAGACCTCTTGGCATTCGCTGTGATGTCCAGCAACGACACAATGCGTGGCATGGGCCATCGAGGGATGGTCGTGCGTGGAGAACGCGGGTAGGAGCTCGTCGCAGGGGCGATTCTCTGCTAGAGTCGTAGAGAATCCTGGCGGTGGCTAACCCATTGAGGCGCTCCTCGCCCCAGGCGATCATTGGGGCATTTCGCGCGTTACCCAAAACAGGGGGAGGCTCATGAAATCGAGCGTTGCCGGTCTGTGTTTCCTTTTCATCGCCTCGCTCCAGCCGGTCTGTGGCGAGGAAGTCATTCGTCTCTATCCTGCGCGGCTCCTGGGTCGGAGACGTGGACACACGAAGAGAAGGCGTATTTCTCGCCGATCTTCAAAACCCAGGTCGTCACGAACGTCGTCAACCCGACCCTCACCCGCTATGCTCCCTCGCCCGAAAGCGCCAACGGCACGGCGGTCATCATCTGCCCGGGCGGAGGGTTTCACGCCCTGTCGATCAATAGCGAAGGGGTCGACGTCGCCAAATGGTTGAATAACAAGGGAGTGACCAGTTTCGTGCTGAAGTATCGGCTCGTGCCGACGAGCAAGGATGGCGTCGTCGAGATGATGGCCAAGAAACGCGAGAAGGTCTACGAGGACATGCTCGCCGCGTACCCGCTCGCGCTTGCCGACGGCCTGGCCGCCATGAAGTACGTGCGTGACCATGCGGCTGCGCTCGGCATCTCGCCGCGGCGCATCGGGTTCATGGGCTTTTCGGCCGGCGGCTCGCTGACGACCGGGGTCGCGCTGCATTACACGCCCGAGAGCCGGCCCGACTTCGTGGCCCCGATCTACGCCGCTCTCGGCGTGCTGGGCGAAGCCAAGGTGCCGAACGACGCACCGCCGCTTTTTGCTCTGGCCGCCTCGAATGATCCCTTGGGCTTGGCCGACGACAGCGTCGAGCTGTACAGCAAGTGGCTGATCGCGAAAAAATCGGCCGAGCTGCACATGTACGCCAAAGGGGGGCACGGCTTTGGCATGAAGAAGCAAAACATGCCCTCTGATCGGTGGATCGAACGATTCGGCGAATGGCTCGACGGCCAGGGGTTGTTGAAGAAGTAACGAATTGCAGCCTGAAAGGTCAACCGGTCCCGCCAGATCGTGTGGTAATGGTCGCTACCCTGCCAATCCAGACGCGCGGAGACCGGCACGCCCTTGCGCTTGGCGGGAAACTTGCGGTCCTTGCCGGGGCCGACAATCCAGGGGGTTGTCTTCGACGGCTTGCCCAAGAACGCGATCATGTAATTCGGCGACCCGAAGTTGGCGTGAATATGATAATGTTCAACGGCCCGACACAGGGCTAGCATGGGGATCGGGAGACGGAGCTCCCTCCTACCGTTCGTGTAGGAGGCGGCTCTGTCCGCTACCGTTCGTGTAGGAGGCGGCTCTGTCCGCCGATCTTTTTAGCCGTTTATCGGGTCGTTGATAATGTTCAGGGCGACGCGTCAAGAGCCGTGAGGAGAGACTCAGCAGAATGGAACATGGCGCTTGCCGTATAAACGGTTCAAATGACATCGCTAACTCTGGCGATAACGAGACCCAAGGCGCAGGATGCCCGGTTGCCCCGAGTAGACACATAGTCGTCGGTGACGTAGGTAGGTAGCGGCGTGGCGGCAGCCCTGGTGGCTGCATCATTGGTCGTTGATTGGTTGCATCGTCTGGTCTGAGTAGTCTGTGTGGTGAGCATGATGCTTCATTTCTCATGAGTTGA
>CAWHKI010000225.1:0-4295 GCA_963829765.1 uncultured Isosphaeraceae bacterium | reverse complement strand
CCGTGCTGTTGCTCGAACTGACCGATGCGGTCGACGACCTTCGCCAGCCCGACCGTGTCGGCATACCACATCGGGCCGCCCCGATAGGCCGGGAACCCAAAGCCGTTGACGTAGATGATGTCGATATCGACCGCCCGCGACGCGAAACCCTCTTCGAGGATTCTCGCCCCTTCGACCACCACGGCGTAAATCGTCCGCTCGACGATCTCTTCCGCGCTGATCGACCGGCGGGCGATTCCCGCCTCTTTCGCGCACTTGGCGATCAGGCTTTCGACCTCGGGGTCGGGCATTGGGTTGCGGGTTCCTGGGGGATACCTGTACCATCCGGACCTGGTCTTCTGGCCGTAATGGCCGCTCTCGCAAAGGAGGTCGGCGACGAGCGGTTGGCGGTCCCCCGGCCGTTCAGGTGGCGGTATTCCTTTCTGATCCGCCAGCCGACGTCAAGCCCCGCCAGGTCGCCGACCGCCATCGGGCCCATGGCCATGCCAAAATCGAACAGGGCGGCGTCGACTTGCTCGACTCGCGCTCCCTCTTCAACCAAAAACTGGGCCTCGCGCATGTACGGGCCAAACGTTCGGTTGGCGACGAAGCCTTGGCAGTTGCCGACAACCACCCCAACCTTGCCGAGCTTCTTGGAAAGGGCCATCGACGTCGCCAGCACGACCGGGCTGCTCTGCCGGCCACGGACGATCTCCAAGAGCCGCATCACGTTCGCCGGGCTAAAGTAGTGATGGCCGATCACCTGCTGGGGCCGGCTGGTCGCGCTGGCGATCGCATCGACGTCCAAGGTCGAGGTGTTGCTGGCCAGAATCGCATCGGGGCGGGCGACCCGATCGAGCTCGGCAAACACCTGCTTCTTGAGCTCCATCCCCTCGAAGACCGCCTCAACCACAATGTCGGCCTCGGCGAACCGGTCGTATGTCAGCGTTGGCTCGATGCGAGCCAGCCGCTCTTCCATCTGCTGAGCCGTCAGCCTCCCTTTCTGGACTGTCGCCGCGTAATTCTTTCTGATCTTTTCCAGTCCCAGGTCGAGCGCCTCCTGGTTCATTTCTTTGAGGAGCACGGGGATGCCGGCGTTGGCATAAACCATGGCGATGCCGCCCCCCATCGTGCCCGCGCCCACGACGGCCGCTTTTTTGATCGGCACAGTCGGCGTGTCCTTGGGGATGCCGGGCACCTTGGCCACTTCGCGTTCCCCGAAGAAGACGTGTATCAACGCCTTCGACTGGTCCGAGAAAAGGCATTCCTGGAACAGCTCGGCCTCTTTCTTCAGGCCCTCGGCGAATGGAAGAGTGGTTGCCGCCTCGACGGCGTCGATGGCCTTTTTCGGAGCGAGAAGTTGCGGCTGCGCACCACGACTTTCGCCCGTACGGCCGCCATGCCGCCTCGTTGGCGGCCCGATCCTTGAGCTTGTTGGCGAGGTCGCAGGTCCGGCGCGGTGGCTCTCCCTTTGCGAGGACCTCGCGCGTGAAGCGAACGGCCTCAGCAAGCAGTTCACCCGAGACGACCCGGTCCAAGATACCGTATTGCTCGGCCTCGGACGCGCTGATCGGGTTGCCCGACCGCGCACAGCTCGGCTGCCTTGGCGACGCCCGCCAACCGGGGCAGCCGCTGGGTACCCCCGGCGCCGGGGATAATCCCCAGCTTGACTTCCGGCTGCCCCACCTGCGCGGTTTGCAAGGCGATACGGTAGTGACAGCCCATCGCCAGCTCGAGCCCGCCACCAAAGGCAAAGCCGTGGATCGCGCAGACGACCGGCTTGGGAAAATGTTCGAGTGCTTCGAGCAGTCCGGGGAACGGCAAGTCGCGGCCGACTTTGCCGGATGTCATCTTGCCGAACTCGTTGATGTCGGCCCCGCCGCTGAACGTGCGGCCCCCGCCGATCAGGACGACCCCGCGCACGGCGGCGTCGCCGCGAAATCCTTCGATCGCCTGCTCAATCGCGTTCAAGAGCGGCGGGCCCAGCGCGTTGACGGGCGGGTTATTCAGGGTGATGACACCGATCTCACCGTCGCGGGTTTGGCTGACGAGTCCACTCATAATGATTAACCTTCACCTGAAGCTGCTGGCATTGGGGAGAGCAGGCGGATGCCTGGCGCGGTAGACGCTTTCGATCACTTTACACGGCCCGGCGGTGATTGCAAGACCCCGGCTTGCGAGGTACAAGGGCTGTTTGGTTCTCACCTGGATGGCCAGGCTCCGAAGGAGCCAGCCATAACCAGGAAAAACGAGGCGGCTCAGTCAGAGGCTTGCCCTCCCACGTCGGCTGAGTTCGACAATTGTGCCTGGTTCTTTCGAGCCGGCTGTTGTTGGTTCAGTCGCTTATTAAGGCGCCGCTTCATGTTGCCGAGTTCCCCAATTCAAGTTAGGATCAAGGCATGGAATCTACAGCGACCCAATCATCGAGTCTCCCGGCCGAGACGGGAATTATCCCAGTGAATTCCGAGCACATCGGCATTCGCCCCGGCTATTGCGGCGGCGAGCCCCACATTTTGGGGCATCGGATCAAGGTGTCGCCATGTGGCCGTCTGGCATGAGGAGATGGGGATGAGCCCGGCGGAGATCGCCGCGACCTATCCAACGATCACACTGGCTCAGGTCCACGCCGCATTAGCGTATTACTACGATCACCACGATGAGATCCGGGCGGCGATCTCCGAGGAAGATCGGTACATCGAAGAGCTGAAGGCCAAGTCCGGCCCTTCCTTGCTCCAAGAGAGACTCAGGCAACGGAATGCCTCGAACGATTCACTTTCATCTTGATGAAAACGTCGATCCGGCCATCGCGACGGGTCTGAAGGCGCCATGGGATCGATGTGACGACAACGGTCGAGGCCGGCCTGCTGCGGGCGGCTGACGAAGATCAGGTGGCCTACTGTGTTGTCAACCACCGAGTTATCTTCACGCAAGACAAGGATTTCCCCCGAATCAACGCCATGGGCATTCCCCACGCGGGAATTGCCTACAGCCGCCAAAGGACCCGGACGATCGGCCAGATCATTGAGGCCTTGGTGTTAATGTGGGAGTTGCTTGAACCCAATGAAATGGAAAACCGAATCGAGTTCCTCTGACCCGCTACGGATCGAGTTCTGGCGCAACTGGGCCGAGCGATCGAACCATTGCTCGAAGGCTCGCGAGTTTTCGCCCTACGGCGGGCTGGCGCTGCGGTCCCAATTTCTGAGTGTCTCGCCTCGGTTGATTCGGCCGCGGGCCGCCGCCGTGTCGCGGAATACCTCGAGTCGAGGCCGGTTCCGCACTATCAAGCGGTTCCCGGCACACCGGGGCTGGTGGTCCGCGTCGAGACCGATGGCACACGAACCGTATTCGGGTCATCAAGTCGTTCACCTTGTGATGCTATTTCTGTACCTGCCGGTCAACCAGGCTTGGATGCTGCAACGGGTCCCGAGTTTTGCCTGCACATCACGTACCGTCGTGTGTCTGGTTCTGTCGGACCGAAGTAATTGCGGGCTGCAGTTCGTCGCGGGCGGTGTGACGGACATAGAGAACTCGCGATGAGGATGGCTTTGTTCACGGCTCGCCGGAGCTGGTCGTCGAAGTCGCCAAGGCGACGAGGTATATCGACCTGGGGCCCAAGCTGGCCGACTACGAGCATGCCGGCGTCCTCGAGTACGTCGTCCAGGCAATCGATCCCGACGAGATCTTCTGGTTCGGCCTGGAGCAAGGAATTCTCGTGCAACTGCAATTCAGACGTAAGCCGCGGGGCCGGCGGGAGGGCGCGGGACGCCGCCGCTGGCAACGCGGGCCGGTCACTCGTATTTCGCCCCTTTCTCTCACTCCGCTCCCACCGGGGCGTTCGCGGTGACCAATCCCCGCGACACGATCGCGATTTCACCCGAGCTGACTTTTTTCAGCTTTTTCGGGCCGGCACGGAAACTTTCCTCGGTAGCCTGCAGCCGGAATCCGGCCAGGGGAGAAGTCTCCGTCGGACCACAAGTCGGGAGACGATCAACTCGGCAAAAAAGTGGACGCGGCTGTGCGTCGATCAATCCCCGGCGCTATGCCGGTCGAATTCCGCTCCCAAGCAACGGGGACCGGGCGGACGTCGCAGACTTCTCCTTGCCCCCTGCGTGGCGGCAAGCGGGGCCTTCCGGCGTCCAATCCGCAGCCGGGCAGGTCCACTCGCGCTGGGTGACCCGCTCTAGGGAGACCCAAAAACAAAAAACAAACGTTCGACCTTGTCAGGCGGCACCGCGCCAGCGGTGCCGCCGAGGGCGGGCGACGGGAGGTTAAAACGAGCTGACACCATTTAACCCGTGACACCATTTAACGCGCCG
>CAWHKI010000224.1:0-16086 GCA_963829765.1 uncultured Isosphaeraceae bacterium | reverse complement strand
GCTCGGCGAGATAGTGACGCAGGGACGCCGTGTCGCCCACGGCTTGCCGCGCGGCCACGACGTAAGCCGCCAGTTGCTTGCCTCCCGGGCCGTCGTCGCGTGCGATCACGGCGGCTTGCGCCACATCTGGATGCGCCGCCAGGGTGGCCTCGATCTCACCCAACTCGATCCGGAAGCCACGGATCTTCACCTGGTGGTCGGCGCGACCCAGGAATTCGAGCGAGCCGTCGGACCGCCATCGGGCCAAGTCGCCCGTGCGGTACATCCGTTGGCCGGGTAACGTGGCATGGGGATCGGCCACGAAGCGCTCGGAGGTCAGCCCAGGTCGGTTAAGGTAGCCCCGGCCAAGCCCGCACCAGCGACGCACAGTTCGCCTGTCACCCCCACAGGCACTGGTTCCAAGGCCGAGTCGAGCACATAGACACGCAAATTCGGAATGTTCCCACCGATTGGGCTTCCGTCGGCCGTGCGGGCCAATTCTTGGTCGAGCGAGAGGTAGCTGACGTGTACAGTGGTCTCGATGATGCCATACATGTTCACTAACTCGGGCGCGATCTCCGAGTGGCGGCGATACCATCCTTCCAGCCGCCGCGGCGCAGCGCTTCACCGCCAAAGATGACGTAACGCAAGGAGAGCTTGTCACCGAGTTCGGGCACCTCCCCATCCGCCTGCGCGAGTTCGTAGAAGGCGGATGGGGTCTGATTGAGCACGGTCACCTTGTGCTCGACCAAAAGGGCGAGAAACTCCCTCGGCGAGCGACTCACCATCTTGGGCACAACGACCAGCCGCCCGCCAAAAAGGAACGGGCCCCACAGTTCCCAGACCGAGAAATCGAAGGCGTAGGAATGGAAGAGCGTCCACACGTCATGCGGGCCGAAGGCAAACCAGTGGCTGGTCGAACCAAACAGACGCACGACATTCTGGTGGCTCACAACCACGCCTTTGGGAGAGCCCGTGGAACCGGAAGTGTAGATGACGTAGGCCGCATTGTCGGGCCGTAACGAACTGGTGCGCTCGCATCCACCGGGTTGCCCGCCAGGGCGCGGGCCAGCTTCCACAACATCGGCCGCGTCCAGTTCGAGCACGGCCGACGACTTGGGCAGCCGCCTACGCAACGCATGGGCGCTCAGCACCAAAGCCGGGGCCGCGTCGGCCAACATCTGCATCAGCCGCGCCTCCGGATAGTCCGGATCGAGCGGACGTACGCGCCGCCGGCCTTGAGGATGGCCAGGAGCCCCACCACCATCTCAACGGATCGCTCCAGGCAAACACCCACCAGCGATTCAGGTCCAACGCCCAATCCGATCAGGTGGTGCGCCAGCCGGTTGGCTCGCGCGTTCAATTCGCCATAATCGAGCGACTGCGTGCCGAAGATCAAAGCCACGGCCCCAGGGTTGCTTGCGACTTGAGCCTCGAAGAGCTGCGGGAGTGTCGTCTCGGGCACCAGGCATGCGGTGGCATTGAAGCCCTCCAATAGCTTCTTTGCTCGGGGCGTTCGAGTATTGCGAGCCGGCGCAGCGGTGCATTGGGATTGCGCGACGCCTCCTCAAGCAGTCGGATGAACCGTTCAACGATCGAGTCGGCGGTCTCTGGGTCGAAGAGGTCCGTGCTGTACTCGAAAGTTCCGCGGATTCCCGCGGGCTCCTTCTCTGGCCCCAGGCTTTCGCCCAAACTCAGCAACAGGTCGAATTTGGACACGACCCCCACGAGCGGCTCTTCGCGGACCGCCAAACCCGGCAGCGGCACCTCGGACTCGCGGGTGTTTTGCAAGACGAACATCACCTGGAATAATGGGTGCCGTGCCAGCGATCGGGCCGGCTGCACGCCCTCGACCACGCGCTCGAACGGCACGTCCTGATGGGCGTATGCCTCGAGGGCAAACTCTCGCACCCGGCTCACCAGTTCACGAAAGCTGGGATCACCCGAGACATCGGCACGCATCACCAAGGTGTTGACGAAGAAGCCGACAAGATCTTCCAGTTCCCGTTCACCCCGCCCCGCAACGGCGGTACCGATCGGAATGTCGTCGCCCGCGCCAAGACGCGTGAGCAGCGCGGCGAGCCCCGCTTGGAGGACCATGAACAAACTCGCGCCGTTGGCGCGGGCCAGGTTGAGCAGGCGGCGGTGCAAGTTGACACTAAGGCGAACGGGCACCGTCGCCCCGCGGTAGCTCGAGACCGGTGGCCGCGGACGATCGAAGGGCAGGCAGAGTTCCTCCGGGCGCGCCGGCCAGTTCCTTCCGCCAGAACGCGAGCTGGCTCGCCATCGGGCTGTCGGAGACGTCCCCTTTCCCCAGCAGCCGGCGCTGCCACAAAGTGTAATCGGCGTACTGAACGGGGAGTTCGACCCAGGCGGGCGCTTGGCCCCGATCTCGCGCGGTATAGGCCCGCGTCAGATCACGCCACAGCGGGCCCCGCGACCAGCCATCCCCCGCGATGTGGTGAAGAAGAATCAGCAGGACGTGACGCGCTGGTCCAGTGCGGAACAACCAGGCGCGCAGCGGAATCTCCCGTCCCAGATCAAAGGGCGTGGCGGCGCCCGCGGCTAGGCGCGGTGCTAGGTCCGCCTCCGCGATGTCATCGGCGGAGAGGACGCAATGCGCCTCGTGGGGCGCCAGAATGCACTGGAACGGCACCCCGTCTCGTTCCGGGAAAATGGTGCGCAGACTTTCGTGTCGCGCCACCACGTCGGCCAGTGCGGATTCCAGAGCATCCCGGTCAAGCCCCCTCGATACGCCATGCCATCGGGATATTGTAGGTGGCGCTCGGTCCTTCGAGTCGGGAAAGGAACCACAACCGCTGCTGAGCGAAAGACAAGGGAATCGGATCGGGCCGAGGTTGCGTTTCCAGAGCAATCCGCGGTTCGCCGCTTTGCTGTAAGCGGGTCGCGAGCTCGGCGACGGTAGGCGCCTCGAAGAGGGCGCGGAGCGGTAATTCCACGCCGAGAACCGCGCGCACCTCGCTCACCACTCGTATTGCCAACAGCGAGTAGCCGCCTAACGAAACGAAGCCGTCATCGATTTCGACGCGTTCACGCTTGAAGACTTTAGCGAATATATCGCAAAGTGCAGTTTCAGCGGGGGGGCGCGGCGAGAGACATTCAGCGAGTTGGTCTTGGCGAGCTTGTAGAACTCGCCGGGGAGTGTCCTCCCGGGCACCGGATACGCCGCGGCGTTGAAGCCGTCCGGCAGCGTCCGCGACAGGTTTGTCTCCACTCACATTGGTATCTATGCTCATTTACGGAAAGCCTTTGACGCGGTGAGATTCAAGGACTATCGCAAGTCGCTTCGGACTAAACGGCCGTATTCAGCGCCCGCGAATTGCGCTGGTGTCGAGGCAGAACCGGCTCATTTCAAAGTGTAATGAGCGCGAAAGATCGGCCGGCCTTCGAGACGATACTTACGCTCGAAATTCGTCAAATAATCGGATGTATCTTCGGGGCGGTTGGTGTCCGGGACCGACTGCTCTTGAAAGCACCCGTTGGTGGTAATCAGGCTTTGGATTAGCACAAAATACTCCTCGACGTCGCTCGCCACCTTAAGCTCGCCTTCGGGCTCGAGCGCCCGGCCGATTTGTCCCACCAGCTCTTCGGTGAACACGCGTCGCTTTTTGTGCCGCTTTTTCCACCAGGGGTCGGGAAAATAGACGTGGACGGCCCTCAGGCTCGCCTCCGGCACGAGGCGAGCCAAGATGAACCGGGCATCCCCGCGCCAGATCTTGGCGTTGCCGAGCTGCCGGCGGGCCAGCCGCTCGGCGGCCAACCGCGCGTATTTCCGCGCGAGCTCGACTCCCAGAAAATTATGGCCGGGGCGGTCGAGGCCGCGTTGAGCAAGAACAGCCCCTTGCCCGAGCCGATCTCGAGCTCGACCGGGTGATCGTTGCCGAATAGCTCGGACCAGACGATCGGCGCGGGCATGTCGGAGCGGTTCGGGTCGATCAGGTGAGCCGAGAGATCGATGGCGGGTCGCTGCCGGACATGTCGCGGATTGAAGTTTCGCGGGTCGTGGTCAGGGCTCGCCTCAATGGGCTGGCGATAAACGGAGCGGATTTTGCCGCGAACGACCTCATATTGAACCGGTCAGCTTGGCTCGGCGGTGTCGCCCTGACCTGTGATGGGTACGCCGATAATCTTGCCGTGAAAAACCATGTTGGAGCCGACAAATCCCTGGCACTCAAACATCGTGTGCCGGCGATGGAGCCGGGCGGCCTTGGCGACGAGCACGAGGCGGTCGCCCGGCCGAACCTGCCCGCGAAACCGCACGTCCTCCATGCCGCCAAAGGCGATAAAGCCTTCTTTGTGGACCTTGGCCTCATGGCAGAAAAAGCTCGAAAGCTGGGCGGCCGCTTCGCACATGAGCACGCCCGGCAAGAGCGGGTAATCGGGCATATGGCCCCGCACCCAGAACTCGCTGGCCTCAATGTCTTTGTAACCGATGATCAGCTTGTTCTCGACGTCGATATGGATGATCGCCGTGAGCTGTTCCATTTCAAACCGCTGGGGGTTGCAGCGGCGGATCCCTTCCCGATCGACCAGAACACGCGAGGTGTCGAGGGCATCAGGGTCGATCAGAGGCGCTGGCGGCATTGCGCGCTCGTCCTTTCTCGATCTCTCGGCGGCGGCGGCGACAAAGGCGACACCAACCCTGTTCCCTGGCCGGTGCCGGCACCGCCCAGCTTTCAAGCTGGCACACCCGCCGACCGCATTTCGGTGGGTCCTCTCGATCATAACGGCACAATGTCGGTGCGCTGTTATGATGACTTCCACCGGCAACTTCGACAAGGTCAGACTCAGTCACAAGGGCTAATCGCGATGAACTCTTGCACGAAGACAGCGATCGTCACCGGCGCGGGATCGGGGATCGGGCGGGCGACGGCCGTCGCCTTGCTGGGTGACGGCTACTCGGTCGTCTTGGCCGGCCGCCGACCCGAGGCCCTGGCGCAAACCGCCGCCCTCGCGGCCGCGAATAGCAGCCGGGCGCTGGTCGTCCCGACCGATGTCACAGACCCTGACTCGGTCCGAGCCCTCTTCGACGCGACAAAGCAGGCGCTGGGCCGCCTCGACGTGCTTTTTAACAATGCCGGGACCGGAGCGCCGGCGGTGCCGCTCGAAGACCTGACGATTGACGCGTGGCGGCGGGTCGTCGATGTCAACCTGACCGGAACCTTCCTCTGCATTCGAGAAGCATTTCGCCTGATGAAAGACCAAAACCCGCGCGGCGGCCGGATCATCAACAACGGGTCGATCTCGGCTTACGTCCCCCGGCCGAATTCGGCCCCTTACACGGCCACCAAGCACGCGATCACCGGCCTCACTCGCTCGGCCGCTCTAGACGGGCGGAAATATGACATTGCTTGTGGTCAGATCGACATCGGCAATGCCGAAACCGATTTGACCGCCCGCATGAAGGCAGGCGTCCCGCAAGCCGATGGATCGCTGGC
Source organism: uncultured Isosphaeraceae bacterium (assembly GCA_963829765.1). GTDB lineage: Bacteria > Planctomycetota > Planctomycetia > Isosphaerales > Isosphaeraceae > CAWFRS01. The sequence continues at coordinate 10,648 of CAWHKI010000224.1, read as the reverse complement.
CGCCGAGCCGACGATCGACGCGGAACACGTGGCGCGGGCTGTTGTTTATATGGCAGGCCTGCCTTTAGATGCCAACGTCCTTTTCATGACGGTCATGGCGACCAAGATGCCGTATGTGGGGCGGGGCTAGAAAGGGCCGTCACCGAGGCTCGATGGTCCGAGGGCCTGGAAACCGCAAGGAAGCGGCCGAGCTGGTGCTCGAAGATTCGACGGTCGCCAACGGCGTGCTGGCGCTCGCCCGAAACGAAGCCGACTGGTCGGGCATACCGCAAACGCTCTATCAAGGGGCGGTGAAAAACGCCGGCAACGAGCTGGGATCGCGCTGGCCCAAGACCATCAGCAAGTTCGGCAGCGAACTGCGCCGCATCGCGTCTCAGCTTCGCGTGTACGGGCTTTCCATCAGTTTTGAGCGAAGAGGCGTCGACCGCGTGAGCAGCTTGAAAATGGAAGACGCCACCGCCGGCCTGTCATCGAACCATACACCGAAATCATGAGCACCTATCGGTTGTAACGTTCGGTCGGATTGTCCAGGCGCCTAACCGTAACCCCATAACAGAGAGCGACCTACGTCGTCACACCGCGCCCGGGTGATGTTGTGCGGATTCTATTCTCGCGGCGAATCCGCGCGGTGCTCTGTGTGCGCGTCGCGGCGGCTCGCGCCACGGCGTTCGACTGTCTGTTGGTTGCGGATCGTGGCCTTGGTTCGTTCGCTCATCTCGCGTTGCTGATGCGCCGCGGTGCGCGCGGTGATCCGGATGCACCAGCGTCAGATCGTCGATTCCACTCCGGGCCGACCACACCCCACTCCAACGACAAGACCGCCCCGAAGAATCGCGGGGTGTCGGCAGCGCAGTGGACTGTGACGTCGTCATTCATCGAGCGATCAGTCCGGGATCGAGCCCGGCCTCGAGGCTGAACTTCGCACCGACCGCACCGACGGCGCAAGCCGATCGGCTCAGACCGAGCCGTTGCCGCAGTCCGAATACGGCCTCGATGCCCGTGCAATGGGCGCCGAGCAGGTTGCGGGCGCTGAACGAACGGAGCTTCGAGGCGGTCCAATCCAGAGTGGCTGCGTCGGCCTCAAACAGATGAAATCCACCCAAGGCCGCGTAGACCTGTGTTTCGCGGACCTGGCGGCGCGCGTACTCCAGCGTATTGATGATCCCGGCATGGCCGCAGCCGGCGACGACAACCAGCCCCTTGTCGGTATCAAGTACCAGCGACATGTCTTCGGGCACATTATCCTCGACCAAGCGGCCGTCCGGATGCTTGATCATCCGCTTGAAGCTCCAGTTCCGCTCGGGATAAGTGCGCGGGACCGGTCCAGTCAACCAGGCTCCGGGAAAGAGCTCGGTCGGCCGTTCGACGACCACGAACGATCCCCCGAGGGCCTCATATTGACCTTTGATCGCCACAGTCTCGTTGGATTCACGGCCTTCGCGGCCAGGGCGGCTGAGGAAGATTCCGGCTCCGACGTAGGCTTTCTCGAGGGCTTTTGGGTTCTGGCTCGCCAATTCTCGCCGCAAGGTCACCAGCCCGCCGGTGTGGTCGCCGTGGTGATGGCTCAGGACGACCTCGGTGACTACACTCAGGTCGACCTTCAGCTCACGTGCGTTGTTTAACACGGTTTCGGGCCGAGCACCGGTGTCAAACAGGAGGCGGTGATTGTCCGCCGTGACCAGGGCCGAAAAACCCCATTCGCCGATTCCGGCCCGGTCGGCCAGCATCGTTGAAAGCAACAGGACTTCAACTGACTTGACCCGCGGCCGGGTGGGCTGGGCCGGTGAAAGTTCTCGCGGTGGCTCCGCGCCTCTTTGCTAGCACGCCGGCTGGCTTCGGATCGGACAACTTGACCTTGGAGAAGTCGAATTCGAGCGGCTCGGGTTTCTGGCTTGTCATCGCGAGCGAATCGTCCAGCCGCCGTTGCCAACCTCGAAGCAGGTCGGTCATACGGGCCAGTTCGCAGGCATTCCTGGGGTCATTCGCGAGGTCTCGCACTTCGATTGGGTCATTCTGGAGGTCGAAGAGCTGCGTCTTGTTGACCTTGGGATAGACGATGAGCTTCCAGCGGTCGTCGCGGACGGCCCGCTGGACGTCGGCATAGGCGGTGAAGATCGAGTCGCGGCCGGCCCGCGGCGGGTCGGCGAGATTCGGGAACAAGGCTCCGGCCCTCGTTGCCGTTGGGTGCGGAGACGCCGGCAAGCTCGCCCAGGGTGGGGAAGATGTCGAGCAGGTAGCACATCGCGTCAGACCGCCGGCCTTTCGGCACGCCGGGGCCGGCGATCACCAGCGGCGACCGCATCGAGTGGTCGTAGAGATTCTGCTTGCCGAAGAGCCCATGACTGCCGATCGCCAGGCCGTGGTCGCTGGTGAAGACGATCATCGTCCGCTCGTATTGGCCGCTGGCTCGCAGTGCGTCAAGGATGCGGCCGACCTGCGAGTCGAGGAACCCGATCGAGGCGTAATAATCGGCGAGGTGTTGGCGGACGACTTCGGGCGTCCGCGGCCATGGGGCCAGAGCCTCATCGCGGATGGTGAGGGCGCCGTTGTTGAACGCGTGTTGTGGTTGGAAGTTCGGCGGCAACGGCGGCCGATCGGCGTTATAGCGACGATGGTACTCGGGCGGAGCAACGCGCGGATCATGCGGCAAGTTGAACGCGACGTAACAGAGAAACGGTGTGGACGCCGTCTGTCCTCGAAGGAATTCCGACGCGACGTCGGCGAACTGTTGCACCGAATGCTCGGCGCTTTTTCGCTCGTTCGTGAGCGTATGCTCCGGAGAGATGTCCCGCACTGGCAGCGAATACGGGTTGCCCATTCCCCCGAAGAAAATGGCCTTACCACGCTGGAACACTCGCAAGGCCGACGCCGGGCGGTTATGCCATTTGCCAGTCACGAACGTCGTATATCCCTGCCGTGCGAAGGCCTCGGGCCATGTATCCTGCCCAGCGAGATCATCGTGGACATGAAAGAGCGTACGGCCGGTCAAAATCATGGCACGCGACGGCACGCATACCGCTCCTTGCAGGGAGCCCATGCAATAGGCACGAGTGAACGACGTCCCCTCGCGGACAAGACGGTCGAGGTTCGGTGTCTTGATGTGTGCGTTACCGAGCGCGGCGATGGTATCGGCACGTTGATCGTCAGCCAAAAGAAAGACGATGTTCCATCGCTCTGCCCGGCCTGAGTGTGAAACCTCGGCGGCAACCAGATCAGGGCCGCGCACCACGCAGACGAACGTCAAGGCAAGGAACAATCGCCTGAGCAATGATTTCAACGAGAGTAGCGCGGTCGGGCGGTTAATCGTCATCTGGTCTTGCTCTTCACGATGGGTCGGATCGCCGATCCGACCCATCGTTGTCATCCCTTATGCCAGCAGCTTCTTGATGACGTGGCCGCCGACGTCGGTGAGCCGCTCGTCGCGGCCGTTGTGCAAGAAGGTGAGCTGCTTGTGATCGAGGCCCATCAAGTGCAGGATCGTGGCGTGGATGTCATTGATGTGGGCCCGGTCTTCGATCGCGTTAAGGCCCGCTTCGTCGGTGGCGCCGACGGTTGCCCCCCCCTTGACGCCGCCGCCGGCCAGCCACATCGTGAAGCCGGTGGCGTTGTGGTCGCGGCCTCGGCCCCCACCCTGGCGAACGGGCGTGCGGCCGAACTCGCCCCCCCAGATGACCAGCGTATCTTCGAGCAGGCCGGTGCGTTTGAGATCGGTCAAGAACGCGGCCACGGGTTTGTCGGTCATCCCGCACATCTTTTCGTGGTTGGCGTCGATGTCGTCGTGCGCGTCCCACTGGAAGGCGACCGGACCACCACCGGAATAGAGGTGGACGAACCGCACGCCACGCTCGACCAGCCTGGCGCCATCAGGCAACGGGTGCCGAACTCGGTCGTTCGCGGATCGTCCAGGCCATAGAGCGCCTTGGTCTTCGCCGATTCCCGTGATAGATCAACGGCCTCGGGGGCTGAGCTCTGCATTCGGAAAGCCAGTTCGTAGCTGGCGATCCGCGCCGACAACTCGGTGTCGGCGGGGTCGAGGTCCTGCTCGTTCATCGACTTCAGTAGGTCGAGCATCCCGCGCTGGCGGTGCCGTGAGAAACCCGGTGGCGGCTCAAGGTTGACGATCGGCGCCGGCCCGCTACGAAAGAGTGTCCCCTGGTAATGAGCGGGCAAGAACCCGGCCCCCCAGCAGGGAGCACCCCCCTCGGGCGTTCCCTCGGGTTGCGTCATCACCACGTAGGCGGGCAGGTTATCGCTTTCCGAACCCAAACCGTACGTGACCCAGCTCCCCAGGCTCGGGAAACCCATATTGATCCGCCCCGTCGTCATCTGATACATCGCCGGAGCGTGGATCACGCTATCGGCATAGCATGATCGCAAAATCGCGATATCGTCGGCATGGGCATGCAGGTGGGGCACCAAGTCCGACATATCCATTGCCGATTGCCCATATTTGCCCCATTTACGATGGCTACCCAGGCAGAGGGGGTCGGCCTCAAGAAACTGGCTGTGGATCTTGCCGAAGCTGGAGGGCAGGGGCTGCGAGTCGAGCCGGTTCAAAAGCGGCTTGGGATCAAACAGATCCATCTGGCTCGGACCGCCGGTCATGAACAAAAAAATGCAGCGCTTGGCCTTGGCCGGCAGATGGCCCAGCCGCGGAGCCAGCGGCTTGGCGGGGGCAGGCGTCGGTGTGGCGGCCCCAGAGTCACGAGCGAGCAGATCCATCAGCCCGAGCAAACCAAACCCGCAGCCTGCGGCCTTGAGAAACTCGCGACGGTTGCGCAAAGTGAAGGGCAGTGGACCGGGACAGCGGCGGAGCGGGACTGGCGGTGACATTGCAATTTCCCTCTATCAACTCATTCACTCGTGTTTGATGTCGCGGCTACGTATCTTTGAGGATCAACCATGGCGGTCCAACTCGGCAAAGACTTCGCTAATCTTCAAGGCGAATCCATGTAGAACACTGCCGCCGTCGAGCGACTGCGAGGCGTCCAAGCGAGTGAACGACCCATCACTCGCATAGACAAAAACCACGCGAGCCCGGGGATCAAATTCCCAGATTAGCCGCACGCCGGCCGCGAAATACTCGCCTCGTTTGCGGTCCATCTCAGCGGCGGTGTTCGACTCACTCAACACCTCGATCACAAGATCCGGAACGAGCGACGGGATCGGATCCGCCGGGATTCTCCGATCGGGAAACCGGTCCCACGAGGCAAACGAAACGTCGGGGATCCGAGTCAGGCCCGGGAACAGGCGGATAGAGCCATCAGGCGCCGAAACAACGCCCAAGTTTCGAGGAACGACAAAACTCCTCAGGATATGGATCAGGGCGCCTGCCAGGAGCGATTCGCGAAATCCCATGCCTTTCTCCACCAATACTCCGTCGACCAGCTCGTAGAGTCGCCCGTATCGCCGCTCCGCCTCGGTGACGTCGTGTTCGGTGGCCGTACCCGGCGCGGGATGGGCCAGGATCCGAAACAGGGGGATGCCGCCGAGCCGTTCGACAAGTTCGTCGAGATTAGGCGGCCCGGCAATCGCTGTGGCGGGAGCTGTCGCGGTGGTCATCGAAATTGGCCCTCCCAGAATTCAACCGTGCTGATCCAGCTTCGAGAAGACATCTCCGAGCGCGAGCGAGAAACCAGGCAGGACCGCCCCCCCGTCGAGGGTGCCCGATGAATCAAGCGTCATGACGCTCCCTTCGCGGGTATAAACCGTCACGCGTCGTGACTCGGTGTCGAATTCCCAGATGATTCGAACGCCAGAGGCAAAGTACTCACCCCGTTTCCGGTCCATTTCGAGGGGAGTATTCGATTCGCTCAGAACCTCGACGACCAGGTCCGGCGTCAAGTCGGGGATGGGCTCCTTGGGCACCACGCGTCCTGGAACCCGGTCCCAGGAAGCAAACGCCGCGTCGGGTATCCGCACAAGCCCGCCAAAGAGCCTCATCATTCCGTCAGCACCGGAGACCAACCCGAGGTTTCTCGGCTCGACGAAATCGAGCAGAATTTTCGCGATGAGAAGCGCGAAGAGCGATTCACGATAGGCCATCACTTTCTCCACCAATACTCCGTCGACCAGCTCGTAAAGCCGCCCGTATCGCCGCGTGGCTTCGATCAAATCGGCCTCGGTGGCGATCCCCGGCGCAGGATTAGCCAGGACACGCGAGAAGCGCGATGCCACCGAGTCGTTCCATGAGGTCGTCCAGAGAGGGCGGCTGGGCGGTCGCTATCGTCGGAGCGGTGGCTTCGGCGATCGTCATTGGATTCGCTCCCGCAGGATCCCCTTTAGTGAAGGGGCACCGGAATAAAACGCATTACGGAACATAAATAAACTCGTTACAATTCAAAAGCACCAGCGAGAAATCACTCCAAGGCGCACGATCGGCGCCGTTACCAGATGACGTTCTCGCCGATCCGCCCTTCGACTGCGATCCCTCTTCTCGAATCTTTTGGGCCTGAGCGTTCAAAAATGCTCGAGCTCGGTCAATCTCCGACGGCCTCGGCTCGCGAGAGAGCACGATCTCGTACGCCCGGCGAATGCGACTGTCTATGTCATTGCCTCCCTCTCGCAAGATTCGCGCCGCCAGAGCTCGTGCCCGCCCAATCGCCAGATCGCTGTTCAAGAGCGCGAGTGCTTGCAGGGCATGGGTGCTGGTTGCCCGGCGCGGGCAGGCGCTCTGAGTGTCGGGCGCATCGAAAGCATCGAAGAGTGGGTAGCGCACGTTCCGCTTCCGGAAGAGATAAAGGGATCGGCGGGCGAGTTCCGCGGGGTCGCGGTCGACCGGCCACAAGTCGACCACTTCGACCTCGGTGAAGATCAGGTCCTTCACTTCCTTTTCCAGCGGTGCGATGATCCCCGGCCCGCCCATCTTAAGATTCAGCTCGCCCGAGACGGCGAGCATGGCGTCGCGAACTCCCTCGGCGTCGAGCCGGCGACGGTTCATCCGGCCGAAGAGCGAATTCTCGGGATCGTCTTCCGCTAGCTTGGCATTCGGCCGATTCGATTGGCGATAAGTCGCCGACGTGACCATCAAACGTTGGAGCGGCTTGAGCCGCCAACCGCCGGCAGCCAGCTCGGAAGCCAGCCAATCGAGTAGCTCGGGATGTGACGGGGGCTCGCCTCTCACGCCGAAGTCGCTCGAGGTCGCCACGATCCCTCGGCCAAAGTGATGCTGCCAGAGCCGGTTCACGATAACCCGGCCAGTCAGCGGATTGCCGGGATCGGCCAGCCATTTCGCCAGCGCGGCTCGCCGGCCCGTTTTGTCTTCCTTGCCCTCGATCTTGGCCGGGAACGACTCTTTGGACTGCGAGGCCAGGATCACGCCCGGCGGCCGTGGAGCAACCTTGGGCCCGTGCACCTTATAATCACCTCTTCGCAGCACGAACGAATCCGTCGCTTTCGATTTCTTATCGATCAGCGCCATGGCATGTGCCGGCGGCCGCGGCAGAGTCCGCTCGATCTCGTAGATCTCGCGCTTCAGCCGCTCGCGGCGCTCGTGGTCGGCGGGGTTGGCCGCGACGGCCGCGGCAACCTCTTCCCAGACGATCCGCATCGACGATTCCAAGCCCTTGGCCAGCTTCTTTTGCTCGCGAGTCCGTTGTTTCACCGGCGTGTTCACGACCGCACGTTCCTCGTCGCTGAGCATCGCCAGCTTGGCGGCCTTCAAGGCGGCGCGGTAAGGAGCCTCGATCGCCCCGATCTGTGCCTTGAGCGGCGCGACGCGATCTTTGATCGCTTTTTCGACCGCCGCGTACGCTTCCCGCTCTTTCTCGGTCGCAATGGGGACGTCTGTCAATTCAGAGGCGGCAAAGAACGCTTGAAGCCGGTAGTAGTCGGTGGTGGGGACCGCGTCAAACTTGTGATCGTGGCAGCGTGCGCAGCCGATCGTCATCCCCAGGAAAACGGAGCCGACCGTACCGGTGATTTCCGTCAGCTCGGACTGGCGTTTGAACTCGGCGATGACGTTTCCGCCCACCAGCTCGCGAGGCCCGCATCGACAGAATCCCGTGGCAATCAGGGCATCCCGATCGCCGGGCAAGAGATCGTCGCCGGCGATCTGCAGCATCAAGAAGCGATCGTAGGGCAGATCGGCGTTCAGAGCGGTTACGACCCAGTCGCGATAGCGCCAGGCGTCCGGGCGTTCGGCGTCGATCTCAAAGCCGTTGGAATCGGCGTAATGAGCCAGGTCGAGCCAGTGCTGGCCCCACCGCTCTCCATAATGCGGGCTGGCGAGCAGGCGATCGACGACGCGCTCATACGCGTCGGGCTGGTTGTCGGCAACGAACGCGGCGACCTCATCAGGGGAGGGGGGCAGGCCGGTCAAGTCAAACGTGACGCGCCTGATCAAGGCCACGCGATCGGCCTGGGGTGCATGAACCATTTCCAGCTTTTCGATTTCCGCCAGGATGAAGCGATCGATCGGATTTCTGATCCAGCCGGATTTTTTGACGTCGGGGGGCCCACTTCGTTTCACAGGTTGGTAGGCCCAGTGCTCGCGCTGCTCTTGCGAGAAGGTTTCCGGGGCCGCGAAACCGTCGGGCGACTTGGGGTTGTCACCGGCCATCAGGCCCACGGCCGTGAACAGGATCACGGTCGCCGCGAAAGTCGCCAACTGCGTGGCACGGGCATTGCGCCCGTGGAGCTTTGGATTGGACAAGGGCATGAAGTCACTTCCAAGGAGGGCTTCGCGCGGCCGTTTCTCCCACGGCAGAGCCGCAAGTCAACCATGGCGGAATTTTCTACTGTACAGTATTCAGCAGGGCTGGACAAGGGACGCCGAGCGGACGCCGAGCGGACCGGCAGGGCCTTTCACTTTTTGAAGATACCCAGTTTGGCGAAGAGCTATTCGACTTGCGATCCGTTACGACGGGTTATCTCGGCGATATTCGTCGCGCCTGTGAGTCGAAGGAAGCCGATCGCCGCGCTTCGGATGGCGGCCATTACTTGGGGACCGGACCTCTTTCGGCCCCGGCTTGCATCTTCCCCGAACGTGACGTCACGCACGTAATAGCAACGATTCTCGATCGACCAGTGGCCTCGTGCCCATTGGAGCAACTGACCTGCGCCCGCGAGCTACCTAGTCATTTCGTTTCTTTGGTTCTCAGCCCCTTTCTTCCTGATGATCGCTTGACGACAATGAACGCAAGGAGAGCCGAGCGTCGAGGAAATGGGGAACGACAATGAGGCGCTTCAGGAGCTGCCCGGTATCCCGGCCCACGCGACCCCGCCGCGGATGGCGCCGCCTCGTTGTCCTGCTGGTCTGCGCGGCGTTCATCGTCACCCCGTTCGCCTGCTGTTTCGCTATCGTGGCCGCGATCATGACGGGGTTGGCGGAGTTTCTCGCCGCCTTTTTCTCCCTTGCAATAGTCTTGATGTACGTTGTAATCGCCCTGGCGTACTTGATGTACGTTGTGTTCGCCATGGCGTCGGTGTTCTGCTCACAAGGCCCGCTGGTGGTCATCACCATCGTGGTGGTGGTGTGGCTGCTCGACGTTGGCGAATTGACACGGTTCTTTTCAGGATTGCTTCGATCCTGGGGATTCTTGTGAGTGCCCGGGCCAGACCCATGCAGGCCAGGAATTCTTGAACCTCCCGCGTTCGCGGCCAGCCTTACCCCATCGACTCCCTTCGGCTGAAAGAATCGCCACAAAGTCGAGGTCGAACATCTTGATCACATGGGCGAAACGCCGCCGCGAGCTCTTTCCCTGCTCTCAAGCCTGAGTTTCTCCAGGCGGCTGAGTGGCTTGTTGGGATCGTTTTTGATGGCGATGGTATTGACCGGCTTGACCCGGGTGGCAAGACCGGAAGTGGGGAGCTTTTTCTTGGCGAGCGGTGCATCGATTCGCAGGCGGCCCGAGCCCAGTTTGTGCGGGATCGGCTCGCCGTTTTGCATCAACAGCACCTGGCAGAACAGGCTCTTCGTCTCGCCCGGTGGAGTCTTGACATCGGTCTTCAGGTGAAACACGGCTTCGGTCGTGTCCTTGGTGATCGTAACCGGCGAGGCGGTTACCTTGTTGGGCAGTCCGATGAGCGTCACGATCGCGTTGCCGGCGAAGTCAACCTCCTTGGTGATCTTCACTCGCAGGTCGACTTCTCTCCCCTGTTCGACGCTGGCGGCCGCGAGCTTCAGGTTCAGGAACTGAGGTGCGACCGTCAGCCTGGCGAATTCGGATGATACCACCAGTCTGCCACCACGAATCCGCCGCCGCTGCCCTTGCGGTGTGCCGGCCGGTCGGCGCGGGCGGAGGCTCGGTGTAGGTGCCGTTGACCACGATCCGCCAAGTTTTCAACTCCGCGCCGCCCGACGCATTGATCGGAATCGTCACTTCGTTTTGATTCTCTGGAATCACGCTCTCGTTTTTGGACGCGATCCCCGGCGGATTCCACGGCAACGTGACCGCGATCGGAGCGGTAAAGCCGGGCTTACGCCTGGCGACAACTTTCAATTCCATCGAGCCACCCCGCACGATGGGGACTTTGGGCTCGACGATCTCGACCGTGAAAGGGGCCTCCTCCGTCACCGCGACGGCCAGCGAGTCGACCGTGCGCGTCCAGAACGGGACGTTGTTTTGGCCGAGTACCAATTCGGCGGTCGAGCTGAACTCGCAAGGAACCTGCGTCGACGTGTCGGTCGGCTTTCCGGTGATTTTCG
>CAWHKI010000223.1:0-25157 GCA_963829765.1 uncultured Isosphaeraceae bacterium | reverse complement strand
CACATCAGTCGAAACTCGGTGTACTCGCGGTCGTCCAATCCCAACACGCGAATGAGCCGGCGTGCCTGCCGGGTATGGCCATCAATGGTACCGTCCTCGTTGACCCAGACCTCGGCGCACACGAGCGTCGTCAGTGGGTCAGGGACCAGTTGTTTGCCCTTGCCGGCGTTGCAGGCGGAGCATCCATAAAGGAGGTTGTCGTAGGACAGCGTATCGCCGGGATGTAAAGCGATCGGTCGAAATGCTCTACGCCGAAGGTGCCGCGCAGCCTTCCCCATTGCTCTCGGAACAGACAGTAGACGCAACGAAAGGTGAACTCATCGCGCAGCCACGGCCGGTAGCTGGCCGCGTCGGCATAGCCATGCGGTGCGTGTCGGCGCAGATGTAGCTCGGCGGGATACGTGAAGGCCGTCATTTACTACTCGCTTCGGCCGGCACGGGCCTTCTCCAGCAGTTCCTGGCGGAGCTAACGCGCTCGGCCAACGGCAACGGAGCGACCTTGCGGCGATGGGCCAACATCTCGCGTGCAGCAAATGCAGCTCCATGGCTTCTCCGCCGACAGCGTGCCGTCGATCTCTTTATCGATTAGCTCGCAGCGGCGAGCGTTTTTCGCTTCGCTCCAGGCGCCGTTCGCCGGGACCGGTTCCGCGACGATCGGGACGACGCATGCGAGGGCCCGGCCCTCGAGTTCCAGCACCGCGCCGCTGGCACCGACCGGCAGCGACAGCACGAACCGCTTGATTGCTTCGTCTTCTTTGTCCAGCGCGATGTGGTTCACGGCCAAGCCCTCGGGATCCATAAAGACGGTAGTAACTGGGGAAGGGAAAATGGACATCCCTGAATTCTAACACGGCCTTGGAAATTTGGGAAAGTTCGCCCCCGGCGATCGGTTCGACGCTTCGCGGCCGCCCCCGAGGTCGAAGGGTATCTTCACCGTTTGCCATGCCAGCATTGCAGGTGATCACGGTGCGTTTGGAGGTACGCCTCAGACCCAAAGTGCTCGTCATAAAAGTCCAAATCGATGTGCTGTGCCTGGGCGTAAAATCGAGCGTAAATACTCGGCAGCGTCAGCTGGAAACTTGCCGTAGGTGTCGTGTATGTACTGCGCCACCTCACCGAGACAGGCGACAAACTCGGGCGTATAACGATGGACGCGAGCTTTCACTTCCGCGTTCTTGCGATAGGGACCAGGCGTGGCCGGGTCATAGGTGCCGCCGGCGCCGAACTCCGCTCGACGAATTTAGCGACTGCCTCTTTCATGTCGCGATGGTACGGCGGACAGTAACCGGCAAAGTACGTGTCGAGACCGACTGGATTTGGTCCCGCCCACTCAGGCCGATTCGTAAAGCGGAAACCAGCGCCGGGATCCCCTCTTCGGCGGCGCCGCCCAGCAGGCTCGTCGGATTGATGCCCGAATAGAACCACCCGCCCAGTCCCATCGCCTGCAGTACCAGCACGATATTGTGGTTAGCAATCGTCACTTCGGCGGCGGCCGTGCTGAGCAGGTAGTTCTCGATCTCGGTCAATGGAAATTTCAACTCGGGATCGAGCATTCCTTGGCGGATGAACGGTTTGAGATTACCACAGGGGCGATCGTGCAGCGCGTCGTAGGGAACAGCCCTCTCACCAAGCACGATGGCCAGTCCCGCCAGTACCTGCTGCGTCAGGTCGACCAGCGGAACGAACAAGGTGGAACCCGGCTGGTTGGCCACCCAGAAGTTGTGCGACTCGATGTGCGGAAACTGCTGCGGCAATGCCACGCGATGGGGCGACAATTGCACGATATGGTTACGTGATCTTTCCATCAGCGCGTTGAGATCGCGCGCCTCGACAAGTTTCCGCTGCGATTCGGCATCGAGGTCGCGAAATTGAGTGATGTACGTGCCGGAATCGTCCGTCCACATCAACTCCGAGGCATGAATGCCAGCGGCGCTCGCGTAGGTGCGCCCGACGAGGCGCATCGGATAATTGCAGCCTGTGCCGGCCGCTCCGGTTGTGGTGTGCGGCAATCCGAAGTTCCAGCCGCTGACGCCCGCACCGACCAGCACGAGAATCATCCGTTCGTGATCCGACAGCGGCAATGGCGCGTGCTTCGACTGGAACGCCAGCGGCCCGTCGGGAATCGTCATTCCCACGCCAAACCGCCGCGCTCGGCGTCCCAAGATCGCCGCCAGCAAGGGAAATGTGCTCCAATCGTGAGACTTCTCTCCATGGCCCGATCGCTCCGCCGACTCAACAGGAAGGTTCATGATTGCCTCGGATTCTGCCAATGACTCTATCTATTAATCGAAGCTGGATAGGACGTCTTGATAGGCAAAAAGCGCGGGAGTGCCACCCGTGTGCCAGAAAACGACATGATCGGACGCCGCAAAGATCCCAGAGCGGACGGTGTCAATCAGGCCGGCCATGGCCTTGCCGGTGTAAACGGGATCTAGCAACAATCCCTCAAGCCGCGATGTCAACCGCACTGCCTCTAGCATGCTCTCGGTCGGCAGACCGTAGCCCGCTCCGACAAACCGGTCGTCGACCTGAACGCGTCCGGTTAGATCTTCGGCTGGTGCGCACCAAGAGTGCGAGTACTTTCTCGCTCAGGGTGCGTACGAGGACTTCGAGTTTGTTACGAGCTCCACTGACAGAATAACCGCGAAGCTCGGCTTGATGTCGCGCCAACACGAGTCCCGCCAAGATTCCCGCGTGCGTGCCCGCGCTGCCGGTGGCCACGATGATACTGCGGATCGGGACCTGTTGGCTTTCGGCCTGCTCCAAGAGTTCGCGCAGCAGCGCTGCGCATAGCCCACAGCCCCCAATGGCGTCGAGCCGCCGATGGGAATGAAGTACGGCTTCCGGCCCTCCGCGATCAACGATGCAAGCACCCCATCGACCGTTGCTGGCGAGAACTCCTCGGCTGGGAAATACTGGATGTTCGCGCCCAGCAATTGGTCTAGCAACACGTTGCCCGAGTGCTCGTAGTCGGCTGTGTCACGTGGGACCATGCGCGTCAGGAGCAACAGGCAACCCAGCCCGAGCTTTGCCGCGGCGGCCGCCGTTTGGCGTGCGTGATTCGATTGAACGCCGCCGGTGGTGACCAGCATGTCGCAGCCTTGGGCAATGGCATCGGCGACCAGGAACTCGAGCTTGCGGGCCTTGTTTCCCCCCAAGGCCAACCCGGTCTGGTCGTCGCGCTTGACGTAAATGCGAGGTCCGCCCAGGTGCCGCGAGAGTCGCGGGAGAAACTCTAGCGGCGTGGGCAAATGGGCCAAGTGAACGCGGCGCATCTCGGGAAGTTTCATGGCTGGCGCTCGTCAATCAAATTGTTGCTGCGTTGGGCGACATTCTCTCCGCGCTGTCGGTGAGCTACAATAACCGGACTTGAAATCGAGCTTAATGACCTTTTGCCGCGTCCGGCAGGCCAATTGAGTTCGAGTCGTGCAAAGGAGGTCTTTCCGTGAAGCTGCTGCAAATCAACATCGACCACACGCTTACACCCAAACAGTTTGCCGACGGCGCTGCCGACACACGCGACTTCGCCGGCTTGATTGCCAAGCAACCCGGTTTGCTGTGGAAGATCTGGATCGGCGACGAAAAACGTTCGGAAGTGGGGGGTATCTATTTGTTCGAGAGCCACGAGGCCGCCAGCAACTTCGTGGCTGGTCCCGTTTTCGCGCAGATTAAAGGCAACTCTAGTTTCAAACGCGTGGAAGCCAAATTGTTCGACGTTAATGAAGAAATGAGCTCGATCACGCGCGCCGCTGCCGCAGACCGCCAAGGTTTGAATCGGTTGCTGACAACCGCCCGATGATTCGACGCGTCATGGGCCCACCTGCCGCGGGTGTTCCTGTGGTGGGCCCTGACGCCGGTTCCATGCGGCAAATGCGAAATAGACCGGCACACCGGCCGCGATCAAGACCAGGCCGGCCCGAGACTCAAAGGGGCGGCCCAAATAGACTTCCGTGAGAAACCATGCGTACACGGCAAGGTACGCCAGCGGAACCACCGGATACCCCCATGTGCGGTACGGACGCTCGAGTTTTGGTTTTCTCCACCTCAGGACCAGCAACGACAAGACAGCCATTGCATAGAAAATGCTGGCGGCAAAAATCACGAAGTTGCTCAATAACTCGAACACGGAGTCTTGCTGGAAATTGGAGTTGAACTCGACCAGTAATCCGCTGCCCAGTACCAGCACACTGGACATGAGGGCCTGCACCCAGATGGCCACCGCCGGCGTGTGATAGACCGGATGCACCCGACCGAAACTACGAAAGAAAACCCGGTCGCGCCCATTGCGAAGGAAATCCGGGGGGAAATGAGTATGTCCCCATTCATGGCACCCAGCGTGCTGCACACCAGTACAATCGATATCAGGACGGCGCCGGGCTGGCCCAACAATGTATTGAGCATCGACTCAGCCGCGTGCTCGCCAGAGTCCATCACCTGCTGCATCGACAAGACGCCGTGGTAGGCCAAGTTCGCGCCAAGGTAGAGCGCCACGATCAGTCCGATGCCACCGGTCAACGCGAGCGGAATGTTTCGCTCGGGCCGGCGAATTTCCTCGGCGACCGGCGTGACACCGTGCCAGCCGTTGTAGGCCCACATCACCGCCAACAACACCATGCCAAACCGAGCGGCCAGCCCGGCATCGCCGCTCACCGGAGCCGGCTGCCTCCAATGCTCAAGCGATAATCCGGAACCGCCAAACGGCCACAACACCACGGGGAGCGCGATCAACAGCACCAAAAACCCGACTTTCACGAAGGTGGTTCCCACCTGCACGCCGCCCCCCCACCTCACGCCCCGCGCATTAATCCAGGCCAACAGCAGCAGGACAAGGACTGCGAGGACCACTTCCTGAGAGTTGGTTGACTGGTGGCCGCAAATTCGGGCGAACGAACGCGCGAAGATGATCGACAAAGCGCCACTGGAGGCTGGGCGGTTGAAGAGCAACTCGTTCCAGCCGAACAGAAACCCGGCCAAAGGCCCGTAGGCCTCGCGTAGATAGACATACATGCCGCCGGCAGACGGCAGCATCGCCGCCAGTTCAGCCAGGCATAGTCCACCGAGAACGCAGAGCACGCCCCCCAATACCCAGGCCGTCATGATCAGCGGGAAATTGCCCAATTGCTGAGCAATGACGCCGGGCTTGACGAAAATCCCCGAACCGATGGTGTTGCCCACCACCATGGCCACGGCCGTGGTTACGCCGAGTACACGTAGGAGCTGCGGCGCCGAAGCAGAGGCGGCGAATTCCAGCGGTGGTTCGGAGTTCGATCGTTTTGGCACCGCGCCGTCCAGTCCCGTCGAGTCGTCGTCATCTCTCGGACTATAGTTGGGAGATATCGTTACAATCGTCCCCAACTTAATGATGTTTCGTGCAGTTGGCAAGGAGGGTGACGGCCAAGAGCACACATCAAAAGGTCGTGCCGAGGGCCTGCCTCTTTACGAGGACCCCCAGGCCGGGCCCACGACGAATGCCTCCGATCAGTTTTTCACCAGGAAGCGTGTTACGACATTCGATGTGATCCGCGAGACGGCGTTGTCCACCAAGAGGCACGGCACCCAGGTGATTGATCCGACCGAAAAGACCGCGCCGCCGGTGGGTGTCTGGTAACACACGATTTCAGCGCCCCCTTGGTCGCGGTTAATTCCTTTGGCAAGGAGGTCCGTGCCTGGTGGAGAGTGCCGGCTGCGTTTGTCGGTCTCGTGCCCGGACGCTCCTCCCGGCACGCGCTCTTGCAGGCTGCTTTCGCCGAAGAGGTCGCCGTTGGTCAGGCCGGTTCGCGCGAAGACCCAGTGATCGGCGTTGAGCACGCGATACGGGGCGGCCGTCATGATCCCCGAATCCGTGCAGACGACGCCCAGCAGGTTGGCCTCAGACTCCAGCGTGCGGGCCATCCGACTGTCGAAATAGACGTCCGGGTTGTTGGGGTCGGGCATCCCGAGTTCACCGCCGGTCGCCGGCGCAAGATGCGTCTTGAACCGGAGCCGGTCTTCGCCCAGAAACTCGACTTCGCAATTCAGGCCGTTACCGCCCAAGTAGATCAGCTTCCCCCGCGCTGCCAGACCCATTCTTTGGTCCGAAGGTACATCTCGCGCGACCAGTATTCGGGATGAACGCTGAGCATCAGGACGCGGTACCGATCAAGATCCAGCTCGCCATGATGAAGCTGCCATTCGGAGTAGAAGTCGTAAGAGAAGCCTTCGCGTTCGAGCCAGCCGAGCAGCCGCCACTCGGCCGGTGCCATCCCGCAGGTGAGACGACCGGCTATCGGGTCGGTGACTTCTTCATTCTCCCGAACGACATTGCCCGGTTCCGGTCGTTCGAAACGACAGCGGAAGATACTCGTCGTCCCTAAACGCCCAGACGTTGAAGGAACCGGCGGCGGTGTAGCGAATGAGGTCCTGCCGCGCGTTCACGATGGGCGTATCCGGCAGGCGATTCGCATTGATGTAGTTACTGCGGCCCCCGAAGTTGTTATAGGCCAGCCAGGTGTTGGTCGACGCCAGCACGGCGATCGGAGCTTGCGGCTCGGCGGGCGCTACCACCCAGGGAAATGAAAAGAAGGTCCCAGTCTGTTCGCCCTTGGCATGTAGATAGTAGAGTCCCGACCGTTCTGGACCGACCACGAACTGCGTGTGATGCGCATTGTTGCCATAACCCACGCGGTTCCAACCGACGCCCGTTTGCGTGAAATCGCCGTCCGGAACAATCTGCATCACCGCCCGCGGGCCGTGTTCGTCAAACCAGCCGAGCAGTTTTACGAATTCGCGCTTCCACCCGTAACGCCAGAGACTCAGCCGATATGGTTCGGTCGAGTGCACGCGAAACTCCGATCGCCCGCCGGACCTCACGGCCCGCGGCCAGAGATAGCCGAGGAGCCCATCGGCCAGGAGACGAAAGTGGTGCGGGTGATTCGCGTCGACCGTCATCCGCGAGTGCTTCGACCCAAAGCCCGGTTTGACCAGCGTGACTTCATACTCGCCCGGAGCCAGGTCGGCGTCGACCGCCCCGCGCGGCGTCGATCGCACAATCGCCTGCGTCTTGCCGCCCGTCCGGAACTCCAGCAACACGTCCGCCAACGCCACATAGCGCTCGTCACTAACATAACCGATGAGCATGTAGAAATACTCCTCCTGGGCGAACTGAGCGTTAATCCTGGTAGCTGAATGGGCCCGAATTCAGCGTGCCGACGAGCTGAATTCACTTGCTGAAGACCAATACCTGACACGGTTCACGGCGCACACCGGAACTCTACCTTGTTTTGCCTGTCTGGTTCCCACGCTCCCGCGTGGGAACCCACTTTCTGGACGCTCCGCGTCCCTGCGGTTTCCTCGCCGCGGCGTGGCCTCCCGCCGACGCGGACCGTCGAAGAGGACGTTCCCACGCGGGAGCGTGGGAACGAGAATCAACCCTTTTCTTGCCTTCAGTTTATCGCTATTTCAACGGTATTGGGCTTAGCCCGGTTTGAGGACGGAGAATGAATCAGGAGCAACGGCTCAGGCCCGTTTCCGGGTCGTTTTCCGTCCTCCGTCGTCATTCTTTCGTCTTCCGTCCTCGGTCTTCCGTCCTCTCAATCAAGCCGCCGCTTGCGCCTGGCGAAGATACCTGTTCCCGTGTTGCCTAAGCCGGTCGTCCCGCCCGTGTTGTTGAGCGTCGTGTTGGTAACGCTGACATTGATCTGGCCCGGCCCGTAGACATTTGTCTTCTTGGCGTAGTTGTGATTGGTCGGCCGAACTGTCGATGAGTCGATCGAGCTGGTCAAGTCCCCGTTGTTCTTCAGGGCTGAAATTTCGCTCAGCTCGCGTGTTCCCTCGAGGCCGTCCAAGTAGGATGAGAGATCGAAGCCCGTCTTGATCTCGGTGTTGAGCGACGTACCGTTGACGCTGGCCTGGCCGATCGATCCGCTTGTCGTGATGACCGCGTTGGTGAGCGCGACGCCCGTGCTCGAAACGTAAACGGGATATCCCTGCGCGACGAGCTGACCGTAGTCGGGGTCTTGTGGCGTCTGCACATATACGTTGGCCGCCTTGACGACCAGCTTCTTGATGCTCTGAGCACGGATCTGGCCGCCCAAATCGCCGGCGGCGGGGTAGCCGGTCGACCCGCTCGGCGTGCCATACGTCGTCTCCGGCTGGAGCAGACCGTTGCTGGACTTCGACGTGTAGACGCCGTTGGGGTTGCCCAGTCCGCGCTTGAAGACGAGCGAGCCGATCTTTCCCTTGACGTCGATCGCGACTCCATCGGCATTGCCGCCAAACGACGCCTTCTTCAAGTACTTGAGCCCGCTGTCTTCCGAAGAGAACGGTACAGGCGATCGCGAGATCGCCACGTTCTTCGCGGAGCCGGCCACCTTGAGGTTGTCGATGGCCGTGGCCTGGACCGACGTTCGGCCCGTCGTCCCGACCGGCGGGAAATAGACTTGATATCCCGCGGGAACCGCCCCCGGGCCCGACGACACGATGTCGAAATTGCGCACCACTCCGTTGATTTCGAACTGGACCGACGGCGTCGTGAGCGGGGTGGTCGAAGGCTCGTTCGGCGCCGTGCTGTTGTAAACCAGGTTGGTGATGTTGTTCAAGTAAATCGACGGCTTCACCCTGAGCGGTGTGCTCGCTTCTCCAATCACAATTTGGAACGGTGTCGTACTTACCGATGTATTTTCCTGTTGAACGATGGCGTCGAACGACAGCACGCCGACCCCGCCGTAGAGAAACACGCCGGTGGTGCTGGTCACCGGGGGCGTGACCTGGTTGGTCAAGTCAAATCCATTGAGCTCGATGGACTTGACGCCAGAAATGGCGGTGAGCTGGTTGAATGGGATCGTGCCGTTAGAGGGGGGCGGGTTGCTCCCGTTGAAATTTGCCGGGATTTCATTCGACGCGAACACATTTCCTGTCACATACGTCGATTTCAGGCTGGTCCCCACGAGCTGGATCGTATTGATATCGTCATCGAGCAATCCATCGTTAGGCGTGGTGTCGGTGACAATCACGTAGCCCGGCCCGTGAACCGTAATCGTCCACCTATCGCCTTCGCGATCGGTGCCGCTGACGACCTTGCCTTCATTCACAAGGCCCGGACTGTTGGGATTGTTGGGGTTGACCGACTCGGAAGCCTGATAAAGCTCGCGTTCATGGGTGATTGGATTGGTGACGAATTGGTCGGTGGGGAGCCAGGGGGCCAGGTAAGTCGCCGCCATCCCGGTGGCGAGTAACTGCCGGCTCTCGAGCGTTTCCAGCGGAGAGAAGACCGGCCGGCGCCGAGGGCCATCGGAATGTCGAGACCGCTGCCGCGCGAAACTCATGGAAGACTCCTTCCCCGGCAGCTTGCGCGGTGCGTTGACTTTGTCGACCATTGCGCGGCGGTCGACGCGACGCCCCGGAAAGCCGCCCTCCCTGGTTCGGATGGACAACCGGCGCTACCAAAAATGCGAGAGGTCCGCGCCCAGAGCGCTCCCCCCGAAGAATCTGCCCCGTCCGAGCCGCGATCCCCCGCCACTCCTTGTCGGCGCGGCGACGCACTTACGCTTCTCTCCATCGACGCACCCGTGACACCCTCTTCATCGGAGCTGTGAAGATAGAGGCTGGCGGCTGCCGAGGAGAACGAAGGAGCCGGTTAAGTCGAAGGAAGGGAACGCAACGAGTCGATCGCCTTGGCTTCGTCTTCGCAAATGGTGAAGAAGCGATCGAGCTTCATGACGGCGAGCAAGTCGCGCACAATGGGTTGGACGTGATAGAGGACGATCTTGCCCCCTTTGGTTTCGACGCGGTGCTGGAGGCCCACGAGAACGGTCACGCCTGAGCTAGAAAGATAGTCGACCTTGCCGAGATCGACGGCGAGCACGGGGTCTTTTTCGGTCGTTACGAACTCGTAAAGCGCGTTGCGAGCGCGAAGTTGCGAAAGTCGTTGAGCTGGCCGTCGCCTTCGAAGGTGACGACCTGGACATCGGAATTCACGCGGGTGCTGAATGATGACATCGGTTCGAATTTTCCTTCACCCAGGCAATCCGGTTTGCCGTGACATAGCCTGCCATTGTGCGCCATGATTATCATATCGCGCCGATCACGGCCGTTGCAATTCAGTAAGGCCCTTCAACAAGCCTATCAGGCACACCACTCCGTTGTCCGACGCTCCGGACGGCGCACCTTGCTCACTGAGTCAAGGCTCCGTTATACTCGGCCGCGATTGGCGCAATGCGGGACGACGTCGGGAGCTTCACTGCTGCTGGCGGATGAAATACCAAACCGAAGCAAGACTTGGGGAACTGCTCAGGCTGATCGGGCCGTTCTAACGCCTTGGCACCCTTTAGCCGGTCGGTATCACGCTTTGACGCGCCGTGTTCTATCGTTCAGGGGCGCAGTCCCAAAAGCGGCGATCAAAGTACACTTCCAGGCCAGACGGGGAACGTTCGCCTTGAAGCAGTTCTTCAGCTACCTGGTCGAGGTGCGGTTCGGCGAGGAGATCACGATCCGCCGCCGTGTGCTGGGCCGATCGGCGAAAGCGCCTGCATGTGATGCACTTCATGAGCAAGGGAACGCCCGAGGTCCTGACGACCACCAACGAGTTTGTCTGCACTCACGTCGACCTCGAGATCCGCCGTTCTTCGCCGTTTCCCGAGCCGATCGCCACCGCGATCGACCGGCTCGCGCCGAGCACGCCGCCCTTGGCTGGGACGCGCCGGTCTGCGGGGTCATCAGCCCCTGAACAGGCTCGAGAAACCCGGATCCTTTCTCTTATCTCACGCCACCGTTCCCTTTCCGTGTCATTCGGTTCCTTCCGTGGACAATTCTTCCGCTTTCTCGGAGCAGAATCGACCTCTTCCAAGCCGCGGTCTGATGCCTTGAAGGCGGGTTCCCACCCATTCCGGCCGGCTGTCGATCCCACTTATGATCTTTCGCTGAGCTAGGAGCCTGTCCGAGAAACAAGTGAAGGTAGATAGGGACTTAAGTCAAGCGGCCGCAGAGCAGTTTTTCGTTTTTCCGGGAATTTCGCACGTTGTCGTTGGTAGTGAAATCCGTAAGTCCTTTCTCCATTGCGGGTTAATTCTCGGACAGCCTCCTAGGCGCTTATGACCTCGGCCCGCGAGGCAGAGTTTTGTCTCGGAAGGGACGGAATCGCACGGAAAAAGGGGAGCGGGGGCCGCGCTGGGGAATCAGGCGCGTATTTCATTCGGGCAGCTCGCCCCGAAGCTCACGGATGGTCGGGACGCCGATGTCTCGAGCAGTCCATGTAGATGAAAGGTCTCGTCCCGAAACCTAGCGGGCCGGCGGGATACGGAAAGCGCGGAACTGCCGCGCGAGGATCGCGACGGATAATGGCGGTCGCCCGAAGCCGAGAGGCGTTTGGCTTTAACTCGTTCCCATGCTCCGCGTGGGAATGCCGTCTTTGACGCTCGGCGTCGTCTTCAAATAGATTAGGCTTTTCTCATCGCGAAGCCGATGAGAAAAGCCTAATCTATTATTAATCAGGCGTCCAGCGGAAGCCTTGCGCCCCAAAGAGTTATCGCGAGTTGAATCTAACGATCGTTCAGGCGCCCAGCGAAACTTCAGGTGACATCAAGAGATGTGGCCGATCGCTGGTTTTTCGCCGTGGCCACTTTGTGCGCTGCCTGGCGGGGCTCTCGCGGGCGCGTCACTAACGCGTCGGGTTAGCCATCTACGTCGATATTTCTGGGTTCCCACCTAAGACGAGACGGCGGCCTCCGTATCGAGGAGCAACCGAGCGAGTTCCTCGCGGTGGAACGCGGCGTCGCCGAAGAGGGCCTCGTCGGCCTTGGCGCGCTTGAGATACAGGTGAAGATCGTGTTCCCACGTGAAACCGATGCCGCCGTGGACCTGGATTCCGCGCTCGCAGACGACCGTCGCCGCTTCGGAGCAATAGGCCTTGGCACTCGCGACCGCCTGGGCCGCCGAGGGCTCGCCGGCCGACATGGCCCAGGCGGCGAAGTAGGTGGCCGAACGCGAGCTTTCGGTCGCCAGGAGTATGTCAGCACACTGATGCTGGACCGCCTGGAAGGCGCCGATGGGGCGGCCGAATTGCTGGCGGGTTTTGGCGTATTCGACCGTCATCTCGAGGACCTTCTGCATAATGCCGACGTGTTCGGCGCAGACAGCCACCGCGGCGACTCGCAGCGAACTCTCGAGCGCCTCTGCGCCGGCTCGCCGCGGGCGAGGACGTCCGCGCCGGAGACGAGGGCCCCGGCGAAATCGACTTGGTAAAGCTTGCGAGTCGCATCGAGTGCTGGCGTCGCCGTCAGCGTGACCCCTGCCGCGCCGGCGGGCACGGCCAGGATGATGGGCTCGCCTTGATGCGATCCGACGCAAACGATCAGGCCGGCGTCGGCGGCATCGAGCACCCAAAGCTTCCGGCCGTCGAGGCAGTAGCCACCGCCGCGAGAGGCGACCTGGAGTTTCACCTCGTCGGGGCCCCAGCCGCTCTCCGGCTCGAGCAGCGCCACGGTTGCGCGAACCTCGCCGCTGGTGATCGACTCGATCCGGCGAGCCGACGAGGGACCGCCCAAATCGTTGAGAAGCGTCGCCGCCCAGAGCGACGCCAAGAACGGCCCGGGCAAACAGGCCCGCCCCATCTCTTCGGCGACGACGGCCAGCTCGACCAAACCCAGGCCGAGCCCGCCAACCGACTCGGGAAGGTGCAGCCCGATCCAGCCCTGGTCGGCGATGCCTTGCCAAAGGTCCGGGGCGAACGCCGATTCGGCGGCCATGAGCTCGCGTACCCGCTCCACCGGGCATTCCCGGGTGAAGAAGTCGCGGGCCGAGTCGCGTAACATTTGCTGTGGTTTCGAGAGGTCGAATTCCATGAGTTGGTTCCCCCTTCTTAGGGCTCAGTAGCTACGCGGCAGGCCGAGCACGCGCTGCGCGAGGATGTTTCGTTGTACTTCGCTGGTGCCCGCCTCGATCGTGTTACCGCGACAGCGCAGGTAGTTGTACGCCCATCGGCCGTGGTCGAAATCCCATTGCTGCGCCTCGGGCCCCAGCACTTCGATAGCGGTCCGGGCGATGCGCTGATTCATCTCGCTCCAGTAAATCTTGAGAATCGAACCTTCGGGGCCCGGCGATTCCGTTTTGGTCATCCGCGAGAGGCTCCGCAGCGTGTTGAGCCGGAACACCTCAAGCTCGATGTGAGCCTGGGCGAGCTTTTGGCGGACGAGCGGATGGTCCGTGAGCGGTCGCCCGTGGCGGCGTTTGGCCTGGGCGCGAGCAATCAGAGCGTCTAGGTCGCGCTTGAAGACGACGTAGAGAGCCGTCCCCAGGTTGGCCCGCTCATTGCTGAGCGCGATCATGGCCGGGGTCCATCCGTCGTCGATCTTGCCCAGCACGTTCGCTACCGGGACCTTCACGTTCGTGAAGAACACCTCGTTGAACCCCGAGTCGCCCGAGAGCATCCGCAATGGCCGGACGCTGACCCCCTCGCTCTTCATGTCGACGAGCAGGCAGGTCAGCCCCTTGTGCTTGGGGACGTCGGGGTTGGTGCGAACGATCAGCATGCACCAGTCGGCAATGTGGGCATAGCTGGTCCAGATCTTCTGGCCGTTGACCACGAATTCGTCGCCCGTGCGTACGGCACGAGTGCCGAGCGCCGCCAGGTCACTTCCCGCGTTGGGTTCGGAGAACCCCTGGCACCAAACGTGTTCGCCCGAGAGCATGGCCGCCGGGAACCGCCGCTTCTGCTCCTCGGTGCCGATCGCCAGGATCGTCGGGCCGACCAGGCCCTCGCCGATGATGCCGAGCCGCTCGGGGGCGTCGGCCTTGGCCAGCTCTTCGTGGAAGATCGCCTGCTGGATCATGGTGGCGCCGCGGCCGCCGGAAGGCTTGGGCCAGGAAACACCCGCCCAGCCGCCGCGGAACAGCGTGCGCTGCCACTCACGGAGATACTCGTAGTGGGAACGCGCCGCCGCCGGATCATCGTGCGACCCTTTCCAGGGCGCGGGGGTGTTGACGGCCAGCCAGGCCCGCAGTTCGTCCCGAAAACGCTCTTCTTCAGGGTTCAGGTTCAGGTCCATGGTTTTTCTTCTCCCATTGCGCTATCGCCGCTCCGCACAGACTCTAGGAGGAGCTCGGCAACGTCGAGGACTCGCGGGTTGCGGCCGCCCTTTTGCGAATTGACACCATCTTCCAGCATCGTCATGCAGAACGGACAGCCGACGGCGATCACGTCGGCCCCCGTCGCCAGCGCCTTGACGGGCCCGCTCTTGATTGACACGCTGGTCGGGCGGCTCATCGACAAAACTCAGGCCCCCGCCACCGCCGCAGCAAAAGCTATTTTTCCGGCTTTGCTCCATCTCGACTACCGGCCCATTGCTCGATTCTTCGAGCAACCGCCGAGGAGCCTCGTAGACGCCGTTGTGCCGGCCGAGGTAGCAAGGGTCGTGAAAGGTCGTCGTGGACGGCGCGGGCGTGGCACTGGTTGCCGGTGACAACTTCCCTTCTTTAACGAGCGTCGCCAGAAACTCGGTGTGATGGTACACCTCAAACGTACCGCCGAGGGCTGGATATTCGTTGCGAAACGAGTTAAAGCAGTGCGGGCAGGAGGTGACGATCTTCTTGACGCCACGCTGGCTCAAGGTGGCGATGTTGTCGCGTGCGAGGGTCTGGAACAAGAACTCCTGGCCAATCCGGCGGGCCGGGTCGCCGGTGCACTTCTCATCGCGTCCCAGAATTGCGAACTTCACGCCGGCCTGCTCTAGGAGCGTGGCCAGCGCACGCGTGACCTGCTGGTTCCGCTCCACAAGCGCCCCACCGCAGCCGACCCAAAGCAGGACGTCGAAGTCGCCGGCTTCGCCAGCGAGCGGAACCTTGGCCTTCAGGCCCTCCATCCAGTCGAGGCGAGAGAATCGGCTGCCGGCGAAGGGATGGCCGCGGGCCTCGAGCGAGGCCAGGGCATCCTGCATCGTGTCCGGGAATTCGGCTTCCTCCATCACCAGGTGCCGGCGGTGGTCGACGATTTTCACCAGGGGCTCGATCGCCACCGGGCACGCCTCGACGCAGGCCGCGCAGGTCGTGCACGCCCAGAGTGCTTCCGGCCCGAGCGCGGGGTGGCTCCGATCACCGGCGCCGACCAATCCGTCGCCTGGTGCGTCAGACGCTGCAGGTCGAGGATCAAGTCGCGCGGTGAGAGCGGCTTGCCGACGCGACGGGCCGGGCAGGCGGCCGTGCAGCGGCCGCACTCGGTACACGCGTCGAAATCGAGCAGGTCCTTCCAGGTGAATCCCGCGAGCGAGTTGACACCGAGCGCTTCCGTGCTCTCAAAGTCGATCAGCCGCAAGGCAGCCCCCTGCACTTCGAGCCGGGCCGTGTAGAGGTTGAGCACCGCCGTCACGGCATGCGCCATCTTCGTATAAGGGGCCCAGGCCAGGAAGCCGAAGACCAGCAGCATGTGCAGCCACCAGGTGATTCGGTGAGCGCCGCGGAGGGCGTCTGGACTGAACGCCGACCGTGAAGCCGCGGCGACCAGCGACCCGAACGGCGACCAGCCTCCCCAAGGATCATTGGTCGCCGCGATCCGCCAGCCCTCGACCAGGAAGCCCGTGATGAGAATGGCCGCGATGACGCCCAGAATGGCCCACGCCTCGGTCGAATCAACGAGGTGCGGCGGCTTCCAGACCAGGCGCCGCCAGGCCGCCATCCCGACCCCGACGCAGGCCAACGCGCCGAAGCAGTCGACGATGAGTGACTGAAAAACCAGGTAGAACCAGCCGCGCATGATTGGCAAGCTGAAATCGTAATCGATCATGACCACGATCGTGGCGATGGTGAGCACAACGAATCCCCAGAAGATCATCGCGTGCAACGCCCCCGGATAGCGAACGCGCCAGGTGCGCGCCTGGAGCAGACCGTTCCGGAACACCAAGCCAAGGCGGCGCACTGGCTGATCGAAGCGGTTCTCGGGCCGGCCGCGGCGCCAGTTCCGATAGCGCCGGTAGAAGCCATAACCGCCCACAGCCGCGCTGAGAACCAATACGCGCGTACATCACCCACACGCCTACGTGGTCGATGTTCCACAGAATGGGGCGTGTGGCCTCGGCGGGGTTCATGACATCAAGCCCGCCAGGCGTTCTCGAAGCGGCCCCACCACCTTCGCGTAGTCCTCAACCAGCCCGAACCGGCAATGCTTGAAGATCGGTGCGTCTTTGTCGGTATTGATGGCGGCGATCACCCGGGCATCGGCAATGCCCATCAGGTGCTGGCTCGCCCCTGAAATGGCGATCGCGATGTACAACTCGGGAGCGACCTTCTTGCCCGTTTGCCCGACCTGCCAATTCGGAGGAACCCAGCCGGCATCGCAGGCGGCGCGTGAGGCAGCGACCTGGCCACCGAGCACGTCGGCAAGCTCCCGCAACCGCTCGAACGGTCCGGGCCCACCCAGGCCGCGTCCCCCTGAGACAATCCACCGGGCGTCTTCTAAACGTGTGGCTTCACGGGCCTCGGCATGTCGCGTCACCACCCGCACGCGGTTGTCCGGTTTCACCTCGATTGGAAGCGCCGACACGGGAGCGGGCGCTCCCTCGCGGGAATCAGCAGGCTGGATCGCCCGGGCGCGAAGCCAAACGACCGCCGGGGCCCCCCGCAGCGCCATCACGGCCTGGGCCTTGCCGCCGTAAACCGGCCGCGTCACGTGTACCTCACCCCCCATGACATTCAGTGCGACCGCATCGCCGGAAGCACTCCCCTTGAGACGATGCGCCAGCCGGGGCGCCAGTTCCTGGCTCAAAGGATCGCCGCCCAGCAGAACGGCGACGGGTTCGAGCCGCGAGCACGCCTGCGCCAGGGCGTTCAGCAGGCGCTCGGGCTCGTCGACCTCGAGCACTTTATCGTCGATGGTGTGCACCTCGTCGGCCACCGCCGCGGCCCGCTCCACCAGCCCGCTGGCAGGCGAGCCGAGAATCAGGGCGGCAGCCGGGACACCGAACCCGCGAGCAAGGCGCTGGCCCGCACCGAGGATTCCCTCCGCCACGCGATCGCAGCCCTTTCCGCCGAACAGACAACAAACCACGACACCCATTGCCGCACCGCCCCCGATCATTTCATGCGGATTGAACCACGTTCAGCACGCGCTCGGCGAACTTGGCCACGCGCTCTTCCAGGCTATCGCCCGTGATGAATTCGCAGGCGCTCTCCTTGGCCGGAATGGCCAGATCGACGACCTCCAGGTACAGGCCCGGTGCCAGCGACTCCGGCGCCAGCCCGAGTTCGGCCGGCGTCCATCGCGTGAGCGGCTTGCGGAACGACTGCATCACGTCGCGCGTCTTGGGAATCCGCGGCACGTTGCGCTCGTGATTGGTGATCGTCAAGACGACGGGCAGAGCGGCATCCAAAAGCTCCCAACCGTCGTCGGTTTGCCGCCGGACGCGAACCTGACGCGGGCCGTCGGGGCTCGGCTCAATCTGGTCGACAAAGCTGATGCACGGCCAGCCCAGCTCCTCGGCGAGCAGCCCGCCGGTCTGTCCGTGACCCCAGTCGCCCGACTCTCGCCCAACAAGCACGAGGTCAACCTCCGGCCGCTTGCGCACGCCCGCCGCCAAGACCCGCGCCACAACCAGCGGATCGGGCTGCCGGTCGTCGTCGCGAGCGATCAGGATTCCGTCATCGACCTTGAGCGCCAGAGCTTTCCGCAACACGTCCTCGGCCGAAGCCGGCCCGAACGACAACGCGATGACCGTGCCACCGTTCTGGTCGCGAAACTGGAGTGCGGTCTCCAGGGCGTTACCGCAAAAAATATTCATCACAAGATTGGCCGATCCGCGCACCGCCTCGTGTCGTGCCGGATCAATACTGAAGTCGCGGGACGGGATCTCCGGGTCGAGAATCTGCTTCAGGCCGACCAAAATATTCACTACCGGTCCTCGTGTACTGCATGCCCAGAATACTTACCGTCCGATCCGCTAAAATCGTAGCGGGCTTGCGCAGCGCCGTCAACACACCGGAGGTCCCGCCTGCCGGAAGGGTGCGCCAACAGATGCTGGCGAACGCTCGTGATAGAGCCGCAGTAACTCATTCCGGCTTGAACGCCTGCAATCCCGTGATCGCTCGTCCCAAGATCAGCGCGTGGATGTCGTGAGTGCCTTCGTAGGTGTTGACGCTTTCTAAATTCATGACATGCCGAATCACATGATACTCGTCGCAGACGCCGTTGCCGCCATGCATGTCGCGGGCGGTGCGGGCAATCTCCAGCGCTTTGCCCGCCGAGTTACGCTTGATGATCGAGATCATATCGGGATGTGACTTGCCTTCGTCGATCAATCGTCCCACGCGCAGGCAAGCTTCCAAGCCCAGGGTGATATCCACCAGCATGTCGGCTAGCTTTTTTTGAATTAATTGATTAGCCGCCAGTGGACGCCCAAACTGCTTGCGTTCCAGCGTGTAGTTCCGTGCCGCCTGAAAGCAGAATTCCGCGGCGCCGAGCACGCCCCAGCCAATGCCATAGCGAGCCTTGTTCAAGCAGGAAAACGGCCCTTTAAGGCCCGTCACGGCAGGAAACATATTCTCCTCCGGTACATGCACGTCTTGCAGGAAGATCATGCCGGTGGGCGAGGTGCGCAGCGACCATTTCCCCTCGATCTTGGGCGTTGAAAGCCCTTTCATGCCTTTCTCGAGGATGAAGCCGCGAATTTCGCCGTCGAGCTTCGCCCAGACGATAAAGACATCGGCCACGGGCGAATTGGTAATCCAGTTCTTGGCGCCGTTTAAGACAAAGCCCCCTTTGACTTTCTTGGCATGCGTGACCATGCCGCCGGGATCGGAGCCGTGATCCGGCTCGGTCAGCCCGAAGCAGCCGATCCACTCGCCCGTGCCCAGTTTGAGCAGATATTTGTTTTTCTGCTCATCGGTGCCGAACGTGTAAATCGGGTGCATCACCAGACCGGACTGTACCGACAGCATCGAGCGATAGCCTGAGTCGACCCACTCGATCTCCCGGCAAATCAGCCCGGAAGCGACATGGCTTGCTCCTGCGCAGCCATAACCGTCGATGGTCACGCCCAATAATCCCAGGTCGCCCATCTCGCGGATGATCGAGGGATCGAATTGCTCATGGCGATTGGCTTCGAGAACGCGGGGGAACAACTTCTCACGAGCGAAGGCACGCGCCGTGTCCCGCACCATGCGCTCTTCGCCCGTGAATCTGTCATCCAAAAGCAGTGGGTCTTGCCAGGAGAATGCCATAGCTGCCAACCTAGCCGATGGTGATTTCTTGGCCGCATCCGCCGGCGGCGGCTCGCGGCCATTGGCAGCATATCCGAAGTGTGCGATTGTCTCAAACCGACCAGAAGGCTCTCTCAGCATGTTGGCCAAAGGAATGCCCACTCGAATTCTTTAATGCTCATCCGTGCAAATGGCACTTTTTGGCATCAAATGGCGTGGTTCCAGCGGCGCCGCGAGCGGTTTCACGCCCCGCGCGTCTTGGTCTTGTAACCGATCGCCTGAAGGGCCCGCTCGGCGGCCGCAAGGTGATGGCCCTGAAGCTCAATTCGCGCGTCCTTGACCGTACCACCAGCACCGCAGGCGCTCTTGAGCTGCGCAGCGAGTTCACTTAGCTCGCTCGAATCTACGTCAAGGCCGGCAATCACCGTAACCATTTTTCCCTTCGCCCGCCGCTCGGTCGTCAACCGGGCCGTCTGCTGCTCGGGCGGAATCCGCTTCGCGTCGGCGGCCGAACGAGGGCACGCCGCACTCCGCCTCGACCCGGCCGCAGCGCGAGCATGTGGGAGGACGATCCCAGGCGGTCCCTGCAAAAAGGCGTGGCATGCGGAAAACCCCCTTTGTTTAATTCTACCAGACTGGGGAGTTGCTCCAGACCGCTTGCGGTGACGCGGCTCCATTCGGACCGGGAAGCGCCACCAGGATCGGCCGCCGATCGAACTCGGCGAACTCGATCAGGGGCATGGGACCGCCAGAAATTCCCGACCGACGAATCGCCCCACCGTTCGTGTGCCATCGGCCTCGACGCGGACCACGAGCCCCGGCGAGCCGGGAAAAGGTTGATAGTGAGGAAACGGCCTCGACTCGAAATATTCCGCGACCCGGCGGCGGCCCGCGGCCGAATCAACCGAGGCCAGGCACTCAGAGATTGGGACGGCGGCGCCGGCCCGCGGCAGGGCGAGAGCACGGGAGCCTTCGAGCAATGGTTCGATCGCTCGGCCAAGTTGCGCCCAGAACTCGATCTGAGCCGCGATCGAGCGCTCCGCGATCTCCGCGGTGAGTCGAGCGTCGAGGATGAGTTCGTCGGATATTTTGACGGGCTGGCCCATAGGACCCAAGGTTGCATTTTGCTACCGATTTGGCAAGTCGTCGATACGCCGATCGCCCATTCGATGGCGCCCATTGACGGTGGTGCAGTTTTTCCGGCACACTCCTTCTTTCACGGGAATCGGCGACTTCGTCGCCCGCGGCTTCCCAGCTCAGGGGGCGGTTCGGGCCGCGTGCAGGCGAGCGACAAATTCAGTGTACTCGGGAGTGGCGCACCCAAGGTCGATCACAGCTCGCAGGCGCTGCCTGTCGCCGTTCAAAAGTGCGAGCGGATCGAGCCACAGACCCGGAAAGACGGTTGACCGGTACAGCCCGTCTTCGCCGGGCGGTCGTTGCACGAGCTGCAATTCAGACGTAAGCCGGCGGGGCATCTCGCGGCGCGGCCTGCTCCCGTCGGGACGATCGGCCGCAGGGCGGCGGACGCCGTCGCCCGCATCGCCCCGCCCACGGGTGACCTCCGCGGCAAAATGGCGCTTGTTGGCGATTGTTGGCGCTTTTTCGGAGGGTCCCGTTGCCGATCTCTTTCGCCAACCACGATTTAGGTCTTGGGCCCGCAACGATCGCGCCATCGGCGCCGTCTCGGGCGCCACATTGACTTGGTTGCTGCTCATCTCGACGGACAGGGAAAAAATGGCGGAGAATGGCGCTTTTTCGAAGGCCAAAAGCGCCATTTTTCGGTCGCTCGAGCCAAGGCCACTAAACACAAGCCCTTGATTTAGCTGCTCTTATGGCAGTCGACTTTTTTGGCGCCAGAGGGCGAGAAAAATGGCGGGCGCCATTTTCGGGCGAGGAGGTTGCCGACACGACCAAGAGGCCGTGTATGCCAGCGCCATGGATCAGACGAACCGCGGCCGACATGGAGATGTCGCTCGCTAAGAGATTTTGAACGGAGGCGTTTGCTGTGCGCGGGTCTCATGAGCCCCACAGGTGCCTGACCGGCGGTCTCCTTCCTTCGGATGCATGGTTCAAAAGGGCAGGAATCTGGGTAACCCCCGGACCGTTCACGGGGTCGTCGATGGGGCCCGCGCCAGACGGAAGGCTCAACTCAAGTGTCCGTTTCCTTCGTCTGGTGTTTCAGTTCCTCGCCTCGGTCACCGCCCCGCCCTGTTTGCCGGCTGCTTTCCGCTTTCCGCTTTCCGCTGTGCACCGCAACGCCCCGCACAGGCCCCACGTCCCGTCCGATCCTTCGATAATCATTGCCGATCCCCTTCATAGATGGCATAGATGGCATAGGTAGCGGCGTCCGTGCGCGTGCCATTTCTGGGCTTCCCGTGCCACCTATGGGAACCCCGCCCGCCCGGATCGTCGGCATCAGCCTTCGAAGATTCGCGGGGCCTACGAAGATTGCACGTCCATGCTTCTTACGCATCCCGGGAACTGATGGACGCCGCCACTCGCGAGCTTGTACGCCAACGGGCCGGCAACCGTTGCGAATACTGCCTCGCATCCAGAACTCATGGCCCAGCGGCTCTACCCCTAAGGATGGACCATTCGCGCGATTCCGGAGAAGGATATGCATCGCGGACTTCTTCTCTGTTTTCCTCTCCGCGTGCTCCGCGTTCTCTGCGGTGAAATCTCTCGGGTTTCGTTGCCTTCCGCTAAACGTTTGAACCCAGGTTGCCGCCAATCCCGGCAAAAACAAGCGCACGCACGATGCCTCGCCGCCCGCGCAAATGCCGCGAGACACAAGTACTTACGCAGGTGTCACTTCCGCGTGTCGGCCCTACAATCGGAACTTTCGCTGAGCCATAAGTCTATGCCGCCATTAATGTTCCGCGTGTCGGCAGGATAATCGGCACGAACGGAAAAATTGCCGTAAGCCATGGATAGTTAACATGTTACGGCGTGTCAGCAGAATAACCGGAATATTCAGAAAAAATGACGTAAGACTTGATTTGCAAATACGTTACAGCGTGTCAGCACGATCATCGCTACAATCCGTCCAATTGGAAATAGGACTCCCTTTTTACTCGCGGTCAACAGCTCGCTCCAAATATCGTCCGTGATCGAAATAGATCCCACGCTTCGCGTCTTTGTGGCCAAGATTCTCGACTAAGCCATGGGCGTTCACGAGAAGCGGAATCGTTCTGCCTCGAGCCCCGGCGTGATTCGCCGGCGATCAACGGCCCTTCAGTCCGAACCACCTTGCTGCAAAAAGCTTATGGCCGCCGACCGGCCCCGCCCCGTTCTGCGGGCCGCCTCGCGGACTGCCCGCGGGCTGCCTGTCCTTTCCGCCTTTTCCTGGAACTTCGGCTTAAATGATTCCTGACCCGAATGGCACCAGGATATTCGTAAGTCGATTGTGAAACCTGGGATAGACAAAAATCGGCCTCCTTGGGACAAGGATTGGTGATTGAGTGCAATTCCTGTCCGGCAAGGAGGCCGACAATGCCCCAGAGTACCCGACGTTGGATTGAGGAAAAGGTCAAATCATTTCGCGAGTCTGAAGTTCTTCCCTTTCACGAAATCCTCAGCGCCGACATGGTCAGGTCCGCGGTGGCGGCGTCGGGGATTAAATTCAAGGATCGCATTTATACGCCCTTTGTGACTCTCTGCTTGTTCCTCTCACAGGTGCTTGACCCCGATCACTCATGTCGCGCGGCGGTCTCGCGGTTGATCGTCTGGATGGCGATGAATGGGGCAAGCCGTGCGCGGCGAACACCACCAGTTATTGCGATGCACGACAACGGCTTCCACTGGAGGTCATCGCTTGCCTGGTTCGTCAGACCGCGCGGGAGACCGAGGCTGGCGCCAGCGACAGTTGGCTCTGGAAGGGACGCAAAGTCTCGATGGTAGACGGCAGCACCTCTTCAATGCCTGACACCCCGCGGAACCAGAAAGCTTTCCCACAGTCGAAGTCTCAGGGCATCGGTCTGGGGTTTCCGCTGGTCCGGTATGTGGCACTCATCGCACTGGCCACTGGGGTCGTTCGCGACCTGGCATCCGGACCGTATAAAGGAAAGGAGACGGGCGAAACGGCCCTGCTTCGCAAGCTGCTAAAGAATCTCTCTGCCGACGAAATCTTGCTCGGAGACCGTTATTTTGCCTCGTTTTTCATGCTCGCGGCGCTGATCCAGCGAGATGTCGACGGCCTGTTCCGGATGCACCAGCGCCGCAAGTTCGACTTTCGCCACGGTCAACGGTTGGGCGTTGAAGACCATGTCGTCACCTGGACCAAGCCGGAGCGTCCCGGATGGATGGACGAGGAGACCTACGCCCAGATCCCCGACCAAATGAAAATCCGCGAATTGCGTATCAAGGTCGACCAGCCCGGCTTCCGAGTCAACGAGCTGGTGCTGGTGACGACGATGCTCGACGAGACGGAGTACACCAAGGAAGATTTGGCGGCCCTTTTCCTCGAACGGTGGAACATAGAATTAGATCTGCGCTCGATTAAAGACGTGCTCCAAATGGACGTGCTGCGCTGCGAGTCGCCGGAGATGGTCGAGAAGGAGATCTGGATGCACATGCTCGCTTATAATTTGATTCGAGGTGTGATGGCCAAGGCGGCCGAGACGCATGGCAAGCAACCGCGACAGATAAGCTTCAAAGGGGCACTGCAAGCAATGACGGCGTTCCAGGACGCACTGCGGCGAGCAGCGCCCAAGGATCGCGAACGGCTGATGCACACGATGCTCGAGGTGATTGCGCAACACGAGGTTGCTGACCGACCCGGACGGTTCGAACCGCGTGCCAATAAACGCCGGCCCAAGCCGCAGCGTTTTCTTACGGAACCCCGCCGTGAAGCGCACAAACGCTTACTGAATGCGGCATAATGGATATCCTGGTGCCATTCATTCCTGACCCCTTTTCTTAAACTGCCCCCTTTTCTTAAATGATTCCTGACCCCTTTTCTTAAATGATTCCTGACCCCTTTTTCCTTAAACTAAGTAATATGTATCCGACCTTTCGTTCGGCAAGGAGTCCGTAGAGCGATTCCGGTAGGTCAAGCTTTTCCCGTCTGACAGTGTGAGCCACGCGAAGAGGCGTCGGGCTCAAAAGCCCGACCTACGCTGCGATGCCTTCGGCGGGCCCACTTAGACTCCTCTCGCTGTCATCCGAACGAAGCGACGAGAGATGTGCTGCACCGTCCCGTGACCGACGACGTGCGGCGCCCGAGAGAACAGCCCGAGGTGGATGCTCATCCTGACCGAATTCAGGTTGATCTTGCAGTTGAGCCCAGTCTTTGATTCATTCGCGAGGAAACTCCACATGATTCGCCATCGT
Source organism: uncultured Isosphaeraceae bacterium (assembly GCA_963829765.1). Taxonomy (GTDB): domain Bacteria; phylum Planctomycetota; class Planctomycetia; order Isosphaerales; family Isosphaeraceae; genus CAWFRS01. The sequence goes on along the minus strand of CAWHKI010000223.1, from coordinate 671 downwards.
CCCAGTGGCGGCACTGTGATGGCCGTCTCCGCCCTGACCACCGGCATTTCGATGTTAATCTCAGCACCATCCGTCGCGGCCGGTCGGCCGGATAAGCCGCCACAGCAGGGTCCGGAGGCGAAAAAGGACTCCGCCGCTGCCGTTGCGCCGCCAGCCGGCGCAGCCCGGTACGGCGGCCAAGAAGGCGGGCGGAGGTGACACCCCGGACCAGCCGGCAGTGCGTTCATCCCATACGGCGGCCCGTTCCCATGCGCTTCCTCGCGGCAGGAGGCGGACGATGCCAAGTCTCATGCCGGTAGCGGCACGCAAGCGAAGTTCGAGATTGGAAGATCGTCTTCAGACCCGGCGCGAGCTGCGAGGTCATTGGGATCCGGGCGTGCCGCTCAGGCGAAGGCGGGCGCTCACAAGCTCTCCGCACACGCGAAGGCGGTCACAATGAACTCCGCCTCAGCCCGGGAACGGACCGCGACGGCGCACGACACGCGAGGTCGGACGTCAAGTGCCGACTCGGCGAAGTTTGCAAAAGACCGGGATCGCCAAGCCGCAACGCGCGGAGATTCTCCCCGGCGCGTTAATATGGTGTCGAACGCGGCGCGTTCAAATGGTGTCAGTTCGTTTTAACCTCCCGTCGCCCGCCCTCGGCGGCACCGCTTGAACGCGCCAGATCTGCC
>CAWHKI010000222.1:0-4818 GCA_963829765.1 uncultured Isosphaeraceae bacterium | reverse complement strand
AAGGACGACACCATGAAGAAAGACGATGGCATGCAACACTAGCCATTGCCGTTCCTCAAGTTTGCTTCGAGTAGCCGGCGCGCGAGTCGGAGTTGCTGGCTACTCGCTCCTCCGAACAAATTCTCTGCCGCAATCTGCTTGAAATTCGGCCCAGCAACGATCATCCAACGGGTGCTTAATACCTACAAAAGCGCAGTCAGACGCTGATCTACGCCCGGCGATCAGGGATGTACTTTCGGTGAGCCGAGTTCAGCCCGCAGATATTTTTTCAAACACCGCGTGCACGGTGTATAGCCTTCTTTCATGGCCTCCCTGGCCGCGACGGTCCGGAGATGCGCCTTGTCTTGAATGACTGAAAAAAGGAATCGCGCGACACGGTCTTCGGGCTCAGGGATGAAAGGACCGGATGCAGGCGAACGGCCTGCCGATGGAAACTTGTAGCTTCTCGAATCGGGAGCGATTCGGTCTCCACGGATGGCGGAGACGACCAAAGCTGAGGCGGGAGGAAACGCCGTGAGACGGTCATCGTTGCTTGCTCTGATGGTTCTTGGCGTGATGGGGTTCTCCGGCTGCGCGGGCATGTCGCGGCGGGCGGATTGGCCATCGCTGGCACCGGCCAATGGCGACGAAGCCAATGCGCTCGTGACCTCGATTCGCATGGTGGGCTCGGCCGCAAGCCGAAGCCCCGACGACCACCGGCTCGACCACCGAAGTTGCCGAAGTGAGTAAACCGGCGCCACTGGCCGCCAGCGAGAAGGTTCCGGCGGATATTTGGCCGGAACCGCAGTCGGCTTGGCTCGTACGTCACTTTCCGCACCTGAGCCGGCTTTGGAATGGGAATCCGCCCGAGACCTCGCCTCGTGCACTGCCGGCCCCGGAAGTCATCCGTGTCTCGTCCCGCTCACGGCCCCCGCGAAATGCTCCGGCGGGCCGCGCCGACACCGACGTTCGGCCAGTCGACGCATCCGCGGACGACGACGCCATTCCCATTGATGAATCGAACCGTGAATCGCCTGACGAGTCTTCAGCCGACACCCTACGGCCCCGGGCTTTGGTAACGCACGCCGATCCGGAGCCGAAGGCGGAACCGATCCGGAGGCCCGCGCCGCTACGCCCAGCAATCAGCCGCCGTTCAAAGTGCCTCTATCACCGGCTCTCGATCGCCCGCCCGCACCACTCGCCCTGTTCGGCGAGGAAACGGCGCTCGCGACGCCCTCGCCGCGGAAAATGCCGGCCGCTGCCCCGGCTGATGAGGCGAATCTCGAGCTAGCTCAGGCGATGAAGCCCCCGCCAGTCCCGGATCTATCTCCATCGGCTCAGCCCCCCACTCCGGCGCCGACGCTCCCCGCGGCCATCTCATCCGTACAGACGATCGCGGGAGCGCCGTCCGCGAGTGAAAATGAACATTACTCGCAGCCGTCGCCCGTTTTGGCGGCACCGCAGGCGGTTGACTTCAACCCCACCGTCGCCTGCCAGAACGTGAAAAAGCCCTGTGTGTTGGTGAAAAAGCCCTGTGTGTTGAAGGTGTGGTTCCAGAAGATCACGAGCTGCGGCCGTGGTGCCGAGACTGCCGGCTGTCATCATCACCGCGGCTCGTCGCCTTGCTGCTCGGGATGCACCTGTGGCACTGGAAATATGACAATAGCCGAGGCGTCACCACAGGCGAGCATGGCATCCGCGGCAGGCGGGCCGGCATCTTCGGGCGTGCCGCCATTGCAACCGGCGGCGGTCGCCTCAACGGGGGCCGAGCCGGGCGATGTCGCGGAGGAAGGGAAGCTCTTCGAACGTGTCTCGTTTGATCGCTTCGATAAATCGCCATAAAACAAGCTCGAGGTGCTCGGCGACTTCGATATTCTGGTCGATAACGTTGTTCTGGTCCCAACGGTCCTCGGGCTTGCGGAAGAGTTCGGCGGTGCGTGGCTCGTCGGGGTCATTTTCCATTGGGACGATCAGGTGCCACAAATGCGTCCTGATGGCGAACTCGGCGGCGTCCATTCCCAGGCACGCGTAGTCGCGGACCTTGGTCTGTTCGCCGCGTATCAAGGGCAGGAGGTCGTGGCCCTGCACCCTTGCTTCTTCGCGCGCGATCGGTGGGAGCCCCAGCGCCGAGACGATCGTCGGCAACAGGTCGACCGTCTGCACGAGGGCCTGGTGGCGAATTCCGCCGAACCGGCCACCGGGCATCCGGACGACCAAGGGTGTATGAATCAGCTCTTCGTAGAGCCAGGGCCGGAACCGGCGGACAAATCCATGCTCGCCCAGTGGCTCCCCTTGGTCGCTCGTGAAAACCAGGAGCGTGTCGTCCATGCGGCCTAGCCGCCGCATGGCCTCGAAAAGCTGCCCAAGGCAGTGGTCGGCGAGAGTCACGCTCCCCGCGTACGTCCGGCGCAGTCGAAACAGCTCGGCCTCGCTGAGCACGTCGCCGACCGCGCCCGCCGGAACGTCGATCAGGGCCGTAACGTCGTCGATCTCGATCTCGTCGGCCCCTTGATCGGCCTCGTCGTCGACCAAGTCCCCCTCCTCGCCGGCTTCGAACTCGTCCGGCTCGACCGTGACATACTGGTCTCGATAAGGCTGGGGCGGGTCCCATGGCCCATGCGGCGTGAACAGGTCGAGCCAGAGCACGAATGGGTCGGTTTCCGCTCTTCGCCGCTCCAGCCAATCGATGGCGGCCCTCACCGTACGGGCAACGCCCGTGTTCTCGACGCGGTCCGTTTGAAGAACGGCCCGGTTGCGCAGAAATTGTTCCCACCGCGCTTTCCAGAGCGTGCGCGTGTCATCATCGTCATCGGGGAGCCGCAGCCCTGGCTCATCCTCCAACCGCACGCCGCGAGCGCGAGGATCTCCAGGCGGGACGAGCGGATCATACCCCTGGCCCCGTACCCAGATCACGTCGTCGAAGCCGCGTCCATAGCCCATGCCGGCCTCCCGCAGCAGGGGCACATCCGAAATCAAAGCGGTACGCACGCCTTTGTCGCAAAGACAGTCGGGCAAGATCCATTCGTCGTGGCGCAGCGGCGTCCAGCCCAGGTCGGGATCAGTGAAACCATACCGGCCGGTCCACCAGCTTCGCCGGGTGGGCAGCGTGGTCAGGTTTTCGGGAAAGTGCTGATCAAACACGACCCCTTCGGCGGCCAACCGGTCAAGGTGGGGCGTCTCGATCCAGGGATTTCCATAGACACCCAGAAAACCCAGGTGAAGACTGTTGCAAACGACGACGACGACATTCATGGCCATGATTGTATCCGATCTCGGGTCACCGGTAAGTAGTGGGAAACAAGGACACTCCTCGCCAGACGCCACCTCTGGCCGCTGCCGAATCCATACTAACCTGAAGCGCCAGCGCGGGTCGCCGCGAGTCGCTCGCGACGGCGGCATGCGTCCCCTCGCTGGCGCGTCGGGTTGGTATTGCCGCTGACGGAGCTCGCGGGATGGGTCCGCTTCAAATCACCGTCGTACCCGAGATCAGGTAGTTGCCGCCGTTGGCGCCGACAGGGCCGCTGACACCGCTCAAATCGGCCACGCGCACGGCATCACTGCAACCGGAACGATCACGTCAACACCCGTCTCGGAAGCCGATGTGAAGCCTTTGAAGGCTTCATCCAATCGCTTCGCCAGGCGCGCGAGTCCGCGGGACTCAGCCTCGCTCGCTTCACTCGATGTCGATTCGATAGCTGATCAACCAGAGCTCAATCCAGGACAGCTTCGGCAATCCATTCAGGCGGCACCGCCCGTTCGTCATTGAACCGGAGGGGTAGCAGCACCTCGAAACGCCGCCATTTGCTGCTCATAGGTCGCTTTCCCACGCACTGTAAAGGGAATATTCTGGTCGGCGAGCGCCTCAAGTGCCGCTTCCGGGACGAGATGCTCGCCCGAGCGAAGTACGCGGCCGGAAAAGCGACCGATTAGGAACGCGAGCGCTCGTTTCTCGGTTTCGCGATCGGCGAATGTGATGGTGACCATCTGGAGTAGCCTTTGCTGGTAAGTACGGCGCTGGTCCACGATGATTCGCGCACGGACCGCCCGGCAGACCGGGAACACTGCGAGTATACTCATCACGGCGCGTATCTGAAAGATTTGAACCAGACTGATCAAGAAATGCACGCAGAAAGTCGTACGCCCCGACATCCTTGGACCGCCGAGATAAGCTAGACGTCAAAGGAGAAACCATATCATGCCTATGCCCCGATACCCCAGCCCTGACCTACCCTGAAACGAAGGCGATCGCCATCCGCGTGGGGGACGCGTTGTTAACCACCGAAGGCACCGAAAGACACGGAAGGAATCATTGAGCACCTGGGCCAACAAGTACGCGTCGCTGCTGATATACGACGGAGGCGTCCATGCCCGCCGTCGCATACGGTCCAGCCACCGAGGGGTCAACAGTGGCCGAACCGAAGAGCCGGAAAAACGTCACCCAGCGGACCTGGTTATTGCACGGGTCATTTGGTGGTTATGCCTGTCATCAATAATCCCGAACCGGTTGGTGGGGCCCTCGCCTCTCTTAAAAGGACACCGAAAACATCCAGCGTTACGACATCCTGGCACCTGCCGCAAAACAAATCTTGAACAGAAGCAAACGAAGGTAACGAAGGGGGGAGTACCCGACCCTCACGCGAACGTCCCCAATCCTGAAGTCTCATGTGTTCAGTCTTAGAATTCTTCGTTTTCCTTCGTTGCCTTCTGTTCAAATTCCGAGTTCTCATTGTTTCCGTTCCGCCTCAATGTTAGCCGCTCGACCACGGCATTCGAGTATTCGGTTCTGTTTTGGATCAGTTGATCATCGTGACCTCGTTCTGCTCGACGTTCTCCAGCACG
>CAWHKI010000221.1:0-35542 GCA_963829765.1 uncultured Isosphaeraceae bacterium | reverse complement strand
GAGTTACGTCTTCGAGCTGTCCGGGGCGACGGACGTGACGATCGAGAACCTATCGATCACAGGGGGCTATGACGGGATTTATGGCGATTCCGGCTCGAGGAGCACCGGATTGACGGTGACCAACTCGACGATCTACGGCAACGCGGTAGCGGGCGTGGATCTGGAAACGTCGGATGACGGCGCCACCTTCACCGGCGACACGGTCACCGGAGGAAGCTACGGCCTCTATCTTGATAACGTGAACGACGTCACCGTCTCGGGCAACACCGTCGGCTATGCCTCCAGCTATGGCATCTATGTTGGTGGCAGTCGGGACATGATCGAGGATAACACGGTCTACGAAAACTCCACCGGCATCTATGCCAGTGGCGGCAATAGCAGCCTCCCCGCCGACGTGACGACTGTGACGGGGAATTATGTACGCGAAAACAGCCAGGCCGGGATCATCGCGTATTACAACGTATTGGTGTCCGATAACGACGTTTACAATAACGTCAACGGCTGGGGCATCGAGCTGGGCGCCGCCACGGCCACGGGCAACTACGTGCACGACAACGCCGACGGTATTTACGCCATTCAGTACTACGACTCGACGATCTCGGGGTTGAATTGGGTCTATAACAACGCCGGCATTGGCATTGAGGTTTATAACGGGTCGGAAGTCGAGGGCAACCACGTTTACAGTAACTCGGTGGGAATCGAGAGCGATTACGATTATTACTATGGGGAGGGCTATTACGGCACGATCTCCAATAACCTGGTCTACGACAACGCCAACCAGGCGATCTTGCTCAATAGTGCCAACGGTGCCCAGATCATCAATAACACCATCTACCAGATCGTCGGCGACGCGATCGTGCTGGACAACTCGTCGTCGAACGTGTCGCTCGAGAACAACATCCTCTGGGCCCAAGGGGGTTACGACATCAACGTCTCGCCCGACAGCGAGGTCGGTTTCACCAGCGACTATAACGACCTCTACATGACGGCGCAGGGCAAGATCGGTCTCTGGGAAGGGGTGAGCTTTACCTCGCTGGCCGACTGGTTCTACGAGCTGGGACTCGACAAGCACAGCATCGACGCCGACCCTCAGTTCGTCGATCCGGCGGGAGTCGATGGCATCCTGGGCTTCAGCAACCAGGCCGTCGGGCAGCGCCAGCCCCATCGTCCTCGACGATAGCAACCCGGCGGGGGTCACCTTCAGCGGTAACTGGGCAACCAATACGACCGCTGGCTACGACGGAACGTACGCGCAGAGCGATTCGTCGAGCAACGACCTGGCGACATACACCTTCACTGGCCTGACCCCTGGCTCTTACTACGACGTCTCGGTGACCTGGCCGGCAACTCCCGGCGCAAACGACACGCCGTTCTCAGTGCTGGACGGCGGCCAGTTAATCACCACGGTCAACATCGATCAATCGCAGTCGCCGTCGGGGTCGGGATGGCAATCGCTGGGAACGTTCTTTATCACGGGCGATACGCTGGTGGTCCAGATCGCGCATCCCGATTACTATCCGTATTATTACTACTCGTCCGTGGCCGACGCCGTTGAAGTCCAGCAGGTCCAGGGCAACGGTGGGGCCGACGACGATTTCCACGTCGCGACGGGATCTCCCACGATCGACGCGGCGATCCCACGCTCTCGGCCGTGGGCGAGCCGACCCCCAACGGCGGCCGCATCAACCTGGGGAGCGACGGCGGCACGGCATACGCGACCAAGAGCCCACAGACGCTGGTCCAGGTCCTCTCCCCCAGCGGCCTTGAGAAATTTGTCGTGGGCCAGACCGTCGACCTCCAGTGGCGGAGCGACGGCCTCAGTGCCGTCAAGCCGGTGCTCTTGATCAACGCTGGCAATGGAGGCGCCGTCGGCGACTATTTGGCGAACACCGATCAGACCGCGGGTTTCAACAACGGCTCGTTCAGTAACTCGGTCGACGTCAGCGGCGTGACCGACCCGGCGCCACAGGCGGTGTATCAGTCCTACGTGTCGGCCAGTTACGGAGTAGGGAACACGATCGGGTATCAGCTTCCCGCGCCCGACGGGACTCACACCATCCGCCTCGACTTCGCCGACCCCAACGCCTCCTACGAAGGCCAGCGGGTGTTCGACGTTCAGCTTCAGGGGAGTACGGTGGAGTCGGGCTACGACATTTACGCGGCGGCTGGCGACGCCGACTTCAAGGCCACGGAGCTCACCTTCACCGGGACGGCCACGGGTGGCCAAGGAATCTCGCTGGACTTGGTCAACGACACCGACTACCCCGCGTTGCTGTCGGGCATCGAGGTCACTGCCACCAATCCGTCGGGAACCGCCGACCGACGGTCGACCTGGCTTATTCGGCCGATGGCGAAGCCGACTGGACGACAATCGCGACGGGTGTGAGCTCGGATGAGTATGGCGGCGGCGACTATCCCTGGATAATCCCGACCGATGCGACTTCGGGAGGTGACTACCTGGTCCGGGTCACGTCGGACAGCAGCCCGGGCATGCAGGGCGTCTGGCCACGCCATTCTCGGTGGCCAACGATGGCACGAAGTATTACATCAACGATAACTCGACCGCCGGCGAAGTATTCACGACCTTGCCCGGCAACAACACCAACGACGGCAAGACGCCCGCAACGCCCATGGCCAGCCTGGCGGCCTTGCTCTCGGCCTATGTACTCCATCCCGGCGATACGATCTTTATCGATTCGGGTACTTACAATCTGGTTCACAATGTCGTGCTGGGTCCGCAAGACAGCGGGATTACGATCATTGGAGCGGGCGGCGGCCTGTCCACGCTCGACCGCGGCAATACTAGTGCCATGGGAGTTACGTCTTCGAGCTATCCGTTCGACGAACGTGACGATCGAGAATCTGTCGATCACCGGGGGGTACGACGGAATTTATGGCGATTCCGGATCGAGCAGCACGGGATTGACGGTGAGCAACTCGACGATCTACGGCAACGCGGTAGCGGGCGTGGATCTGGAAACGTCGGATTACGACGTGACCTTCACCGGCGACACGGTCACCGGAGGAAGCTACGGCCTCTATCTTGATAACGTGAACGACGTCACCGTCTCGGGCAACACCGTCGGCTATGCCTCCAGCGACGGCATCTATGTTGGTGGCAGTCGGGACATGATCGAGGATAACACGGTCTACGAAAACTCCACCGGCATCTATGCCAGTGGCGGCAATAGCACCTCCCCGCCGACGTGACGACTGTGACGGGGGATTATGTACGCGAAAACAGCCAGGCCGGGATCATCGCGTATTACAACGTATTGGTGTCCGATAACGACGTTTACAATAACGTCAACGGCTGGGGCATCGAGCTGGGCGCCGCCACGGCCACGGGCAACTACGTGCACGACAACGCCGACGGTATTTACGCCATTCAGTACTACGACTCGACGATCTCGGGGTTGAATTGGGCTGCGAGAACAACGCCGGCATTGGCATTGAGGTTTATAACGGGTCGGAAGTCGAGGGCAACCACGTTTACAGTAACTCGGTGGGAATCGAGAGCGATTACGATTATTACTATGTTTAGGGCTATTACGGCACCATCTCCAATAACCCGGTCTACGACAACGCCAACCAGGCGATCTTACTCCCAGCGCCAACGGTTTCTCACCGAAACACCATCTACCAGATCGTCGGCGACGCGATCGTGCTGGAATACAACTCGTCGTCGAACGTGTCGCTCGAGAACAACATCCTCGGGCGCCCAAGGGGGTTACGACATCAACGTCTCGCCCGACAGCGCGAGGTCGGTTTCACCAGCGACTATAACGACCTCTACATGACGGTGCAGGGCAAGATCAAACTCGGAAGGGGTGAGCTTTACCTCGCTGGCCGACTGGTTCTACGAGCTGGGACTCGACAAGCACAGCATCGACGCCGACCCTCAGTTCGTCGATCCGGCGGGAGTCGATGGCATCCTGGGCTTCAGCAACCAGGCCGTCGGCATGCGCCAGCCCCATCGTCCTCGACGATAGCAACCCGGCGGGGGTCACCTTCAGCGGTAACTGGGCAACCAATACGACCGCTGGCTACGACGGAACGTACTGGCGCAGAGCGATTCGTCGAGCAACGACCTGGCGACATACACCTTCACTGGCCTGACCCTGCTCTTACTACGATGTCTCGGTTACCTGGCCGGCAACTCCCGGCGCAGACGACACGCCGTTCTCAGTGCTGGACGGCGGCCAGTTAATCACCACGGTCAACATCGATCAATCGCAGTCGCCGTCGGGGTCGGGATGGCAATCGCTGGGAACGTTCTTTATCACGGGCGATACGCTGGTGGTCCAGATCGCGCATCCCGATTACTATCCGTATTATTACTACTCGTCCGTGGCCGACGCCGTTGAAGTCCAGCAGGTCCAGGGCAACGGTGGGGCCGACGACGATTTCCACGTCGCGACGGGATCTCCCACGATCGACGCCTGCGATCCCACGCTCTCGGCCGTGGGCGAGCCGACCCCCAACGGCGGCCGCATCAACCTGGGGAGCGACGGCGGCACGGCATACGCGACCAAGAGCCCACAGACGCTGGTCCAGGTCCTCTCCCCAGCGGCCTTGAGAAATTTGTCGTGGGCCAGACCGTCGACCTCCAGTGGCGGAGCGACGGCCTCAGTGCCGTCAAGCCGGTGCTCTTGATCAACGCTGGCAATGGAGGCGCCGTCGGCGACTATTTGGCGAACACCGATCAGACCGCGGGTTTCAACAACGGCTCGTTCAGTAACTCGGTCGACGTCAGCGGCGTGACCGACCCGGCCCACAGGCGGTGTATCAGTCCTACGTGTCGGCCAGTTACGGAGTAGGGAACACGATCGGGTATCAGCTTCCCGCGCCCGACGGGACTTACACCATCCGCCTCGACTTCGCCGACCCCAACGCCTCCTACGAAGGCCAGCGGGTGTTCGACGTTCAGCTTCAGGGGAGTACGGTGGAGTCGGGCTACGACATTTACGCGGCGGCTGGCGACGCCGACTTCAAGGCCACGGAGCTCACCTTCACCGTGACGGCCACGGGTGGCCAAGGAATCTCGCTGGACTTGGTCAACGACACCGACTACCCCGCGTTGCTGTCGGGCATTGAGGTCACTGCCACCAATCCATCGGGAACCGCCGACCCGACGGTCGACCTGGCTTATTCGGCCGATGGCGGAGCCGACTGGACGACAATCGCGACGGGTGTGAGCTCGGATCAGTATGGCGGCGGCGACTATCCCTGGATAATCCCGACCGATGCGACTTCGGGAGGTGACTACCTGGTCCGGGTCACGTCGGACAGCAGCCCGGGCACGCAGGGCGTCTCGGCCACGCCATTCTCGGTGGCCAACGATGGCACGAAGTATTACATCAACGATAACTCGACCGCCGGCGATGTGTTTACGACCGCGCCCGGCAACAACACCAACGACGGCAAGACGCCCGCAACGCCCATGGCCAGCCTGGCGGCCTTGCTCTCGGCCTATGTACTCCATCCCGGCGATACGATCTTTATCGATTCGGGTACTTACAATCTGGTTCACAATGTCGTGCTGGGTCCGCAAGACAGCGGGATTACGATCATTGGAGCGGGCGGCGGCCTGTCCACGCTCGACCGCGGCAATACGAGCGCTGGGAGTTACGTCTTCGAGCTATCCGGCGCGACGAACGTGACGATCGAGAATCTGTCGATCACCGGGGGGTACGACGGAATTTATGGCGATTCCGGATCGAGCAGCACGGGATTGACGGTGAGCAACTCGACGATCTACGGCAACGCGGTAGCGGGCGTGGATCTGGAAACGTCGGATGACGGCACCACCTTCACCGGCGACACGGTCACCGGAGGAAGCTACGGCCTCTATCTTGATAACGTGAACGACGTCACCGTCTCGGGCAACACCGTCGGCTATGCCTCCAGCGACGGCATCTATGTTGGTGGCAGTCGGGACATGATCGAGGATAACACGGTCTACGAAAACTCCACCGGCATCTATGCCAGTGGCGGCAATAGCAGCCTCCCCGCCGACGTGACGACTGTGACGGGGAATTATGTACGCGAAAACAGCCAGGCCGGGATCATCGCGTATTACAACGTATTGGTGTCCGATAACGACGTTTACAATAACGTCAACGGCTGGGGCATCGAGCTGGGCGCCGCCACGGCCACGGGCAACTACGTGCACGACAACGCCGACGGTATTTACGCCATTCAGTACTACGACTCGACGATCTCGGGGTTGAATTGGGTCTATAACAACGCCGGCATTGGCATTGAGGTTTATAACGGGTCGGAAGTCGAGGGCAACCACGTTTACAGTAACTCGGTGGGAATCGAGAGCGATTACGATTATTACTATGGGGAGGGCTATTACGGCACGATCTCCAATAACCTGGTCTACGACAACGCCAACCAGGCGATCTTGCTCAATAGTGCCAACGGTGCCCAGATCATCAATAACACCATCTACCAGATCGTCGGCGACGCGATCGAGATCGACGACTCGTCGTCGAACGCCTTCATTCGGAATAACATTGGAAGTGCTCGCCGGCTACGATCTCGACGTCAAGTCTGATAGCCAGGGTGGCTTTAGCAGCGACTTTAACGACCTTTTCAAGGGTCCAGATCCGGGTGCGCACGTCGGATTCTGGAATAACACAACACAGGATCAGCTTTCCGACTGGTCGCTCGCGACGGAGGCGATGCCCACTCGGTCAATGGCGACCCGCTGTTTGTCAATATCAAGGGGGCTGACAACGTCCTGGGTTACTCGAACGAGGGAGGTGGCTACAACGGCGGACTGGACGACAACTTTTACCTGGGAGCCGGTTCGCCCGCGATCAATAGCGGCGATGCCTACGTGCGCCCGACACCGACATCACAGGGGCGGGCCGAGTCAACGATCTGGGCACACCTCTCACGGGCGACTCCCGGCTACGTCGAAGAGGATCTGAACTCCAGCTCATTCACGGCGACGGGCACTGGTCAGGGAATGCAGTCGTATGGGGATACTTCGTTCAGCCTCGACTTGCCGTTTTCGTTCCCGTTCTACGATGGCAACTACACGAGCGTGACCGTCTCGAACCAGGGCGTGCTCGAATTTGGTAGCGCGATGAGCGCCATCTACAACGCCAACAGCGACGCCTCACTCATCGCGAGCCCGGTGATCGCACCGCTTTGGGCTAGCTTGCGAACCGATTTCACAGGAAATGATATCTACGTCGACGAATCGGTCGCCGACGAGGTGACCATCCGCTGGAGTGCCACCAACCGCGCCGACAATAGCCCCGTCAACTTCTCGGTGACACTGTTCCAGAATGGTAACGTCCAATTCGATTACGGCGATGGTAACACCAACCTGTCACCGACGATCGGCATCTCGAGCGGTGACGGCTACTATTTTGTACTCTCAGCATTCGACGGTGCTTCGAGCCTCACCGATGCGAACTCGATCGAGTTCATGCTTACGCCTGGCCGGGGCTCCGTTGATATGGGCGCCTATGAATATCTTGGCAATAGCGCCGACAAAACGCCCCCGACGATCATTGGAACGGCGCGACGGCCGTCGGCACTGACAGCACAGTGGGTACGCGCATTAGCGAGATCCAGGTGCAGTTTTCCGAGGCATTGAACCCGATCGACGCCAATGCGCCGGCGAACTACGACCTCCGTAACGCAGGGCCCGACGGCATCTTCGGTACGTCCGACGACGTCGTTTACGCGGTGACTCCACATTATGACCCGACAACGTTCATCACGACCCTCGCCATCGACTCGCCCGACGGAATCCTGCCTTCCGGGACCTATCAGCTCACCGTTTTCGGTGAGCCCACTGTCGGAATTCACGATCTCTCGGGCAACTTGCTCGACGGCAACGGAGATGGAACCCCTGGTGGGAATTATGTCCGCGTATTCTTCGCGAGCGCCACCGGCGGCGCCGACGAACCTGGCCATCTCACCGGACAACGGGATTTCTTCAACCGACGGACTGACCGATACCGGACTGGTGACATTGAGCGGCACTCTCGCCGAACCAGGCTTACACGTCGATGTCTTCGACGTGACGACGAATACTGACCTGGGCGCGGCGACCGTCGATGGCACAGCTTTCTCGCTCGCGCTCGATCTCCCCGCGGGTGCGAACCAACTCAGCGTCACCGACCACGATGCCGCCGGCGACGTGTCGCCGGCCACGGTATTCAATGCGTTCGTCGACGTAACGCCCCGGTCATCTCTGCAATCGCAACGGTCTCTCCGAACCCCCGGAATAGCACCGTCAGCACCGTCGACGTCACATTCTCGAAGGTTATCAATCTCGCCACGTTCACCGCGGCCGACATCAGCCTTACCGATAATGGTGGCCCCAATTTGATCACGGATGCCGTCACGATCAGCCTGGTCTCGGGCTCGATGTACGCGATCAATGGCCTGTCGGGCCTGACCGCGGCGGAAGGGACCTACGTCCTCACGGTCGACGCGTCGACAATCCAGGACCTGGCCGGTAACCTGGGCGCCAACTCGCTCTCCACATCGTGGCTGATGGACACAACCCCGCCGACCAGCTCCGTTAACCCGCTGCCTGCAACAGACGACATCCACAAGTTTTTCCGTGTCGGCCGACCGGCACCGACCCGGCCGGTGCAGACGGAAGCACGCCGTCGGGCATCGCTTCGTTCGCGATCTACGTGTCGACGGATGGCGGGGCATTCAGCCTGTTCACCACCGTCACGCCGGCCGATCCCTCCGCCCTCTTTACCGGTCAGGCCGGTAACACCTACGGCTTCTACAGCATCGCCACCGACAACGCGGGCAACGTTCAGCCGACCCCGACATCAGCCCAGGCGACCACCACGATCGTTAATCCTCTGTCGCTGGTGGTCGCGACGCAGCCGCCGGCGGGTGTGTTGGCTGGCGATGCCTTCGGTTTTACCGTCGACGTGCTCGATTCGCCGGATCAAATCGACAGCTCATACGACGGCACTCTGACGGTTTCGTTCGCGAATAACCCGGGCGCCAGCGTGCTGGGCGGTAGCGAGACGGCGCCGGTTGTGAACGGGGTCGCCACGTTCTCTGGGTTGACGATCAGCAATCCGGGCTTGGCCTACGCGTTGCAGGTGTCGGCGACGGGCGTCGGTAGCGTCACAACCGCGAACTTTGACGTGGCCGGTTACCAACTGGTCGCGAGTGGCGCTTCCGAGAACCTGGTTTGGTATGGCACCTCGGGCAGTGACCAGGTCCAGTTCGCGCAGACGGCCGCCGGCACGGTCCAAATCACCGTGAGCGAATTGGGCGGGCTCGCGTTCAGTTTCACGGGGACCGTGACCGGCGTGACCGGAGACGTCGTCGTCAACGAGTATGATGTCGCCGGCGACGCCGACGTCGTGGACGGCAGCGGCCTCACCACGATCCCAAGTGTGATCACCGTGGGCAATGGCAACGACACGCTCATCGGCGGCGGGGGCGCCAACACGATCGTCGCGGGCGACGGCAACAACACGATCTATGGCAACGGCATCGGCAACAGCCCCAACGCTTCCGGCGTCGAAGATCCGAGTAACACGATCACCGTCGGCAACGGCGACAACATCATTTACGGCAACTACAGCGGCTCGGGATACCAAGGCGGCAATAACACAATTACGGCCGGCGACGGCAACAACACGATCTATGGCAACTATGGTGAAGGCGGTCGTCAGACCGTTGCCTTCGGCGAGCCATTCTTCGACGGCGCAGAGGGAAGCAACAACACGATCAAGGTCGGCAACGGCGACAACACGATCTACGGCAATTACGGGACCGCCGACGGCGGCGAAGGGGGGAGTAACACCATTATCGCCGGCAATGGTAACGACGTCATCTTCGGAAATGCCGGTGGCAGCGACCCGCAGCGCCTGTGTGGCAGCAACTTCATCCAGGTGGGCAACGGCAACGACACCATTTATGGAAACCTCGGCGGCGACGGCGGCGAAGGGGGCAATAACACCATCCTCACCGGCAGCGGCCAAGACACCATCTACGGCAATTTCGGCGGCGACGGCGGCGAAGGAGGCAATAACCTGATCGTGGCCGGGGGCGGCAACGACACGATCTATGCCCACTGCGCCCTGCCGGTCAGCAGCACCACCAGCGGCACGACGGCCGAAGGACAAGATCTCATCATCGGCGGCACGGGCGCCGACACCGTCTATGGCTGGCCCGCTGGGTATACCTTAAGCAGCAATACGGGCGACCTATTCATTGCCGGGACGACCAACCTAAGCTTAACCGCGCTCGATGCGGTGTTGGCGGAATGGGACTCGTCGGACAGTTTATGCCGACCGCATGGCCTACCTGAGCGGCACCCCAGGGGTGCCAACGACGGCAACTACCTGATCCCGGGCACGACGGTCTTTAGCAGCGACGGCGGTCGATGAGATTTTCGGCACGGCCGGCTCAGACGACGACTGGTACCTTGTTACCAGTAATGACGTACTGAAAACGTCGACCGAGCCGAAGTCACGTTGATCGACTGATCCAAACGGGGCCGAAAATTCGAAGTAACTTGTTTTTCGAAGAACGGTTTACATCGATTGATCGCACATCCGAGCGAGGGGTTTCCATCGAACTGGACAAGAACCGCCCCACGAGCGAGAGAGCGACGCCACCGTGGCCATTTTCGTGCTTTCGTGATCGATTCGATCTTATCCCACCACAATTTGTTTCACGGCAAGCGTCGAGGCGTTGAAGCGGAAAGGGGCTCGAGGTCATGGCCCATGGAAGTTCCTCCAGTTCGATCACGAAAGTACGAAAACACGAAGAAATCTCGAACGGGAATTCCACGTGTGTTGGCTGTCACAGGCCAGCCGCAAACGCCGCTATTTGGGAATGGACCCGTTTCGCGGCAAGTACCAGGGACCAAGCGGACCCATCCTGCGAGCTCCGTGAGCGGCAATACCAACCCGACGCGCCAGCGAGGGGACGCATGCCGCCGCCGCGAGCGACTCGCGGCGACCCTCGCTGGCGCTCGGGAGTATGCCGCGCCCGGCGCGAACGGCAACATTGGCGAGGGGAGGGCGAGGCTCCGTCCGAGCCGGCATTGGCACTCGGCTCGCACGGAGGCTCGCCCTCCCGGAATGTCTCAAAGCCCGCGCGTGGTTTATCGCCGGGGTGCGCGGGCTCGCTCTGAATGCGAGCACGGTCGGCCGCCGACCGGCCCATCCCTTCGTCCACCATCGCGGCTGACGTGATGTCTTTCGGCTTTGGAGCGTGCCGTCGGGACCCAAACTGCCGCGATGCGAACGCCGGCGATGGATACGGGAGACCTGACGGTCGAACACTCCGGCGGGGTCGGAGACCCGCGCCGAACGGGGTGAGCCCAAACTGCCGCGATGCGAAGGCCGACGATGGATACGGGAGACCTGACGGTCGGGCACTCCGGCAGGGTCGGAGACCCTCGCCGAACACGATCTCACCGCCTCAAACCACGATGATGACTTTGCCGAAGTTCTCGCGAGCGGCCAGCCTCTCGTGGCCCTTGCCCGCTTCGGCGAACGGGACCTCCAGGTCGACGATGGGTTTGAAGATGCCCTGTTCGACAAGCTTCAAGATCTCGACGAGAAATCCGCCCAGAAGATCGACCTCGCCCCACAGCCTGCCCAAGTTGACGCCGATGACACCGCGGTTGTTGCTCATCAGGGGGATCGGCAAGAAGATCGGCATTCCAATGACCGTCCGCACGGCCGCGAAGAGGTTGCGGTGGAGACCGGTGTTGATCTGCGCTGGCCCCGAACATCACTAACTTTCCCCCGGGGGCGAGGGTGCGGAAGCTCTTCTTGAACGACTTTCCGCCCACCGCATCGAGCGCGATGTCGACCCCCCTCCCGTTCGTCAGGCGCATCACCTCGGCCTCGAAATCCTGGCTGCGATAATCGATGGCGTGGTCGATCCCCAATTCTTTCAGGCGCACGTGCTTGCCAGGCGACGCGGTTCCGAGCACCTCGGCGCCGATGTGTTTGCAGATCTGCAAAGCGGCTGTGCCGACGCCGCCGGCCGCCGCGTGCACGAGAACGCGCTGACCTTTTTGCAGGTTGCCCTGGTTGACCAGCATCTGCCAGGCGGTCAGCCAGACCACCGGGATCGCGGCGGCCTGCGCGAAGCTGATGTTTTGCGGGTATGGGTGCCGTCGCGACCGAAAGCGCGCAGACGGTGTCCGCATATCCCTTGAATCTCGTGAGCGAGACCACGTTCTCGCCAACCCGCTTGCCGTCGACGCCCGCCCCGACCGCGTCGATGACTCCCGCGACCTCATATCCCGGAACAAACGGAAGCTTGGGCGCATCGGGATAGAGGCCGACGCGGGCCAACGTGTCGGCGAAATTGATGCCGGCCGCGCAGGCGCGGATGCGTACTTCCCCAGGCCCCGGAGTCGGGTCGGGCGCTTCGCGAACTTCGAGGACTTCGGGACCGCCGACTCGGGTGATCCATATCTGTCGCATGTCGTCTCCTCGGCAAGAATGCAAGACTGAGGAAATCTCATCGATCACGCTTCATTTTTGCAAATGAAAGTATCGACTTGGTTCAATGGACGGGTAGGGCATTGTCACGAGCTCAAACGGAAGCCCTTCGCCGGGGGGGAGCGGCGGATACACAATCTGCTCTGGTCCATTGATGCCTTGCGGTGAGAAGTGGAGGAGGAGATTCCGTATTCGGCGACGGCCGGGCGTGATCATGTTCAACATCGACTGAAGATTACGCGCAAGTAAACTGCCGCTGGGCGCAAGCGGTCGGTGGGGGAAGGCCTGAGTAAACGCGTCGGCGCGGGCGTTCAGAAAATCCGCCCACTCCAAGTTCCCGGTGCCCCTGTCAACCTGGGACCAGTGCTCATAAAGCCAAGCGAAGATCCGATGACGTAATACCTGCACTTTTTTGAGCTCGACCGCCGGCTGGAATTGATCGCCGCTATTCCACTTGGTTTCGATCAGGCACACAACAGTCATGGCACACAGAATCGCGTCGAACTCCCCAAACTGGGGGCTCGCCTCGCCTCCGGCCCGGCCGAAGCTCGGCCGGTAATAAACAAGACATTCTTGGGGCGTTGTTTGATCCTTTAACAATTGGAGCAATTCGGCGCATCGCGCGTGCAGCGCATGGAATGTCAACGCGTCCGCGCCGTAGCCGAGCGTGGGCATGGCAGCTTCCTCCTTCTAAAGATGATGTCGGGTTCCGGGCCGCTGACACGTTGGTCGGCCATGGCGTAGTATCCGTCCGGGAGAACTCCGCTGTTCAATCGGTTGCGGATTTCGATCGTCCACCCCTGGTGGAAGTCGTGAAAAGTCCCGGCTGATACGCGCGTTCAGTCGTGGATCGGCATGGGTCGCCTCCTCGGTCGGCATTGTACCACATTCGCGAAGTTTTAATCGACGCAATCCCATTCCTATCCGCATGAATAGCCCGGATTTCCCGCGTACGATAGCACGAGTTAGCGTTCACCGTCGGGAAGCCTCAATAGCGTTTCCAGCAACCATCGGACTATTAATAAAGAAACCGCTCACCTCCGCTCGATGTGTATGAGCGGAAGCGCCGTAGTCGCTTGCCGTTCGAAGAGCTTTGACCGGGCCGATTATCACCTCTGCTTTGCGCATGTTCCCTGGGTCCCCATGGTCGCGGGCCAAGGAAAACCCCTGATCAGTTGTCTTCGGTCTTGACCTGTGGAGACGGGGAAATGATCGTCGGTAAATCACGCCTGTCACTTGATGATGACGAAGCCCGGATCGTCTCGGTTGTGAGAAGCGAGGCAGGCAATTTCACGCCTTTCGAGCTGACCATCGGTGTGCCGCGTGCTTATGTCGGCTGGCTCGACCTTACCGGCAACCCGTTTGTGCCGACGCTTCTTATGCTCTCCTCGGTTTTGGGAGAGCGACTTCGCCTCGACGGGACCGTTTCTCCGCTTTTGTTGAACAACACGAAGATCGCCCGCGAGCTATTCCGAGAGTGGTGGGGCATCGCGCCGGTGGCCGTCGAGGCCGAGGTCATGGCGGCCGAGCGGCGTCCCGGCGAAGGGAGCGCTCTCTTCTTCACCCGCGGCGTCGATTCGTGGCATTCGGCTCTGCGCGACCGGAGCGGTGAACGTCCGGGACATCTCACCCATTTGTTGTACGCCCCAGATTTTGACCGCCAGTATTCGCCGGCGACCCGGCGACGGGCACTCGCGCTGACACGCGAAGCCGCTGACCACATCGGCTTGCCGCTCGTCGCCGTTTCTCACAACGCGCGAGAGCTAGTGGATCGCTTCATTAACTGGGAGCGATCGCACGGGGGAGTGCTGGCAGGGATCGGTTTGGCTCTGGGCGGCTGGCTGGCGAACGTGTACTTGGCGTCGTCCCAGGACGTCGATCACCTGATTCCATGGGGGAGCAACCCGAACCTGGATCCACTGTGGTCGACCGAGCGGACCTCGATTCGCCTGGATGGCGCGAAGGTCACTCGAACAAACAAGGTGCGTTCGATCGCTGCTTCCGAATTCGCGATCTCACATTTAAAGGTTTGCTGGCGAGAGGACATCGACACGAATTGCGGCCACTGCGAGAAGTGTCTTCGCACTCAGTGCGCATCTCATGGTCGCGGGAGCACTCGAACGCTCGCCCGTATTCGTTGAGCCCCTCACACTCAAGGCCGTGCTCGACCTTCCGCACCTTGACGACGTGAACCCCGAGAGTGGGCAGGAAGTGCAGTGGGTTGAATTGTGTGAAAGCTTCACCGACGAACCGAGACTTGCCGAGCTGCGCTCCGCGGCCTTTCGGCGACTGCCGGCCGGCCATCCGCTTTCGAGGGAGAGAGCGACGGTTGATACCCGCTCGATCACCGTCGAGGCCCCAGCCGGCGCCGCCATCTCTTTGCTACCGGCATCGGCCGCCAGCTTGCTCCCCGCGATCCGGACCGACCGCGCCGAGCGGTCGGAAACCGACGCGAACACGCGCTACGTCGAAATCACCTGGACCACGCCCGCGCCGGGTCGATTGCCGTTACCTTTGCGCCCCCCTTCGTCAATGTCACTAGACGTCCTCGACGCTTGCCGGACCGCAACCCATCGACCGAATCCCTGGTGCTTTATCGGCTTCGCCTCACGCGAGTCAGCGAATCTGCTTGCGCGACTCACGGAATCGTGGGGGCAGGGTATCACGTTCCTGACCTCAAAAGACCAGCTTGACGGTGATCACGGCATTCCCCGCGGCGACGCGTCCGCGATCCAACAGTGCTCAGAGATGCGCGTCTGGTGGGGAGATGGCGAATACCTCGATCCATTCCTGGTTCTCGACGCCCTTTGTCATGGCTGCTTACCCTTGCAATGTGTGTCGGAAGACCAGCACGACGCGTTGGTGGGTCGCCTTCCCCCTGGCCTTGCCCAGTTCACGCTGGCCATCCCTAAGGGAAGGGCCGTCCCCAATATCGCCACAAGATCGGGCCGCCCGACTCGACGAAGGGCTGTCCATTCTCCTTTCCGGTAACTTGGAACGAGACCTTTCGCGAATCATTTCTCACACGGCCACGGAAGCGATATGAAGCTTAAAACATTTGCATGCTTGCCGTGGAAGATCAAAGAAGTGGTGCGAGCCACCCGTCGAGATATCGCGGAGAGCCGCCAGACCATGGCCGAGCTCCTGCGGATTGTCTCAGCCCTGGCGGTGCAACATGAGAACATAGATATCGACTTACGGAATTTTGTGACTGAACATCGCGAACTGACCGATGTCCTGAAGCGAGACAGACTGGAAGGGCAGGCCCGAGACTTGGATCGCGAGAAACAGCGGGAACGCGCGATGGCCTGGTTGTCAGAAAGACTTTTGGCGGAGATTCGTGAGCAGGGCCTTTTGACGGAGACCGCCGCCCGCCTTCCGAGCCGAGCCGCCGCCGAGATGAAGCTCCGCGACCAACTCTCCCCTCCCGGCCGCCGAGAAGCCGGTGTGAGCGTCTTGATCACCTGCTGGAACCATGCGAGTTTTATCCGGCTCGCGGTGGACAGTGCCATTGCCACGCTCGAATCGTTACCCGCCGCTGGAGAGGTCATCATCTTGGACGACGCCTCGCGCGACGGCAGTCGCGAGCTCGTCCAGGAACTGGCCAGCGCGGACGAGAGAATCCGTCTCATTTCATCGGGCGAGAACGTAGGACTTGGCCGTGCTCGCAATGTGCTGCTGTCGCAGGCTCGGTTCAAACACGCGATGATTCTCGATTCGGACAATCAGCTCGTGCCGTCCGGCGTCGTCACCTTGTACGAATCCGCCCTGCGAACGGAGGCCGTGTTGGCCTACGGGAATATCGCGCAGGTCGATCTCGCCGGCTTGGTGACCGGAGTGATTAGCAACGAACGCTTGTCGGCGAACCTTCTGAATGATAACTGGATCGATGCGATGGCCTTGGTTCGCACGGATCGCATGCTGGAGTTGGGGGGATACGATTACCAATGGCTTTATGGCCTTGAAGATTGGGAGCTCAACCAGCGGCTGTTCAGCCTCGGTGAGCCAATGGTCTTCGTCCCGATTCTCGTGGGGAAATATACGATATCCCCGCTGTCGATGCTCCACGAAGCACCCGCGCTGTTGCGGCATCGCAGAGCCAGGCGAGTCTTTAGCCGGGGTGGTGTCGCGGAATCCGTGCGATATCGCGCTTGTATTCACCATCCAGCCGTCGGCACTCTTTGGGCGAGCGAAGGCTGGTCATCGCACTCGCTGGTCGCCACGACTCCGGCGGTTGCGAGACGGGCTCGCTCACGTCTCAAGGCGCTCGTGGTGAGCTCGGGCGGTGTGCAAAACTACGGCGACGATGCGATTCTCCTCTCGACGTTGCAGCGTCTGGGTCGCGTCCGGCCCGACTGCCTGGCACTGGTTGTCTCCGACGGACCACACTGTCCTGCCTTCGGCCGGCTGGGCGCGTGGGCGGGCACCTGCGAAGAGTTTGTCGCGGGCCTTAATCTTGACGACGTCCGTCGCGGTTGCCGGCATCATCACGGGCTGACCGACGAGTTATTGAACCGGGTAAACGTCGGTCCCCACTCGCGGACAGATCTGAGATCATTCGACGTGGTCATTTTCGCGGGCGGAGGCAACTTAAACAGTCACTTTCCGCAGCTAATCGCTTGGCGGGCGGCCATCGCCGCCGCCGCCCATGCCGCCGGCGTACCCTATATCCTGACCGGTCAAGGCGTCGGGCCGATTTCCGCCGAGATCATCCCGATGCTCGCCTTCCTCGCCGGGACGGCCGCGGCCGTCGCGACCCGCGACCCGCTATCTTTGCAATTATTGAGACAGCTCGTCACGAACGGTCCTCCAATGGACATGGTCGGAGATGACGCGCTCGGCCTGCGGATGCGAAGAGCCTGTGGTTGCTCGCGGACGGCTCGCCCAGGTCGGTGTACCCCTCGATCGCCCATTGCTGGCGTTCCAGGCGAGGGAGGCCCCGTACGTGGGCTTCTCTCGCGATGAGCTCAAAGATAACGCCCGCCTGGTCGATGATTTCGCGGCGGACAATGGTTACGACGTTGTCGCGGTGCCTATCAACATGCAGTGGCACGGTCCCGAAGCGTCGCTCTTGGCCGATCTGGCTTTCGGTAGCCGCCGGTGCGGTATGGCACATCGTCAATCCTGGCGGCGACGTGGCGGCGATCTCTGGTGTCATCAAGATCTGTAACGCCGTCTTAACGCACAGTTATCATGTCGCGATCTTCGCCCTCGAGAATAAAATCCCAACGTTGCTTTTTGCCCAGAGCGAGTATTACCAGCTCAAGGCTGAAGCGTTACGCACCGCTTTTGGGATACCGTTCTCACTTCTCGCGCTGCCCGACATGGCGCCTGACGCGATCGCGGAACGGTTCGACAAACTGTCGCGGTCATCTTGGTCGCGGGGAATGACAAGCGCGGACATCGACGAATGGCTGCAATGCACACTGACACGAGACGTCGGAACCACTGGCGCATCGTCGCTTGCAAGGCTCGATCGGCCCGAGTTGGATATGGCGGGTTAGCGGCCTCGCCCGTTCGTGAAAAGGCGACGTCAAGCTGCCCTTTCGGGGGTGGCTTCGTCTCGCTACGTGCTCTGAGCCGGCCGCTCGCAGGGAGTCTCGATCTCTACAATGAGGGGAACATAATTCTGGTGGATGCCCCCATCATCGGCCACGAACAGCAAACCTAATGATCGAGTGCGAGGTCCATCTTCACTTCGGTATCAGGCGGGGCGAAGCCGTTCGGCGGCAAGTCCGCGGCGTGAGCGACCACCTGATCGCCGGGTGCGAGCCCTGAGACAACCTCGGCGAAGGTCGTATCGCTTGCCCCCACCTCGATCGGCCGCCACAGCCACTGAAGACCGGTCGCCGTCGAGAGGACTCGGGCGGCGAACGTCCGATCGCCAAACCATCGAATCGCCTCGAGCGGGACCCGCGGCACCCGCCGCCGCTTCTCAACCAGGAATTTCAGCTCAGCGGTGAGGCCCGACCGGAGCACGGCGAAGTCGCCCGACTCGATCCTAACGTTTGCGAGAAAGGTGTGAACATCCGAGAACGGTCCTTTGAGGAACGAGGGCATCGGCATGATCTCAGCCACCGATCCCTTCATGACACGACGGGGGAACGCGTCGAGTTGAATCAACACAGGTTGGCCCGACCGCAGGTGAGCGACTTGCGACTCGTTGATTCTGGCCTGTATGTGCATGCGTCGTGGGTCGAGTAGGCGGAAGATTGGCTGTGACTGATAAACCCTCAGCCCCTCATGGATCCGGGTCTCGACCGTGCCCCAGCCGTTGACGCGGTTAGCATAGACGACGATTCCGTCGTGCGGCGCCCGCATGGTGCAATGGGCAATCATGGCCTCGATCCGCTCGATCCGCTCTTGCTCGAGCCGGAACGATGACTGAAGCGAAAGCTTGTCGGCACGAATCGCTTCGACCTTGGCTCGGTGTGCCGTCAAGACTTTCTTTCCCGTGTAACGGACGAGCCGCTCAAGCATCGCCCGCGCATCGCGGAGCGCGACCTCCGCGAGCTCGAATCGGGCGGTGTCGGCCTCGACCTGCCCCTGCGTTCGGAGCCGCTTGTCGACGGCCGCCCGCGCCCAGTCCAGGTTCTGTGCCGCCTGATCGCGATTGATCTCACAGATGGCGATGTAATGGCGGACGAGCTGAATGTCCTGGGGAAGAATGCCTTCGTGGTACTCACGAAGCGCGATCTCGCCGGCTTCGAGGATATACCCCGCCTGCTCGACCCAGGCCTTCGCTCGCAGGTAGCGGAACCGCTGCACCTCGAGAGCTTGCCGAAACGCCGAAGAATCGAGCTCGCAGACAATGGCACCGCTCTTGACCGGGGTTCCCTCCGGGATGATCGACAAGATTGTGGGCGGCGACGCGTCGACGCTGGCCATCGCTCCCTGGTCAGAGAGTGTCGAACGTAGCGGGACGTGAGGCTCAACCCTGTAATCAAAGCTGCGAATCGCCGGCCGATTCACGGCCTTCGCGGTTTCGGAAGCCGGTCCCTGGCTGAACGACTCGCTGGCGGCGGCACCCGGTGCCGCTGCTGGGCCGCTCTCAGCCGGCCGCGAGGCGCCCTTGGTGGCGTTGGAAGCGACCCCACCTCCCTGGCCCCCAGATTTGATCTTGGGCTTGGGCTTCTTGGAACTCGAACCCATGGCCTTCGTGCCGAGGGCCATCGAAGCCGCGGTCGAACCGAGCGCGGCACCGGCTGGCCCCCGCCTTTTCGGCGTCAGCGGCCGGCGCGACTGTTTCCTACCGGAACCGCGGCCGGCAATGCCAGGAACGACTCGACCTCGCACCGGACCACATCATCGTCAGAGCCCTCGACCGACCCGGTCTCGGTCACAACTTGATCAATATCTCCCCGGTCGACCGCGACGGTCGCCAGGTCAGGACGCGAATTCGACCATCCAGTGCTGTCTTGAACAACGCGCCCGACGCCCAAAAAAGCCCCAAGGCGACCGCGATCGCCGCGGCGATCCTGCGCGGCTCGAACCGCCGGCCACGGTGGATTGATCGTGAGATTCGCGATTAACTTCATGGATCGCCGTCCATGCACGATGATCATGACGCCAGCGCGGGGGGCGTCGTCTTATGGGGGCCATCTCGCCCCCAAGGCAGGTAACCAGGTGTGCTGGAAACGCACGGCCCACAGTTCAGACGCGTATCATAGCATTTCCGTCGCCAGCCGTCAAACTTTTGTTTGATAATTCTTGGATTGCGCGATCTTCGAGCAACATCGCTCCGCTCGCCGAGCGTTCTCGGAACGGGCATGGGCCCGAACTCGGGTTTAGCCATGCATGTTTGGTGTCTCGATGGATGGCGTTGCGATCCGCGAGCGATTCGGTTTATCGACTGCAGGGCCCGTCAAAATCGAGAACGCCACGGGCGAGTTCTTCTTCCCATGCGTCCATGAGCGGCCAGTCGACGGCGCAGGTGCCGAAATCGGCCATGTGTGTGTACGACTCCAGCCGGGCGATCGTCGCTCTGATCAGAGCATTGTCCTTGCGAAAGATCGGCCCATGGGAAGGGAGCAGGTAGTCGACGTCGTCCGCGGCGAGGATTCGTTTCAGGCTGGCGATGAAGTCGAGCAGATTGGACCCATGATGGGCGTCGATCACCCCGACACTGCCGTCACGAAAGATGTTGTCGCCCGAAAAGAGCAGCTTGCCCATCCGCAGGGCAAGTTGACCGGCCGTGTGACCGGGCGTGCTCCAAACCTCTAGGACCTTGTCGCCTATGTGCAGCAGGTCGCCATCGTTGATGATCCGGTCAACCTTACAACGTGGCATGGGAATTCGAATGCCCTGGGCGTCGATCCGGGCATAGGTCAAAATCTCGTCCCCGTCTTCGATGGCGGTCACGCTCTTGGGATGCGCGGCCACCTGGCACTTGAGGACTTCACGAGCACGCGTCAGCCCCTGCGTATGATCGACGTCGGCGTGGGTGGCGACGATTAACTTGCAGGCAGACAGGCTGTAGTTCATCTGCCGGATCAGCTCGAGGACGGCAGGTAGCTCGTCCAGGAAGCCGACGTCGATCAGGGCGAATTCCGTTCCGCCATCAATGAGATAGATATTCACGCCCATCCGGGCTGTGCCTGATAGTTCATTTCGAGCACGCCGGGAAACACATAACGCCGATCGATCATGCGGAGATCAACCCCGATGGGTTTATGCCTTTTTTACCTTGTCCTCGGTCGTTCGTCTTCTGTGTTCATTCGCTGAGCGTTGCGCTTTCCTGAGCCGATTCCGATTCTTCGGCGGCGGGTGTCGGGGCACCCATGCTGAAGAGTGGTGCTGATCCGCCGAGCCCACCCTTGAGTTCTTTGTTTTCCTTGAGCGAGTCGGCGGCCGCCGGGTCTCCCTGCGGAGCTCCCTCGTCGCCTTCACCCTCGCCCTTGGGCGCATGCGCTTTCTTGCGAGAAAGGCCGATTTTGCGTTCGCCGCGGTCGACACGCAGGATTTTGACCTCGATCTCGTCGCCAACCTTGACGATTTCCTCGGGGCTGTCAACTTTGTGGTCGGCCAGCTCGGAGATGTGCAGCAAACCTTCCAGGCCCGGCTCGAGCTCGACGAAGACTCCGAAATTGGTCAGCTTGGTGACCTTGCCCTTGACCAAGTCGTTCGGTTCATACCGGCTCGGGATATCGCTCTCCCAGGGGTCGCTCTTGAGTTGCTTGAGCCCCAGCGCGATCCGCTTGCGATCCTGGTCGACGTTCAATACTTGGCAAGTGATCTTCTGGCCTTTTTCGAGGATCTCGTTGGGGTGACCAATTTTGCGTGTCCAGCTCATGTCAGAGATGTGGAGCAGGCCGTCGATTCCCTCTTCGATCTCGATGAAGGCCCCATAGTTGGTGAGATTGCGAACGGTCCCCTCGACCATCGTCCCGGTCGGGTACTTGCCCGCGACCTGATCCCAGGGGTTAACCTGGATTTGCTTCATGCCAAGCGAGATCTCCTGCTTATCGCGGTTAATCCCCAGCACGACGACCTCGATCTTGTCACCGATATTCACCAACTCGCTGGGATGGTTGATCCGCTTGGTCCAGCTCATCTCGGAGATATGGACGAGGCCTTCGATCCCTTCTTCGAGTTTGACGAACGCGCCGTAACTCATGACATTGACGACTTCGCCCGTGACGCGCGTGCCGACCGGATACTTGTTCTCGACGTTCTCCCACGGGCTGGCGGATTTCTGCTTGATACCCAGGGCGATCTTTTCGCGATCCTTGTCGACATGAAGAACCATCACCTCGACCTGATCGTCGATTTTGAGCATGTCGCTGGGATGGTTGATCCGGCCCCAGCTCATGTCGGTGATATGGAGCAAGCCGTCGATGCCCCCCAGGTCAACGAAGGCGCCGAAGTCGGCGATGTTCTTGACGGTTCCCTTGCGCACTTGCCCAACGGTGATTTCCTCGAGGAGTTGCTTCTTTTGGGTTTCGCGCGTGATTTCGATCAGCTTCCGCCGGCTGACGACGATGTTGCGCCGGCTTTCGTCGATCTTGAGGATCATGCATTCAATATCTTGATCAATGTAATCGGCAATGTCGGAAGGGCGGCGAATATCAACCTGGCTGGCCGGCAAAAAGACATTGACGCCGATATCGACCAAGAGCCCCCCCTTGATCTTGCGTGTCACGCGGCCCTTGACGACGTCGCCTTCGTGATAGCGGGAGATCACCATCTCCCACGCTCGCATCCGGTGCGCCTTCTTCCGCGATAAGACGATCTCACCGGTCTCGTCTTCCATGCCCTCGAGCAAAACTTCCACGTCCTGGCCGGCTACAGGGGGCGGCTCATCCTCCCACTCGTTGAGCGGGACCAACCCCTCGGACTTGTAACCGACATCCACGACCACCTGGTCGCCCACTACTTCGACGACCTTACCAGAGACGATGCGACCAATCTCAAAGCTCTGGCCCGCGCCCAGGAAGTGGTCGAGGTCGTTGGTTCCGTCCTCGGCGGTCACCAGGGCCGTTAGCTCATCATCACTGACATCAAATTCACGAAGAAGATTACGATCTACCATGTTCCCGTTTCGTTTCCCTATCCGCTCTTCGCGTCGTCTTGAAGAGCGGACCGCCGTGAGGCCCGCCGATCGAACAGATCGAGCCCGATTCAGTTCCCTTGAACCGGGTTCGGTCGCAATGATCCGAAAGGCCAGCCACCGGCAAAAGCCGTTGTGTGGAAAGAATCGCCACTCCTCAACGCAAGGTGTGGCTCGTGACAACCTATTGATTATAGAGCAATTATCCCCCAGCACAACAGCCGGTTCGCGATCCACCAAGGCCCGGGGTGCGCCAACGGATTCTGGCACTTGGACCCGGCCGTTTCGCTTTCCTATCGTCGACACGCTCTGCTGGCACTCGTTCCGGCGCTCCCGCGTCGGAACGAGTTGGGAGACGTTCGCGGCATGTTTCCCGTCCATCAGGGTGAACTATCGCCTTTCATTGGCGAATTTCCCTTTCAGCAGGTAGATATTGAGCAACGCCTTGTCCATCATGCGTTCCGGTCCGCCGAGCTCGACCAGAGACACGCCGGATTCGACGCCGGCGCCGTAGCCCCCTTCCGAGGCAGCCTCGATCGTCGGAAAATACATGTGGTGTCCGTTGCAATAGCCGAAAAACAGAGTGTTTTTGACGTAGGCCCTGGCCTTGAGCCGGTTCGAGTGGTTGCAGAAGAATTCGCCCGAGCCTCCCACCAAAGCGAGCTCTTCGTTTAAGAGCACGGTGTTGAGCTCGGCATTGATTCCCTCGCGGTAAACTTTGGCGAAGGCGTGAATGAGTTCCGGGAAAAAGGCCCGCGAAAACATCGCAATAATCAACGGATTTTTTAGATCGATGCGTGTCTTAAAATGGAACGTATCGACCATGCCTTTGATGGAGGGATGCGCCGGCGTTTCGGTTGGGACCGACTGGGCCAGGGCGATCACGTGACTGGCGACCGTCTCGCCAAAGCTCTTGGGTTCCCACACGCCGGGATTGGGGCTCATGTCACCGGCGGCGCCTTGCATGAAGACGCACTTGGTTCCCAGCTCGGCTTCCACCTTTTTCTTTAAAAATCCGGGATAGTCGGCCGAGTATTTGAGCAGACTTTCTTCGGTCATGACCGGGTGGGCGGCGAAGTTGACGAGAATGGCGATCGGCTTGCCGTCGCGATCGTCGAAGCGGATGACCGCCAGCATCGGATCAGTGACTTTGTCTTTGCGCTTGGTGTGCCGGTTGCGATTTAACGTGGCTGATTCGGTCGCGATTCCCATCTTCGCGGGCTTCAAAGCCTTGTCGGCGGCGAGAATGACGTCGATCAAGAGCGTGGGGAGTTTTTGGGAATAAGCCACGGCGTCGTCGTACTTTCCTTTGCCGAAGCCGGGCACATCGGTCAGCTCGATGACCGGGCCGTGGTGGGTGTGGCTACCGGTGATCATGACATTTTGTATACCGGCCTTTTCAGCGATCTCGTGGCGGATGGTCTTCATCATCGGCTCGGTCGGTCCGCGCCCCAGGTCGATCCCCACCAGGGCCACCTTGTCGTTGCCGGCCGCGATGACGATCGCTTTGGCCATCAGCGGATCGAGCGTCCCTTGCGACAAATGATCGTGCCGGGCAGCGTAGCCCCACATCGGAATGCCCACCGGAGGCGTGATGTCGATGTCGGCCGCGCCGGCTCGGAACTCGATGTTTTTGTCGGCCGCTCCCGCTGGAGGAGGCAGGAACCCGGTCATCGCCGTCAGCAGCAAGCACGCCCCGATTAGCTTTCTCATCGTCACCCTACGCTCCCTTGTCGCCGAGCCCTCGAAAACAGCACAACAATTCGGCCGTCGATAAACGGACGCGAAATTGAACTATAATCGATGCACCGGTTACGCGTCGATCTTTTCTTCGCCCGCGAGCCCCCGCGCGATTCCATCCGTTCAGCTAAATTGCTTCAGCGACTGACAATCACTCGACGAGAATCCGCAGGCCCGAGCGGGTTTCCGACGCTCCGACACGGCATTCCGACCGCCCTTGACCTATTTTCCGGTAGGAGATAGCCTTCCGCGGGGTGGCGGACGCGCGGAAACGCGTCGAGATGACTCGATCACCTCGAATCGGACAAGAGGCCGACCATGCAGGTGCAGAGGATTGCCCTGGGGCTCTTGATGGCGGGTGGAGTCGGGCAAACCGGCTGCGCCACGGTGGCACCGAGCCCTGACCGCGTCGTGAGTACGGAGTCCTCTTATAGCGGAGGGCGGGCCATGCAAGACTTTGCCCTGCCGTCCACCAAGGTTGGCACGGCGGTGACCGAGGCGATGGCCGACCTCAAGATGTCGTCGATCACGCCCGGGCGCGATGGTGTCGTTTACAAGATCCAGGCGAAGACCGAAGACAACCGCACTGTCCTCGTCACCCTGCGCCCGCACCAAAAGCAGACGCGCATCAGTTGCCGGGTCGGATTGTTTGGCGACGAGCCTCTCGCAAAAGCTCTGATGGAGCGGACCGGCGTCCGGCTCGGCACGCTTCCCCCGGCCGCGATTCCCGAGCACGTCCCAAGCTCGCCTGCTTCTAACCCCTTTTTCTCACGCGCCGCCGTTCCCGACGAAGAGATGCTCAAGGATGTCGCCGAAGCACCGTATCGCGATCGCGTCATTCCTTGATAGCGCGACCGCCCGCTATTCTCCGGCACACGCTCCCTTGTCGCATCATCATCGGGTCACGGCCCCGTGCACGGGCTAATCGTCGCACGGAGTGAAGCCGCGCAGGCGTCGGAGGCGGCAGAGCACCGGTTCGCCGTCAGGTGCGAAGGTGTCTAGTTTGGCCTGTCGCGGCCCGGGTCGATGCCGGCTTCCATGCCAGATCGAACCGCGGGCCGTGAGGCCAGGAAGCGAGGAGGCAGATCTCGGAGCGTACCTTGACCCATCCTCCCGCAAAAGGCTGAACCTGGCGGTCGCATCCTTGCCGCCCGGAATCAGACCTCAATTTTCAGAATAGAAATTGGGGCCAGTCGTGAACCTATGTTCCAAAGCACAGAGCCCCCAACAACTCAATCTAGATGTCAAAACGAAGCACTCAAGGACGAGCATCCATCGCAGTTCCGAATGGGCCCCGCCCTAGCAACGAAGGCTGAAAATACGACGAAGTCGCCCGCAAGTCAACCCTCACTCGGGATTTTTTTCCGCGATCATTTTGTGAATGCCGCGTTCGTGCACTCGGTAGTAATCAGCCAGGTGTTCAAACGGCCGGCCCGAAGTCCTGAAACCAATGCACTCCGCGCCGTCATCGCGGGACCGGTTTCAGTTCATCAGAGTTCTTTGGGCGAACCGTTGCGTTACCGCTCTACCGGTGTCACACTACGTCGTTGAATGAGTCGTACCTGTTGATGAAGCATTCCAGCGAGATGTTATATTAGGCTGGCCGCTATCGATGGAAGGGACGGGGGAATGAGCGACGACAAGGCCATGCGCGGACGTATTGCCTCACTGGATCAGTTTCGCGGCTATACCGTGGTCGGCATGCTTTTTGTTAACTTCGTCGGCGGATACCACGTGGTGCCGGCGATCTTCAAACACCACAACACGTACTGCAGCTACGCCGACACGATCATGCCGCAGTTCTTCTTCGCGGTTGGGTTCGCGTACCGGCTGACGTTTCTTCGCCGGCTCAGCACGCTGGGTTTCTTGCGGGCCGCTGCCGCGGTGGTCCGCCGCAATCTTGGTCTCTTCCTCCTTGGTTTCGTGCTCTACCACCTTGATGGCGGCGTGAAATCGTGGGGCGAGCTCGAAAAGCTGGGCCTGCATGGTTTTCTCGCCCAGGCCTTTCGGCGCGAGATCTTTCAGACACTCGTCCACATCGCCATTACGTCGGTCTGGATCCTTCCCGTCATTGCGGCAGGGGCTTCCACTCGTGTTCTCTTCATGATCGCCTCGGGGGGACTTCACCTCTGGCTCTCGTCACAATTCTATTTTGACTGGGCCTGGAAGACGCCCGTGATCGACGGCGGACCGCTCGGCTTCCTGACCTGGGCCATTCCGACCTTGGTCGGGTCGCTCGCGTATGACGCCGTTTCGCGGGACCACGGCGATCCAAGTCTCTTGACGAAATTGGCCGGCTGGTCGGCGCTCTTGATGGCTCTGGGCTATGGGGTTTCATGCCTGGGCGGTTCTCTGGCGGCGCCGCCGTTCGTTCCCCCGGCGGAAGGCCATATCGTCGACCTCTGGACGATGAGCCAGCGCACCGGGAGCATCGCCTACCTCACCTTCAGTGCCGGCTTCTCGTTGGCGGTCTACGCGCTTTTTGTCCTCCTTTGTGATCGGTTGGGGTGGCAACTCGCCCTGTTCAGGATCTTCGGCCAAAATGCCTTGGCGGCGTACATCATCCACTCCATCGTGGCTGAAGCGGTCAAACCATACCTGCCCGATGACTGCGCCGGCGTGGTACGTGGCAGCGGGCTTCGGCGTGTACTTCGGGATCTGCACGCTTTTGAATCGCTACCTCGAGAAACACGAGCTGTTTTTGAAGCTTTGATTGGATCTCACCAAAGCTCATCCTGCAGCCCGAGGTCGCCTTCCTCACGCATGTGCTCGGCTTCCCGCACGAGGTTTCGCCGGACTGGTTCGAGCGACGCGGGGAGAGAACCCTCGGGAATCTGAGTCAGGACGGCGAGCGCTTGCAATGGGCGAGCTAATTTCTGAACGAGAACCTGGGCCAGCTTCAGCGCACGCGAGGAGACGGCGAAGCCGAGCACTGAACGTAGTCGCGCATCACTCTCGCGGCATCCCCCCAGGCGTTCATGCCGACGAGCGCCTGGATCAGGTCGACCCAATCAGCCTCCGTCGGCTGCCAAGCAGACATCGAACGGCTCGACTTGTCGTAAACCGCGAGCGCCGCTTCTACTTCGCCGAGCTCCAGGTGCAGACGCAGGGCGCGGCACGCCGTCGCCCCAGCGTCCTCGATCGACGTGGCCCGCGCGGCTTTTTTCTTGCGTTTCCGTTTCGGCTTGGCTCGGCCTTCACCGCGGAATTCGGCCGAAACCATCGGCATCGGCGATTTCGCCCCTGCGCCGCCCCCTTCGACTGGCCTTTGCGCCCTGCCAGCACGGCGAAAAGGTCCCAGTTTTCGCAATCAACCCAGCCAAGCTTCAACAGGACGACGGCGACGACGAAACCCAAAATTGCGCTCGTCGTGTGGTCAAACACGACTGCAAACGCAGCGGTCGTGGAACGGTTGAGCACCGCGGCCATGACCGCCCCTGTGAAGCTTGACGAAACGATGTCGAGCGCGATGTAGCCCACTACGAACCAAAGGATGGAAACATCGAAGACGCTGGGAGTGAGTCGAAACCAGATCATGCACACCACGTCATTCTTGGGTGCCCACACCAGGCAGATCGCAAGCAGACCGAAAATGATCCCCGATGTGCCAAATAGAAGAATAGGCGTCTCCGGGTGCACCAGGAGTTGGACGCCGGCGCTTTCGCCGGCTCCCAGCCCGACGTACGCCAGCAAGAAGGCCCACCAGCCCAGCTTTCCCTCGACGACGAGCCCGAAGGTCCAGAGGAAAAACATGTTGCCGACCAGATGGAAAACGCCGGCGTGTAGGAAGTTGTTCGTCAACCACTGGAGAGGGTGAAGGCCCTCGCCGAGCACCAGAACCCATTCGTCGTACCGGTCGGACGGTAACATGACGAAGACGAGCACGTTGACGACGATCATCGCGATCGTGACGATCGGCCGGTGGTAGATTGGGGCATCGGTCCCCCATGGGACGATCATGCGACCTTACCAGTATTTAAAGTCGCCCGTGGCAATAACGTAGATCCCCAGCGCGAGATTGGCCGTGGCATGGCTCACGACGCACGCGGTGAGCGATCTGGTCTGCCACAGCAGCCATGCCCAGAGTGCTCCCGTCAGAAGGGCCGGCAGCCATTCCGGATGGATCAGCGCAAACAGGACCGAAGTCGCCGCCGCCGCCATCGGGGTGACATGCCCAATGGCAACCTTCTGGAATTGCGGCTCGATCAGCCAGCGAATCAGGAACGATCTCCAGAAAAGCTCCTCGATGAGCGGGACGAGCACGACCAATCCGAGCAGCCTGACCACGATAAAGGCCCAACGCGCGCCGGGGCTAAGGACGCCCACATCGAAGCCGACCCGCTTGCCCAACGAGAGTGTTGGGTACCAGCCATCCAGGCCGATCCACAATCCCCAAACAACAATACCAGTCAGAGCCCCGAGCACGAGCGCCGTCACCGAGGGCCATGGCCGAAGATCGGCCCAGGTGGCCCGATAGTTCCAGGCCAGTACCGCGACAGCGAGGGCTTTCGCCGTGTACGCGAGCGGATACCAAAAGGAGCTCGGTTGTCCGTTGGTGGACGGCAGATAAGACTCGAGTCCTCCCAGGGCGACATAGGCAAACATCGGCACCACGTAGGGAAGAATGTCGGACTTGGCACTCGCGGCGTCGCGGTCCGACTTCGCTTGAGCGGGCTCTGGGTCGAGCCCGGTAGGGCCCGGCGATGGGGCTTCGTGGTGGACGATGACAATGTCTCCAATTCTCAGCGTTAATCGAAATCAAATACTACCCCATCGGACCAAAGCGCAAAAGCCCCTGACGATCGCGATCAACAAACGAAAAAGCCCCTCGCGGCCGGTTGGGAAGGGGGCGAGGGGCGGCTTTTCTTCTTTTTGCGACGCGCCCCGCGACCGACGTTGTCGAGCGCGGGCGGCATTGCATTGGTCTGGGTTGGCAGGCGGCACGGATTAGGCGACGACTCGCTTGCGATTGGGGCGGAAGCGATGTGCCACCGCCAGAGCCACGATGACCATCGACCATCCCAAGACAGTCGCCGGCTCGGGCGCGGGCACTTCCTCGATGGTCCCGTTCGTGGGGGAATAGGCCACGGGATAGGCGTTCTGCGGCTCAAGGCTTTGAAGGCTCACGAACACGTTCTGCCGGGAGGGTGCCTGGGTAGAGAGCACGACGATCGTGGCGCTGGTCGCGCCCGCGGCGAGCGGTCCGGCGCCGGTCGCCGCGTTCAGGTACTGAAACGTGAGCGTTCCGCTCGATGTGCCCGGCTGCCAGGCGATCGTTGACGGCGTCTGGATGCCCATCCCATGAGCCGCCATCGGAGCGCTCAGCGCTCCACCACGCCGTGGGTCACCACATACGCGTCGGCATTCGTGCCCGTGAAATCCGAAACAACCGGGGTCGCGTTGAACAGCATCGACGCGCTGTTGACGCTCACGGGTTTGCCCGTCGTGACATCCGGGGTTTTGTCCACCGTGAACTGGTACGCGTAAGCGTACTCGCCCGCGGCGGCACCTTTCCCAGTGAACACTTCCGACGACACGGTACCGGCGGTACCGGTGTTCACGAAGGAATAGGTCTGGGTGATCGGCGAATCGCCGGCCGTCGGAGTAAACAGACTGTTGAACTGCGCCGCCGACATGTTCGCCGTTGTCAGCGACTGAATGATCGGGGCGGCCTGAGCGTTCGGGGTGGCCAGGCTCAACACGAGGGCAGCCCCCAGGGCGAGAGCGTACGTGAACTGCTTCATAGTAGTGATCCTCCAGGGTTGATCGAAAAGGGTCCGTCACGCGAACGAACCCAGTGAGCGAGTAAATCCGTTCTCGCCGCCCGGAGACGATCTCCGGACAGAACCGACGTGCCATAATCGTATCGAGCACGAGCTCGATGGCGATTTGACGAATGGGTCGAGACACGGCCGAAGCCGTTCCTCGACACCTCTAAGGTGACACTTTTTCGTTCCCGATCACCTGCCCGAAGGCGCTTCTTCCGTGACGATACTCATAGAATGAAGCTGCTTGCTCTTCGACCAGTCACGGTCACGTGTGCGAGGGAAGCGATTGTCTCTCCTTGGTGCATGGAATTTATGCATGACCTCGACAGAACGTCCGGGTTTTTAACAAGAACTGGAAAAGAAGTCAACACGGTTTCCGCCATCGGACCAGCCGAGATGATCAGACGATGAAAAAACGAAAAAGCCCCTCGCGGCCGCTTTGGAAGGGGGCGAGGGGCGGCTTTTCTGCTTTTTGCTTGGTGCCCTGCGACCGACGTTGTCCACCGCGGGCGGAATTGCATTGGTCACCGTTGCCAGGCGGCACGGATCGATCAGGCGACAACGGGCTTGTGCCCGCGGCGGAAGCGATGTCCCACGGCCAGAGCCGCGATTACCGTCGTCCAGGCCAGAACAGTCGCGGGCTCGGGCGCGGGCACCTGCTCGATCGCGCCGGTCGTGGGGGAATAAACCACGGGATAGCCATTCTGCGGCTCCGGGTTTTGAAGGCTCACGAACACGTTCTGCTGCGACGGCGCCTGCGCGGAAAGCACGACGATCGTGCCGCTAGTCGCTCCCGAAGCGAGTGGTCCGGTGCCGGTCGTCGGGTCCAGGTACTGGAACGTGAGCGATCCGGTCGACGTGCCCGGCTGCCAGGCGATTGTAGAGGGCGTCTGAACGCCCAATCCCGTGGCGGCCACCGGTGTGCTAAGACCCGTGACGGCGCTGTTTGTAATCTCGTAGGCCGCGGCATTCGAGCCCGTGAAGTTTGTGACCACCGGGGTCGCGTTAAACAGCATGGAGGTGCTGTTGACGCTCGTCGGCTCGCCGGTCGTGGTATCGGTGGCGCTGTTAACCGTGAACTGGTAGGCATAAGCGTACAGGCCGGCGGCCGCACCCTGCCCCGTGTACACCTCTGATGATACCATACCGGCCGTACCGGTGTTCAGGAACGAGTAGTTTTGCGTGATCACCGGAGTCGCCCGATGTCGGGGAGAACAGACTGTCGAATGTCGCCGCCGACATGTCGGCCGTTGTCAACGACTGAACGATCGGGGCGGCTTGAGCGTTTGGGGTGGCCAGGCTCAACACGAGACCAGCCCCCAGGGCGAGAGCATAAGCGAACTTGTTCATTCTAGTGATCTTCCAGGGTTGATCGAAAACGGTTCGTCACGCGAACGAACCTAGAGAGCGAGTCAATCCGTACTCGCCGCCCGGAGACCATCTCCGGACAGGCCCCGCGGGCCATGCCAAGACGTCCGGGTTTCTAACAGGAACTGGAAAAGAGGTCAACACGATTTCCACCGGGAGCACCCTGGGCTCCTGGACCAATCCGAGCTGATCGGCCAAGAAGCCCGTGTGCGCTCATTCAGGGTGGTGATGTCCACCGACGAGCTGACGCGACGGCGATTCGAGCGACGAATGTGGCTGGTCGGCATCGACATTGATAATGACCGGTTCGTGCCCGGGTCGCGCCGCGGCCGCGGCTTCGGCCGCAGGGCTCGTGCTAGGGCCGGCGGCCGCGGGCCAAACACCGGGCTTTGGCTCGGCCTTTTCCGCGGGCTGGATCCCTGCGGTTGAATCACTGGTGGCCGCCCGCTTGGGGACGCCCATCTCGGACGGGGCCGCAGCGTCCGATGAGATCGATGAGACGCGGAGATCGCCGGGCGGCAGCGAAATTTCATCGGTTTCCAGAACGGGCGGACCAACCGGCAGACCGGAACGGCGGCGGGCCCTGTCGAATCGGACGAGCAGCCAGATCGCCACCCCGACCGCCGCAAGCACGGTGACCCACTGCTGCACCTCGCGAATGCCACTTTGAATCTGGTGGGCGAAGGCATACCCCAGCCCGAACATCAGAAACGTGGTCAGCGACGCCGCCACAGCGTCGGTTACCAGCAGCTTCAGGGTGGGCAACTTCAAGATGCCGGCTGTCAGATAGGCCGCCGTCCGGAAACCAGGCACGAATCGGCCCGACACCAGAATCTTGTAGCCGTGACGGTGAAAATAGCCTTTGATCTGCGCCTCTCGTTGCCGGGTCAACAGCCGCCGCGTCAGGGGGAGGCTGAGCACTTTCTCACCGTAGAAGAACCCCAGGAAATAGACCACCAGATCGCCGAGCAAGACACCGGCCAAACAGCTCGAAAAGGCCAGCGGCCAGTGCAACTGGCCGTTCTTGGAGAGGATGGCAGCCAAAAAGATGGGTGCTTCCTCGGGGATCGGCAGCCCCAAACCTCCCAGGATCAAGATCAGGACGATCCCCAGGTAACCAAGCTGTCCGATCAGGTGCTCCGTCAACCTCAACTCCCCTCGCGGCGACCCGGCAGCCGGCGGCCGGACGATCGGCCACTCCCGACCGCCCAGCCGGTATCATACACATGAACGGCCGGCGCCGGCAGCGCACTTGGCCGGCGATGCCTCGCCCTGACTCGGACGTGGCACCATGCAGGCATGTTCCGCATCTACAAGCACGCGCACGGTTTGCTGCCAGGAGCTCATGCGGGGCTGGCACGCCGTTGGCGGGCAAGGAATGGGCGGAAACGACCGGCACTTTCTAGCACCAATTGACTTCATTCATGCTTTTCTCTCGAAATGGCACTTTTTGGCACTAGCCGGCGTGATTTGAGCGAGGCTCTGTCTCAAAATGGCAATGCGCCAGACGAGTTCGGACAGTCCAGCAACAAAGCAGGTACACTCGCGGCTGGGGCACGCAAAACCGGGTCGCGGCAACTGGGTTGGGGTGAAGGACAACGCCGTTATACGGTACGCGGGCTGATTTGAGACATCCCGGGAGGGCGAGCCTCCGTGCGAGCCGAGTGCCGATGCCGGCTCGGACAGAGCCTCGCCCTCCCCGCGTCGATGTCGCGGCTCACGCCGCGCGAAGTACAGGGCGAGCGGCAGATGCAAATTTCCCGTGGGACGGATTGCCAATCCGTCCCACTGTCACCCGGTTCTCGATGTGGTCAATCCACGCTCGCCGGAAGCTAATTAGCTTATTTAAATCATTTTCTGCCCGCTAAAGCGCTTTCTTTGGAGAATTCACCCCCAAAAGTCCGATGGTGGATTTCATAGACTCGCGGGTAACGAATCAGAGATCGCGTCGGTGCGGATTCTGAGTCCAGAGCGGAGGTGAGAGGTGATGTTGCACAGGGACAGTGCGTTCTTGGCCCGTCTGGTGAGCGGCCACCTTGAGGGAGAACATGGGCTGGAAGAGCTGTCGCGGGTTTCCCCGGTTTTTCGGCCGATGGCGGAACGGCTCCTTCGCACGCCCCTGGAGCGGCGTCAGTTTGTCTGGATCGACTTCCTGGCCGGGCGTCTCCGGTTCAGCCCGGTCGATCAGGCGCCTTCCAGTACGGCGGAGCCGGCCGTACCGGTTTCACCAGGTCAGGCGACGACACTGGCGGATCGTCCTGAACGGCTGTCGGCCAAACCCGATGAGGGCGAGCGTAAACCCGAGCGTCGGGTCAAGCTGACGCGCGCGGTCGACCTGGGCTCGCGCCAGGTCGAGTGGCTTTGGCCGGGTCGCGTGCCGCTGGGAATGATCACGATGTTCGCGGGCGATCCCAAGCTTCTTTGTCGCTGACCCCCATGACCCGACCGGCCGCCGGGTCCTCTTGCTCGATAACGGCGGCAACGTCGCGCCGCCCCGCCCGGCTTGGCTTTCGTGATCGAGGACCGCGGCAACGGCCCGGTCGTCGCGTGGGCCGATGAACCGGCGCGAATGACCGTGGAAGCATCGCTGCGAGCACGCCACGAGATGGGCGAGGACAACGCTACGGAGGCACACGAGTGCGATCAGTGGCTCGGTGACCGTCTGCGGAATCAGCCCCACCCCCGCGATCGAGGCGTTCAAGGCCGCCTTCAACGCCGGCTACAGCCGGGATCAAGTCAAGCGGGCCAAGCGCCGTCTCGGAGCGGTTGCCCATAAACAAGGTTTCCAGCACGGAGCTCAATGGATCTGGCAACTACCCACCGGCTGATCCATCCTGGTCGCCTTCGAAGGGAGCACCATTCTTCGAAGGGAGCACGCGAACCGGTGTACACCCTTCGAAGAATGGTGCTCCCTTCATGGGGGAACAGCGTTGAGAGCGTCAAAGATCGCTAAGATTGCAGACTGGCCGCGCGTGCAACCTTAGCAATCTTAATGCAATCTTAGTGCGCCGCCGCTGTATCTCGCCAGTCCCGCAAGACCGCGCCAACTGCCATGATCGGATAAATCAACATTCTTTGGCACCGACGGAAATACTCGACACGGCAACAGATAACCCCCTGTTGGACGCCTGGTTGGCGGCAGTGGAGGCATACCGCGCCGAGCGGGAAGCCCTCGGTCTGTAATCGAGGATTGGGCGACTTGATGCCCGCGCCGCCACACGCTCGGCGGCGACCGCAAGGCTAGGCAGAGCAACGTTTCGCCCACCTCGTCGCCGTATTCGGTGAGGACCCCAATACCACGCACCAAGTGAGGGGAAAAGGAGGCGCTCCTCGCCGAGCACCACTTGGACCGGCCCCAGATCCCATATCAACCCGACTGTGCCGGCGAGGGATGCCGCGAGTCACTCGCGGCGCCGGCGTGCGTCGCCGTCGCTCGCGAGTGTTTCCCTTCCGAATTCTTCGTTTCCTTCGTAGTTAAGATCGGATTGATTTCACCGTGGAGGTGCTGGTTCCTGCCTCCAACCTCGTAATTTACGGCATGGGAGAAAACTCTTTCACCACGGAAGGCACCGAGGGACACGGAAAAGAAAACCGACTGTGGGCACGGTGAATGAAGGGCGCGAATAGTCTCAGGC
>CAWHKI010000220.1:0-78201 GCA_963829765.1 uncultured Isosphaeraceae bacterium | reverse complement strand
GTCGTGTTATGTGCGTGCTGACTGATTTACGTATTGCTGGCAATAATCTGACCGGTTACATGGCGCAGCCCAACAGCCCGGCAGCACCCATCGTGGAAGCCACCATTGCCGGAAATCAGATCACCATTATTGTCGAACGTCCGGGCCGCGGCGGGCGCGGCGCAACGACGCCGCCGGCACGCGTCCGAACCACGTACTCCGCGTTGTTTCAAGGAGACAAGCTGGTGATGACTATGCCGCCCGGCCGCGGCGGCGCCCCGCAAACCAGGGAGTTTACCCGCGTTTCCACGGCACCTCCGGGTCCAATGCCTGCTCCCCCGACGAGGATCGCGTTAACGACATACCAGCCGGTAGCTTACAACGGGCTGGCCAAAACGCCGCCGATGGGGTGGAACAGTTGGAACAAGTTCGCCGAGCGCGTGACCGATAAAGATGTGCGGGGCATGGCCGACGCGATGGTGACGAGCGGAATGAAAGCCGCCGGCTATACCTATATCAACATCGACGACACCTGGGAATTGGATCGCGACGCCAACGGCATGATCCGCAGTAATTCCAAATTCCCCGACATGAAGGCGCTGGCCGCCTATGTGCATAGCAAAGGGCTGAAGCTGGGCATCTATTCTTCGCCTGGACCGTTCACTTGCGCGGGCTACGAAGGCAGCTTCGGCCACGAAGCTCAGGACGCCAAGCAATACGCCGCGTGGGGCATCGATTATTTGAAGTACGACTGGTGCAGCGGAGGCACGGTCTACGAGAACGGCTCGCAGCAGGCGGCGTACGCCAAGATGGGCGAAGCTTTGCTCAAGTCCGGGCGGAAGATCCTGTTCAGCCTCTGCCAATACGGGCAGTTCAACGTGGGCGAATGGGGCGCCAAAGTGGGCGGGAATATCTGGCGCACCACGGGCGATATCAGCGACCGCTGGCAATCCATGATGGACATCGGCTTCAACCAGCAGGTGGGGCGCGAGAAGTTCTCGGGGCCGGGCCACTGGAACGACCCCGACATGCTCGAAATCGGTAACGGTGGCATGAGCGAGACCGAATACCGGACGCACATGAGCCTGTGGTGTCTGCTCTCCGCGGGATTGCTCGCCGGCAACGACCTGCGGACCATGACGCCCGGGATTACGGAGATCCTGACCAATAAGGAAGCGATCGCCGTGGATCAGGATAAGCTTGGCAAGCAAGCCGTTCGGGTGTCGCCGCCCGTGCCCGCCGACGAGGCTGCCAACGTTAGCGTGAGCGAAGGACGCAGCCGCACCGGCGGTGAATTGCAAGTCTTTTCGCGGCCGCTGGCCGATGGCGGCTACGCTGTGGGCCTATTCAACCTCGGCTCCGCTACCGCCAAGGTGACCGCCAAGTGGAGCGACATCGGAATCAAGGGCTCCCACAAAGTGCGGGACCTTTGGGCGCACTCCGATCTGGGCGCGTTTAAGGATGAGTTTTCCGCCGACGTTCCTTCGCACGGCGTCGTGATGGTTAAGATCGCCAAGTAACCATTTCGTAATCGACAATATCGCCGAGTAAGTCTTTGGTGAATCGCCCTTTCAGGCCCCTTGTTCGCCCAGCGCACCTGGTAATGTTAGACTAAGACAACACTCTGGGAGAGGACGAGGCCTATCCGTGATTCTTGTACCCCGTTGCGTCTTTTTGCGTGTTGCATTCTCCGCGATGGCAGTCGCGGCTTGCCAGATTTCTCTCCGCGCCCAATTCAACACGCCAACGATCGATGGAGTGATCCAACCGGGCGAATACGGCAACACCCGGAACGGCACAAACCAGGCCGGCACGAATACCGGCCAAACCTGGTATATGACCTGGGACGCCTCCCGTCTCTATGTGGCCATTGCCAACGCCAATCCGAGCGAGGCCGCGGTCCTTTATATCGACGCGAACCCTCTCAATCCGCCGGCGGGCGGCGCGGCCGCTAGTGGCAATCTGGCGGGCTTTAACTACGACGGCGAAACCATTGCCGCGCTGCCGTTCCGGGCTCAGTTCGTCACGTATTTCAAGAACGGCTACAACGAACGCCGGAACTCCGACGGTAATGGGAACTGGACCAATCCGACTTCCAATTACGGCACATACGCGTCTATGGGCAGCGCCCGCGAGTTTGCCATCCCCTGGCAGGCTATCACTGGCGGCGGCATGCCATCGTCGTTCCTCTTTCTCGGGCTGCTGACCTCAACGAGCGGTTACGTCTATGGGCAGACCCCCAACGACAATGCAGGAGGGAATCCGGGCACGCCGGCAGTGTACACGCAATACTTCGTGGTCAACAGCACCGCCAACGGCTCCAGCACGCCGCCGTTTTCCATCGATAACTCCAGCAACGCGGTGAATTTCACGGCGCTTTATCACAACACGTTCGATCCCTATTACCGCAGCCAGGAGGGCGCGGTACCGGCGGGAACAACCGTGACCTTGCGCATCAGGACGGCGCATCTGGGCGCCACCGGCGTCAATCTGCGCGCCTATCTGTTCGATACCGGCTCGGGGAACACCAGCGGGCCGATCGATTCGCCAATGGCTTTCCTCGAAACCCGAACCGTCAACGGTACGCTATATGACGAATACTCCATCGCGTACACCACTCCCGCGACTCCGGCGGTCGTGTATTACAAATTCGCCGTTTTTAACGGCGCCGGTACCGCCTTCTACAGCGACGATTACATCGACGATTACGACAACCTCAATAAGGATGGCGCCGGTGCGGCAACTGCCACCGAGCCGCTGGATGCCTTTCAGATAACGGCGTACGCCCCCGGTTTTACTACGCCGGCCTGGATGGCCGGCGCCAATATCTACCAGATATTTCCGGACCGCTTTCGCAACGGCGATCCTACCAAC
The DNA here is from genome assembly GCA_963829765.1 of uncultured Isosphaeraceae bacterium. Taxonomy (GTDB): domain Bacteria; phylum Planctomycetota; class Planctomycetia; order Isosphaerales; family Isosphaeraceae; genus CAWFRS01. The sequence continues at coordinate 75,348 of CAWHKI010000220.1, read as the reverse complement.
GACTATTGCGTGACCGGGAGTTCGGCCGGCTGTCCTTCGTTTTATGGCGCGCCGGCCGGCAGCAACATCGCCGTCACAGTCTGGAATACGCTGCTCTGCGATCCCAATAATCAGAGCCTAGCGTGCTACAACAATTTCGGCAGCATATTCTACGGCGGAGATTTGTTGGGCATACAAAATGAGCTGGATTATATTCAGGGACTCGGCTTCGACACGATTTATCTCACCCCGATCTTCCAGGCCAGCTCCAACCACCGTTACGATACGGACGATTTCCTGAACGTCGATCCGGCTCTCGGCGGCAATCCCGCGTTGACCTCGCTGCTGACCGCGATGAAGCAGCGGGGCATGCGGGTCATATTCGAACGCCGTCTGGAATCACGCCTCATCCGACAGTACTTATTTCAATGAGTACAGCCGGTTCTCTAAATTGGGCGCCTGCCAATCGCTGAGTTCCCCTTATCGGACCTGGTTCCATTTCAACCCCGGAGATACCCACGTGCCGTGCACGCCTTCGGACTACCCCGCCTGGGATGGTTTCAACACCCTGCCGACCTTCGACCACACCCAGACGGCGGTGCAGAATTTCTTTTATGCCGGCCCCGGAAGTGTCATGCAGACGTGGTACAACGCCGGCGCGGATGGCTGGCGATTCGACGTGGCTCCCGACCCCAACTTTCCACACGCCTGGTGGGTGGGCGCACGGCAAAAGGGCAAGGGCTATAATCCCAATGGGCCCCTGATCGGCGAGATCTGGAACAATGCCAGCCAGTGGTTGGCCGGCGATCAAATGGACTCGGTAATGAACTACCGCTTCCGGCGCAATGTGACCGGCTTCGTGCGCTGGCCTTACAACTGGGTAGACGATAACGACAACGGCAACGACGCCATTATTCCCCTCGCGCCCAGCCAGTTCGACACGGCCAACCGCGCCGTGCGCGACGATTATCCGCCGCAATCCACCGCGGCAATGCTGGATCTGATCGATTCGCACGATACCAACCGCGCCCTCTACGTGATGACGGAACTGGGCGACACCGGCCTGGTCCAGGCCAAACAGCGGCTTAAATTGGCAGCCTTGTTCCAGTTCACTTATATCGGCGCGCCCACGGTTTATTATGGGGACGAGGCGGCTATCAATGCGCCCTCCCGGAATAGCGGCGCAAACGGTCCGATAGGCGATCCCTACGGCCGCGCGCCCTATCCGTGGACCGATCAGGCCGGCGATGCCACCATCTACGGGCCGCCGGACCAGAGTGTCGTAGCGTACTACACAGCTCTGGGTCACCTGCGCAAACAGCACCCTTCGCTTGTCAGCGGAGCTTTTGTGACCTTGCTTACCGGCGATATCCAGCAGCCCTCGGCCGCCGCCAGCACGTATGCTTACGCACGCTCCATTCCGGGCGGTGAGACGGCCATAGTGGCGCTGAACAACGGCTCCAGCGCGAATATGCCGGTGATTCCCGTGAACGCCTATTATGCCAACGGAACCGTACTGCAGGATGCTATCGGCGGCGCTACGTACACCGTCTCCGGGGGCAACGTAAGTTTGACCCTGAACCCGATCAGCGGCATCCTGCTACTGCCGGCGCCAGCTTTGGCGGACCTCACACCTCCCAAGGCCGTTGTGGCGCTTTTGCCGGCCGCGAATAACGAAAGCGGGAACAATAGCTCTCCCGTATCAGTTACAGTCACAGCCAGCGACGCCGGAAGCGGCGTCAGCCGGATTCTCTACTGGATAGACGGTGGTCCGGTGAGGAGCGTGGCGGCATCCACGGTTACCATCAGCCTGAGCGGCGCCGGCTCAATCTTCGACACATCACCTTGTCGCACATAAACTTCGGGGGCGACGGCCAGGTAACCCAGCTTGGCAAGGCGCCGGCAAATGTCTTTGATGTGCTCGTGGACGCCGAAGATTTCCTGCACAACCAAGATGACCGGGAACGGCCCGCCGTGATCCGGCAGCGCCCGGTAAGCCGGAATTTCACCATCGCTCACCGGGATCTTCACTTCGCCCGCATCGAGCCCCTTGGTGTCGGTCGTGATGGTTTGAGCGCCGACAGGCTGTACAGAGAGCGCGAACCAGCCGCCAGCGACGTCATCACAAATCCTCGTCGGCTGAAGTCGATCTTGGTCGACAAACTCCGCGATTCATCGTGCATCATCCGTGTCTCTCCTCGGTCAGTTGTGTCGCGGCGGGCCCTTTCCGTTCCCGGGGAGGCCCCAAACAGCAAGGCATTTGCGAATACCTGGGCCCTTTCTGCCCGGCCCGCGGAAGCAGACCTATGATACCCTCCGCTGTGTTCGAGTGCGAGGTGTCGCGGCCTCGTAACTGCCCGCGTGCGATCATCACGATACCGGCGACGAAGGTTCGGCGATTGCGCACATCCAGAGGGCGGCGACCGCGGTGGATCGCATGGGTATTTCTGATGTCTCCGGACGTAATTCTTGTGGACTGCCAAGCGGAAAGAGCTTACTATTCGAAAACTGTTTAACATTCCTCGCCTCGCCGGCAATCCGAATGATAGCGGGTTGCTGACAAAGGACAGCGGTTTTGAGCACACCGATCGTAGCGCGATGTCATAGGGCCCCGTGGTGCTCGCGGCGCGAGATGCATTCAGTTTGGTGGCAGCATGCTGCTCGGGCTGAACCTGCCCGAGTTGCTGCGAGCCGACGAGCAGTCAATCGCCGGGCCTCCTGGCCGCGGGCGGCCGGGGGCCGTTCGGGCTGGCGACGCTGAAGCCGACTGCCGACGCCTGCATCTTGATCTTCCTGGACGGCGGGCCCAGCCACCTCGATATGTGGGACATGAAGCCCGCCGCGCCGGTGGAGATCCGCGGCCCGTTTAAGCCGATTGCCACGACCCTCCCCGGTGTCCAGGTGAGCGAGTACTTGCCGGGGTTCGCCCGACAGGTGCACCGCGGCACGTTGATCCGCTCGGCCCACCACAGTGTGAACAACTCGCACGGGGCGGCCGTGTATACCAGCCTCACCGGTCACGACCAGGGCGAAGTGGGAGGCGTCTTTCGACCCACCGACAATCCGGCCATCGGCTCGGTGGTTGGGCTCTGCCGACCTCCCGAAACGGCGGCGGTTCCGTATGTATCGATGCCTTACATCACGGCGGAGGGAGCTGGCGGTCCGCCTCAGGGGGGCTTTTTCGGCGGCTGGCTGGGCCGATCATATGACCCGCTCTTTATCCTCAAAGACCCCAATGCAGCCGACTTCGGCATGCCCGAGCTATCTCCACCGCCCGATGTTGGGCGGGCTCGACTCGAAGCGCCGACAGCAACTCATCGCCGGGCTCGGCGGGCCGCCCCATGGACTCCGCCACGATCAGCGGCTGCGAGACCTCGATCGCTTCCAGGCGCGGGCCTTCGACCTCTTGACGTCATCGAGCGTACGTACGGCGATGCAGATCAACCGCGAGGACCCTCGCACCCGCGACCGCTATGGGCGGAATATCTATGGCCAGAGCGTCCTTCTGGCTCGGCGGCTCGTCGAGGCCGGTGTGCGAGTCGCCAGCATCTCGTGGGCCCCCGACGCCAATGCAACCTGGGACACGCACGGCAATAATTTCACGACCCTTAAGAACACCTTGCTGCCCCAGCTCGACGCGGCCCTATCGAGCCTGCTCGATGACCTGGTCGCACGCGGAACGCTCGAACGAACGCTGGTCGTGGTTATGGGCGAATTCGGCCGAAGCCCCAAGGTCAACGCGGCGGCCGGCCGAGATCACTGGAACTTCGGCTACTCTCTTTTCCTGGCGGGCGGTGGCATCAGGGCCGGCCACGTACACGGTGGCAGCGACAAGATCGCGGCACGCCCCAACTTCGATCCCGTCACCCCGGCCGAGATCGTCGCCACGATCTACCGCTGCCTCGGCATCCCCGCCGACCTCGAGCTTCACGACCAGCTCCAGCGCCCGCTCACCGTTGTCCCCAATGGCCAGCCAATTGCGGGCGTCTTGGCCTGAGCCCGCGGAAGACACCAAGAACGGCAGCCCGTCGCACTGCCTGTCGTCACCGTCGGTCCACGACTGACAGATTCTGTTGCGATCGCGGTCTCTTCAATCCGTCAAGCTCGGTCAACAGCGCCTCGATGTCGGTGAACGGCCGATCGCCGACATAAGCCCAGCGAACCACGCCGTCACGGTCGACGATAAACGTACCGTGCTGCGCCTCCCCGTCCTCCTTACGCTCCCCCGCGACTGCCTTCCAGACGCCGTAGGCTAAAGAGGCCGCATGGCCGATATCGCTCAAGAGGGGGATCTGAAAATCCCCATACTTGCGCATCCGCTCCAACGAGAATTCCGGGGTATCGGCACTGATCGCCAGGACCCGCGCGCCGCGCGGTGAATCGCTCCCTGGCCACATCGAGCTCGGTCAAATGAGTGACACACGCCATGCAAGTCGAGCCCAGGTAGAAGACAACCACGATCGGCCCGCCGCGAATTTCCTCGAGCAGGTTCCAGGTTTTTCCCCATGCGTCGTTGAGCACGACCGCCGGCGCGGGGTGGTTGAGCAAAGGGTGGCTCTGAGTCGCGACTTTGCGGCCGGTCGCCGGCTTGGTGGGCACCTTCCGCGCCGGTCCGTCATGATCTGCCGCAACAGATTGACTTGCACGATACCGCGCAATGGCCGGCGCTGTCGACCGTCGGATCGACGGTCGACCGGTGGAGTACACCGGCAACCGGCAGAACGGGGCCTGCCTGTAGACCATGAACGCCGTCCAGGCCACTGATAAGGCGATCACGGCGATCAACGCGGACGCGTAGGCGACTTTCTTCATCGTCACACGAGCTCCTTACCGCTCACTGGAAAAACGGCTTCGACTCGCGCATCTCGTACGCCTGCTTTTCGGCACCGGCCCAGTCCCCTCCCTGGGCTTTCTTGATGATCGCGCGGAGGTCGTTGTAGCTTGCGTCGGAAAGCTCACCCGAGGCATGGCGATCCTCGATGCGCTGAATGTCTCTTTCCAGCTCTTTCGGGTTCCTGAGCGAGATGGCCGTCAAAAGGGCCTCGAGCTCGCGGCGATTCTTCAGCTCGCGAACCGACGGCTCGCCGCAGCCGGTAAGCAACAGCATGAAGCACGCAACCAAGATCATTCGCGATTTCCGGCCGAACGACTGGAGCTCATTTGTGGCCGTGGGCTGCGGCCGGAATGCGTTTGCACGATCCTGGGAGGGCGAGCCTCCCGGCGAGCCATTACGCCATGCCGCTCGGACGGCGCCTCGCCCTCCTGGAATCACGCCAGGCCATTTAGTAGGAATCGCCACTGATCACCTCCCCGTTGCTGCGGCTTGAGAGAGCCTGCCAGGTCAGCAAATTAATCGTCTGCTTGACGAATCGAACGGAGCCGTCTCCCATCAGCACGTTGGCACCCCCGGGGTGCAGCGAGTAAAACTCGTCGGTGTGGCCCAAGGGGCTGTTCGGGGGGTGGATCACCACCGGGTCCTCGTAAAGTGATGGGCCGCTGTGGGATGCGAGGATGGCGCCGGGGTAATCGTAGTTGACCCCCAAGCCCCCGGTCCCCAGGCTGGCGAAGGCGCCGAAGGCAAAGTGCCGGTAGCCGGGAATGATCCCCACCCAACTGGCATCGGCCAGATAAGGTGTCTTCTCGCTCGCGAAGACGGTATTGCTCAGTCCGTCGGTCACCCCGGCGTAGGGAATGTGGCTATTCCGGTACAGCGGACCGTTATCGCCCAGCACGGGATCGTTGTAATTGACATTGGGCGGCGTCATGCTCGTGTCGTTCCAGCCCATGTTGTACTGGTAGTTGGCGCGGGCGAAGTACTGGTTCGCCACAGGCAGCAGGTTCATGTTGGCGTCGACCATCGGGCATGTCGGGGTCGGGTTGTTTGCCGACGGGCAAAGAAAGATGTTGATCTGGGTGACCACCACCGTGCCGTTGGCGGCGACCCAGGTGGGAAGGTTAACGTTCATCGCCGCATACAGCGGCGATTGCTCGGCATAGGGCAGCAGCATGGCCAACCACCCCCAGCCCGGTCCGCTATCCAGCGAGTGCGGGTCGGGATTGTAGCCCGGCACCGCGATCGGTGACGACAGGGTTGCCGCCGCGGCCGAGTCGCAGTTGCCGCTCGTGCAGTAACTGATGTATCCCGGCACGATGCAGCCGATGGTTGACTCGTAGTTGGCAATGGCCAATCCGATCTGCTTCAGGTTGTTCACACACTGAGCACGTCGGGCCGCCTCGCGCCGCTTGAACCGCCGGCAAAAGCAAAGCAATCAAGACCGCGATGATCGCGATAACTACCAGCAACTCGATCAGGGTAAACCCACGCTGACAAGCTCGTTTCCCGCGGTAAGCAGACATGCACAGGCTCTCCCGCCGAAGAATAATGAAAAGCGATAAAGGGAAAGCCTAACGATAGTGTTTGCTGTATGCAAGACCGTTTTTTGGGTTACCAAAAAAAGTGAGATGCCAACCCTAAGAACGCAGTTATAATCGGCATGATCACCCCCCAGCGCGGAAAAGGCCAAACCCCTACGACCAATTCGGTCGCTACTGCATTTGAAGTGTCTCACTCGAGCGTTCCGCGTGAAAGCATGGGCCGAGTAGCGGATGAAGCGAATCTTCAGCGGGCTGATCGTTTGCGTCCTGCCGTTCGCGGCGGGTTGCACCAACATCCAGTTGCGCAACTCGACGCTTAACCAGGGCTCCACACTCGCCGACTTCCAGTATCAGATGGTCTTGCGAAATCTGGCGTGTTTCGCGGCGAATCCTTCGGCCATTCCCTGGCACATGAGCATCATGCAGGGAACGGCCCAAGTGGCCGATGCCGGGACCGCCCACTCCGACTTTCTTCTGCACTTCGCCTCGCTGCACGTGAACCGATTTTACGAACGGGACCCCGGAGTGACAGGATCAGCCCACGATTGTACAGCAATGGACCACCAACCCGATCGTCCATACCGACGCTCTCAAAGTGCTCCAGATGGCTTATCGCCGGGCCTTCGGATTCCCGGACATGCCGGACAAGGACCTGCTTGAAGACGTGGCCCACGACATCAAGAAGCAAGTCATTGCGACGGATGATTTGCGGACGGAAACGGCGTTGTTCTACCAAAGTCAGTATGCAAAGTTGAAGCAGTCATACCATGCGCTACGGCGCGCAACTCAATCGACGATCGGGGACCAGCAGATCATGCCGGGCACAGAACACCCGAAACCGACGGCGATCGCAAGAGCCCGCTGGCCCGCGAGGTCGCCCGCGAGGTCAATGACGTTGTCGAGGACCTCCGGACGATTCCCACGGGATGGTTCGGCGTCGGGAAAAAGCACGACGTACCCAAGGATGCCTGTTTCGTTGTTCACGAGGGCAAGGTCTATGTTTGGGTAACGAAAGAGCATTGCGACGACTTGAGTAAGTTCACCATGGCCATCCTGGATATCGCGACCGCCATCCAAGAGCCGCAGACGCTGAGCCTCCAGGGTGGCGGCCTGAGCTTCTCCCCCGGCTACACTGCGCCCCAGTGAGGGGGGAACGGCCGCGAATCAATTGCCGGATGTCCCACGTTCCCCTTGCATACGAGCTCCCAATCTGTTGGAGTGATTGATGGGAGGGCAGGTCGAGCTCCCGTTTTCCGAATCCGTGCCAAATAGTCGACTCCACGCGGGCATTTGGGTCAGCCGCGTGGTACGCGGGCTCTGCCGCCCTCAGTGCGAGGAACATCATGCCATCCAGCCTTTCCGTGGTTGAAGAAGCCCCGGCTCGCGCCGGGCAGGCGACCGTCACTCCCACGACCAACGATCTGGCGATCCGGGTCGGTACCGTCAACGGCTCGGGGAGCCAGTCCGCCAACCTTGTTATCCTCCGTGCCTTGTACGCGATGGGAATTCCGTGTAGCGGCAAGAACGTGTTTCCCTCCAATATCGAGGGATTGCCAACCTGGTTCCACATCCGCGCCAGCGCCAAGGGATATGTCTGTCATATCCTTAACCCGCAAATCCTGGTGTGCATGAACGAGCAAACGGCCAAGGATGACGCGCTCGCCTCTGAAACCGGGATCGATCTGCATTTATCGCGACGATTTCGACGTGGATCTGAGCAAGCTCCGCAACGACGTACAATTCTTCCCGGTACCGTTCCAGAAACTGGTGGAACAGGCATACCCCCAAGACAAGGCCGACAAGTCGTATCGCGATAAGCTCCGCAAGGTCATCAACATGGTCTATGTGGGGGTGTTGGCGGCGGTATGCAAGATCGAGTTCGAGGCGGTCGAGTCGGGGATACGCCGCGAGTTTCCCGGCCGCAAGGCCAAGGCCGCCGAGATCAATATCAACGCCGCGCGGACGGGCTTTGAGTGGGCCAGCGCCAACCTTCCGTCCGACCTGCCGTTCCAGGTTGAGCGCATGACGTCGGCTCGCAACAAGATCTTGATCGAGGGAAACAAGGCCGCGGCCCTGGGCGTGCTCTTCGGCGGCACCAGTGTCCTGACGTGGTATCCGATCACGCCGTCGAGCAGCCTTGCCGAATACGCCGAGGAATTCCTCAAGAAACATCGCGTCAGCCCGGACGGCCAGCGGACCGCCGCCGTGATTCAGGCCGAAGACGAGCTGGCGGCCGTGGGCATGGCCATCGGCGCCGGCTGGGCCGGCGCCCGGGCACTGACGGCGACCTCGGGGCCGGGCATCTCGCTCATGTCTGAATTCGTCGGCATGGCACACTTCGCCGAGATCCCGGTCGTCATCATCGACGTTCAACGGATGGGGCCGAGCACCGGCTTGCCCACCCGCACCAGCCAGGGAGACATTCTCAAGCTCCACGTCCTCGGCCACGGCGACTCCAGGCACATCGTCCTGATCCCCGGCTCGGTCGAAGAGTGCTACTCGCTGACCATCGAGGCACTCGACCTGGCCCAGCGATTCCAGACCCCGGTCTTCGTCGCGACCGACCTCGACCTGGGCATGAACTTGTGGCTCAGCGAGCCGTTTCCCTATCCCAGCCAAGCCCATCGAGCACGGCAAGGTTTTAAACGCCGCAGGATCTCGAGCGGCTGGGTCATTTCGAACGCTATAAAGACGTTGATGGCGATGGCGTCTGCTACCGCACGATCCCGGGTACCGAGCACCCGCTGGCGGCCTATTTCACTCGCGGCACCGGCCATAATGAGAAATCGGGCTACAGCGAACGTCCCGAAGATTGGAAGAAAAACCTCGATCGCCTGGTGCGCAAGCTCGAAACCGCCCGTGGCGTCTTGCCGCCGCCGATCATCGAGGGCGAGCCCGGCAGCAAGGTCGGATTGATCGCCTACGGCGGCACGCACTGGGCGGTGGTCGAAGCCCGTGACCAGCTCTCTGACGAAGGCATCCCCACCGAATACTGCCGCATTCGCGCCTTGCCCGTCTCTGACGAAGTCCAGCATTTTATCGAGCGGCATCTGAGGGTTTATGTGATCGAGCAAAACCGCGACGCCCAGGTGACGACGATTTTGAAGTCGACCTTGAGCGGGGCCCTGGCCGATCGGTTGATCCCGATCACGCACTACAACGGAACTCCGATCGCCGCCGAAAACATCGTCCGGCCCATCCTTGGCTGGGAGAGGCATCCCTCCGGCCCGGGCTGGCCCACCGGCAACGTCGAGCGCGACAATCCGCCGGTTCCTCACGACGAGGAAGATTCGCCCGAATGAGCGGGCTCGCTTTCCGGTTCATAGCATCCAAAATAAGGCGATACATTACTAACACGATCCATCGATTTCATGAGGCGATCTCATCATGGCCACCGATACGATGATTCAGATTCAGAGCAACGGCCACACGTTCTCGCTGCCGACTTTGGCCTTTCAGGGGTTGCCGTCGACCCTGTGCAAAGGGTGCGGCCACAACAGCATCACCAGCTACCTGATCGATGCCTGCAAGTCGACCGGCGTCAATCCGTATGCCACCGTAAAGATGAGCGGCATTGGCTGTTCCAGTAAGACGCCGGCGTACTTTTTGCAGTATAGCCACGGCTTCAATGCGCTCCACGGCCGCATGCCGTCGGTGGCGACGGGGGCCATGGTGGCCAACTCGAAGCTCGTGTGCATCGGCATCAGCGGCGACGGCGACACGGCCAATATCGGCATGGGGCAGTTCAAGCACATCTGCCGCCGCAATGTTCCGCTCGTGTACATCATCGAGAACAACGGCTGCTACGGCCTGACCAAGGGCCAGTTCTCGGCGACGGCCGATCTCGACCAGCACCTGCGGCGGCCGACCGGCGAGACCAACGACTTGCCTCCTTTCGACCTCTGTGAAGAAGCGATTGTCGCCGGGGCGACTTTCGTGGCGCGGTCGTTCGCCGGCGACAAGAAGCAGATGGTCCCCATGCTCAAGGCCGCGCTCAAGCACAAAGGGACCGCCGTGCTCGACATCATCAGCCCGTGCGTCACCTTCAACGACTTCGACGGCTCGACCAAGAGCTGGGACTGGGCCAAGGAACACGAAGAGCCGCTCCACGAGCTGGGGTTCGTCCCCCGTTTGCCCGAGATCGAGGTCGAGCAAAAGCCTGGCCACACGACCCGCGTGCAGCTTCACGACGGCTCGTGGATCACCTTAAAGACCCTGCACCACGAAGAGCACGACGTCACCGACAAGGTCTCGGCGCTCAGGCTGCTCGAAGAAAGCCAAAAGAAGGGCGAGTTCTTGACGGGCCTGATTTATGTCAACACCCAGCGAAAAGACTTCACGACCCTGCAAAACATGGTTCCGACGCCGCTGGCGCTTTTGCCGGATGACGTGCTGCGGCCATCGAAAGAAGTGATGGAGAAGATCATGGAGACGATCTGATCGAGCGACGGGGTCGCTCGATCGGAGTGAGCCGAAGACCAATACCCGCCCCCTCGATGTCTTCGATCGCCGAAAGAATCCAATGGCCCGAAAGACGGCTAGAAACGTCGCCGGACAGAGCCGGCTCCTGCAGGATTTGTAGGAGGGAGCTCCGTCTCCCGATCCCCAATCTAGCCTCGTGTCGGGTCGTTGAAAGAATCGCCTCCATCGGCGATCCGGCCTCTCGGCGGAAAGCATGGCCATGGTCGAGCCCGAGTGCCTACTGCCTGACTCAGGTGGTATAATCGGGTGCTGGTAGAGACAATCGTCCGAACCCTGCGGACAGGAGATAACATGACGCTCGAAGCCCAAGCGATGTATGAGAACGGGACACTCAAACTCGACAAGCCGTTGCCACTCGAGGAGCACGAGCGGGTGACGGTCAGCATCAAGCCACATACCGGCCAGATTCGCCGGAGTGCCGGCTTGATCCCCTGGAAGGGTGACATCGAAGCCCTCGAGTACCTGCTCGGTCCTGACAACGAACCCGGGCTTGAGTCATGACTTTTGCGGACATCCCAGGTGGGACCGCGATCTTCCTCGATGCCAATACGTTCGTCTACCATTTTATCGCCGACGCCACTTATGGAAATTGTCGATCACGGCCAGATTCGGCCCATAGAGCCGTTGCCGCCGGAGTGGGTCGATGGACGGGAATTGCGCGTTGCCGAGGTCGGCTCGTGCGATGGGCCGGAAGAACCCGACACGTGGTGCGCGGAAATGGACGGCGCTCACGGCCGAGCTCGATGACCCAGAAGATTGGGCCCGCATCGAGGCAGCGTTGGCGGAAGGGGACATCCAGGCCAAGTCGTTCGTCCAGCGCGAGATGGGGCTGCCCTAATGGCCCAGTTCCTGCTCGACACGAACCATCTCAGCGAGGCGATCCGTCCTGCCGGACATCCGTGTCGAAAACTGACTCGGCTAATTCCGAGCTGACTTACGGTGCGAATTCCAGAACGATATCCACACAGTGGTTTTAGCCGATTAACGTCACTTCGCTCGAGTCGACGTCAATCAGCACGTCGTTACTGGTAACTAAGTACCAGTCGTCGTCTGAGTCGACCGTGCCGAAGATCTCGTCTGACCGCCGCGTCGTCGTCTGAGCCGACCGTGCCGAAGATCTCATCGACCACCGTGCTGCCAATCACCGTTGTGCCCGCGATCAGGTAGTTGCTGCCGTTAGCACCCACGGGACCGTTAACACCGCTCAAATCGGCCACGCGCGTGGCGTAACTGTCCGACGAGTCCCATTCCGCCAGCACCGCATCGAGTGCGCTGAGGCTGAGGTTGGTCGTCCCGGCGATGAATAGGTCGCCCGTATTGGTGCCTAAGGTATACCCAGCGGGCCAGCCGTAAACGGTGTCGGCGCCAGTGCCGCCGATGATGAGATCCTGTCCTTCGGCCGTCGTGCCGCTGGTGCTCCTGGCGACCGGCAGGCCGCAGTGGGCGTAGATCGTGTCGTTGCCGCCGCCGGCCACGATCAGGTTATTGCCTCCTTCGCCGCCGTCGCCGCCGAAATTGCCGTAGATGGTGTCTTGGCCGCTGCCGGTGAGAATGGTGTTATTGCCCCCTTCGCCGCCGTCGCCGCCGAGGTTTCCATAAATGGTGTCGTTGCCGTTGCCCACCTGGATGAAGTTGCTGCCACACAGGCGCTGCGGGTCGTTGCCACCGGCATTTCCGTAGATGACGTCGTTACCATTGCCGGCGAAGATGGTGTTACTCCCCCCTTCGCCGCCGTCGGCGTAACCAAAGTTGCCGTAGATCGTGTTGTCGCCGTTGCCGACCTTGATCGTGTTGTTGCTTCCCTCCGCGCCGTCGAAGATTGGCTCGCCGAAGGCAAAGCTCTGACGACCGCCTTCACCATAGTTGCCATAGATCGTGTTGTTGCCGTCGCCGGCCGTAATTGTGTTATTGCCGCCTTGGTATCCCGAGCCGTTGTAGTTGCCGTAAATGATGTTGTCGCCGTTGCCGACGGTGATCGTGTTACTCGGATCTTCGACGCCGGAAGCGTTGGGGCTGTTGCCGATGCCGTTGCCATAAATCGTGTTGCTGCCGTCGCCCGCGACGATCGTGTTGGCGCCCCCGCCGCCGATGAGCGTGTCGTTGCCATTGCCCACGGTGATCCAACTTGGGATCGTGGTGAGGCCGCTGCCGTCCACCACGTCGGCGTCGCCGGCGACATCGTACTCGTTGACGACGACGTCTCCGGTTACGCCGGTCACGGTCCCCGTGAAACTGAATGCGAGCCCGCCCAATTCGCTCACGGTGATTTGGACCGTGTCGGCGGCCGTCTGCGCGAACTGGACCCGGTCACTGGCCGAGGTGCCGTACCAAACCAGGTTCTCGGAAGCACCACTCGCGACCAGTTGGTAACCGGCCACGTCAAAGTTCGCGGTTGTGACGCTACCGATGCCCGTCGCCGACACCTGCAACGCGTAGGCCAGGCCCGGATTGCTGATCGTCAACCCAGAGAACGTGGCGACCCCGTTCACAACCGGGGCCGTCGCGCTACCGCCGAGCACGCCGGCGTCCGGGTTATTCGCGAACGAAATCGTCAGAGTGCCGTCGTATGAGCGATCGATTTGATCCGGCGAAGCGAGCACGTCGACGGTAAAACCGAAGGCATCGCCCGCCAACACACCCGCCGGCGGCTCCGTCGCGACCACCAACGCCACAGGATTGACCGTCTGTGTCAAGACGGTCGAGTTGCTGCCGCTGAAGTTGGAGTCGCCGTTGTACTGCGCGACGATCGAATGCATACCCGCCATGAGGGCTGATGTGGTAAAGGAAGCCGCGCCGTCGCACAAGGTTTCGGTGTCGATGACGGTCGAGCCGTCGTAAAATGTGACTGTTCCCGTGGCGATCAAGTCCGTCGATACGGCCGGCGTCACTGTGACCATAAACGTGACGGAGTCGCCGTACTTCGAGGGATTCTCCGACGATTGCACGGTCGTGAGCGTGCCCGGCGACTCGGAGATGACCGTGAGATCGAGGCCGGGACTGGGGGCTGTGTTATAGATGGGACTGAAGCCCGTTCCGTCGCCGAGATGGAGTCCGAATTCCGCGTCGAAATCACCGACGCGCGAGCCGAAATTGAGGACGCGATAGCTATCGCCGGGTGGCGGATCATATCCGTTCAGCAGGCTGACGCTCAGGGCACCGGCGAGTGTCGCCTGGGACGTGACGTTAAGCTGGCCGTATAAGCTGCCCGGGACGAGACCGCCGATTGCGACGTCGTACGCGCCGGTCGTTTCCTGAGTGTAGTTGCCGGCGACGTTGAGCGTGCCGGCCGCGAGGTCGATCGTCCCGGCGTTGTCGAGGTCCGCGGCTGTCGTGAACGACCCGCCGTCCAGGATTTGCAGACTGCCTCCCGCGGCGATCTGGGTGAGCGGTGCCAGGCTGCTGAAATCCGCGCCGGTGCCGTCGAGCACGATCGTCGCGGCGTCGCTGGTGATGTTCGCGGAGAGCGAGATGGTGCTGCCGGCGCCCACAATCCAGGTGGCTCCGGTGAGCGTGCCGCCGGAAAGATTGCTCGGCGCAGACGTCGTCGTCAACGAGCCGCCCTCCGTTGCCTCGATCATCCCGGTCAAGCTGGTGCCGCCGGCGAGGCTGAGCGTGCCCGATTCGGCGTCGATCGTGCCCGTGTTGTTGAGTGTGATCCCGCTGCCGATGACGCTGGTGCCGGTGCCGCCGGTCTTGGAGAGCGTGCCCGCGTTGATGAACGTGCCGCCGTCGGGACTGCCGCCGTTGTCGTAGATGCCGGTATTGTCTGAGAGGAAGGTGAAGGAGGCGCCCGGCTCGTTGTCCAGAGTGGCACCTGAGGAGAGGACCAATTGACCGTAATAGTATCCGGAGATGATGGAGCCGGCGCCGCCGTTGTCGAGCGTGCGCTGGTCGAGGGACACATCGGCGTTGATGCCCGCATCGCCGACGTCGAGGCCGCCCGCAGCGTCGGTCGTACCGGTGCCCGTCATCGATCCGCCGGTCCAGGTTGTGAGTCCAGTGACCGTGAGCGTGCCCGCGCCGGTGAGCGTGCCGCCACTTTGTGCGAAAGTGGGCAAGGTCGCCGTGCCGTCGACGATCAGCGTGCCGCCACTCATAGCGAAATTGGAGAGGGACGCCGTGTCGCTAAGGGTCGTGGTCCCGCCGACCAGATCGAGCGTGCCGGCGCCGCTGACGTTCAGGCCGTCCTCTAAGGCGACGGTTCCGTAGAGGGTGAAAGTGCCTTGTGTGATTGCGAACGCGCCGCTGAGGCTGCCGCCGCCCAGTTCGATGGCCCCGGTCTGGACGTCCACCGTGCCGCCCTGACCGATGAAGGCACGCGGCGATGACGATGGTCCCGCCGGCTGCCGCCGGTCTTGGAGAGCGTGCCTGCGTTGATAAACGTGCCGCCGTCGGGACTGTCCCGCCGTTTGGCGTAGATGCCGGTATTGTCTGAGAGGAAGGTGAAGGAGCGCCTGGCTCGGTTGTCCAGAATGGCACCTGAGGAGAGGAGCAATTGACCGTAATTGTATCCGGAGATGATGGAGCCGGCGCCGCCGTTGTCGAGCGTGCGCTGGTCGAGGGACACCTCGGCGTTGATGCCCGCATCGCCGACGGCAAGGCCGCCCGCGGCGTCGGTCGTCCCCGTACCCGTCATCGATCCGCCGGTCCAGGTTGTGAGTCCAGTGACCGTGAGCGTGCCCGACGCCAGTGAGCGTAGCCGCCACTTTGTGCGAAAGTGGGCAAGGTCGCCGTGCCGTCGACGATCAGCGTGCCGCCACTCATATGCGAAATTGGAGAGGGACGCCGTGTCGCTAAGGGTCGTGGTCCCGCCGACCAGATCGAGTGTGCCGGCGCCGCTGACGTTCAGGCCGCCCTCTAAGGCCACGGTTCCGTTGAGGCTGAAAGTGCCTTGTGTGATTGCGAAGGAGCCGCTCAGGCTGCCGCCGTCCAGTTCGATCGTCCCGGTCTGGACGTCCACCGTGCCGCCCTGACCCGACGAAGGCCGCGGCGATGACGCTGGTGCCGGTGCCGCCGGTCTTGGAGAGCGTGCCTGCGTTGATAAACGTGCCGCCGTCGGGACTCCCGCCGTTGGGCGTAGATGCCGGTATTAGTCTGAGAGGAAGGTGAAGGAGGCGCCTGGCTCGTTGTCCAGAGTGGCACCTGAGGAGAGGAGCAATTGACCGTAGGCGTATCCGGAGATGATGGAGCCGGCGCCGCCGTTGTCGAGCGTGCGCTGGTCGAGGGACACCTGGGCGTTGATGCCCGCATCGCCGACGGCGAGGCCGCCGGCGGCGTCGGTCGTCCCCGTCCCCGTCATCGATCCGCCGGTCCAGGTTGTGAGTCCAGTGACCGTGAGCGTGCCCGCGCCAGTGAGCGTGCCGCCACTTTGTGCGAAAGTGGGCAAGGTCGCCGTGCCGTCGACGATCAGCGTGCCGCCATTCATTGCGAAATTGGAGAGGGACGCCGTGTCGCTAAGGGTCGTGGTCCCGCCGACCAGATCGAGCGTGCCGGCGCCGCTGACGTTCAGGCCGTCCTCTAAGGCGACGGTTCCGTTGAGGCTGAAAGTGCCTTGTGTGATTGCGAAGGAGCCGCTCAGGCTGCCGCCGTCCAGTTCGATGGCCCCGGTCTGGACGTCCACCGTGCCGCCCTGACCGATGAAGGCACCGGCGATGACGATGGTCCCGCCGCTGACGTTAGTCTGAGATCGTGCCCTCGTTGACGATCTGCCGCCTGTACTGTCGCTGAGTCGATCCGCCGATGTACGACGGGTCGTAGCCTGACGGTATCCGCTTTCGCCTTGGACGGTCATTCCCGGGACCGATGGTGAGCGTGCCGCCGTTGCGAGAGTCCCAAGCGTCGTACGGGCACCTGAGCTGTTGAATACCACGCATCTCCATTGCCGTCGAGACCGTCTGGCTGCCGTCGATAGTTCAAGTACCCGAAGTTGAAGTATGAGCCGTCGCCCAGAGTCAGTGTGCCGTTGAGTGTGAGACTGTTCTTCGATGACAGATTCTGCTGTCGCCCGTTAGCTGCGTAATCGCGCAAGTCAGCCGTGACGCCGTCGAGCGTGCTGCCGGCCAGGTTCATGTTCGTTCCTGGCGCGGGCGTCGTATCGTTCCGCCGCCGACGGTCCCGCTGATCGCTGAGCGTGCCGTCGCCAGTGAGGGAAGACGCTTCCGGTCGTTATTAATGGTTCCCGCGAAGGAGACGGTGCTGCCCGCGTCTGATTCCGATGGTGCCGCCAGCTGATGGAAGTCGGAACCTTGCACTGTAAGCGTGCCGCCATCTGGAAGCGTCGAACGTACCGCAGTTCTGGATGTTGCTGGCGTCTACGGTGACACTGGTTCTGCTGCTGACGTTAGCCTGAATCGTGCCTTCGTTGACGACCGCGACGTCGCTGAGCGATCCGCTGATGTACGACGGTCGTATCCGATGGTCTGCCTTCACCTTGTACGGTCATATCCTAGTCTGATGGTCAGCGTGCCGCCGGAGAGTCCCAACGCGTCGTAGAGCTCCGAGCTGTCCAATACCACCGACCTGTTGCCGTCGAGCGTCTGTCTGCCGTCGAAGATCAAGTACCCGAAGTTGAAGTAGGAGCCGTCGCCCAGAGTCATTGTGCCGTTGAGTGTGAGACTGTCTCGGATGGCGATTTTGCTGTCGCCCGTCAATTGGTAATCGCCGGTCAGCGCGACGCCGTCGAGCGTGCTGCCGGCTAGGTTGATGTTCGTTCCGTGTGCCCTTCGATCGTTCCGCCGTCCACGGTTCCAGTGATCGCGACTGTGCCGTCGCCTTGTAGCGGAAAAACGCTTCCGGTGTCATTAATCGTTCCCGCAAAGGATACGGTGCCGCCCGCCGTCCGCTTCGATGGTGTCCGCCAGTCATGATGTCGGTACCTTGCACGGAAAGCGTGCCGCCGTTAGAGGCGTCGAACGTACCAGCGTTCTCAATGGTGCCGGCGTCGACGGTGATGGTCCCGCCGCTGACGTTAGCCTGAATCGTGCCCTCGTTGACGACTGCGACGTCGCTGAGCGATCCGCCGATGTACGACGGGTCGTAGCCGACGGTACCGCTTTCGCCCTGGACGGTCATTCCCGGACCGATGGTGAGCGTGCCGCTGGAGAGTCCCAAAGCGTCGTACGGGCCCGAACTGTCGAATACCACCGTCCCATTGCCGTCGAGCGTCTGGCTGCCGTCGAAGTTCAAGTACCCGAAGTTGAAGTATGAGCCGTCGCCCAGAGTCAGTGTGCCGTTGAGTGTGAGACCGTCTTCGATGAAGATTCCGCTGTCGCCCGTTAGCTGGTAATCGCCAGTCAGCGTGACGCCGTCGAGCGTGCTGCCGGCCAGGTTGATGTTCGTTCCGTGCGCCGGCGTCGATTGTTCCGCCGCCGACGGTCCCGGTGATCGCTACCGTGCCGTTGCCAGTGGAGGAGAAAACGCTTCCGGTGTTATTAATGGTTCCCGCGAAGGAGACGGTGCTGCCCGCGTCCGATTCGATGGCGCCGCCAGTGATGAAGTCGGGACCTTGCACGGTAAGCGTGCCGCCATTGGAAGCGTCGAACGTACCGGAGTTCTGGATGTTGCCGGCGTCGACGGTGATGGTTCCGCCGCTGACGTTAGCCTGAATCGCGCCCTCGTTGACGACCGCGACGTCGCTGAGCGATCCGCCGATGTACGACGGGTCGTATCCCACGGTTCCGCTTTCCCCCTGGACGGTCATTCCCGGGCCGATGGTCAGCGTGCCGCCGGAGAGTCCCAACGCGTCGTAGGGGCCCGAGCTGTCGAATACCACCGACCCGGTGCCGTCGAGCGTCTGGCTGCCGTCGAAGATCAAGTACCCGAAGTTGAAGTAGGAGCCGTCGCCCAGAGTCAATGTGCCGTTGAGTGTGAGACCGTCTTGAATGGCGATTTTGCTGTCGCCCGTCAATTGGTAATCGCCGGTCAGCGTGACGCCGTCGAGCGTGCTGCCGGCCAGGTTGATGTTCGTTCCGTGCGCGGCGTCGATTGTTCCGCCGTCGACGGTTCCAGTGATCGCGACCGTGCCGTCGCCTGTAGCGGAAAAAACGCTTCCGGTGTTACTAATGGTTCCCGCAAAGGAGACGGTGCCGCCCCCGTCCGCTTCGATGGTTCCGCCAGTGATGAAGTCGGGACCTTGCACGGAAAGCGTGCCGCCGTTGGAGGCGTCGAACGTACCAGCGTTCTGAATGGTGCCGGCGTCGACGGTGATGGTTCCGCCGCTGACGTTGGCCTGAATCGTCCCCTCGTTGACGACTGTAATGTCGCTGATCGATCCGCCGATGTACGATGGGTCGTAGCCCAGGGTTCCGCTTTCGCCCTGGACGGTCATTCCCGGGCCGATGGTGAGCGTGCCGCTGGAGAGTCCCAACGCGTCGTACGGGCTCGAGTCTGTCGATCCACCAACCCGGTGCCGTCGAGCGTCTGGCTGCCGTCGAAGATCAATAACCCGAAGTTGGAGGAGGAGCCGTCGCCGAGGGTCAGTGTGCCGTTGAGTGTGAGACCGTCTTCGATGACGATGTTGCCCGTTAGTTGGTAATCGCCGGTCAGCGTGACGCCGTCGAGCGTGCTGCCGGCCAGGTTGATGTTCGTTCCGGCGCTGGCGTCAATTGTTCCGCCATCGACGGTTCCAGTGATCGCCACCGTCCCGACGCCCGTGGCTGAGAACACGCTTCCGGTGTTATTGATCGTTGCCGCAATGGCAAGCGTGCCGCCAGTGGCCGCATTGAGCGTTCCGGTGTTGTTGAGCGTGATTCCGCTGGCGATGGTGCTGGCGCCAGTGCCGCCAGTTTTGGAAAGTGTTCCCTCGTTGATGAAGGCACCGCCGTCGGGCGAGCCGCCACCGTCGCCGATCGAGGCGTCGGCGATAAAGTCAAACGTGGCACCCGGCTCGTTGTCGACGGTGGCGCCCGAAGACAACAGGAGTCCGTATGGATAATAGGAGGCTTCGTCGGCAATGGTGGCGGTGCCGGCGTTGTTGAGAGTGCGCTGGTCGAGAAACATCTGATCGTACAACCCCGCGTCGCCGATGGCCATACCGCCGTTGGCGTTGGTGATTCCGGAACCCGACATCGTGCCGCCGGTCCACGTGGTCAGGCCGGTGACCGTGAGCGTGCCCGGGCCGGTAAACGTTCCGCCACTTTGTGCGAAATTGGAAAGAGTCGCGGTGCCGTTAAGGGTCGTCGTCCTGCCGGTGAGGCCCAAAGCGCCGGTACCGGTGACGTTCAGACCGTCCTCAAGGACCACGCTGCCGTCAAGGCTAAAGGTGCCAGCGTCGGCGGTGATTGAGAATGTGCCGCCGAGGCTGCCGCCGACCAAGCTAAGGGACCCGGTCTGAACGTCGACCGAGCCGCCGCCGCCCGTGAAGGCGGCGTTGATGACGCTGGAGCCTGCGCCGCCGGTTTTGGAAAGTGTTCCCTCGTTGATGAGGGCACCGCCGTCGGGCGAGCCGCCACCGTCGCCGATCGAGGCGTCGGTGGTAAAGTCAAACGTGGCACCCGGCTCGTTGTCGACGGTGGCGCCCGAAGACAATAGGAGGCCGTATGGATAATAGGAGGCTTCGTCGGCAATGGTGGCGGTGCCGGCGTTGTTGAGAGTGCGCTGGTCGAGAAACATCTGATCGTACAACCCCGCGTCGCCGACGGTCATACCGCCGTTGGCGTTGGTGATTCCGGAGCCCGACATCGTGCCGCCGGTCCACGTGGTCAGGCCGGTGACCGTGAGCGTGCCCGGGCCGGTGAACGTTCCGCCACTTTGTGCGAAGTTCGAAAGTGTCGCGGCGCCGTCAAGAGTCGTCGTCCCTCCGGTAAGGCCCAAAGCGCCGGTGCCGGTGACGTTCAGGCCGTCCTCAAGGACCACGCTGCCGTCAAGGCTAAAGGTGCCCGCGTCGGCGGTGATTGAGAACGTGCCGCCGAGGCTGCCGCCGACCAAGCTGAGGGTCCCGGTCTGAACGTCGACCGAGCCGCCGCCGCCGGTGAAGGCGGCGTTGATGGCGCTGGAGCCTGTGCCGCCAGTTTTGGAAAGTGTTCCCTCGTTGATGAAGGCACCGCCGTCGGGCGAGCCGCCACCGTCGCCGATCGAGGCGTCGGTGATAAAGTCAAACGTGGCACCCGGCTCGTTGTCGACGGTGGCGCCCGAAGACAATAGGAGGCCGTATGGATAATAGGAGGCTTCGTCGGCAATGGTGGCGGTGCCGGCGTTGTTGAGAGTGCGCTGGTCGAGAAACATCTGATCGTACAACCCCGCGTCGCCGATGGTCATACCGCCGTTGGCGTTGGTGATTCCGGAGCCCGACATCGTGCCGCCGGTCCAGGTGGTCAGGCCGGTGACCGTGAGCGTGCCCGGGCCGGTGAACGTTCCGCCACTTTGTGCGAAGTTGGAAAGTGTCGCGGCGCCGTCAAGAGTCGTCGTCCCTCCGGTAAGGCCCAAAACGCCGGTGCCGGTGACGTTCAGGCCGTCCTCAAGGACCACGCTGCCGTCAAGGCTAAAGGTGCCAGCGTCCGCTGTGATTGAGAACGTGCCACCGAGGCTGCCGCCGACCAAGCTGAGGGTCCCGGTCTGAACGTCGACCGAGCCGCCGCCGCCCGTGAAGGCGGCGTTGATGACGCTGGAGCCTGCGCCGCCGGTTTTGGAAAGTGTTCCCTCGTTGATGAAGGCACCGCCGTCGGGCGAGCCGCCACCGTCGTCGATCGAGGCGTCGGTGATAAAGTCAAACGTGGCACCCGGCTCGTTGTCGACGGTGGCGCCCGAAGACAACAGGAGTCCGTATGGATAATAGTAGGCTTCGTCGGCAATGGTGGCGGTGCCGGCGTTGTTGAGAGTGCGCTGGTCGAGAAACATCTGATCGGACGACCCCGCGTCGCCGATGGTCATACCGCCGTTGGCGTTGGTGATTCCGGAACCCGACATCGTGCCGCCGGTCCACGTGGTCAGGCCGGTCACCGTGAGCGTGCCCGGGCCGGTGAGCGTGCCGCCACTTTGCACGAGGCCGCCCCCCATCGACGACGCTGTGGCCAGCGAGAGGGTGTCATTGACGATGCTAATGCTCGTGTTCGCATTCGTCGTCAGGCTGTTGACGTCATTGGTGGCGCCGGCGTCGAGTGTGATCGTGCCAGGGCCGGTCAGGTCGATGACGGCGTCGTCGGTTGATTGGGGGATTTGTCCCCCCACCCAGTTACTGGCCGTGTCCCAACTTCCGCCGGCTGGCTGGTTTACGCTGTCCCACAGGATCGTGGAGAGCACCAGTCGCTCCTCGAGCCCCTCGATCATGGGCCTGCTGCTGAGAGATCGTCTGCGACTTGCTTGTCGCCGAGATCCCGATGCGGTTCGACCGGCCTGGCTGCGTCGCGGTAAATCGTGCATGGTGCGTGAGCCTGTTCCTTGATGAGGGGCAACATGATTCCATTGCGAGAACGATCGATTGAGTTGACCGGTGGTCATCAGGCCGGTTACTCTTGAGCCGTAGATCGAGGAATCCACTGAGACCTATTCCGCGAATTCGCGAAAAAGGTCACATCGGGTGACGAGATTTTTTTCCAGAACTGGATTGAGGTTCGTCGCACAAGGCCGACAGCGTGGTCGACCCGGGCATTGCCAACGACAGTGACTTCTCGAGCAGAGAAGAGGGGCCGACATGTCCGTCGACGGTTCCGGAACAGAAGAATTGCTGCGGCTTGCCGGCCAATCCGACCCGGCGGCCCTGTGCGCGACTGCTGGATCGGCATCGCCTAAGGCTCCGGCGGACGGTGTCCGCGCGCCTCGATCAGCGGCTCGCGGCCCGGGTCGATCCATCGGATATCGTTCAGGAGGCCCTCACCGATGCGGGCCGGCGGCTGCCAGAGTTTTTGCGCGATCGACCCATGCCGTACTGGGCCTGGCTGCGGCGGCTGGCACGCCGGCGTTTGATCTGGTGGCACCGAATCCACCTCGGGACACGCAAACGGAACGTGTCCCTCGAGCGCGACTTCGAGCGGTCGGCGTCCGGTCGGTCGACTGCACGGCTCGTCGATGGCCTGGCGGCGAGCGACACGAGCCCCAGCGGGCATGCGGTTCGCGATGAAGAGCGAGCGTTGGCAAGAGCTGCCCTCGACGGCCTTGCCGCCGCCGATCGCCAGGTCATCGAGCTCCGCTACCTCGAAGATCTCTCTTTCGCCCAGATCGCGGCCCGGCTCGAGTCGGGTTGAGCGCCGTCAAGATGCGACACCTCCGAGCACTCAAACAACTGCGTGCCCGCTTCGAGGAAATCTAAAGATGATCAATGCCGGCGGCGACGTTGGAGAACCGGGTTGGGCTCGTGCCGACGACCCATTCGCCGACTGGATCGCTGAGGTCGGCGACCAGATCGCCGCCGGTAAGCCTGTCGATCTGACTACGCTCGCCGCCGAAAGCCCGGAGGGCGTCGAAGAGCTGCGGAAGCTCATCCCCGCGATGGAGATGATGGCTCGGCTGCGGCCCAAGCAGGCGCCCGCGGACGGCAAGGGGGCGTTGATGGCTCTGCCTCGAACCTTCTGGGGCCGATGCCCTCACTGGGCGACTTTCGGACGGTCGGGGTCATAGGCCGCGGCGGCATGGGCGTCGTTTACGAAGCGGTGCAGATTTCGCTCAATCGCCGCGTGGCGCTTAAGATCTTGCCGGTGACCTCGGCCGACGATCCCCGCAAGGTCAAGCGGTTCCAGATCGAGGCCCAGGCCGCTGCTCTGCTCAACGACCCTCACATCGTGCCGGTCTACACGGTTGGGTCGGAAAACGGGGTTCATTTTTACGCGATGCAGCTCATCGAGGGGCAAACGCTCGCCCAGCTCATGAACGAAAAATGGACGGGGGCCTCGGCCCGCCTCGCGGCCGATTTGGGCGGGCAGGCCGCCTTGGCTCTCGATCATGCCCACGAACAAGGGATCATCCACCGCGACATCAAGCCTTCCAATCTTCTGATCGAGAGCTCGGGCTGGCTCTGGGTCGCCGATTTCGGACTGGCCCGGATCGCCGCGGAGGCCGACCAAACGTCGACCGGGGCGATGATGGGCACTCCGCGCTACATGAGCCCCGAGCAGGTGACTGGCCCTCGCAAGGTTGTCGACCACCGCACCGATATTTACTCGCTGGGGGCCACGCTCTATGAGCTGCTCACCCTGCGGCCCGCGTTTGAAAGCGACGATCGCCTGGAATTGATCGTCAAGATCGCCCACGACGAGCCGCGCCGGCCAAGGCATATCGACCCGTCGATACCGCGGGACCTCGAAACGATCGTCCTCAAGGCGATGGCCAAAGACCCCGCCGGCCGGTATGCTTCCGGCCGAGATCTGGCCGACGATTTGGGCCGCTTCCTCGAGGGCCGGCCGATCTTCGCCCGGCGGCCCAGCGCGACCGACCGCGCGGCCAAGTGGGTGCGGCGGCACAGGCCCGCCGTGGCGGCGACAGCCGTGTTCCTGCTCGCCACGGCGATCGGCCTGGGCGGAGCCATCCTATGGCGCGACGGGGTGATCGGGCGCCATAACAGTCAATTAGCCGCGGCGCTCGTTCACACCGAGCAGAACGCTTCGTCAACGCGGCGGCTCTTGTACGACTCGCAGATGCGTCTCGCGCAACAATCCTCGGCGTCCGGACAGGTCGAGTTTGCCCAAGAATTGCTCGCAAAGTCGAGGCCGGAACCGGGCCAGACGCGATCTCGCGCGGTTTCGAATGGCATTACCTCTGGAGGGTGTGCCAGCGCGACGTCTCTTTGCTCGCCAGGCATGAGACGGCGATCAGCGCGACGGCGCTCTTCTCCCGACGGTCGGGCCTTCGTATCGGCTGACTTCGACGGCATCATGATCATTTGGGACATGGTCCAAGGGAGAGAACGCAGCCGTTTTCAAGGGCACGATCATGAAATCTCCGGTCTAACGTTCTCGCCGAGCGGTCGAATGTTGGCCTCCACGACTGCTGTGCGGGGCGTGCCGAGTGAAGTCAAGCTTTGGGACTCGGTAACGTCTCGCCAACTCTCCAGACTTCCGGGCATCACGGGACACGTCTCTGACTGGGCGTTCTCAGCCGATGGCCGCGTGCTCATCACGTGCGAACATGATCTGAATCATGATGCGGCGAAATGCAAGGTGGTGTTTTGGAATCTGTCTCAGGTCCCGGTACACCCCGCGCCGGGCGCGAACCTGATCGTCTGCGGCAGGATGGCCTACTCCTCGGATGGCCGGTGGCTGGCCACGGGCTCGCTGAGCGATCGAACGGTGACGCTCCGTGACGCGGCGACCGGCCATCCGATCAAGACTCTCTCCAAGCGATTCCCTGGGATCGCAGGCATTTTCTTCTCTCCCGATGGGCACACGCTCGCGGTCCAATCGGAGGGGATCACCCTCTGGGACATGGTGTCCGGGCGCGAGCTTGGTGTCCTTCCGCATGCCTGGGCCCGAAGCGTGTTCTCACCCGATGGAAATCGGCTCGCAGGGGTCACGTCTCAACCGCGATGCAATTCAGTTGATCAAGGACGTGAGAACGAATCCTCGGGCTGGTTCCTCTGGAAAACTCGTCCGGCCAGGATCTTTACATCGCGTTCTCGCCCGACGGTAAGGCCCTCGCCGGCGGAGGAACCGGACTGCCCGCGACGTTGTGGGATTCATCCACGGGCCGGAGGCTCGTCAGGTGGAGCGGCAAGACCGGCGCTGTAAAGTGCCCGGTATTCGCGGCCGGGGGCGACTCCTTGATTTTCGCCAGCGAAGACGGTCAGGTCCGATCCTGGCATTTCAACAAGGGGACCGAACCGATTGCCCAGCTCCCCGGACACCCGAAGGAAGTCTGGGCGCTGGCCTACACTCCCGACGGCGCGACGGTGCTCTCGGCCGGCGACGACCATTCGATCAAGCTCTGGGATGCGCGCGACGGCCGATTGCAATCGACTTTCGTGGGGCACGACGCCCTGGTGACTTCGCTTGCGGTCAATGCGGCCGGCACACGGCTGGCCAGCGCGAGCTTCGACAAGACCGTGCGGGTATGGCTAATTCCCGGGGGAAATCCGGGACCAGTTCTGCGCGGCCACACCGACCGCGTGCGCGCCGTCGTGTTCTCGCCAGACGAAAAGACGCTCGCCTCAGCCGGGTCCGACAAGACCGTCCGGCTTTGGAACGCGGAAACGGGCGATCCAATTTGGGCATTCTCGGGCCACACAGATACGGTTCGTGCTTTGGCGTTCGACCCGAGCGGATCGTTGCTTGTTTCCTCCAGTGACGACCGAACGATCCACGTGATGACGCTGAAGGAGGGCCTCAAGTCGTTTTCAGTCGCTTGTCCCAAGCACAATTCGAGCCTGGCGTTTTCCCCTGACGGGGCGATTCTGGCCGCGGGCGACGACGCGGGAACCGTCACTTTCTGGGACGTCGCCACCTGGTCGCGGCGGACGTCGGGCAAAGGCGCCGACGCCACAATCTGGAGCCTCGCCTTCTCACCCGACGGCCGAACGCTGGCCGCCGCCTGCGGCGACGCCAAGGTCCGGCTCTGGGACCCGATCAGCGGCCAGGTGCTCCTGGTCTTAGACGGCCACTTAGAGCGCGTCAATGCCGTGGCGTTTTCGCCCGACGGCCAGACTCTTGCCTCGGCCGATCACAAGGGAGAAATCAAACTCTGGCAAGCAGCCCCGCGCCGAAGACCCGATTCTACGGCAAAGTCCATAGCGAGCACCCCACATGGTCTTACCCGCCAGCCGGGGTAGAAGGCACCGCGGCCGCATTACCGCTCGTGGGACGTGGCACGGCTGGCAGCTCGAACATCCGAACCCGCAAGAGGGGGACCTGCCGGCCCGAGGCATCGCCGGGCGATTCGAACCGTTTCGCCATAAACGGGTTAGGGTCGTGCGCACCATCCGCCCAGCGGGAAGCGGCTGGCGCTGCGTCTTTTGCTTCAGCTCCAACGGCCGCTACCTCGCGACCACGCATCTTCCGGACGATAACCTCACGGTCTGGGATGTCGATCGAGGTGTGGTCGCAGTGACCGACGCCGGCCCCGTTCATGGCGCCGCGGCCCGGTTCAGCCCCGATAGCCGACGGCTCGCATGCCGGTGGCAACGACCCGCAGCGCAAAGGTGGCAACAACTTCATCCAGGTGGGCAACGGCAACGATACCATTTATGGAAACTTCGGCGGCGACGGCGGCGAAGGAGGCAATAACACCATCCTCACCGGCAGCGGCCAAGATACCATTTACGGCAATTTCGGCGGCGACGGCGGCGAAGGAGGCAATAACCTGATCGTCGCCGGGGTGGTGGTAACAATACGATCTATGCCCACTGCGCCCTGCCGGCCACCAGCAGCACCAGTGGCACGAGGGTCGAGGGACGGGACCTCATCAGTACAGTCTGGCGAGGAGTGTCCCTCTCGAAAATCAGATGTCCAGAATCACTTCCGCGACCCACCCCCCCTGCTCTTGCCGCAGGCTCAGTCCATGGCGGGTTGCCGCCTTGACTTCGTGGTCGAGCACGTGCCGGCCGCGGTCGATCGGTTCGCCGCCAATCGTTCCCTCGAGCCGGCAATCCGTGGAATCGAGTGCGATGTCGAACCGCGTGTACAGCCGATGCTGAGTCTCGCTCTGGTAGATCAGCTCATTGAGCCAGGTGAACAGTAAGTCCTCGGTGGTTTCCGCGGATAAGGATACCGAATCGGTCGCGACGACCTGAACGTCGCCTCGATTGGCCACGATCACGTCGAACAGTCCTTCCGCCGCCGTCCGGAACAGGTCTGGTAAGTCGGCCGCCAAGACCCGTAGGCCAAGGTCAGCGGTATGCTCAAATGTTTCGCACCTACCCATGGACGTGCCTCGCGTGCGACCGGCTGTTTCCGCGCCCGCGCGATCATGACATGCCCGGATGTTGCAGTTGTCGGGCACAAGCCACCGGGGAAAAAAGACAGGCAGGCTCATGGCGACCTCCGTAGGGAGCGACCACGTTTAAGCTACTCGATACTTGGGTCGCGGGCAAGGGCCCGGACGCGCGCTCCGGGGCTCTGACCCTTTCATTTTTTGCCAAAAGGCGCCATCTCAGTGGATAAGCATAAAAGAATTTCCGATGAGCGAACCGCACGCCCTGTGTCTGGAGCTAGGGGCTGGAAGACGTGGCCGCGCGGGCGGGTGAGTTCCTCTGGTGCGCGGCATGGAGTGGCGGCGGTCGTCGACCATTGCAAATGTGATCGCTTCGACGTAATGTGAGGCCATAACGAGATTGCTCGATTTTGGTTGGAGTGGGAGTCACCAGCGATGAGCGACTGGGTCGATCGCCGCCGGTTCCTCGGAATGGTCGCAGCGGCGGGATTGTGTCCTGGGCCGTCGGGCCAGACGGCCAGAGCTGAGGCCGGCGCGGCGGCCTCCGGCGGCCTTGACGCTAACGTCGCCGACGGCGTTTCTCGACAGGCCAAACCGTTCCTCACCGATGCCGGCGACTTTGTGGACGTGAGCCGCGGCAAACCGAAGCCTTCCACACTCGAGGGGGAGGCCCTCTCGAAAGCTCGCTTGACGCCACAGACCTGGCGGCTCGAGATCGTGGGGGACAAATCGTCCCAGGTCGCTCGGCCGGCCAGGCTGGAGGACGGAACGGCACTCGACTTGGATGGCCTCAAAGAGCTGGGGAAGTCGCACGGCGTCAAGTATTTGAAGGCCATGCAATGTAACAACATCGCTTATCCGCTGGGCCAGGGGCTCTGGGAGGGGGTGCCGTTACGCGAGGTGATCAGACGCGTTGGCAAACTCGCTAATGTCCGCCGGATTTACTACTGGGGTTTTCACAACAACGACCCAGCCCAGCTTTTTCAATCATCGCTTTCGTATAATCAAGTGATGGAGTCGCCACCATGGCAGCCGCCGCCGCTGGTGGCCTATCGCCTCAATGGCAAGGATATCCCGTTGAAGCGCGGGGGCCCGTTCGCATGGTGGTGCCGTGGGCACATGGCTTTAAGTCGATCAAGTGGCTGCAGCGGATTGTCTTGACCAACGATTATCAGGCCAATGACACGTATGCCTTACAGAACAACGATCCCGAATCGTGGTTGAAGACGGCCGCTTACATCGGCAACGGCCGAGAGTCGTTTCGGGCGGGTGAGCCGATCGCGATCGAGGGAGCGGCCATGGTCGGGCCCTCCGGGCTCAAGAGGGTTGAATTCTGGCTGCGGGCGGCGAAAGGGAAACTCGCCGATGACGACGCGGCCTGGAAGACCGCGGTCTGGGACCCCTGCGATCTGATGCCCCCGCCCGACGACTGGGACGCGATCCTTCCTGCGGGAACTTCGTCCAAGGAGGTCTGGGGGTTCGACCGTGAGACCGGCAAACCCAAAGAGTGGCCCTTGCTCTACGGCATGTTTCCGTGGACCGCCCGAATGAAGAGCCTCGCGCCTGGAACCTACGAGCTGCGCGTCCGCACGGTTGACTCAAACGGCTTCGCTCAGCCCGAACCGCGCCCGAATCAGAAGTCAGGCTTGAACGTCGTGCCAGTGCGAACGTTCGACGTTACCGCCTGAATTGCCCCGCGAATGCTAAATCGCATATGACTGAACATCGATAAGCTGGTCCGCGCGAGGCCAGCTATTTTCCAAGACCCGGCGATTCTTCGATCGGCAGGTCTCGATCGAGATACCCGCCGATCGACTGCGGGTCGGTGTAGCCGGACCGCGTCATCACCGCGACGACTTGGTCGCGACGAGCGTTCAGGATCTGGACGGCCTCGATAAGGGCCTGGGGGCGCCGTGCCAGCAACTGGGCGATGAGATAATGCTTGACCCGGCCGCGGTTAGGTCCGGCTGACAATAAATTCATCAATCGTTGTGCATTTTCGTCGTGCTCGACCGGTCGTTTCGCGGCGATGAATCGAGCGGCGGCCAGCAGTCCCGCGGGATCGGAGCGGGACCATTCCAGGATGTTCTGGCTGAGCGTGAGTCGTTTGGGCTTGATCAGACCATCGCCCCAGAGTCGGGCCAGCCAGGGTAAGTGATCGCGTACCCAGAGCGGAGCGGCCGGCGGCGGGGGCCCGCTCAGATCAGGGGCGTCAAGCAAGCACTTCAGTGCAAAAGCCCGTGAGACAGCCACGGGATCGGCAACCGCCGCGACCTGAACTCCGTCAAGCTGGCTCGGTCGGCTGGAATACCAGGGACGCATGACGAACAACAGCCGCGTGAAGGCCACGGCTTTCGAATCCTGGGTCAAGAGCCAGATGAACGGGAATTGATTCGGGGACTGTGCCGCCAGCGTGATGTCACCGCGCAGGGTGCCCAGCGTCTGGCGATCCTGAAAGACCCAGACGGACGTTTCGGTCAGGTCGTTGAAAAAGTCGATCTCGGGGTTGGGGGGGAGCTTGTGGTTGATGTCGGCAATCACCTTGTCGGTAAAGGCATCGTACCAGTAGGTCAGCTCGAAGCCTTTTTCCCACGCCTGCCGCGGACCGCCGATCAGCTCGTTGTAGTACGACAGCTCGTAAGGATGAATGTGGTAGAGCGCCAGCGCCCCGAGCCCAGGACGGCCCCGGTAAGGGCCAGCCGTAAGTAACGGGAGGGAAGCCGGACGAGCTTCGCCACGATGTCGGCCAACGCGATCACGCCCCAGCCCGCGAACGCCGACAGAAAGAAAAAGGTCGGCAGGAAAAGACGCACTCCGTCGTGCGCCGGCGTCGGGAACATTCGGATCACCGGCATGGTCAGGAAATGAACCAGGAAGTAGAACGGCAGCCGGTCGCTGCGGATTTGGCCGACGGCCCACACGACCCCAATCACCGCCGGCGGCCAGGATCGCGACGGGCACGGTGATCCCCATCAAAACCCATCCATTATGCCAGGGGAGGCTGAATTCGTAGATCTGACCAAAGTAGATGATCTGGATATTGGGAAGTGAGTGTTGGCGGTCGACATTGAGCGTGTAATAGTGCGCGAGGCGTACGAGCGTCTCCCGCCACCAGGCCGGGTTGCCCAGCCAGGCGACGAGCGGGGCAAAAGCCAGGATTGACGTCCAGGTTTCGAGCCCGGGACGCTCGGCTCCCCAGATCTTGCTTTTCGGGAAGCACCACCCTAGAACGCGACGCAGGCACCAGACCAAAAGCGGAACGGCCAGGATGGCTCCCGGCCAGTCGCTCGCCGGCCGGTGAATGAAAAGATCGGTGATATGAGGCGGTGGAAGCTGCTGCTGGAGAATCTGGATCTGCTGGAAAGCGATCCCGAGGGGGATCAGCATGGCCCCCGTCGTGAGGGTGCCGTCGATCCAGGTGGCCCGGATATCTGAGCCGGTCAAGCTTCGAGGCAGATAGCCGGCGAGCAGCCAGAGCAAGAGCGGGAGCAGCACCATGACCACGCCCATCTTCTCGATGAACGCCAGACCGACCAAGATCCCGACCGCGACCCGCCAGCGCCGGCCTTTGGGCATGTGGAGGCCGTTCCAGAACGCCAGGGCCGTCGCCGACCAGATCAAAAGGCCCGGCGTGTCGGTATCGATCAGGTGGGCCTGGCCATAAAGCCGGGGCATGCACAAAAGCGAGCCGGCCGCGACCAGGCCCACCCAGGCTCCATAACGTCGCGCCAGGAAGTGAAAGCCGATCGTGATCGTCAGGGCAAACTCGAAGACCGAGGCCATCCGCCGCGCCGGGATATCTTTCATCCAATGACCGAAAAGCGCGTGAGTCGCCAGATTCAACTGACCCGCCAGCGGCGGGTGGAAATTGATGCCGTGCCGTCCGTACGGCCAGTAGTAAAGCAAAGTGAGCGGATCGAGTGCCTCCGCGGCGGCCCGCCACGAGCGCACTTCGCTCATTTGCTCCCACCACTGGGCCGAGAGCAACTGGCTGTAACGGTACGCCGGTTCATCCCAGGTCAGCCCGAAATCGCCCACGGTCGGAGCCAGCGTAGCCAGCGAAATCAGCAGCACGGCCAACGTGGCCAGGCCCTCGCCTCCGCGTACACGCCTGCATGTTTCCACGCGGGCCGTTGGTTCCTTATCCGCGCTGGTGGTAGCCGTGCGGGGTGGTCTGGTTCCCTCCGGCTCTTGGGAACCGCCGCTCAGAACGGTTTCGGCTTCGCGCATGCTTGTTAATCCGGGGCGTTAGTTCTGGTCGACGGTGCAGACTCCGGTCGCGTCCTCGGGTCGCTCGGACGGGGGCCGCTTCGCCTTT
The DNA here is from genome assembly GCA_963829765.1 of uncultured Isosphaeraceae bacterium. Lineage (GTDB taxonomy): Bacteria > Planctomycetota > Planctomycetia > Isosphaerales > Isosphaeraceae > CAWFRS01. The sequence goes on along the minus strand of CAWHKI010000220.1, from coordinate 43,406 downwards.
TCGCTTCGACTTGCACTGGATCAGAAGAATTATCCGTCCTCTTCGGTGAACCGGGCAAGCCGTTCACGGGCTCGCCGAATGCTTCTCGCCAAGTGGGCCAGTCGGCCCTGTCCCTTGAGTCGTTAAAGTTTGCCGAATCGGAAAAGTCACCGATTCGCGCTCACTTAGGGTTTGAAACTTGGTCGTCAATCACTTACCCTGCTTTACGGGTAACTCCCAGTTCTATCAATGTGCCGATTGGATGCTTGAGTGTACAGGCTCGATCGGCGAGTACCATTACGGAGATGCAACAATGTTACGACAATTTGCGACCTTGGTCCTTGGGGGAGTCTTGGGATCACTGGTTCTGGTGGGAAGTGCGGAAGCTTGTCACAAGAAGAGATGTTGCCATGTGCAGCCAGTTTGTGCCGCGCCGGCACCGGTCGTGTGCACCGCGCCGGCACCGGTCGTGTGCCCGCGCCTGTCGCTTGCTACGCACCCATGCCGGTGCAAACCGCATGCGCCCGAAAGTGAAGCACTGCGGCTTCAGGCTGCCGAAGCTGTGCTGCAGGAAGCCCGTTTGCGCGACCACAGTCACCTACTGCGCACCAACCCCCGTTTCTTACTGCTCGCTAGCTCCAGCTTATGGGGGGTAACCCTCGCCTATGAGCTATCCCACCGCGACTCCCCAGGCCTCGGCTCAACACTGAACCAGGCCGGCTTAATCGTCCTCCACGACATCGCATGGAGCACCGTGCGTCGTCATGTGAATCGATTGATTGGTTGTAGAACAATCCGGTCGGGCGCCGTTATTGCGCCCGATCCGGATGTTCCCTGTGTCAATTCTGTGAACGAGTGTTCATGCGATCGATCTCACTGTAGGGAAAAACCCAGACCAGTGGAATGCCGAGCTTGGTCACTTCATAAGCGGCGCGGCCATGTGCGGCGAGCGACCGATCGACGGCCGAAAAGGCTCCCGGCCGGTTTTGGAGCACATACCATTTCGGCCGGCCGCGATCGACCGGGACCAGCCGTTCCGGCAGGGCCCCGATGCGACGAAGATAGAGCCAAGAGTGGGGGAATGTCGCGAATTGGATGGTGTCAGGCGGCTGCGTGTGCTCCGAGAGCCATCTCCGCGCGGCCGGACCGATGCGTCCCAGTAGTACGTTGGTTCCATGCCCAGGGCGCTCGCCCCGGGTAGTCCACCCACCAACGGGCTGAAGTAAGAGAGCGGGACGGGCATCATTACGACGATGCTGACGATCCCCTCGAGCAAGGCCGCCGCGATGGCTGACTGGGCCCAGCGGCCCCAACGGTCGCAGAGCGACGACGCGCCCAGGCCGCATAAGAGCGAGAGCACGCCAAAAGCCGGCAGGAAGAGCCTGACGCCGTCATGGCCGGGCGTGTGCGGCAGCGAGCGCAACAACATCAAAAAAGTCCAGTGCCCGGCGATCAAAAGCCCGATCGGCTCGTTTCGCCAAATCCTCAGGGCCCTCAACAATCCAAGCCCGGCCAGGATCAAGATGCCGACCGGGGTGACGAACACGGTCCAGAGCAGCGTGTTATACCACGGGAGTGATTCCTGGGGGGTGTTATAGACGGCGCCGAGAAACTCGACCTTGATGGGAATCGTCTTGCTCCGGCTCAGGTTGGATTCCAGAAACCGAAGGACGCCGCCCGCGGGATCGGTCCACCACGGGGGCATCAGCGCAAACAGTACCGCCAATGCGATCAGGCCGCCTAGTAACAGCGTTTTCAACCCCGTCCGACTGCGGTAAAGACACGACCAGGCCAAAAACGGCAAGGGTAGGAACCAGCCCGTGAACTTGGTCGCCGCCGCGCAGCCGAGAAGCAGGCCGAATCCTAGAACCCAGCCCGTTCGGCTGGACGCTCGTGGTGAGCCAGGGTTGGCCTTGGGGACGACGGCCTGAGCGAATGCGACGATCGCGAGGACCCAGAGCGAAGTCAAAATGGCATCGTAGGCGGCGTAGTGGCCGTGACCGAACAGTCTCGGCTGCAACACCCACGAACCGGCCGCTGCCGCAGCCCCCCAGGTCCCCCATCGTGAAGAGACGAAGCCGAAAATTGCGCCGGCCGTCAGGCTGAAGAGGAGGATTGGCCCCAGCCGGGCACGTGGCAGGTCTTGCCATGAAGGGGCCAAGAGGTCGCCGACCAGTCCGATTAAGGCATAGAATGGGGGATGCCCGTGAGGCTCTTCACGCGCGAACGGCCAGAACCATTCGAGGACCCGGCGGTCAAACAGCAGTTTCCACCGCGAATCAAGCTGGCTCCGCGTCGGCGAGGGCGTCTGATCCGCCTGTTGGACCAGCTCGCGGTCGGGCGGCAGGCGATGCCATCGGGCCGCGAATTCGACCGGATCGCGCAGGCCCCGAAACCAATCTCGCAACCGCGCCTCACGGCCGAGGGTGTAACCTTCATCCCAGCCGATCGCCATCTTTGGCTCGGTCGCCAGCATCAAGACCGCAGTGGCCAGACTGACAGCAACACCAGCCAGGAGAGCTTGCAACCGTGCTTTTGGCATACCCAACGCAAGCCTGCCTTCCAATGGAGGTTGCGCTATTCAAAGTTGCCCTGGCACCCCGCGTGTGAACCCAGCCTAAAGCTCGGCGACCGCCAGGTTCGGGACAGTGGCCGATGTTGCCGGGTCGGGCTCGACCGTGCGAATCAGTGCGATCTCCTCGCAGTTCGGGAACGACGGACAACGCACGCACTCGTTCCAGATCCGTCTCGGCAGCTCGGACTTATCGATGCGACGATAGCCGCACCGCTCGAAAAATCCGACCGCGTTCGTGAGCGCGAAGACCGACTTGATCTCGAGCTCGCGCGCGGTCTCCCAGCAGGCCTCGACCAGCCGACGGCCCAGTCCCATACCTTGAAATTGCTCCGCGATCGCCAATCCCCTGATCTCGGCAAGGTCTTCCCAGAAGACGTGCAAGGCGACGCACCCAACAACCCGGCTGTCGTCATCGACGGCGACGATATACTCCCGGATCGACTCATACAGCTCGGCCATGGACCGCCGAATCATTTGTTTTTGCTCGGCAAACACGAGAATCTGTTCGTAAATGCCGGGAACGTCACCAGCGCGGGCGGGGCGAATGTTCAAACGAGGAACCTCCAAGGCCAGCATGGCCGCCAGGCACCAACGACAGATAGAGACCTAACATGGCGCAAAAAGCGAGTATACCACCGGTTGAGGCTATCGCTTGCTCGCACTCAATCGAGTATTGTATGGTCCGATGATGGAGAATCAAGAACCTGACCCTATCGAAAGAGATCGGGTTCGCTCGTAGGACGCGATGTCGTGAGCCTGCCGGGCCGTCGCAAATCAGCGGACGGTGGGCACAACGGTCTTTTGTTCAAGGCGAGCGGTGATGTCGGGCTTCGTTTCAGGCGGTGCACTCGAGTGCTGGCCTCGCAGTGGCAGCACCCGATTTTCGTAGAACGATACCATATGGCGGTAGTCAGGCCCATGGTTCACCTTAACGAGACCGACGGACCGTTCGATTTCGTCGGACGCCTGTGCGAGCGTCCAGCCGCAGTATTTGGTTCGATAGGCGATCTGAACCATCGACGTGCGATTCAAGCCATGATGACAGTGAAAGAAGACCGGCTGATTTGCGGGGTCGGCGATCACCGCGGCGGCCTGATCGAGCAAGTCGGAAATGGCATCCTCGGCGGCGCGGTCGTTGGTGCCGCGGTTGTCAACAATGGGAATATGGACCCATCTCACTCCCAGCTCGGATGCCTGCTTGCGTTCCCGCACGGAGAGATGGTGGTCCGCCGGATGAGCGAGGGCGACGATCGTCTTGATCTTGTGATTCCGAACAATCCGCCGCAAAGGCCACGGCTTCTGCCAGGCCCCGCGAAAGATTTTACCGGGCTCGACGACCACGAATTGCTCCGGCAAAAGGTAGTCGTGCCCGTGCCGCCAAAGTTGTTCGGCGCCGACACCCGCTGTTGCGATCAAGAGCGTTCGACTAATCCAGGCACGGCGGCTAATCATCGCGACCTTCTCCCTCGGAAAGACACCTCGGTGCATGCCCGCCCGGTCCGATCTCGTCGCGACCCATCGGCTGTCCCACCGACGTCGCGCGGAATCCTAGCAAGAGACGGGGGCGACGGCAAGTCCGATCGCGATCCCTAAAATTTTCCACGTGGTCCGACTTTGGTTTATCGTCTTCTTGTCGGGCGCGTTCCAGAGTTTCTTTCAAACGGCCGGGCTGAAGTCCCCAAATCCAACGAAAACGTTAGAATCCAGCGATGAGAAGCAACCGCCCCAACGCGCCGATTTCTCGGATTGTGGGCCTCTACCAGATGGTGCTGAGGCGCACCCTCGAGCACTTTTTCCCAGATGCGCAGCTCGAGGTAGCCGGCGATCGCAGTATCATCGATTGGGATGGTTCCGCGGATGAGACCTATTATCGACTCCACGAGGACCCCGATGGATTGGGAGTCGAAATCGAGTGGCTGGGAACGCATCTCGTGTTTCAGCCGGGCAACCCGTCTCCGCTCTTGGCTACGGAGCGCCGCTTAGTCGAGGTGGTTGTAGAGGCGATCGACCTGCGGTTTCGCGGGTTATTCAACCAGGAACTCTCGCATCGTTTCGACCGGTTTCAGTACCAGACCGAAGACTTGATCGTGGCCGACTATTTGAACCCGATCGGCTCTCATCGCATTCCCGCGGTGCTCGAAGCTTTGCGCGTGGCCGCACTGTCGACGTACGAGAATCGAAGAGTCTCGACCGGCGCGCTCTTGCTAGGCACCGAGCACGATCCCACCGCCCCTGCTTACGGAAACCTGGCAGGAGCGCCGACCTTCAACGCTCGCTTGACGGCGATCAAGGGATTTCACCGGCTCTGTGATGGTGTGCACACAGTCTTCCTGGTCGATCGTCAAGGGGACCTGGCGCGGATGGTCGATATCGAGCGCTGGACTGAGGCCGCGCAGGGCACCGAGCCCCTGGTGCATCCCTGCCCTCGTGCTTACCACGGCCACGCCAGGGCAACGCGATCGGGGGGGCACGTCTGCATGGTGCTCACGCCCGCGCAAGAGATCAAAGTTTTCGCCGAGGGAACGCTCCTGTTCAGCTTCAGCGACGGCCGCTGGCGGCTGCTGGACATTCCCAGCAAGTTCGCGGTCTGGTGCGAGGCGGTGGGCCGCTCGGAATGGCCCAACCTGGCGCAGGCGCTTTTTCAAGCCGCCCTCAATCTGAGCGAGTCGCGGCTCGGGGCGCTTTTCGTCGTTCTGCGCGATCCCGAGCACTCCATCTCCCAGCTCATCGCTCCGGCCGACCAGATCTCGATGGAAATCGCCGCCGACGATCCGCAAGACCCGGAAAACCTTTCGCCAAAGCACGCGAAGCGAGCTCTTCATCACGTCGTCCGCGGAATGAACCTGGCCGATCTCGAACCCTCGGTCCTCGAGGCGATCGCCTGCCTGGATGGTGCCGTGGTGACTGACCAAAACGGCCGGCTGCTCACCTTCGGCGCGATCCTCCGGATCGCGCCCGAGAGCCTCGAGCTGGGCCGGGCGGTTCAGGCGCGCGAACCCTGGCCGGCCTGGCCGCTTCGCTGCATGGACCGGTATTGAAGGTCAGCGAGGACGGCTATCTGACCATGTTCCTCAAGGGGCGGCGGGTATGGGAACTGTAAAGTTGCCGTGACACCTCATGCATCCTCGCGCCGACCCTCCGCTACCGTGATTTGGTCGCGGGGGCAGTAATTCGCAGATATTCGTCGGGAGACGTCCGGAACGTGGGTTCTTGATAATCTTTACCTGCGTCTAAAATCGATTTTCGATCTGGATGCCATTTGTCGTTGCTTCTGTCTCCAATTTCCGCCGCTTTAAATTCGGCCTTTCGGTTGGAATTTTCCCGTTCCGTAAGTTTCGCCGTGTCCGCGCCAGCCTTGGGAACGGCTTGACCAATGAATTCACCGCTCGGACTGAACCTGAAAATGCCTCGATCCGTATGCACATCAAGGAACTCAATGTCCCTTCCATAGGAAGACGGCGTTCGACCTGCTTCCAATGGCTCCCCGAACTGCCACAGGATTGGTACGCTCTCACCGATTCCAAGCTCTAGCGGAAACCTGCTGTTGGACACAAACATCGGCCCGATGCCGCGCTCGGCGAACATCGCGATCTTTGCTTCATAGGTTCCGTTATAGACAACTTTATCGACATGTATTGTATCGTCACATACACTTGTGACTATGAAGCCCCTATCCTGGTTTAATAATCCCTCGCTTGTCAGTAGGTCCACTTTTACAGGTGCGAATTCTTGGTTTTTGTTGGAAACTACCAGTTCGGTCCTTTTGTTCTCCGCCAGCGGCGCCGTGTTGTTTTCACCGGCCTTATTTGATTCGACGATCTTGCCACCACCTGTCGGGGCAACAGTCGCGATCGACTTCGCCGTGCTGAAGCGATGTAGCAATAAGAAAACCCCGACGTTAACGGATACGGATGCGAGAATAATTATAGCTACCAATTTCCACAGGTCGGTCGTATTGAGCGATCTTACTGGATTAACGTTGTTCCCAGGCATTACAAACACTTTGCCGCACGCGGTACACTGCACTTGACGGCCGGGAAGTTCTCGATCGCAACTCAGATATTTACCACATTGACACTGAACGAGTACTCGCATATCGACTGTACTCCGAATGTTCATCCCCATAAGGGCGGGCTCTTCCGCCAAGCACGGTTAACTAAGAGGCGACTTCTCGGCATTGGCAATCGGCCGCGACCGCGACCGAGCCAACCGGATCGTTTGACCAGATTATCCCTATCTACTCACACTCAAGATACCACGGAGCGCGCGGCGATACCAGGGGGCGCTTCCCGAACGATCACACGCTGGTCCGGCCCGCCCGATAAGCCGACCCCGATCGCTCGCGACGAAAAGGGAGTCACGTCAGCCTCGTCCCGCGTTTTGCTGCCTCATGGGTGGAAGGGGGCCTGATTTTGCATGCCGCGGCCGCGAGTCTGCCTGCTCCTTTACCGAATGTTCCGAACTCATTGCTCGGATTGGCCTTCCGAGATAGAGGCCCCTTTGGGCAGTGTGCGATGGAACGGGGCAACTTTCGGCCGGCCCCCCAAAAGAGTCAGACGTGAACTAGGCTCTTGATGTGCCCCTCTTGCCGCCACGCTCGAGACGTCGTGGGCGTTGCGGTAATGCGTGGGCGTGAAACGCACCTGGGGGTATGGGAAAGGAAGACAGAGATGCTGGTGCTGACCCGCAAGTTCATGGAAAAACTATTTATCGGTGATGACATCTGCGTCACGATCGTCCGGCTCGAGGGACGGCAAGTGCGGTTGGGAATCGACGCGCCACGGGACGTCAAAGTTGTCCGCGCGGAGCTGGTTCCGGAACGGAGGTCACCGCAGCTGCGAGCTCGCCGTCAAAGACCGCTTGACCCGCCGGGAATTGGGGTCACGTGCTCGCACTTCGAGCAACGTGAAACCGATAACCGACGCCGCGGACGGTTTCGATAAGCTCGCCAGCTTCGCCGAGCTTCTTTCTGAGGCTCTTGATGTGGACGTCGATCGTTCGTTCCAGCACGATCGCGTCTTCGCCGATGGCGGAGTCCATCAGCTCAAAGCGAGTGAACGCCCGGCCTGCCTGGCGAATCAGGGCTTCGAGCAGGCGAAACTCGGTCGGCGTGAGCGGCAGCTCGTCGTCTCGATAGAACGCCCGGTGGCTGTGACGGTCGATGACGATTCCCTGGCTCTCGATCTGAGAGCCGGGGGCCCGCTCATCGTTGAGCTGGCGGCGACGCAGCTCTTTCTTGATGCGCTCGATCAAAATCTTCACGCTGTATGGCTTCGTGACATAATCGTCGGCCCCGGTCGCGAAACCAACCAGCTCGTCGGACTCTTCGGCCTTTGCCGTCACCATGATGATCGGGATGTCACGCGTGCGCGGGCCTTGCTTGAGCTCACGGCACACCTCCAGTCCCGGTTTCCGGGGCAGCATCAAATCGAGCACGATCAGGTCGGGCAATTTCAACTGCGCTTGCCTGAGACCTTCCTGGCCGTCATAGGCAAGTATTGCCTCGAAACCCTCGCGCTCGAGGTTCCAAGTCAAGACTTCGACCAGCGGGCTCGTCCTCAATCACCAAAATCTTTTGTTTGGACATCGCTCGGTAACCCGGATGTAGGTGCGATCTTGCAATCGACAATTCTGCTAGAGCCATCTTAACGCACAAAATGTCGAAGCGATGAATGCCTTATGAAGAAATGGCCAAGGCATTCGCCGCCCGCTCATGCAAGTTGCTCCGCGCCTATCTCGGCCTGATCGGTGGGCGGCTCGCTTCGCGTCAGCATCCTCCGCACGACCTCCGCGAGGTTGTGGCTCTCCTCGAACGCTTGGAGCTGGCGGACTGACCCGGTCGGTCTTTCAGCCATCGCGTCTGTGATTTCGAGATAACGCGTACAGTCGAGTTCGTCGGCCCGAGACCGCAATCGGTCGACCAAGTTGTGAACGACTCCGCGCGCGTCGACCGACTGGTGCGTCGCGGCGTCAACAAGTTTGGCGTCCATACCGTAGCGGCAAGCTCTCCACTTGTTTTGTCGGATCAGAAACGGATGGCAATCAAACTGGTATGTCCCGCGATCAATTTCTTCGGAAAGGTCGTAGACAAGGCACTGAATCAGGGCCGTCAGCCCCAAGACGTCTTCCAGGCAAGGCGGCATATCGCAAATCCGGACCTCGACCGTTCCAAAGTTGTGATGCGGACGAACGTCCCACCAGATTTCCCGGATCGTCTTGATAAAACCGGTCTCGATCATATTGTTCAAAAGCCAGCTATACTCGGACCAGTTTCGCATCAGCGGGGGCAGACCGGCCGTGGGGAGCGTTTCCATGACCTTGCTGCGCACCGAATGCAGACCGGTATTCCGTCCTTGCCAGAACGGGCTATTGACCGAAAGGGCCAGTAGGATGGGCAAGTGCTGGAGGATTCGATCGCAGATCATGATCGCCTTATCGCCCGAATCGACACCGACGTGCACATGCAGACCGAACGTAACCAATCGCCGAGCCGTCTCCTGAAGCAGGTTGATCAAGCTGCGGTAACGCTCGTTGGGCGTCACTTGCTGATCTTGCCACGGTGAAAAAGGATGGGTCCCCCCCCAAAAAAGACGAAGGTCGTGGCGAGCGGCGATCTCGCTGACGACCTGGATTTTTCTAGCCAGGTCGCTCTCGACCTGGGCGACGTTTTCACAAACATCGGTGTTCAGCTCGATGTAACATTGAAGGAGCTCTGGCTTGATGGAGTTGACGAGCTCCGGCGGGACTTCGTTCAAGATCTGTGAGGCACCGCTGCGCAGGGCCATCGTACGGCTGTCGACGAGATTGAGCTCGATCTCGACGCCGAGCGTGGGCCGAAGATTACTGACGAACTTGTATGGGCTCACTGGGGGTCGCTCCGCAGAAAATGGGAAAGGAGCACCACGCTATGAGCCAGAACTTTGGCTCCGATCGCAAGCGCGCCCTCATCGAGATCGAAGTGAGGTGAATGAAGAAAAACACGTGGTCGATCGGGCGATGCGACACCGAGCCTGAGCATGCAGCCTGGGGCGTGAGCCAGATAGCCGGAAAAGTCTTCGCCTCCCATGCTGGGCAGGAGGATCGGCTCGAGGTTCGCCGGGCCCACGACCTCGCCAGCCGCCCGGACGCAGACCGCGGTGATGCGGGGATCGTTGTAGACGGCCGGTGTCGCCCGCCCGATGGCGATCTCGATCGTCGCCCGGCTCGCTTCGGAAAGCCCGTGGGCGATCTCCTCGATCCGTGCGCACACTCGCCCGGCGGTTTCGGCGCTCAGCGTACGGATCGTTCCCATTAGCTCGACCTGTTCGGGAATCGCATTGGCATTGGCGCCCCCGCGAATGCAACCGAACGTGACCACGGCGGGATCGCGCGAATCGACACCGCGGGGCACCCACTGGTAGACGGTGCTGATGAAATGGGCGGCCACGTCGATGGGATCAATCGCGAGATGGGGACGCGCGGCGTGGCCACCCCGCCCCGTGATCGTCGCGCACAGGTCGCGGCAATCCGCGGTGAGTGGCCCAGACCGGTGCCCCAACCGCCCAACGGCCAGGTCTGGATCGACATGCAAGGCGACGATCGCCCTGACATTGTCGACCGCGCCAGCGGCCACCATTTCGTCCGCTCCCTCGGCGACTTCCTCGGCCGGCTGAAAGATCGCCCGCCAGTCGGTGCCCTCGGGCAGGTGGTCGCGGGCATGCCACAAGGCCGCTGCCGCACCCAGGGCCATGGTCGCATGCGCATCATGGCCGCAGGCATGCAGCACGCCGTCCCGGTGCGAGCGATAGGCGACCGTCTTGGCATCAGTCATCCGCAGCGCGTCAGTATCAGCCCTGATGGCAACCCTTGGGCGGTGGTCTTGGCCCTCAGGTTCGGCGATTAAACCACGGCCCGAGCAGACGATCCTCGACCCGACGCCCAGGTCCGCGAGGCGCTCGGCGAGAAAACGCGTCGTCTGGTACTCTTCGCGGCTGGGCTCGGGGTTGGCGTGGAGATGTCTACGCACCTCACGCCACTGCTCTGCGTGAGAGTCGATAAAGCCATCAATCACCTGCCGCCAGTCCGCCATCCGTCCGCCTCTGTTCCGCCGCCGCACGTGCCCTGCTCGAACCGGGTTTCCATGAGCATCTGTTCACAGTATCAATGAGGCCCCGGCCGCAATGGTTAAGACACATGGCCATGGAGATAGCCGGCCCAAAGAGATTCTATCGGAGGCGACCTCAGCCTACCACGGCACAGCCAGGGATTCTCGCGAGGATTGTCGCTGTATCCTGCCGAGGGTACAATCTGGCTAAGTAATCATCAGGAGATCCAATGATGCCCAAAAAACGCCCATCCCCGGAAATCACGCTTCGTCGCAAGCCCGGGCCCCGACCCAAGGGCGCCAAAACCGGCATGATTCGCGCCCGGGTCGCCCCCGAATTGAAGGCCGAGGCGGAAAGCATTCTCGCCCAGATCGGCCTCAGTTCCAGTGACGCGATCCGGATGTTCTACAGCCAAGTCACGATGCGAAGGGGCCTGCCGTTTCGAAGCGCGCATCCCCAACGCGACGACCCGCAAGGCCCTCGCCGACGCCGAGACCGGCCGGAACATGACCGACTACGCCAGCGTGGACGAGATGTTCGAGGACTTGGGAGGCAAGAGGCAGGGAAGCTAGAGCTTGGCCGCACCGGCAGCCACTCCGACCTGCTCGAATAAGGTTGCGGGACAGCTCTTCCGATCCACCCGCCCCTTGGCAACCGCTGCCGTAATCTCGACCTTGGGATAGAGGTAGCGCTTGGACAAACAGAAGGTAGTCGAATCTTGCGTGCCTTTCCAAAGTTCCCCCACCCTCGCCACACGCGATGAGCCTTGTAGCAAACCCTCTCTGCCGGTAGAGTCAGCGGTGTTAAACAACTGTTTTTCATCCCGTCGACCTTTGTCGTGAGTGAGGCTCCGATGCTTCGTCTGCTCGGCCCTGGAGTGCGTCTTTGCGATGGATGGAACCGCCGCGAGGTGATGCGCATCGGCGGCCTCGGTTTCCTCGGGGCGGGGTTGAGCCTCAGCGACCTCGGCCGGTCGACAGCCACAGCCGACGGCCCGGCGCCACGCACCCCGTCATTCGGCCGGGCGAGGTCATGCATCGTCTTGTTCCTGATGGGCGGCCCGCCGCAGCACTCAACCTGGGACCCCAAGCCCGACGCCCCGGCGGAAGTTCGGGGTGATTTCGCCCCGATCGCCACGACAGTCCCCGGACTGTCGATCTCGGAATTGCTACCGCGCACGGCCCTGGTCGCCGACAAACTTTGTGTCCTGCGGGCTGTCTCAACAGGTGACAACGCTCACTCATCGAGCGGCTATTACATGATCACGGGGCGGCCTCACCAGCCGATGAACTTCGAGAACGCCAACCCGGGGGCGCCCAACGACGCTCCCAGCCTGGGGGCGATGCTGTGCCGGATCAGCACGGCGCAAGGCGGCTTGCCGCCTTCTGTCACTTTACCGCATCGGATCTTCAATACCGACGGGAGCATCTGGCCAGGCCAGGACGGGGGATTCCTCGGGCGCACGTCCGACCCCTGGCTGCTCAATGCCCGACTGACCGCATCGGGATACACAGTCCAAGAATTCAATCTGCCTGCTGACATCGATCACGGCCGGATGAGAGTACGAAGAGACCTCTTGCTCCAAATCGAGCGCGGGCTCGACGCCGTCCATCAGAAACTTCCGACCGGTGCGTTTGACGCCCAGTCACGCCAGGCGCTTGATCTCCTGGGCTCGTCGCTGGCTCGCCGGGCGTTCCTGCTGGAGGAAGAGCCCGAGGCGAACCGAGATCGTTACGGGCACACACCATTTGGCCAGGGAGTGCTGCTGGCCCGCCGTTTGGTGGAGGCTGGGGTCCGGCTGGTTCAGGTCAACTGGTATCGCAGCACCGACGAGCCCCAGTCCAATCCCTGCTGGGACAGCCACGTCAATGAATCATCCCGGCTCAAGGAGGTGCTCGTGCCGCCGACGGATCGGGCCTACTCGGCACTGCTGGAAGACCTGGACCATCGTGGGCTACTGGATGAGACGCTCGTCGTGTGCATGGCCGAGTTTGGTCGCACGCCTCGCCTGGACGGCAACGGTGGGCGTGGCCACTGGGGCTCGGTATTCTCGGTCACGCTGGCGGGAGGGGGCGTGAGAGGGGGCCAGGTCTACGGCTCGTCGGACCGGGTTGGGGCTTACCCCGCAGAGGGGCGCGTGCGCCCGAAGACCTGTCGGCGACGATCTTTCATTGCCTTGGCTATGCGCCGCAGACCGAATATCGTGACCCGCTCGGCCGGCCGCACCCGATCAGCCGGGGGGAGGTAATCCAAAGCATCTTGTAGCCCGACGAGATCAGGACCAAAAGGTGACACTCCTCGCCGAAGACCACCTGGGCCGCCACCAGAAGCCATATCAACCCGACGCGCCAGCGAGTGTGGCCGCGCGTCACTCGTGGCGCCGGCATGCGCCCCGGTCGCTAGCGCTTCGGGTTAGTTCTCGTGAGTACCTATCACGCTTTGGTCGAAGTCGATGATCGAACCCGTCATTAGCCCGGACCTTTCTGAGAGGAGGAACGCGGCGAATTCCGCTACCTCGGCCGGCTTGACGAGTCTGCCGAACGGCTGCTCCGCCTCGGCCTTTTGTAGCCAGTCGTCACCGGCAGCGTGGAACTTCTTCTGGACCACATGTTCGCCCGGGCTGTCCATCCATCCCAAGTTGAGGCCATTGACGCGGATGCGGTGCTTAAGCACTGCGCAAGCGACGTTCCGGGTGAGGGTCACGAGGGCGCCTTTGGAGGCGGAATAGGGTGAAAGGAATGGCTGACCCCCGTGGCTGGACATGCTGATGATGTTCAGGATCGATCCGGCGTTTCCGCGGTCGATCATGGTCTGGATCGCGGCCTGCATGAGAAAGAACGGGGCGCGCACGTTGATGGCCATGATGCGGTCGAAAAGCTGTGGCGTCGTGTCCAGGATCGTGCCGCGCTCGGAGGTCGCGGCGCTGTTGACCAGGATGTCGATGCGGTCAAACGCACGCCGCGCCGTCGTCGGTGACCCGCCGGCAATCTTCGACCACCGCAAGGTCCGCCTGGATGAATTCCGTGCGGCAGCCGCGCTCGCTGAACTCGCGGGCGAGCCTTTCGCCGTTTTCGGCGCTTCGCCCGCAGATCACCAATCCCCCGATCAGGGCCTCGTCCACCAGCCGCCGGGCGATGGCCTCCCCGAGGCCCTGAGTGCTGCCGGTCACGACCGCCACTTTGTGAGCGCCGCCTACCATAGTTTGGGGTGCCTCCTCACCGGCGAAGTTTGCCTGAAAGGTCCTTGTCGATTACCGCCTCATCGTACGGCCGCAGCTTTTCTCAATGACGCGACGCGATCCGTTCGGCAGTGCCGGATCTGCAACTCTAGAGTGGCGCGGACCCAACGTCAATCGGGAGACGAGGCGGACGCACGAGAGGCGGCAAATCGTCGAGCGTCTGCGAGCCAATGGGCAGCCACTCAAGGAGATTGCCCAACTAATGGGAATCTCGTTGACAGAGGTTCGCCGACTGGCAAGCCGTTGACCTGACCACCGTGGCGGACGCCACTAGGTTCCGTCGAAGCCGGCGTTGGCTGCGGTGATAATCGCCTGAAGGGGTTGCGTATGTCGAGACTGTCGCCGTGGGTGATCTTCTGCCCGATATGCCGTTATTCCGCACCGTTTGGTTCTGAGGACATCGTTAATCGTTTGGCACGGGGTTCGCTTTCCAAATCCGAACAGATCGCTGCCAATGGATTTTGTTTACAGAACCGGGGGCACTACATTGACTCACGCAATCAGTCGACTTACCATGTAAGGTCAGCATCTCCTTGTCGGCCGCTCGGAGGCAATGCAACATGTTTATCAGCCTCTACACCATCATCCCACTGGTGAGGCTCTCGGTTAAGGCTAAGCGGGATTCTACTTGGATCGGTCAGCAAGTCGTCACCAAATACAAGTACCCAGTGACAATTGGGGATCACGTAGTCGATGATGGCTCTCGGCATCAGACCTACACTGTCGAACTGGTTGAAGGCGATTGGTTGTGGGTGGTCTCGGGAAGTATCGAAGGATGGCTGCCCGTGAGCCGAGTGATCCCGGTTGATCAAGCCCTCGCCTTCTATACCAACGAGATTCGCAGTAATCCGGGTAACTCAGGGGCGTACAACGGGAGGGGGATCACCTGGGAAGACAAGAAGCAGTACGAGGTCGCTCTTGCGGACTTCAACGAGGCGATTCGACTCGCCCCGAGCGATTCCGTTGCTTATAGCAACCGAAGTCGCATTTGGGGCTTGAAAAAGGACTATCAGAAAGCGTTGGCGGACTGCGACGAAGCGATCCGACTCGATCCGAGATTCACCGAGGCATACCAAAAACGGGGCTGGGTCTGGGAGCAGACGAAGGACTTCGACAGGGCGATCGCCGATTACAACGAAGCGATCAGGCTCGATCCCCAATTCGCCTCGGCTTACAACGGTCGAGCGTGGATATGGGCTACCTGTTACGATGCGAAGTTTCGGGACTGCAAGCGAGCTGTTGAGTCAGCCAGATGTGCCTGCAACTTGACCGAGTGGAAAGATACCGCCTTCGTGGACACTCTCGCCGCAGCCTACGCCGAGGCAGGCGACTTTGATAAGGCGGTCAAGTGGCAGCGAAAGGCAAACAAGCAGTTTGCCAACGAAGATGAAAGGAAAGCGGGCGAGCAGCACCTCAAGCTCTACCAGGTCAAGAAGCCGTTCCGGGTTACAGATTGATTGGCTTCACTGGTGTAACCAGGAATGGTGTTCAACCGAAGTCGATCAATACGAGCCGCCAATTCTTCGGCGGCGAATTCTTCGGGACTCGACTTCTTGGCGATTCTTGCAGCCCGTTGGCTCCAGTCGGCGGACCATTGGTCAATCCCAGGCCGCTCGGCCCGCCGCTCACCTGAAATCTGCGATTGGCTTCACCAACGATGCGCTCTACGCGGGAACTCCCGACTGGCTCATCACCAGCTCGAAGCGCGTTCCCGTGCAACCGTCGGCCTTCACGGGACTCGGAGCACCGGAAAAGGCCGCGGCGGCGGACGGGTCGGCCGCCGACAACAGGGCCAATGGATCGGCGTGCCCTGGATCGCCTTTAAATGCGCGGCCGACCGCGGATGGGATCGAGCCGTACCCAGTCGCCTCGCCAGCCGTGACCTCGCTCGGGCAAACGGCCGCGACGATCGAAGACGTTTCCCCGTCGGATGCGGACGCACTGGCCGCCGCGTTGTCATCCCCAGGAAAAGGTGAGGAGCTAATGCCGATCCGTGCGAACGCATTCGCCGCCGCGTTGTCATCGCCAGGAGACGGTGACGACCTGATGCAGGTTCGAGCGGACTGCGCCGGCCACGAGGGCGGAGCGCCGGCCTCAGGCTGTCAGGATGGCGAAACGCCAGCGGAATTGTCGCTGGTTATGTCTAACAATCCTGCGGTTGAGACGGACGAGGAAGAGTCGCCGGGCGACGCCTTGATGCGCTGGCCGGTGTGGAACGAGTGATCCTCGGGTCCGATGGCCGGCCGTATGCGGTGGTTTCGGAGAACGGGCGTGTCGAGTGTTGCGAGCTCAGAAGCAAGGCGTTTCGCCACCGGCTCGTCCGCGCGAGCTTGATGGCGACGAGGAAGCTGCCCCAGCCGGAGGCGATTTCGGCGGTCGTGGGGGCGCTCGAAGCCAAAGGAGAATTCGATGGCGAGCTGGCCGATGTGTTCCTCCGGGTCGCGCGCGGCGGGTCGGGATCGTCGTATTTTCTCGACCTCGCTGATCGCGAGGGACGCGTCATTGAGATCCGGGCCGACGGTTGGGAACCCGTTGCGCGACCGCCAGTGTTTTTTCGCCGCCCCCGCGGGCAGCTTCCGCTGCCGATGCCGGCGCGTGATGGCTCGGTCGAGCTTTTAAAGAAGTACGTCAATGTCGACGAGCGGGATTGGCCTCTATTTATCGGCTGGTTGACGGCGGCGCTTCGGCCGGTCGGACCGCACCCGATCTTGGTCGTCACGGGCGAGCAAGGATCGGCCAAAACCACCTTGCTCAAGGTGTGCCGGCGTTTGATCGATCCCCATTCGTCGCCAGTGCGCTCACAGCCCAAGGAGATCCGCGACCTGATGATCGCGGCGCGCAACAGTTGGCTGATGGCCTACGACAACATCACGTCGCTGCCGGAGTGGTTTTCGAACGGATTGTGCGGGCTGGCGACGGGTACCGGCTTCACGATCCGCTCGTTGGGCACCGATGACGAGGAGGTTATCTTCGTGGCCGAGCGGCCCATCATCCTGGATGGGATCAACGATTTCGTGGCCGAGGCCGATGTGGCGGACCGGTCATTCTTCCTGCATCTCTCGCCCATCTCCCGCGCGACACGGCGGACCGAGGAATCGAGCCCCATCGGATCGTCAGGATTTCGATCGCGGCGGAGGAAGATCAGCCCTTCATCGATCTCGTGAGGCCGACGTTCCGGCAAAGAGCGAGGCTTTTTCTCCAGAGGTTTGCCGACACGGAAGACTCGGATTACTGGGATCAATCGTCATCACGTGCCGGACAAGAAAAGGTAGAAAATTTGAATAACTCATCATAGGTATCATCCCGCAGACGATGAGAGCCCTGCTCGTGGGCGCAAAAAACAGCCATGAACCAACCCGGCGAAGCGCCGTACGCAAACGGCGAGTGCCGTACGCAAACGGTAAGCGGGCCGGCAATTTTGCGTTGCGACGCCAGTCTTTTCCGGACTGCTACTTAAGAATAGCCACAACGCAAACGGCGAGGCGCCGTACGCAAACGGTAAGCGGGCCAGCAATTTTGCGTTGTGACGCAAGTCTTTTCTGACCAACCACTTCAGAATGGCCACAACGCAAACAACGCAAACAACGCAAATCCGCTGAGGTCGCGGGGAGGCGGCGAAGGCGAGGCGGCGAGCGTCTCCTTCCGTTTCGGGGCGGCGTTTTCCGAGATGACGCAAAATCGCGGATTTCCCCGGCCGCCCGCGGTAGTACGGGGCGACACTATCCATGAGGTGAGGCGCGGGGCAGAAGGAGCGCCGGGATTGCGCGAAACACATTTCCAGGCCATTCTCATCCGGCTGTCGCGACCGGCATCACCCGATGCGCCCGGTGATATAAGCCTCGGTGCGTTTGTCCCGGGGATTGGTGAAGAGGAGATCGGTCGGGCTGAACTCGGCGAGGATGCCGGTTCGGTGTCCGTCGGCAGACAACTCATCGAGCATGAGGCAGGCCGTCATATCGCTGACGCGCCGGGCCTGCTGCATGTTGTGGGTGACGATGACGATGGTGTAGTCCTCTTTAAGGTCGTCCATCAGGTCTTCGACCCGAGCGGTGGAGATCGGGTCGAGGGCCGAGCAGGGCTCGTCCATCAAGATGACTTCGGGCTCGACGGCGAGCGTGCGGGCGATGCACAAGCGTTGCTGCTGCCCGCCGGAAAGCTCGAGGCCTGAGCGATTAAGCTTGTTCTTGACCTCGTCCCACAGGGCCGCGCGGCGGAGGGAGCGCTGAACCAGCTCGTCCATGTTGCCCCGATAACCGTTGATCCAAGCACCCCAGGCGACGTTGTTGTAGATGCTCTTGGAGAATGGGTTCGGCTTCTGGAAGACCATGCCGATCCGTCGCCGCAGGACGACGGGGTCGATGTCGGAGCCCGAGATCAGATCGCCGTCAAAGCGGATATCGCCCTGCATACGTGCGCCGGTGATCAGGTCGTTCATCCGGTTGAAGCATCGAAGCAAGGTGCTTTTGCCGCAGCCGGAAGGGCCGATGAGCGCGGTGATCTTGTTGCGGGGGATGTCGATCGTGACCTCCTTGATCGCCGGAGAGGGCCCGTACCAGACGGAAAGGCCCCGAGTGGAGAGCACGATCGGGTCGCTCAGTCGAGATGGTCCCGCGGAGGGGGAGGGTGCCGGCTCGGGCGGATCATGGGAGACGGTCATCGCTGGTCTCGCGAGGGACGGGGAGGTTCGGATCTCATTTGCGCTGAGCGGCGCCATGGCAAAGTCCCTTTACTGATAACGCCTGTAGCGGTTACGAATCACGATGGCAACGGCATTCATCGCCAACAAGAGGACGACCAGAATCAGGATGCCGCCCGCCGCGACGATTGTGTATTTCCGGTCCGGCTCCTTGGCATAATTGTAAATGACGACCGGGAGGGCCGAATAGCGGTCGAGTGGGCCCCTGGGAGTTCGAAAGATCGAGCCGGCCGCACCGACCATGAGCAAGGGGGCCGTCTCGCCGATGGCTCGCGACAACCCCAAAATCGTACCGGTCAAGATGCCCGGCAGCGCGGCGGGAAGCACATGGTCGCGCACCGTCTGCCACCGGGTCGCGCCCAGCGCCAGGGCCGCCTGACGCAGCGATGGGGGCACGGCCCGCAATGCCTCCTGGGTTGTGATCACGATGATCGGCAAAATTAGCAGGCTGAGCGTCAACACTCCAGAAAGCAGCGTCGGGCCCGCGCCAGGCCCTTAATCCCGAAGGCCCGGACAAACAGAGCCAGCCCGAGGATGCCGTAAACAATGGAAGGTACACCAGCAAGATTGGCGATGTTGGTTTGAATGATCCGTCGCAGCCGCCCCGGCGGCGAAAACTCCTCGAGATACAGGCCCGCCCCGACCCCGATCGGAATCCCGGAAAGCGCCACCAAACCCAGTAGCCACAAACTGCCAACAATGCCGACCCGATAGCCCGGCTGCGCGATATGGCCTTTCGCGACAAAGGGCTCTGACATTAAATTCACGATCAAACGGAACAACTCGACGACATTGGGCCCGATCGCATACCAAGGGTTATTCGGCGGGCCCTGGAGTGCCGCGTGCAATACGGAGCCCAGGAGAATGGCGAGGACGACCACTCCCACACACGTCGCCGCCAGGCAGGCCGCCCCGAAGACCGGCCCCTGGATGCGCCTGATCCAGCGGTTAGGGTGAAACCGAGGCTCTTCCGAGAGACTCAATGGTAGACCTCCCGAAAGTGACGCAAGACGAGGCCGGAAATGATGTTCAATGTCAGCGTCACCGTGAAGAGCGTCAAGCCGACGGCGAATAGTGACAGATACTTGGGCTCGCCGTAAGATGCGTCGCCGCCAATCACCTGGACGATGTAAGTCGTCATCGTTTCAATCGAGGTCAACGGGTTTAAGGTGATCTGAGGGCGCATGCCCGCGGCAAGGACAACGGCCATCGTCTCGCCCACGGCCCGGCTGATCGCCAGGATGAACGAGGCGAACACGCCCGAGAGAGCCGCGGGAAGGACAATCCTGGTTGACACCTCGAACCTGGTCGCTCCCAGTCCAAACGCGGCTTCCCTGAGCCCATGCGGCACGGACGAGAGCACATCTTCACTCAGCGACGAGACCAGCGGAATGATCATCACTCCCACCACGATGCATGCTGACGAGGGCATTAAAAGTCTCGACCCTCAGGCCAAGCGGCTCGAGCAAACTTTTGAGCACGGGCGTGACCAAAAGCAGCGCCACATAGCCATACACGATCGTGGGAATCCCTGCGAGCAGCTCGAGCGTCGGCTTGAGCACGGCTCGCAGTGGGCGGGGCGCGTACTCACTCAAATAGATCGCGCTTAATAGGCCAATGGGAAGTGCGATGACCGAGGAGCCGGCCGCGACCACGAGGGTTCCCCACATCAAGGGAACAATTCCAAATTTGGGCGAAACCGCGTCGGGCTTTAGTTCCGTGCCAAACAGGAATTCGGGCAGGCTGACGTGCGCTCGGGTGAAAAACTCGAGGCTCTGGGTCCCGAGAACGACAATGATCCCGGCTGTTGTGAGCACCGTGATGATTGCGCAAATGATCAAGCCGACGGTGACCATGCCCTCCCAGAAGGCCAGGAACCGAGAATGGCCTGACCAAAGATCGGCCTCCAACGGCGAGCCGGCCGTGACTTCGGTCCGTGTGCTGGGCACGCTCAAAGCGGGGTCCTTTAGTGCGCGGCCGGGGCGGTTGCCTTGGCCTGGCTTACACCGCCTGAGAGTAACCTCGCGAGCGCCTCGTGATTGTCGGCCTTGTCCTGGGCGGTCGGAGGGTTATATCCCCCTTTGACGGCGAGGTCGTCATTCTTATCGATATAAAACTGAAGGAACTTGGCGACTTCCGGCCGTCGAGCGGCTGAGTTCTTCACATAAATGAAAAGGGGGCGCGAGAGTGGAGCATACGTCTTGTCGGCGATGGTGGCGGGGCTCGGCGGCACCGGCTTTGCGTCAGGGCCATTTTGAACGGCCACGTCGTGGAGCTTGTCTTTGTTGGCGGCGAAGTATGCATAACCGAAATAGCCGAGCCCATCGGGATCGCCGGCCACGCCGCTCACCAGCGTATTGTCGTCGGAGCTTGCCTGAACATCATCGCGCTGGCTCTTGGCCTTGCCGACGATCGCTTCGGTGAAAAACTCGAAGGTCCCCGAGTCGCTGTCTGGTGAGTAGAGAATGATGCCTCGCGCGGGCCACGCGGGATCGACGTCCTTCCAGGTCTTGACCTTGCTTCCCGGCGCCCAGATCGTCTTAAGCTGTTCGACGGTGAGCGACTTGACGAAATCGTTCTTGGAGTTGACGACCAGGGTGATCCCATCATAACCGACCACGAATCGCGTCCACTCGATGCCCTGTGCCTTGGCCTTTGATTCTTCGTCGGCTTTGGCCGGTCGCGAGGCGTCGACGATGTCGACATCGCCCTGCAAATACCGTGAGAAGCCGCCCCCCGTACCATGATTGTCCAGCACCACCGTGATCTCGGGCTCAACGCTGTTAAATAACTCCTGCGCCGCCTTGCTGATCCGATAGACCGTGCTCGAGCCGTCGACGACGACCGTTGTCGCCGGCGTGAGCTTTCCCTCGCCCGAACCACCACAGCCGCCCGCGGCGGCGCTTAATGCCGACAGAGCGATCAACCACGCTGATGGATACCTTCGAGTCATCGTCACAGTTTCCTTTTGATCGACCTCGCCGGCAGCGGGACAGATTGCAAACAGCCGCTCGCACCCGGCCCACCGCATTGACGCCTTTATCGACCTTCTAACAGCGACCATGCCAGTACAGAGTAACAACCAACCATGAAGTTTCTGTGAACGGCCGTCAGTTACTTGGCCGACAAAGCCGTCAAAACACGGACCGACCTCGCAAAGTCAGCCCGGACGGTGGACGGCCTGGGCCCGCAGGTCGGCAACGAGGCACCTGGGCAACCCAACGGTAAACCGGGAGCCGGCGCCTACGCGGCTGGTGACATCAATCTGGCCGCCGATGGACTGCATCAGGTGCTTGACAATCGACAACCCCAGCCCAGTTCCGCCCAGCTCCCGGCTCCGGGCTTTGTCGACCCGGTAGAATCGCTCGAAAATTCGCGGCAGGTCGGCTCGGGGGATTCCAATGCCCGTGTCCGAAACCTCGATGCTGGCCGAATTCCGGTCGCTGTGGCCAGTTACGGATACCGTACCTCCCTCGGGCGTGTACTTTATGGCGTTATCGATCAGGTTGTCGATGATCTGGCGGATCGCTTCCTCGTCAGCGAGAACCATGGTCTCGTCGTCCATCCCCCGGGGGTCGAACGAGAGGCTTAGGTTTTTGGTTTGGGCGCGGTCGCGATGGGACTCGACGCACGATTCCAAAACCGGCACCAGGTAAAGCGGGTGGTGTTCGAAGATCTCCTGGCCCGACTCGATTCGGGCCAGGCTCAAGAGGTCGAGAATCAACTGGTTGAGTCGCTCTGCTTGCTCGTCGATGCGCTTGAGGAATCGGGCGTTGACTGTCTCATCGTACAGGGCCCAATCCATCAGGGTCTCGGTGTATGCCTTGATGGCGGCCAGTGGCGTCTTGAGCTCGTGCGAGGCGTTGGCGACGAAGTCTTCGCGCATCCCCTCGAGCCGGCGGAGCTCGGTCACGTCGTGAAACACGAAGACCGCACCGGTTGACGGCTCGCCCGGCAGTGGGTTGCCGCGAACGGAGAGGATACGGTTATTGCCGCGGTGGGCTGGATCGCGCCGGGCAGCGTGAGCTCACCTTCATAAGCGTCGGGAACCGCCAGGCGAAAGGTCGCCTCGACGGCTTCCTGAACCTGGGGGCTGCGGATCAGCTCCGGGACAAGGCGGCCGACCGCAGTCGCGTCGAATCCGAAAAGTCTGTTGGCGCTAGCGTTGGCGAAGAGCAGGCGACGGCGATAGTCAACGGCGATCACGGCCTCCGCCATGGCGCCCAGAACCACGAGAAGCTGCTGCCGATCTTGATCGAGCCCAGCGGTCCGGGCCTCGATTTCGTTTGCCGACGCGTTGAATGCCCGCACCAGCTCGCCGACCGCCCCCCGCGCCATGATCATGACCGGGCGTACTTTCCCCCGCTCGCCAAGGGCCTGTAGGCCGTGAGCAACCTCGACGATCGCGCACCACCGGCGCCACATGATGTAACCGGCAACCGAGAAGCCGATCACCGCGACCGCTATCAAGAACATTTCCATCACGGACCTCAGGCCGGCAATGGGCCGTGCCGCCCGACGTCACGGTTCCCAATCGCTCGAGTTGGCCATCAGTATCCGTCTCTCGCACGGTATGGTCAACCCGCCGCGCCTTCCTTTGGCGCCATTGCTGATGGTATCGCCCGGGTGAAAAGTCAGGGACCTTCCGCCGGCGGGGCCGGCGGTTGAAAGGGACCGCGCGCGGAAAGGTTGGGCGAGCAATGGTGGCAAGGCCTGAATTTACCTTTGGCTGCCTCGTCCGTACTTTCGAGCTTGATTTGGTTAGCGGGTTTGATCGCGAGTGCAGCCGGGCATGTGCGAGTGTGATAGACAAGGGTGTCCCGATTGCCAACGAACGAAACGGTCTCCCGCGGAGGTGACGGGGCCGAGGCCGTGGTGTTGGGCACGTTCATGACGGCGAACTGAGCGCGATCAACGTTGAGAGGGCCCGGCCTGCTTTTCCCTGTTAATTGCGTCGTGACCAGAGTGACGAGTATCACGAGCACCGCCGCCCAGACGACCACGGGGCGAGGCTCTGACCAATCCGGCCGATGCCAGTTGCTTTGTTGCTGTTGCAGCCAATCCTCGAGATCGTCGGCCAAAGCACGCGCCGTCGCGTGCCGCGCGTCCGGGTCTGCGGCCGCGGCCCGAGAACAGATTTTCTTGAGCGCATCGGGAATCCCCGGATCAATCGGCCGCGATGGCCTCGCGCCGGACTCGGTCTGGAATTTGCGGGTTGTCTCCGTTTGGTCGATGTTTGGCAAAGCAATGTCCTCGTCGGGACGATGCCCGTAGAGCAGCTCGTGGAAGACCACGCCCAAGCTGTACACGTCACTCCGCTCGTCGACCTCCTGGTTGTGGCCCAGAGCTTGCTCAGGGCTCATGTACGCCGGCGTTCCGATGACCGCCCCCTCGCGCGTCAAATCGGAGCCGACGTCGGATCTCTGGGCCAGTCCGAAATCAATGAGACGCGGCCGCCCCTGGTTGTCGACCAGAACATTGGACGGCTTGATGTCGCGATGCACCACACCCAACTGATGCGAATGATCAAGCGCATCGGCCAGCGCGTTCACGATCCGCGCGATCGTCGTGGCGTCCAACCGATGGTGGTCGCGATACCACCACAACGGTCGTCCGGCGATGAGCTGATAGGCGACCCAGCACTTGCCCTCATCAAAGCCGGCGTCATGAACGGCCACGATATTGGGGTGGTCAAGCCGCGCCACTGCCCGGGCCTCCCGGAAAAACCGCTCCATGACTCGTTCATTCGGATCGGTCTGTTTGAGTAGCTTCAAGGCCACATCGCGGTCCAGCCGGGGATCGTACGCCCGAAATACCTGGCCGAAACCGCCGTCACCTAGCCGTTCTCGCAGTTGAAACCGGCCCAAGCAGCCGAGCGACCCTTGCTCCCAGGTCTTCACCCAATCGATCGTCTCCGCGACTTTGGTTGTGGCTGTGGTTGGCGGGCGCGGCATTGTCATTGCCTCGTCGTCCTCAGCCGACGAGAGGCTCTCGCTCGAATGATTGTCGATGAGACGTCCGCAGTGCGGACAGGGACTCGCCGAGCCGTCTGACCCTACTGAAATGATCTCCACGCTCCGTAGACAGCTTCTACAGAACATGCGGACCGAGGTCTTCATCTGGCCCCCCCTCGCTCACCGCGTTCATTAAACGCTTGCCGTCGTTCTCTCTCGCGTCGCCCACTTCGCCCGGGTCATCACCGCGCTACTCCCCGATTGAACCGTACAACGTCTGGTGGCAAATGCGAACTATTGCATTTCGTGCCGCCTAGCTCGGCAGCGGCCAGCGGTTGCGACCGACCTCGATTCTCAGGAAAGCGAGACGAACCTCGAGGCAAACCCGAGTTTGGCCCATTTTTTGATGCTTATTTATTGAAATGGCACTTTTTGGCACAAAGTCGCACGGTTTGAGCGGGGCTCTGTCTCGGAAGTCCAATCCGATAAAAGGCGATCGATCTCTCCGGGGCGGTCAATCGGGATCGCCTACTAGAATGAACGCCGCCCAGTAGTACGGATGCGCGAAAGACCGACCTGAAACGGGCGTGCCCTCTTTGGAGCGCGGTGTTCCCCGTTCGACGCTCCCCCATTCCATTCCGGTCTCCCGCGCTCGACAAATCTCGCAGCCATTGCTTTGCTTCATCGAGGGCTTTGGCCTTCGGCATCGGCTTGGAAAGTCCCTCGCGCTTGCCCAGCAGGTTTTGGTAGAACCGGGTCATCAAAAGTGCAGTCGCCTGATCGTCGACCCGCCACTGGCTCAGCACCAGGCTCCGCGCCCCCTTCACGAACAACGCCTGCGCGAAGCCGACATAGCCTTCGCCGCCGGCCTCGCGGCCCAACCCGCTCTCGCAGGCCGAGAGGACCACCAGGTCGGCGTCCAGCTCCCACGTTCGCACGATCTGCTCGGCCGTGATCTGACCGTCGGGAATCGCCGCGACCCCAGCCGGATCGGCCGATGGTGGTTGTGCATGGAGCTCCGGCGCGAAGAACAGCGCCGAGCGGAGCGCGACGCTGGCATTCGCCTTGCCATGAGTCGCGAGGTGGACATAGCGGTAACTCTTGAGTTGACCGGATTCGGCGAGTCGCTGCACATTCGACTCAGTCGCCTCGGTGCCCAAAAGTGTGGTCGCCTGCCCACCAGGAAAAAGGGCGGCGATGGCCTCGACCTCATGGCGCGTGCCCGGAAGTGGGATGAGGTTCTCATCACGGACATCGCCCTTCAGGACGTCCGCCGCAAGCCGCTGGTCGCGAGTGATGTGCGAGGCGATCGCGTTTGGCACGCCGGCCTTGACGGCGGTGCCGACGGGCGTTGGCCTCGCAACCGGACCGCTGACAACCGGCTCAGGGAACCCGGGATCGCCCAGGGCGAACAGCCGCGGCGGTCCAGACGCCTGCGACCGCGGTGCGCTTAATCGCGCCAACATCGACCCCGATGGGGCGTAACTGACCACGGGTCGCGGCGATCCTTCCGGCAAGGCCGCGACGAGCGCCTCGATCGGCACGCCCATCAAAGCCTCTGATGGCAGCACGATCCAGTGGTTGACACCCTTTAAGTGTGGAAGCAACGGCATGATGCGTTCGCGCGAGCGCTTCCGCCAGCGCACGCCACTCAGGCAAATCGCCGGCGAGAGCCCTACGCAACGTTGCCGAACGCTCGTCGTCCTCGTTCGTCCTACGTTCCGCTTGACTTGGCACCGGAACCGGAACCCAGATCGGGTCGCCCTGAGACCGCACGATGCAGGCCCAATGATGCCTCGCCTCATCGAGCCAGCCCACCAAGGCGGCGTCGACGGCGAGCGCCTTCTGTACTTGCTCGAGCGCCGAGGGCTTGCCAACGCTGGCTTGATACTCTTGGTCGAGCTCGTTTTGGAGCTCGACCCACTGACCGCGAAGCTCGTTCTGGCAGTTCCGTAATGTCCTGAGCTCCCGATCTTCGTCGCGCGTTCGCTTGGCCTTGGCGGCCAGTGGTGCGATTCGCTCATCGAGCGATTGAAGCTGGCGATTCAAGGCGGCCTCGCGGTCGCGCTGGTCGGAAGTGAGAGGCCGAAGCTGTCGTGCCGAGAGATCGTCAAGTAGCCCGCACACAGGTGCCCCTCCCAGCAGGCCCATGCTTCGCGGGGCTTTCCCTGGCGGGCCAGCGCCAGCGCCAATGCGGGGAGACAAGAAAAAGCAGGGGTGAGCGAGCGTTCCAGTCCTGAACTACCCCGCACATGACGCGTGCGCTCGGAGACTTCCGCGGCGGTAGTCCAATTCTCCACGGCTTCGTCGAGTCGCCCCTGTGCGTCGAGGTTGGAAGCGAGGTCGTTGAAGGTCGCACCCGTCAAAGGATTGTCTTTGCCAAAAACCTTCATTCTGGCGCTCAGCGCCATGCGCAAAGACGCTCAGCCTCGCCGAGCTTTCCCTGGGCTTCCAGGTCGGAGGCGAGCTTTTGATAACAGGCGCTCGTGATAAAATGGTTCTCACCCAAGTTTTTCTGGCAGCTCGCCAGCGCCTTGCGGAGGAGGGGCTCGGCCTCGGCGTGCTTCCGTTGCTCAAGCATGACGGATGCGACGGAAAGGTACCCGCGCCCGTGTTGGGATGATTTTCACCCAACGTCTCGACCCAAATATCCAATATCCGGCGGAAGACGGCCTCGGCCTCGGCGAGCTTCGCCCGCCTTTGCAGGCAGTACGCGAGGGTCACCGATGTCTGGACTGTCATGGGGTCTCCCTCCCCGAGCCTCTTCAGCCGGATGGCGACGGCGTCGCGCAAGCGGGCCTCGGCCTCCACGAGCTTGCCCTGCGTAATGAGGGTATGTGCGAGGTCAGTGCAGCAGGTAGCTGTTTCAGGATGGTCATCCCCGACGGCTAAGAGACAATGGGCCAGCGCCTTGCGGTAAATAGCCTCGGCCTCCGCGAGCCTTCCCTGAAGCGAGAGGATGTTCGCAAAGTAGTAGCGGGTTTTGGCAGTCTTGGGATGCTCTTCGCCCAAGGCTTTCTGGTGAATAGCGAGTGCCTTGCGCAAGTGGGGCTCGGCCTCGGCGTACTTTCCCAGGACGATCAGGTTACCGGCGAGGTTCTCGTACGCTCCGGCCGTGACGGAATCATTCCCGCCCGCGGCCTTAAGCCGCATGGTTAACGCCCGGCGATAGAAAAACTCGGCTTCGGCATGCCGTCCCTGGGAACTTACGACATTCGCGAGGTCACGGTAGGCATCGGCGGTGCGGGGGTCATCGTCGCCGAAGGCTTTCTGATGGGTGGCGAGCAGTTCGCGGATGAAAAGTTCGGCCTCAACGAGCTTTCCGAGATCGAACAGGACGGTCATGAGCTCGTTATACATGCGTTGGGTGTTCGGATGGTCTAAGCCCAGGGCTTTCTGGCGGAAGTCAAACGCCTTGCGAAGAAGGGGCTCGGCGTCGGCAAACCGTCCCTGTGGCGCAGGTTGCCCGCCAACTTGTCGATGGTGTCGATCGTCTCAGGATCCGATTCGCCCAGTGATCTCTGACGAATCGCCAGCGCCTTGCGGAAAAGTGGCTCGGCCTCGGCATGTCTGGCCTGCGCGGTCAAGCTGCCCGCGAAGTCATTACATGTCGTGGCGGCGTCGAGTTCATTGCCTCCCGATAACCCAAGCCTGATGGATAGCGCTTGGCGGTAGAGTGGCTCTGCCTCCGCATAATTATTATAAACATACGACAGTGTGTTCGCAAGTCCATTGTAATAGAAGGCGGTACGGGGATGGTTCTCGCCGAAAGCCTTCTGGCTGCTGGCAAGCAGCTTGCGGAGAACGGCCTCGACCTCGGCGTACTTTTTAAAGTGATACATGACGTTCATGAGGTCGTTGTACGTGCGCAGTGTATTCGTATCGGCTAAACCCAAGGCTTTCTCGCGGATGCCAAGCACCTTGCGAATGAGGGGCTCCGCGTCGGCAAACCGTCCCTGTGCGACCAGGTTGCGCGCCAACTTCTCAATGGTGTCGATCGTCGCCGGATCCGATTCGCCCAGCGATTTCTGACGAATCGCCAGCGCCTTGCGGAAAAGTGGTTCGGCCTCGGCATGCCGCGCCAGCGCGGCCACGGTCAGTGCGAGGTCATCGTATGTCCAGGCCGTTTGGAGATCACTCCCGCCCGCCGGATTCTTAAGCCTTCTGATTAACAACCGGCGGTAAAGCGGCTCCGCCTCGGCGTACCTTCCCTGGATACGGAGAACGGCCGCGAGTCGATGCAGGCTGTCGGTGACGCGGGGATGGTCCTCGCCGAAGACCTTTTGGCGGATAGCGAGCAGCTTGCGGATAACGGGCTCGGCGTCGGCGTACTTTTCAAGGCGAAGTAGGTCTTCCACGAGGTACCCGTACATGCATTCGACCGCGGGATGGTCATCACCCAGAACTTGCTCCTCCACGGGCAACCCCTTGCGGAGCAAAATCTCGGCCTCGGCAAACCTGGAAAGAGCCGCCAAGTCGCGAGCCTGTCTGACGAGACTGTCTGCAACACGACGGCTGTTGCCCCCGAGCCATTTCTCGTACTTGGCAGCGACCGAGATCCACAACGGTAGTGCCTCCGCGGGGGATTCGAGTCCGAACGCCTTCTCCCAGAGGACGCGAGCCACCGCCAGATCGCGCCGTCCCTCTTCAGGCAATTTGGCGATTTTGCGGACCTCGTCAAGCGTCCGCCGAGCGTCGGCCGCCTGCCAGTGATCGGCTCCCTGGAGCCGCGTCCGAATCTCGGCCGCCTCGCGGGCGGGCTCGATGGCCTCGTCAAACCGGCCAATGCGCATGAGTTGGTCGATCTGCTGTTTCAGTGCGACGGCCCGGGCAAGCGCATCACGGCCGAGGTCGCGTTTCTCAGGTGGGATTCGGGACGGCTCGCTCGAGTTTGCTTGCCCGCATGAGCTCGCTAAAAGCGCGACGCAGAGGGCCCCAGCGACGAAATGACCTTTCCTGGCCTGGGGAGGGCGAGGCCGGGCTGGCGAAAAGTCGGCGTCGAGCCGGTCATGGAAGGCGGCACGCGCTTGCTGCTTCTGTTGCGCCGGTTGCGGCTCCCCCTCACCCGCCCTTCGGGCACCCTCTCCCCGACGGGGCGAGGGGAAGAATAGGGCCGGGCCTTGCTGCGGAGCGTTGCGCAACCGCCAAGTCATCGGCTGCTTCTGTTGCGCCGGTTGCAGCTCCCCCTCACCCGCCCTTCGGGCACCCTCTCCCCGACGGGGCGAGGGGAAGAATAGGGCCGGGCCTTGCTGCAGAGCGTTGCGCAACCGCCAAGTCATCGGCTGCTTCTGTTGCGCCGGTTGCAGCTCCCCCTCACCCGCCCTTCGGGCACCCTCTCCCCGACGGGGCGAGGGGAAGAATAGGGCCGGGCCTTGCTGCAGAACGTTGCGCAACCGCCACGTCATCGCCCTCTCCCCGCCGGGGAGAGGGATGGGGTGAGGGGGCCGCGATGCCCCGCGACGATGCTGTCGTCGCAACGAAAACGGCGGGAAAGCGGTGGCGCCACCCGAACAGTTTTTCCTCACCCCAGGCTCGCCCTCCCAGAATCGCGCGAGAGGCTTCGTCCGAGCCACCGCGTTACGCGGCTCGCCAGAAGACTCGCCCTCCCAGGGTCGTGCAAGATGACTGAGAAAAAGCAGCGCGACGCGGATGGATCGTGGCATAAAAGTCATCGCGAGCTCCGATTCAATTCTCGTTCGACGACTGGGAACGCGATGGCCCGCGCGGCATCGACGCCCGCGAGCTGTTTGACCCAATCGCAAAGCTCCTGGAAGGGCCGCGGCGCGCCCTCATGGCTCCGCGGCGGACCTCGCCGGCCGCCAGCCAAGGGCTCGAGAATGTTTCCGTTGAAACCCCAGACGCCAGTATCATTGGGCGAAGCCGCTTCCCAGCGCAGCGTTCGTCTGCCCTCCCACCCGGCAAACGGCGGCAATGGCGCTCGCGACGCGAGCAGGACAAACGCCTGCAACCCCGTCCCGTCGTTGAGCGGGAAATAAAGGTTCCCGAGCGGATAGGCGAGCTCCTCCACGCGCGGCGGAGTCTCGGTGGACGTCGCGGGATGGCAAAGCTGGACCTTGCCATCCGGGTTGAGCGCGATCAGGTAGCAATAGGCCGCGGCGGAGAACCTCGCCTGCACTCGCACGTCGTCGTCGAAGAGGATCGGCGAGGACGAGCCGCCGATCGTGCCGAGAGCTTTGGGGGGCTTGTCGCCTCGGAAATGCTTCACCTCGAACGACGCGATCCGTAGGGCGGCCGCCGGCGACATTGGGAAGACGGCGCCGGGCGCCGTGCTGGTCCCGGGAGGGCGAGGCTCCGTCCGAGCCGGATCGTGCCGCGGCTCGCCAGGAGGCTCGCCCTCCCCGAGTCGTGCAAAGGCGTTTAGACGGCCGTCTCCCATCCCGGGAGGGCGAGGCTCCGTCCGAGCCGGATCGTGCCGCGGCTCGCCGGGAGGCTCGCCCTCCCCAGTCGTGCAAGAGGCCCCGGCCGAGCCGCCGCGATACGCGGCTCGCCAGGAGGCTCGCCCTCCAGAATGGTGCAGGACGATTGAGAGACGGAAGCGCAAAACGCCATAACGCCACGACACCGATCATGACGATCACCGCGATGGCGAGAACCTTGGGCCGCCTCAGACATCGCCGGATCGCTCGCTCGAGGTCCCCCGCGGTTTGATAGCGGCGGTCGGGATCAGGATCGAGGGCCTTGAGGCAGATCCGTTCGAGGTTCCGTGGAATCCCCCCGGCGACAAGCCGGGGCGCCACCTGCTCTCCCCGCATCGCTCGCTCGAGTGCGGCCAACTGCGACGGGCTTGAGTAGACCGGCCGGCGGGTCAAGAGATAATAGAGCACTCCGCCCAAGCCGAAGACGTCGGTACACGGACCGATCCGCTCATGGTTTCCCTGCGCCTGCTCAGGGCTCATGTAGGAGGCCGTTCCCCCGATCGCGGTGGGCGTTTCCCCCGACCACGCGTCACGGTGCCGCGCCAGGCCGAAGTCAATCAGCCGGGGCCGGCCTTGCTCATCGATCAGCACGTTCCTGGGCTTGATGTCCTGGTGCACAATGCCCCGCGCGTTCAGATACGAAACGGCCCGCGCAGCTCGGCCACCAGGCGCGGGAGGCGCGAGGCCCAGGCCGGTGCTGTTTCACGTATTGCTCGAGGTTCACCCCGCGGACGTGATCCATGACGACGAACGGCCGGCCCTTGTGGGAGTCGAGGTCGACCACCCGCACCAGATTGGGATGATCGCAAGCGGCGAGCAGCCGCCCCTCGCCAATCAGGCGCTCGCGCCAGCCATCATCGATCTCAACAGGCCGCGCGGCCAGCTTGAGCACGAACTCCGTCCCCAAGGCCGGATGAACGACCAGAAAGACTTGGCCCTGGCACCCCTCATCGAGCTTTTCCAAAGCGAAGTAGCGCCCGATCCATTGATTTGGCCCGACATGGTCGTCGTCACCTGCGTCGATGGCATTTCCCACGTCTGACGCCGCCCCGCGGCCACCGGATTTTTCATCCGTCACCAGCTTCGACAGCCTCAAAAACGCGTAGAGCCGCTTTCGTTCCTCGATCCGCTCGAGCAGCACCGCTCGCAACCAGGGATCATCGACCCCGAGCGTCTCAGGCGTGGCGATTTCATGGCGGCGGTACAGCTCGTCCCAGCGCGAGCAAGTCGAGCAGGCGATCGTCGTCTTCAGCGACGGCCGCTCGTGTTCCCGTGTCTTGAGCGGCCCCCGAGCCAAAGGGCGTCGCGTGTCTATCGGTCTCGTGCAGCATGGTTACCTCGGCACGCCAGTTGACCGTGAACGTTAGATCAGACCCTCCTGGTCCTTAAGCCATTCCGCGAGCCGTCCCGTGGCCGCGATCCACAACCGGCTGACCTGCTTCGGGGGCAACCCCATCAAGCGGGCGGCCTGGGCTTGGGTGAAACCGCCGTAATAGCACAGATCAAAGGCCCGCTTCTCGTCCGCCGGGAGTTTGTCAACCCGCTGATGGAACTCAGCCAGAATCGCCACGCTCACAGGCTCGTCGGTCATATCGGGACGGTCAAACGCCGCGAGCGCCTCGGGCTCGCCGGCGTCGAGCGGACCGCCGCGGCGCCGGGCGTCGTGCCGGCGCTGGCGCCCGGCCATCTTGAGCAAGGAATACCGCACCTTGACGAAAACCAAGCCGAAGAAGCCCTCGGCCGTCGCCGGCTGCGTCGATTCAAGGGCGCCCATCATGCCGATCCACGCCTCATTGACGACGCTATCGAGGGCGCCGCGACCCCGGAGTCCGCGAAAATCGCTCTGGAATAGTGCCGCCGCGATTCGCTCGAGCCGGTGGTGAGCCCGCTCCAGCAGAGCCTGCCTGGCGTTGGCGTCACCCCGGCGAAGCCGGTCGAGCAAGCCCTCGATGTCCGTCATCGTGCCCATGATTGCGGTTCCGACGTCGGGATCGAACGTGAGGAGAGCGCCGCTAGCACATGCCGGGCCGTCTCGTGAGGAACGCGCGACAAAACGACAATGATACGAGCAGAGCGGGTCGGTCGCAATGGTGGACTGCAAACCGGCCGGGCCGTTTCGTTTTCGCTGGGAGGCGTGCCAGGACACGCATCGCAAGGGCCGCTCGTCGCCCCCGAGTTGAGCTAACTGGGCGGAAACACTCCCTCTTCGATCAACTGCTGGCGGTAGGCGACGCGGTGATCGAGATTGATACGCAAGGTCGCGACGGTTGCCCGGCCCATCGCAGTGCGGCCCACAAGCAGTTCCCGGCCCGTCGCCAAACCAGTTCTCGCAGCGCGCGATCCATGCATGCTCAGTCAGTTTTCGCCTTGCCATTACTCGGGCGGCGCTTGAGGGCGCGACGGGCCTTGGACTTGAGGATGCCAAGCAGGCTGCCGACCCGGCTGTACGCCTCGACCTCGGCCTGCTCATCGCAGGTGAGCGTGCCTTCGCGCGCCTTGGCAGCGAGCGCGTGCATGCGTTCCTTGTCGGCGGGGCTGAAACCCAGCGTCAGAATGCCCCTCGCTACCGCCGCGGACAACGCAGGTTCATCTGGCCCCGCGATCCGGGTCAAGATGGCCGCTTCATGGTGGGGCAGCTCGGTCTGGCGCATACGCACTCCTTTGGACGAAGCACTTCTTCCCAACAAAACTTACCATGGAGGACCTGTCCAAGGGAAGGAAGGACTGAGACGCGGATGGAAGCCGGACGTGCCGAGAGACGTACGCTTGGACCGCTTCGGTTTAGCTCGACGCGGCTCGGCGGGAGGGCGAGGCCCAGTATGCCCGCTCATCTTCCGACCTCTTTTTACTTGCCATGATCGGGTTTGTTAGGCATCGGAACAACGACGGTCAAGGATTGCGCCGACCTAAGATTTCAGAATTCCGGAAGGCGAGAGCCGCATGGTACTTGTGACGACAATCGCCCCAGACCCTGTCGCGGTCCGTCCCCGTTCGCTCGGCGATGTTGGGTCCCCGATCAGGCCAACACCTCGACCGCGATGTCGGGGAATCGTCGCAGTTGGACATCGTTGCTCAGAAACAGCCCACAGCCGAGCTCGACCGCGGCGGCGAGGTGGAGCGAATCGAGCGGCTTCAATTTGTGCGTGGCTCTGATGCCAGCAGCTCGCTCCCAAACTGGGGCGGTTAACGGAGCCGCGATCAACTCGGGATGGTTGAAGAATGCGAAGTAATCCGCAACGGTTCCCTGGTCATTTAGGACGAAGGGACCGACCAGGCATTCGAGGCGATGGACATCGCTAATGGCAATTTGATCGCCGCTGGCCCGGAATTGAGCGATCCTGGCCTCAACTTTGGGCCCCCAGAGAGGGTGATGCTCCACGATGTAGATCACTATGTTTGCGTCGAGGTACGCGATCACTCGGCTG
This sequence comes from uncultured Isosphaeraceae bacterium, assembly GCA_963829765.1. GTDB lineage: Bacteria > Planctomycetota > Planctomycetia > Isosphaerales > Isosphaeraceae > CAWFRS01. The sequence goes on along the minus strand of CAWHKI010000220.1, from coordinate 9,018 downwards.
GCTCCTGCGCCGCTGTCGCCTGCCCGCGGGCTCGGCGGCATTCCTCCTGGAGTCGGATGGCCTCCTGAATCTCGTCCTCCATCTCCTGGCGGAACGCCTGGCGCTCCGACTCGACCTCATCAACGCCCCGAGGCACATGGCCCCGTGCCCTTTGGCCTTCCCAGATCTTCTGCATCCTTTGCCAGAACGGATCGTCCGGTGACAGCTCCGACAACGGAACGAGCGTCACCTGCACTTTGCCCGCCGGCAAGTTCACCTTCTCCGAGACTTCAACGGAACCGTCGGGCTTGACGATCCCACCCACGGTCACAGCCGATACACTCATGGCCGATCCTTTCTCGAACTCGAAGTGGAGGCTAAACTCGCGGAGCTCACGTGATCGCGCATCCTCTGGAACCAGGCGTGACTCCATCTTACTCGGGATCGTCCGTGATTTCTCGGGTATTGGTCAACCGTCCCGCCTCCTTTGACGTGGCGACAGGGTCCTCAAACTTTTCTGATTCCATGGCGCTCATGGGGCGGTTCCCGTCCGCCGCATCCGAAATTGCCGTTTCGTTGATCCAGACGCCCCCTTTGGCCTCCACAACCAGTTTAACCACGGAGGGTCTTGGCTTCTCCGGAGGAGGGCCAAGTCCAGTTGGCGAATGTCCAGCGGCTCGGCGGTAAAGGCAACTGGAAGATCGCCGCCGACGATGTCCACGATGGGACACCGCGAATCGCCGGAAGTGCGAAAGCACAAGCGACTTGAGTCGTTACGCGACGAGACGTTAAGGCTCTTTCAAAATATTATTCCGAAGAAAAATGTCCGAAAACGCGAGTTGGTGGACCTAGCTAGATAGAGGGACGTGCGCGGCCAACGCCGGGGCAACGGTCGCCGAGCGGGCTTGGCACTCCTTCGAGGTTTCGATCGCCGTTTGGTTCACGCCGCCCGGGGGGTTGATGCGCCGCACTCCGGTGCGGGCGTTTGGAGGTGAGAGGACATGCTCGTCATCGACCGGCGAATCCCAATTGATCGTGTCCGGCCGAACGACGCGTGCCGCGGTCGCCCCGGATGAGCGACCCGGAGCGGCGAGTATGGCGTCAAAACCCGCGCCATGCTCGCCGCGTCAAATTGGCCCCCAGTGATCGCAACATTCGTCTCTAAAGGCTTCAGCGCGAAACAATACGAATTCCTGATCTACGAGCTGGGACAAAACGCATCATGAGCCGCCGGGCTCGGCACCCGTGATTTTCCATCTTCAATGAGAGGCAGCACCATGGGCACGCGTCGTCATTCGGGCTCCCGGCGTTCGAAGGTTCCCTCGTTCCTGAAGCGCCAGCGGCGTCTTCGGTTCAATATCCTCGAGTCACGACAACTGCTGACGCCGACGACCGTGGATTGGATATCGACAACCAGCGGTAACTGGAACGTCGGGAGCAACTGGAGCACGGGGACGGTCCCCACTGCCAGTCAAGCCGTGGTGATCAGCGTCGCAGGGACCCGACGATCACGATCAGCTCGGGCAGTAACTCAGTCCTTTCCATCGCGGCCAGCGATCCGTTATCGATCACGGGCGGCTCGCTGACCGTGGCCGCCAACTCCACGATCAGCGACGGCCTGGCGATGACGGGTGGATCACTCGAGGTCACCGGGGCCGGAGTATCTATCACGGCCGCGGGTACGACCACGGTTTCTGGGGCCAGCCTATACGCCGAGGGTGGGGCAACGCTCAGTTTACCGAACCTGTCCACGTACACCGCGACCGACAATACAACTTTCGAGGCGACGGGAGTGAACAGCGTGCTCAACCTGTCCGCCCTCACCAGCCTGGGGAGCATGTCGGACATTTGGCATGCCGAAGCCTTGGCCGGCGGCACACTGAACCTATCGGGTCTGGCCACAATCGATCAGCCCAACGAAAGCGTGGTAATCGATGCCGAGGGCAGCGGCAGCCAGCTCAACCTTTCGGCACTGACCAGCTTTATCGGCGGTGGCACCTCCGGGTTTGCGGTCACTACCAGCGGCACCGCTCTAGCGAGCAGCCTGACCAGCTTCACCGATGTCCAGATCGCCCTTGATGGCAAGCGGCACGGTGGCGACCAACCAGTGGTCCAGCCTGACCGGCGGCGGCATCCTGACGATCACGGACGGCTCGTACTCGCTGCCGGGCTTGACCGATGTGAACAGTTCGAGCCTGTACGCCGAGGGTGGGGCAACGCTCAGTTTACCGAACCTGTCCACGTACACCGCGACCGACAATACAACTTTCGAGGCGACGGGAGTGAACAGCGTGCTCAACCTGTCCGCCCTCACCAGCCTGGGGAGCATGTCGGACATTTGGCATGCCGAAGCCTTGGCCGGCGGCACACTCAACCTGTCGGGTCTGGCCACAATCGATCAGCCCAACGAAAGCGTGGTAATCGATGCCGAGGGCAGCGGCAGCCAGCTCAACCTTTCGGCACTGACCAGCTTTATCGGCGGTGGCACCTCCGGGTTTGCGGTCACTACCAGCGGCACCGCTCTAGCGAGCAGCCTGACCAGCTTCACCGATGTCCAGATCGCCCTTGATGGCAAGCGGCACGGTGGCGACCAACCAGTGGTCCAGCCTGACCGGCGGCGGCATCCTGACGATCACGGACGGCTCGTACTCGCTGCCGGGCTTGACCGATGTGAACAGTTCGAGCCTGTACGCCGAGGGTGGGGCAACGCTCAGTTTACCGAACCTGTCCACGTACACCGCGACCGACAATACAACTTTCGAGGCGACGGGAGTGAACAGCGTGCTCAACCTGTCCGCCCTCACCAGCCTGGGGAGCATGTCGGACATTTGGCATGCCGAAGCCTTGGCCGGCGGCACACTCAACCTGTCGGGTCTGGCCACAATCGATCAGCCCAACGAAAGCGTGGTAATCGATGCCGAGGGCAGCGGCAGCCAGCTCAACCTTTCGGCACTGACCAGCTTTATCGGCGGTGGCACCTCAGGGTTTGCGGTCACTACCAGCGGCACCGCTCTAGCGAGCAGCCTGACCAGCTTCACCGATGTCCAGATCACCCTCGATGGCACGGGCACGGTGGCGACCAACCAGTGGTCCAGCCTGACCGGCGGCGGCATTCTGACGATCACGGACGGCTCGTACTCGCTGCCGGGCTTGACCGATGTGAACAGTTCGAGCCTGTACGCCGAGGGTGGGGCAACGCTCAGTTTACCGAACCTGTCCACATACACCGCGACCGACAACACCACTTTTGAGGCGACGGGAACGAACAGCGTGCTCGACCTGTCCGGCCTCACGAGCCTGGGGAGCATGTCGGACATTTGGCATGCCGAAGCCTTGGCCGGCGGCACACTGAACCTATCGGGTCTGGCCACAATCGATCAGCCCAACGAAAACGTGGTAATCGATGCCGAGGGCAGCGGCAGCCAGCTCAACCTTTCGGCACTGACCAGCTTTATCGGCGGTGGCACCTCAGGGTTTGCGGTCACTACCAGCGGCACCGCTCTAGCGAGCAGCCTGACCAGCTTCACCGATGTCCAGATCACCCTCGATGGCACGGGCACGGTGGCGACCAACCAGTGGTCCAGCCTGACCGGCGGCGGCATTCTGACGATCACGGACGGCTCGTACTCGCTGCCGGGCTTGACCGATGTGAACAGTTCGAGCCTGTACGCCGAAGGTGCGGTGGGGCAACGCTCAGTTTACCGAACCTGTCCACATACACCGCGACCGACAACACCACTTTTGAGGCGACGGGAACGAACAGCGTGCTCGACCTGTCCGGCCTCACGAGCCTGGGGAGCATGTCGGACATTTGGCATGCCGAAGCCTTGGCCGGCGGCACACTGAACCTATCGGGTCTGGCCACAATCGATCAGCCCAACGAAAACGTGGTAATCGATGCCGAGGGCAGCGGCAGCCAGCTCAACCTTTCGGCACTGACCAGCTTTATCGGCGGTGGCACCTCAGGGTTTGCGGTCACTACCAGCGGCACCGCTCTAGCGAGCAGCCTGACCAGCTTCACCGATGTCCAGATCACCCTCGATGGCACGGGCACGGTGGCGACCAACCAGTGGTCCAGCCTGACCGGCGGCGGCATTCTGACGATCACGGACGGCTCGTACTCGCTGGCGGGCCTGACCGATGTGAACAGTTCGAGCCTGTACGCGGAAAGCGGCGAGCTCCTTTTGCCGAACCTGTCCAGTTACAACGAGACCGACAATACCACTTTCGAGGCGACGGGGGTCGACAGCGTGCTCGACCTGTCCGGCCTCACGACCCTGGGGAGCATGTCCAACGTTTGGCACGCGGAAGCCTTGGCCGGCGGGTCGCTGAACCTTTCGGGACTTAGCACAATCAACCAGCCCAACGAAAACGCTACAGATCACCGCCACGGCAGCGGCAGCCAGCTCGACCTATCGGCACTGACCAGCCTTTACCGGCGGCGGCAACTCGATTTTGTGGTCACCGGCAGCGGCACGCTCTAGCCGAGCAACCTGACGAGCTTCAGCGATATTCAGGTGACACTTGATGGCAGCGGCACGTAGCCACCGGCCCAGTGGAGCCAGCATGACCGGAGGCGGCTATCTTGTACGTCACGGGCGGCTCGTACTCACTGGCCGGCCTGACCAACGTAGACGGTTCGAGCTTGTACGCGGAAAGCGGCGGCTCCTTGACCTTGCCGAACCTGACCAGTACACCGAAACCGACAACACCACTTTCGAGAGCCACGGGGGTGAACACGACGTCCACCTGTTGGCGCGCTCAACCTCTCGGCCCTCACGACGCTGGGATCGATGTCCAATGTCTGGCATGTCGGAGGCCCTGGCCGGCGGGACGCTGAACCTGTCGGGATCTGACCGCGATCAACGAGCCCAACGAAACGCCCTGCAGATCACCGCCAACGGCAGCGGCAGCCAGCTCAACCTGTCGGCAGTGACGAGCATTTCCGGCGACGGCAGCTCCATTTTTGTCGTCACTACCAGCGGCACCACTTTAGCGAGCAGCCTGACCAGCTTCAGCGATATCAGGTCACCCTTGATGGCAGGGCACGGTCGCTACCAGCCAGTGGGCCAGCCTGACCGGCGGCGGCAGTCTGACGGTCACGGGCGGCTCGTACTCGCTGCCGGGCTTGACCAACGTAAACGGTTCGAGCCTGTACGCCGAGGATGGGGCAACGCTCAGCTTACCGAACCTGTCCACATACACGGCGACCGACAATACGACTTTTGAGGCGACGGGAATGAACAGCGTGCTCAACCTGTCCGCCCTCACCAGCCTGGTGAGCATGTCGGACATTTGGCACGCGGAAGCCTTGGCCGGCGGCACACTGAACCTTTCGGGTCTGGCCGCAATCGATCAGCCCAACGAAAACGTTCAATTGGAAGCCAACGGCAGCGCTAGCCAGCTCAACCTCTCGGCGCTGACCAGCTTTACCGGCGGCGGTGGCAGCTCCACGTTCGTGGTCACCGGCAGCGGCGTCGTGGTCGACCCAAACCTCACAAGCTTCTCTAACGTAGCGATCACGACGGACCCGACCGTATCGTTCACCGTGCCCCCCGGCCAGACGTTTTCGTTCCCCAGCGGCACGACGAAAATTAACACGGGACGCTGCTCGATCAGGGCGCCTTGAGTGTCCAGGGCAGTACCACCCTCAACATATGGCGGCTTGACGATTAACGGCCAGGGCGGCCTTTCGAGCTCCTTGGGTTCGACCCTAGACGTCAGTGGCAACCTCGTGGGCAACACGACCAACGCCGCAGGGTTCGCACCGTCTGGTACCGTGGTGCTCGACAGCGCCAAGCGGCACAAGCAACCCGCCACAACTCCTGGAGGCCATGTCGCAGGATCTGGGTAACGTCGCGGCGGGGTTCACCGCAGAACTTCGCATACAACACCCTCGAGCTGACCGCCAGCACCTACGTCGAGCTGGTGGACAACTCGGTTAACTCACCCGGCGGCACGCCCGAGGCTGTTTATGTCAACACCCTGATCGTCCCGGCCGGGGCGACTCTTAACCTGAACGGTCTACATCTTTACGCCCAGACAAAGCAGATCAGCGGAACGATCACCGGCGGTGTGGTATCACCGCCGACCGTCGAGTGGATTTCGACGGCAAGCGGAAACTGGAATGTCGCCAGCAACTGGAGCACGGGCACCGTTCCCGGTTCGAATGACAACGTGATCATCGACGTACCGGGGGCCAGCCCTACCGTCACGATCAGCTCGGGCACTGATGTCCGTTCTGTCTATCACGGCCAGCGATCCCCTGTCGATCACTGGCGGCTCGCTGATCGTCGCGGCGAACTCGACGATCGGCGGCGGCTTGTCGATGACCGGTGGGACGCTCGAAGCGACCGGGACCGGCGTTTCGCTGACGGTCACGGGGACGACGACGGTCTCCGGGGCAAGCCTCTACGCCGAGAACGCTCCGGCATTGACCCTTTTGGGGTTAACCACTTACGCCGGCTCCGCCGCGGGCTCCACGACGACCGTGGAGGCCACCGGCGCCGGCAGCGTCTTGTCGCTGCCCGAGCTGGCCTCGCTCTCAAATCCGGACTCCTGCTGCTCCTACACCCAGGTCGAGGCACTGGCCGGCGGCGACGTCGAGCTGCCGGACCTGGTGCAGGTGAGCGGCGGGCCGGTCCTGCTCAAGGCCGACGGATCAGGAACCAAGCTCAACCTGTCGGCCTTGACGAGCTTCACCGGCGACGGGGACGTCAATCACTTGTCCATCCTCCAGGACAGCACAGGCGCCACGGTGCTCGATGCCGACCTTGCCTCGATCAGCGGGGTGACCATCCCGGTATCGAGCGGCACGTTCAGCTTCCTGCGCTGACCCAGGTCGTCAGCTCCGACCTCCTGGTCAGCGGCGGGGCTTCGCTCACCTTGCCCTTCCTGACCAGCTACGCCGGATCGGTGCCGGCTACACCACGACCCTCGAGGCTACTGGTGCCGGCAGTGTCCTGTCGCTGCCCGAGCTGGCCTCGCTCTCGAATCCGGACTCCTGCTGCTCCTACACCCAGGTCGAAGCGCTGGCCGGCGGCGACGTCGAGCTACCGGCCTTGGTGCAGGTCGGCGGTGGGCCGGTCCTTGCTGAGGGCGACGGATCAGGAACCAAGCTCAACCTGTCGGCCTTGACGAGCTTCACCGGCGATGGGGACGTCAATCACAGGTCCATCCTGCAGGCCGACAACGATGGCACGGTGCTCGACGGCAACTTGACCAGCCTGAACGGCGTCAGCCTGACATTCGACCCAACCGCAACCCTGGCGACTAGCCAGATCGTCAGTTTCACGGGCGGTACGTTCTCAATATCGAGCAGTTTGCTGAGCCTCCCGGCGTTGACCGGCGCCAACGCCTCCAACTTCCTGGTCAGGGGCGGGGCCTCGCTCACCTTGCCGGTCCTGGCGAGCTACGGCGGGTCCGGCGCCGGCAACATCGCGACCCTGGAGGCCACGGGTGTCGGCAGCGTCCTGTTCCTGCCGGAGCTGGCCTCGCTCTCGGATACCCGAGTCGTGCTGCTCCTACACCCAAGTCGAGGCACTGGCTGGCGGTGACGTCGAGCTGCCGGACCTGGCGCAGGTGAGCGGCGGGCCGGTCCTGCTCGAGGGCGACGGATAGGAACCAAGCTCAACCTGTCGGCCTTGACGAGCTTCACCGGCGACGGGGACGTCAATCACTTGTCCATCCTCCAGGACAGCACAGGCGCCACGGTGCTCGATGCCGACCTTGCCTCGATCAGCGGGGTGACCATCCCGGCATCGAGCGGCACGTTCAGCTTCCCTGCGCTGACCCAGGTCGTCAGCTCCGACCTCCTGGTCAGCGGCGGGGCTTCGCTCACCTTGCCCTTCCTGACCAGCTACGCCGGATCGGGCGCCGGCTACACCACCGACCTCGAGGCTACTGGTGCCGGCAGTGTCCTGTCGCTGCCCGAGCTGGCCTCGCTCTCGAATCCGGACTCCTGCTGCTCCTACACCCAGGTCGAGGCGCTGGCCGGCGGCGACGTCGAGCTACCGGCCTTGGTGCAGGTCGGCGGTGGGCCGGTCCTGCTCGAGAGCGACGGATCGGGGAGCAAGCTCAACCTGTCGGCCCTGAACAGCTTCACTGGCGACGGGGACGTCAATCACCTGTCCATCCTACAGGCCACCGACAACGGCACGGCGATCGACACCGACCTGACCACCTGAACGGCGTCAGCCTGACATTCGACCCAACCGCAACCCTGAGCGCCAGATCGTGACCGGCCCGGGCAGTACATTCTCAATATCGAGCAGTTTGCTCAGCCCTCCCCGGCGTTGACCGGCGCCAACGCCTCCAACTTCCTGGTCAGGGGCGGGGCCTCGCTCACCTTGCCGGTCCTGGCGAGCTACGGCGGGTCCAGCACGGCAACATCGCGACCCTGGAGGCCACGGGTGTCGGCAGCGTCCTGTTCCTGCCGGAGCTGGCCTCGCTCTCGGATCCCGAGTGCTGCTCCTACACCCAAGTCGAGGCACTGGCTGGCGGTGACGTCGAGCTGCCGGACCTGGCGCAGGTGGGCGCGGCGGGCCGGTCCTGCTCGAGGGCGACGGATCAGGAACCAGGCTCAACCTGTCGGCCTTGACGACTTCGCCGGCGACGGGGACGTCAATCACTTGTCCATCCTCCAGGAGCGGCACGGCACCACGGTGCTCGATGCCGACCTTGCCTCGATCAGCGGGGTGACCATCCCGGCATCGAGCGGCACGTTCAGCTTCCTGCGTGACCCAGGTCGTCAGCTCCGACCTCCTGGTCAGCGGCGGGGCTTCGCTCACCTTGCCCTTCCTGACCAGCTACGCCGGATCGGACGGCTACGCCACCGAGCCCTCGAGGCTACTGGTGCCGGCAGTGTCCTGTCGCTGCCCGAGCTGGCCTCGCGCTTCTGGAATCCGGACTCCTGCTGCTCCTACACCCAGGTCAAGGCGCCTGCGCGGCGGCGACGTCGAGCTACCGGCCTTGGTGCAGGTCGGCGGTGGGCCGGTCCTGCTCAGAGCGACGGATCGGGGAGCAAGCTCAACCTGTCGG
>CAWHKI010000219.1:0-37375 GCA_963829765.1 uncultured Isosphaeraceae bacterium | reverse complement strand
GGCCGTGCTTTCCGACTCGCAAAAACGCGTCTTCGGCGAGCGGCCCGTTATCATTAATCGCGCTCGGGATGGAAGTCGTCTTAGTGACTGAAGTTGTCGGTCGCCTTTCGCGCGACACCTCCAATGCCGAGGTATTCCTGCGAGGCGCGCAGTTGGTCGTCCCAGCTTCCTTCGGAGGCATCCGCAGGGGAGTCGGCCTGCTCGATCCCACAGAGCCAAAGCTGGACGGAGACGAGGGGAACAAGTCGCCCGAAGAACAGGAGGCGATCCTCAAAGCTCGACAGAGCCTGATCGACGTAGCCGACGTGCGGAGCCGCTACCGCGAGAAGATCGTGAAGCCCGAGCGCGGTGAGGCCGCATTGCTGGCGCTCGACCCCAAAGCAGTCAAACCATCGAACTACGCGCGCCACACCCTCGAAGTCGAATCCGATGATGACAAGACTGTTCGAATTGTTAGCTATGTTCCGCGGCCTGAGAAACTGGAAGTCGGTCTGAAGCAGCAATCTCTCAAAGAGCATGTTGGCGAGGTCCGGAGGGCTGCTGACAAGATCATCGAGACATTCCAACTCGCAGCCGATGACGGGATTCGTCGCGCACTCGAACTTGCGGCAGACTTCCACGACCACGGCAAAAACCGTGAGCGCTGGCAGCGAATCGCAGGTGGGCAAGCATCACCTACAGGCCAAGACTGGCTCGATGCAACGCTTGGCAAGTCTGGCACCGAGATGAAGCGAGACCCGCGCGGCTATCGGCACGAGTTCGGTTCGCTCTGCGAGTTTACCGATTCGTTCGATGCCGGGAAGCTGCTCGGCGGCAATGGGAAGCCAATCAGTCGGGTCGTCTTCGATCTGGCCATGCACTTGATTGCCACGCACCACGGCCGTGGCAGGCCGCACTTTCCCAACGGCGGTTTCGATCCCGACCATGAATCGCGATCCGACAAGATTCATTCGGAATCCGTCCGCCGATTCGCGCGGCTTCAGCGCAAGTACGGCTGGTGGCATCTAGCGTGGCTGGAAAACCTGCTTCGATGCGCGGATGCCCTGGCTAGTGCGGGTCAAAAGGAGGAAGAGGACCCCTCCTGTGCGGGGGGCGACGCGATATGAATGATCCCGAACAAAGTATCCGAATCCCAGTGGACCTGACCAACCCCGGGCAGTTCTTTGCCTGCTGCGGGTTGCTTGAACTGGCCGACCGACTCTGGCCAGGGACGGAGGGATGGTTCAGCAGCCACAATTGCTTTGTGCTTGAACCACGTTGTAGCGGATCAATCGACACGCTGATTTCATCCGTCATCGACTGCGAACTTGAACCGTTGCTTCCGGCCGAGGTGCGGAAGGAGTTGCGGGAACTCGAGAACAAGAAGAGAGAACGGAAAGCCGAAGGCAGGACATTACAAAAAGAACTCGAAAAGCGGCGAAAGTCGCTGTCTTCAAAGCGAATAGCCGCCGGATTCCGACTCGGGCGACCGTTTCAGCTCCGGGTGGACTGGTGGCTTGCCGATGACTGTGACGGCGCGCATCTGGCCACTTGGGCAGGGCGGCAGGAGATTTCAGAAATCGCAATTGATATCAAGCATTCTCTGGAGAAGGTGCCCGTAGACGAACTGCTTGACTACGAGAGCCTCATAGAACGGCGAGCCGGTGGGTTACCCCGCGCCACCTCTCAGTTTCGATTCCGGACGCGTGGGTACCGCGCAAGACATAGGTTACTCTGCCGACAAAGTTGGACAGCCGATCGCCTGCTGCGTTTGGACAGAGTTCTTGGCACTTATCGCGATCCAGCGATTCGCCCTAAACCCGATGACGACGGATACTTCACCTACAGGGCGTGGCACACCCCATTACCCGTCGCCGCTGCCTCCGTCGTGGCAAGGGGCTTGATTTCACAATCAGCCGTAGCAGGACGTTTTAGACTTGCTGGCCGTGATAACGAGGGTCGCTACAAAGCATTCCAACAGGCAGCTCTTTCGGAATGGAGATCGTGATGAACAACTCAAGTTCGATCAACCCGGATTGGTTTACCAAACGCGATTACGCGGCGATCGTGCTGCGTGAATACCTCCGCCCCGTCGGAGATCGCAGACGCCAATCTTCCCGCCGACATTCGCCATGCGGGAAAAGCTTCAGCGACACCCGTACAACATCGACACGCTAAAGGATGGCGGCAACATCTGCCTAGTTGACAGCGTTCCGTCGCAGGCAAATCGGCTCGAACCGATATTTGACGAGTTCGAGGACCCCCGATTGGTGAGGAAAGGCATCGTCAAAGTGACATCGGGCAAGGGGAAAGCGACCGAATCGATTAGCCTGCTTCAAGTCGGTCATCGAGTCGCGGATGCCATCGTGCGATTTTCGGACAGGTCGCAGGAGATTGCGCGGGCCTTGAGCGAGCACGAGGCAGGCACTCGATTCCCGTTGCCAAGGACTACGCAACGTCGATCGTCTTCGGAGCGTGGAACTCGCGAGATGCAGGCGAGAAGGTCAAGCGAATCGTGCAGTCGACCATCCGCGCCACCAACGTCGAGCCATTGACACGTGCCTCACAGTACGTTCCCCCGTACGACTACAAGGCACTGCTCGATGAACAGGACAAACCGGTGATCGACACGAAGAAGTTTCCGGACAAGAAGCTGTCGAATCATGGATTGCTGGCCGTCCCAGTCGTCTCGATGAAGACCAAGCAGAAGGACCCGGAACTTGCCTTCCGCGTTCATGGGGGGGTCCTTGTTCACGGCGACATCCGTCGGGACGCTTCCATCAATCTGGTCAACGTTCGTTCCCTTCGCACCGGTAGCTCAACGGATCCCACGCCCGAGACCTTACGCAAGTACATCTTCGGTCTCTCGCTGATGGCACTGCTTTACGAGCAGGAGTTTGCGTTGCGACAGGATTGCCAATTGGTCCTCGACCCAAAACGTGCTGAGGAACGACTCAAAGACGCCAATTCGGGGTACGGCAGGTTCGGACTCGCAAGCGTCAGACGCGACGGCACCGAGGAAAAGCTGACACTGACATACGAAGACGCGAAATCGTTTACCGATGACGCTGCAATGGCAATGAATCTCGACCCCACGACACTGGTCATCACCTTTGAGGCCTCCAAGCTGCGAGATCAACTAAGTCTTCGACAGAAGACAACGAGGCGGATGAATGATCATGTTTATGCATTTATGCATCACGGTCCGCTGGCTTGACGATCGATTCCACGGACTTACCGAGGACAAGAAGCAGGCCGAGTGGCCTCCCTCGCCGCTTCGGCTATTGCAGGCGCTAATTCCAGGCGCTCACCAGCACGGCTTGTACGAGGATTTGCTTCCGCGCGTGCAGTGGTTGGAACGCCAGCCCGCGCCCGACGTATTGGCGATTCACGATCCGAGTCGGGGTACCGAATTCGACCACTATGTGCCGGACAATGACAACCAATTTGAACACAAGAAACCAGTAGTACGCACCTTCAGGCCCGTGTTGCTCGAAGGCAACGCGATTGTGCATTACGCGTGGATGATTCAACCCAACGATGCGCCACCTCTCGCCAACCTCGACGACCTCACCAGCACTCTGAGCACGTTTGGATGGGGAATCGATCAGGCGTTTGCATCGGTGCGACTGGCAAACGTCGCGGAAGTTGATGCGGAATTGCTGGGCACGACCCCTCTGCATCGGTTTGCACCAGTCACCAAGTCACAGTCCACATCAGGCACGCTTCGAACGCCGAGGCCCGGTACCCTGGATAATCTTCAGCGTGTGTTTCAATCGAATCGGGTTGCATCCAAAACACTGTCGGAACGCCGCAAGAAGCGATGGCCATCCGTTTTCGATCGGATTGTCTGACTCAGGGATGGTCACGGTTCCGCACCGTCCCCACACCGTCTTCAAACTCGTTGACGACAACAATGAGACCGTCGCTTACCCCCATGCTCGGCTTTTCGACGTCGCCGAGTTGGTGCGGCATGCCGCGATCGAGCTGATGTCGAGTGACCCACCGCGATCTACGTGGCTTCTCGTCCAACCAGTGGGTCGATCAGTACGTCGCCGGCCATGTAGCGCACGGCGGCGAGTCCGACGGCCGATGTCATACCCAACTCTCGTACAGCCCACTTCCGTCAGTAGGCCACCCACATACAGATCCGGCCGTTCGGCGAGTGATGGTTGTCGCTCCGCTGGGCGACGAAGCCTGGCTGGAACATCTCACGGCACGCCTCGACGGCCAGCCGCTCAAGCCGCTTCCTGACACGACCTTCCCACCAGGTACATACCTGCAACGGATTCAGGACAGACGCAAGGACGGAGTCCGCGACGCGTACACGGACTGGTCGCGATCGTGGGCGAGCTTTACGCCGGTCATCCTCCCGGGTCACGACGACCGCAAGCCGGACAAGACCCGCAAGCTGATCCTGAAGGCGCTGGCCCAATCCGGCATCGAACAGCCTTGCGAATTCGAGTGGGGCCCATTCAGCCTGTTCCCCAAGTCATTCAGGCCCACAAGTACGTCCGCGATGAAGCTCACCCAGGGCAAGCGAACGGTCGGCTACGTTCGCCCCGATCACCTGCGCGACAAGACCGCGGTGCACTTACGCCTTCGCTTCGAGGATTCGATACCTGGCCCGATCATTATCGGCGCCGGTCGTCATTGCGGATTCGGCCTGTTCGCCCGAGCGGATACCTGATGAGTTATGCTCACCACCGCACGTTACCAATTGCAAGGCCCAATCCTGCCGCCGGTACAGGCGACTTTGCCGCTGGCCGAGGCGGCGCGGCGGGCGTTGATGTCGCGGTTTCGGCGGCTCAAGGAGTTCGAGCGGTATGGCAAGAACGTGCCGGCCGGATGCCGAGCGGTTTGCTTCGCCGGTATTTTCGGGCAAGGATGAGCAGGGCACGCCGATTCGCGGCGATCACGGGCATGCGTTTTACTTGCCGACCGACGAAGACGGCGATGGCCGGCTCGATCATTTGACCGTCTTCGCCCAAGGCGGCTTCCCGCGCGACGAGGTTCGTGCCCTGGACGCATTCCGGTGGCTCAAGTGCGGCGACCTCGAATTGTCACTGCTCCTCGTCGGCCTGGGCCAGCAAGACCGAGTTCCGCCATGCTCCGATGTTCGCCGCGGCCAACACCTGGGTCTCGGCAACGCCGTTCCTCGTCACGCGGCATCATCAAGCGCCGTGGCCAGAAACGCGACCCACGCGAATTTTTCGAGACGCCCGGCGGCCGGATGCCTTTGTCAAACACGTACTCCGCGAGGAGCTGGCGTGCGCGGCCTGGGTGCGGAAGGTGTCGAGATCGAGACGCTCGAGGCTGTGGACGCCCCGGGCCGCCCACGGCCGGTCGAGTTTTGCCTGCGCCGTCGTAAGCCCGGCGACGACGGCGAGAATCGCCCGCGCGGGCTCTTCCGGTTGCGGTTTCCGGCGCCAGTCTCCGGGCCGATTGCCCTGGGGCACTCGTGCCACTTTGGCCTGGGACTCTTCCTTCCCGACGCGTAGGGCGGGATCCGACCACCGTCGCGGGTCCCGGGCCGCTGACGGCATGCAGGGTGGGGAATAGGACGATCGCCAGGTGCTCGCTCAACCACTGTGCTGCCAGACCGCTAATGTCCTCTTTACGCTCATAGCAGGATAGGACATACTGGGCGGAGCCGTCGCGAATGCCGTTTGAGTTGCCACTACCAAAGAAGCTCCGGTCCAGAGGCTGGAAGGTAAAGATCCGGGAGAAAGAACGGGTCGAGCCGCCGCACGTCACGGTCATGCACAAGCTGGACGAGTGGCGGCTCGGCCTTCGCGATCGGCAGTTGCTCGTGCCGCCCGGTGGGCGGATCAAGGACATCGAACCGGCGGTGATGCGGATCATCGACGAAAACTGGCAAGTGCTCGTCGCGGCCTGGGACGCGAAGTACCCCGAAAATCCCGTCGCAAGCAATGAAGATGATGACGAAGACGAAGAAGACGGCAATGAAAACGGCGGCTGACAGCAAGACGAGGTTCGTCCTCGTCGGATCGACGGCCAAGGGCCTGCGCGGTCGTTCGTTGCCACCGGGCGTATGGGTGTGCCGCGATCGCACTGATCTCGAGGCTGCGGTCGCCAGCGCCAGCCGGCGCATGACGTGGGTGTCGTTTACTCGGAGCTCGACGGATCTGCTATTGGAGAGGACCGTCGATGCCGGGGTCGTCGGCGGCCGGTCGGGTTCGCGTCTGATCACGCTGACCCCGCCCCGTGCGGAGAGCGTGCCCGCGCTTCTCGGCCTCTTCCACCCGGTGTTCGGCCTGGGCGAAGAGTCGCGCTGGCTCCCCGCGGCGGAACTGGTCGCGGCGATGACGGCGGACGACTGCGCCGACCGGTTCATTGGCGGGAGCGTCGATCTCAAGGCGAAAACCGTGACGCTGCTGCGCGGGGATATCACCGCGATCGTGGCTCCGTCTCGACTTTTCTGCAGGTCGGGCGATCAGACTGCGCCGGACTTTTCGAGGCTTCGACTGGCGGACTATGGCCAAACGATCGCGCTGGGCGATTACGAGGCGTCGGCCGATGCCGTGTTGTATGAGCTTGATGCGGGCTACCGGCACCGGCTCAACCGGCAACGGCGGGAACGAGAGCAGACGTTCGGGGCCGCCTTGCTGCGGCTACGGAAACAACGGCGCTTGAAGCGAACGGATTTCGCGCCGATCTCCGCGAAGGAAATCGCCCGGATCGAGCGTAACGAGGTCGAAAGGCCGCATGCCAGAACTTTGGAGATCATCGCCGAGCCACCTGGCCGTCCGCCCGGACGAAATCGCCAGCTACTGACAACCGACGACAGAGGTCGGATGGACGAGGATGAAGGCAAACGGGCAATGAACGTGGACCACGGACAACTGACAACGGACAAATGACCACGGACTACGCGACACCTGGGTTTCTCGCAGGATCTCGTCATGCGTGTGACAACGGACAACGGACCACGGACCACGGACAACGGACATCTGGTATGATTTTTTTTGCGCGAAACCCGTCGCGAGCGGGGTTGTCATGAAAAACGCGACGGCCTGTTCGTCGCTCTAAACTCTTTGACAATACGGCTGTTAGAACCCATCAAACGGCTGTCCCCCTCTCGCGGGTCGGAAATGCCTACGAGGCCCGGAGATCGGTCTCGCGACCGACGAGCCGACGGTCCCGTGGGCCTGCCCGGAGCGCGACCCTCTCGCAGAACAGCGCGAAAAGCACTATTCTGCAAGGGTCCCCGAGGGGGGCTGCCTTCCACGATCAACTGATCGTGGCCCCATTGAAGCGCTCATCTCAGGCTGTATGGGGCACGCGGCGGTTTGCCAGCCTTCCACGATCAACAGATCGTGGCCCCATTGAAGCTGCTTCCAGCCCGCTTGACCAGACCGTCCGGCAGCGTCGCCTTCCACGATCAACAGATCGTGGCCCCATTGAAGCTTCACGAAGCCCTGGAACGGTCAACCCGCCGAAAAACGCATTCCACGATCAACAGATCGTGGCCCCATTGAAGCCTCAAACGCCCGATTGCAATTGCCGTCGGACAGGTCGCCTTCCACGATCAACAGATCGTGGCCCCATTGAAGCGTGGAGATGAGCGAGCCGACGAGCGGAGCAATGGGACAGCCTTCCACGATCAACAGATCGTGGCCCCATTGAAGCGATATGCGCCTCCCCGACGTGATGCCGTCGGGATCTCGGCCTTCCACGATCAACAGATCGTGGCCCCATTGAAGCAACTTTGGGCGTTGCCGATATCCATCAGGCAGCTCCTCGGCCTTCCACGATCAACAGATCGTGGCCCCATTGAAGCGGACTGGCCCGACCGCTCGTGTTGTCGCTGGGCCGCGCTTCCACGATCAACAGATCGTGGCCCCATTGAAGCGTATGCCGAACAGGCAGGTTGACCTCGGGCAAGCCGCGCATTCCACGATCAACAGATCGTGGCCCCATTGAAGCCGTTGCCACCGCGTACCGCGATCCGAAAGCGTGTGCGCATTCCACGATCAACAGATCGTGGCCCCATTGAAGCATCATCTGTGACGATCGCGCCGACATCGCCGTGACTGCATTCCACGATCAACAGATCGTGGCCCCATTGAAGCCGGGATCGCGTTGCAGGGCCGGCATGGTCGTCGACGCCCGCATTCCACGATCAACAGATCGTGGCCCCATTGAAGCGGCTTGCTCGCGAGTGCGGGCCAGGGCACGTCAGTGCATTCCACGATCAACAGATCGTGGCCCCATTGAAGCGCAAATGTCCGCCGCACGTGCTGAAGCTCGGCGACGGCATTCCACGATCAACAGATCGTGGCCCCATTGAAGCAGTCACTCCGGCCGGCAGGTGCGGATCAGTGCATCTTCGCATTCCACGATCAACAGATCGTGGCCCCATTGAAGCTCGATGCGAATCGCGTCAGTATCGCATCGCGTCGGCGCATTCCACGATCAACAGATCGTGGCCCCATTGAAGCTGCGTAATGGCATCGCGTCGCTGGCTCATCAGCCGATGCATTCCACGATCAACAGATCGTGGCCCCATTGAAGCTCGCAACGCTCAACCAATGGTGACTGCGATGTCTGGCGCTTCCACGATCAACAGATCGTGGCCCCATTGAAGCGTTTCAGCATCGGTCAACGACCCTCGCTGATCCAGTCGCATTCCACGATCAACAGATCGTGGCCCCATTGAAGCGTCAGTAGCCTTCGTCTGGCACGTCGACGGCCGGTGGCATTCCACGATCAACAGATCGTGGCCCCATTGAAGCGACGACCGAAGCGAACACGACTACGGCAGACCGGCCTTCCACGATCAACAGATCGTGGCCCCATTGAAGCGTTTCGTGGCGTCGGTCGAGCGGGTCCCGTCAGCCCCGCCTTCCACGATCAACAGATCGTGGCCCCATTGAAGCAATGGCTTCGGCGACGGCGTGGATGGCTCAAAGACGCCTTCCACGATCAACAGATCGTGGCCCCATTGAAGCATCGATCATGATCGACGGCCATCCGATCCCTCGTCGATGCCTTCCACGATCAACAGATCGTGGCCCCATTGAAGCACAGCGGCGGCGGACGGGCGGTTATCCGCTGGGCATGCCTTCCACGATCAACAGATCGTGGCCCCATTGAAGCTATCGTCAATTTACATGCAATAATTTGAGCGGCGAATGCCTTCCACGATCAACAGATCGTGGCCCCATTGAAGCTCGCGCGCGAGGCTTCCACTTGGTGTCGTCGGCGGCATTCCACGATCAACAGATCGTGGCCCCATTGAAGCAACAGTTCCACCCGCATCGTGCATCCCGACTGGCCTTCCACGATCAACAGATCGTGGCCCCATTGAAGCCGGGTCACGGTCATCGGTTAGTCCTTTCATCGTGGGGGTCAGACCTATCGTGGGGGTCAGACCTCGTGGGGGTCAGACCTAGGATCAAGGTTTTTTCTTCGTGGGGGTCAGACCTATCGTGGGGGTCAGACCTAGGATCAAGGTTTTTTCTTGCGATACGGGGGCAAGTATGATTCCATAGAATGCATGGCACGACGCTTACGCCTTCAGTATGCCGATCGTGGGGGTCTCGTGGGGGTCAGACCTATCGTGGGGGTCAGACCTCGTGGGGGTGAGACCCGTGGGGGTCAGACCTAGGATCAAGGTTTTTTCTTGCGATACGGGGGCAAGTATGATTCCATAGAATGCATGGCACGACGCTTACGCCTTCAGTATGCCGATGCGATTTACCACGTCATGGCCCGCGGCAACGGCCGTCAGGACATCGTCCGCGATGACGTGGACCGGAGCCGGCTCTTAGAAGACCTCGGCAAGGCGACGATTCGCTGTTGCTGGCAGATCTATGCGTTTGCCATCATGTCGAACCACTTACACATTGTGCTCAAGACACCTCAGCCGAACCTCGCCCGTGGGATGCAGACGTTTTTGTCGGGTTATGCCAATGTGTGGTCGCGTCGCCACAAGTTTTGCGGTCATGTTTTCCAGGGGCGTTATCGTACCGAGCTGGTGGAAGATGAGACGTACCTCTGGACGGTGACGCGATACGTGCACCTCAATCCGGTCCGAGGGGGCCTGGTCGAAAACCCGGCGGCCTGGTCCTGGTCGAGCTATCCGGGCTACGCTCATCGTGGCCGCCGTCTCGAATGGGTGGCTTACGACGATCTGCTTGCGTCATGGACTGGTGCGTTCGGCGGTTCGGACCCGGCAGGGGCTTACCGGCGGTACGTAAAGGCCGGGTTGTTGGAACCGCCTGAGTCACCATGGAAGGAGGCGTATCACGGGTGGGTACTCGGGAGTGCAGCCTTCATTGATCGGGTCAGGGCGATGGTGCGTGGCGAACCTCGCCGCGAACGCCGGCGGGAGTCGCGGCTCATGCTGAGTGTGCCGCTTCCGAGAATCATCGAGGTTGTCTGTTCGGCTTATAAGATCGACCCCGCGGAGCTTGGCGAGCGCGGGAGCCGCCATCCCGCACGATCGGCGCTCGTATTCTCGCGCGAAATCACACGATGGCGACCAACGCGCAACTCGCAGCAGTGCTGGGGCTGTCGCGAGCGGAAAGTGTGCCGAACCTGACCCGGCGTTTCGGTGATTGGTTAGCGACCGACGCGAGAACCCACAAGAAATTGGGAGCTCTGGAGAAAGAGTTGGAAGGGACCAGATGATCCGAAAGAACTTGATCCTAGGTCTGACCTTGCGCCACGAAGCTCGGGAAAGGAGAATCATCTAACAATGTGAAACCTTTCGTTGAAACCCTGCGGGTAACCAATCCCGTCCGGCAGAGCCGGGCCAGCAGCCGGGAAGCGAGTCTTGCGTGGGGGCGGGTGACCGTCACTGCGAAGCGTAGACAGCAAGATCAAACGCTGTGTGATTGAGCCCCGAAATCCCCTTGTCGTGAGCCCTCGTCTTGGTCAGTCGCGGGGGCCGAGCCAGGCATTAGCTACACCTGGACCCACCAGCGTGCCTGGTCACACCGGGGTCGGAGGAACATGGCGAATGATCGCACGGGTTTTACGGGAACGTGGGAGATCCTGGCAGTCTCCATGAAGAAAACCGGACGGGAGCAACCGGTACAGCAAACTCCGGGTTGATCCGTCAGCCACGCGTTCTGCGGCCGATCGGGGACGAAACGCAGACGCTCCAAGGTATCGCCAAACGAAGGAAACGAAGTGCGGCGAGATGGACGGCCAGGAAGTCGCAGTGCCCCATAGTAGCGTTGAAGCGGGGGAACGGCCCTTCCGGACCCCGTGGAGCGAAGGGGGTGCCGCGTTGTGGACGGGGAGTTGGAACCACGCCGAGGACACCGTGCCTCACCAGCGTGTCACCGCGAAACGACCGAGTCGTGTGAGGGACAGCGATTCCACAACGTGACGAACCGGATGCATTTAACGTGCACGTCCGGATCTGTGGGAGCCCCAGGGAGTAATCCCTGGGGCGACCCGGCCCCCTGGACAGTGAACGCGGTCAAGTCCGCCACGGCAAATTTCCCGTTTTGCCGGCATGGTCGAGCAAGGCGTCAATCAACCAGGGCTGCGTCCCACGCACCAAGTTTGAGCCGAGGCGAGGATGCGGCCGGGACGCTTCGGAAACGAACGGGGACTCCACTCCGCTGCGGCGATCCTCCAGAATGGACTTCGGCGTCTTCGGCTTTTTCGGAGGTTTGGGCGGCTTCGGGGCCTTTGCCGGCTTGCCGAAGTAAAAGACGTCGTTTGGCCCCGCGCGCCGCTAGAGGAGGCATTGAGGAACGCACCTCCGGCGCTTTCCAGCCCCGACGGAGGCTGCGCGCTTACCGTGAGCCGGATCGAATCCTTCAGGCTGTCCGGCTTTTTCAAGACGAGCGTGACCGAGTCGTCCGCGCTCGTATAGGTCGCGCTCGCGATCGTGATGAGATGATTGCCCTTGCCGCCGAAGATGTGGCTGGACCCGGCATCCAGCAATGTATAGTTACTGATATTCGCCAGGGAGCTCAGGTTCATGGATTCACTGAATGTCAGGGTAATCTTGGTCAGGTCCCCCTTGTGCTTGGTGATTTGCGGCGTGCCGACGACCGTCGGGCCGGGGACGCCGATGGCGTTACTGCCGGCTGTCACCGAGAAGGTGCCCACCGTGGCGGTCGCGACCGCGTTACCGGCCAGGTCGGTTGGCCGCGCCGCGCCGAGTGAAACCGTGTAGACGCCGCTGGGGCTCGCGGTCCAGCTTCCGCCAGGCGGAGTGATCTGGTAGGTGACGGTCTCGAACGGCGCGTCGCCTGAAGAATCCTGGGGGGTTCCGGATGGGGTAATGGACAACTCGGTGGCGCGGAGCGGCACGCCGCCACCTGGTGGCTGGACCAGAACGGCGGCTGCGACGAGCGAGGCCCTGGTGACGGCGACGTTGTCGGCGTAGATGATCGTGAATGTGTAAGGAACCAGCGCGGAGGCATTGCCGGGGTTTACCGACGGGGCGCTGGTCAGCGTTGCGGTCGGAGGCGTGGTGTCGGCGGTGGCGAGAGTCTGGAAGGCGCCCAAATCAGGATGGTCGCCGCTGGGCAGTGCAAATCCTCGCTCGTCTGTAAAGAGGCCGGGGGTGCTGGCGGCTTTGCCGATGGCGGGGCTGCTGGGCTCGAGGCTGATGGTCTGGGTCGGTCCGCCGTTATTCTGCAAACCGGCGGGGGAGAGCAGCGGATTGACGCCGGTGAGGTTGCCGGAGCCGGTGACGGTACCCGTTGGTGCGGTCTGGAAGAGGCTGTTCGTCGCCGTGACTTTTCCCGCGTAATCGGCGCCTTTGGGCGCTGAGTTGCCTCCGAAGATGCAGCTCGCGGCGGTCACAGCTCCGGCGCCGGACTGGTAGGCTCCGCCGCCGGCTCGAGATGAGTGGCCGGGGGGGTCGAGAGCTCCGTTGCCGGCGACGGTTGCGTGGGCCAGCGAGAGAGCGCCGCCGCTGACGAAGATGCCACCGCCAAAGGCATTCCCGTCGTCGCCAGGTGCGCCCTCGTCGCCGGCGGCCCCGGCACTGCCGTCGGTGCCATCGAGGCCATCGCGCCCGTCGGCTCCGGCCTTGCCCGCCGAGCCTGATCCGTGCCCGGCCATTCCGCCGTGGCCGCCGCGGCCGCCCTGGCCGCCCAGGCCAAAGTTTCCTCGCGTCGTCGAGCCTCCGGCTCCATCCGAAAGATGGGAGTACTCGACCCGTCCCGCCGCGCCGCCGGCGCCCTGGGCACCGGCGGTTACCGTGTTGTCGAAGAACGTGCTGTTGACCACAGTGACCGCCCCCGCACTCACGTAGAGGCCGCCGCCAACACCAGTGCCGCCATCGCCGCCAGAGCCCCCATCGCCGCCGTCGCCGCCATCGCCGCCATCACCGCCACTGCCACCGGTGCCGCCATCGCCGCCATAGCCATTCGCGCCGGCTACGCCGTTGTGACCAGCAAATCCACCGAGACCGCCGGAGCCACCGTCGCCGCCGGAGCCGCCAGCGCCGCCGGCGCCGCCATCGCCGCCCAGTCCGCCGCCGCCGCCATCGCCACCGGCGCCGGCGGCGGCGCCGTCTGCCACGTTCTGGGCGATGGTCAGAGCGCTCAATGTCAGCGATCCGCCGGCTATGGCAATGCCGCCGCCGCTGCCGTTGCCGCCGGCACCGCCGGAGCCGCCACTGCCGCCAGCGCCCCCATCGCCGCCTTCGCCTGCGTCGCCACCGAGACCGCCGTCGCCGCCATCGCCACCGCTGCCGCCCGGGCCGCCGTGGTGCGAGTGATCAGCGCTGCCGCCATATCCGCCGGCGCCACCGCCGCCACCATCACCGCCCCTGCCGGCGACTGGCCGAGACGGCGAGACCGCCGGTACCTCCCGTTTCTCCCTTTCCGCCGCGGCCGCCCAGGCCCCCTGCGCCACCGGCGGCGGAATTGTCCGTGAGCGTGGAGGCGCCGATGCTCAACTGTCCCGCCGCGATGTAGATGGCTCCGCCTGAGCCAGCCCCGCCGTCACCGCCGTCGCCGCCATCGCCGCCGTCGCCGCCATCGCCGCCGGGGCCGTCCTGCCCGCCATCGCCGCCGGACCCGCCGTCGCCGCCGGCGCCGCCGGACCCGCCGTCCCCGTGTTTAAGGTTCCGCGCCACCGAGGCCACCGGCGCCGCCGCGACCGCCGTCGGAGCCGATGCCGCCGGTGCCGCCCCGAGTTCCACTGGCCCCAGAGCGCCCCTCGCCCCCGGCGCCGCCAGCCCCGCCCTCGGCTTTATCGCGCTCGAGTGTGGACGCCCAGATCGTGATACTGCCACCGGCCAAATAGATGGCCCCGCCCGAGCCATTTCCACCGGGGCCGCCCGCGCCGCCGTCGGTGCCGTCGAGCCCTTTACCACCCGGGCCGCCGTCGCCTCCGTCGCCGCCGATGCCACCCCTGGCGCCGTCGCCTCCCGTGCCACCTGAACTGCCCGTGTTGTGGCCGCCATTGCCGCCGGCGCCGCCGATACCGCCATTCCCGCCCGTGCCTCCTCGTCCCGATCCGGCTCCGTTGTCTCCACGACCGCCGGGTCCCCCGTCGCCGCCGAAGGCGTTGTCTGTCGAGAACGTTGACTGAGCGATCGTGACGGTGCCGCCGGCAACGTAGATCGCGCCGCCGCTTGCGTTGCCGCCAGCCCCGCCGGGGCCGCCGGGGCCGGCCTTCTTGGTCGATGACGAGCCCGTGTCTCCCAGGGTCGCCGCCGGCGCCGTTGGCCCCTGGGTCGCCATTAGCTGCCGGGCCGCCGTTTTCGCCGGCTTCGCCGGGTTGGCCGTCGTCCCCGCGGGCTCCGTCGTCCCCGCGGGTCGAGTCTAAACGGCCGCCGGGACCACCGGCTCCGCCGGTGCCGCCGCGCGCGATATTCCCCGACACGGTCGAGGCGGTCACCGTCAAGCTGCCAGACGCAAGGTAAATCCCGCCCCCCATGGCATCGGCGCCGTCGGCCCCCGCCCCTCCGGGGTCACCCCCTTGACCGGTAACGCCGCGAGCCCCGGACGCGCCTGACGCGAGATTGTCCGACAGCAAGACCGAGCTCAAGACGACGTCGCCGCCGTCGATCAACAATCCGCCCCCGAGAGCCGCCGTTCCTCCGAGCACACCGCCATTGCGCAACGCCACCGCTCAGAATCACATCGTCGAATACCACGCTACTACTCGCCCCCGGCGTGCCGACGACCTGCATGATGCGGAACGCACCCTGCGCCTCGATCGTCGACTGCAGTTCCCCCTCGCCCACAATCGTGAGCGACTTGTTCGAGAGGCCGGCCGCCTGGTCCTGGATGAGCAAACTGCCACCACCAGCAGCCGTCAGAGGAAAAGCGCCTGGACCAAGCGTGATCGTATTACTCGCATCCCCGTTGGTATTCGCGAGATTGATGGCGGCTCGCAGGCTTCCCGCCGCGCCATCGCCGGCGCCGGAGGAAACCGCGAAGACCGCGGGAGCCACACGCGGCTCCAAGAGCTCGAGAAACTGGCGAACCGACTGGTCGCGCCGGCGGCGCGCCTTCGCGCGAGATCGTTTGAATCTGACATGCCGATCACCTTGATAGACGAGCTCCGCCCCGACGCTTCATCTCGACCAGCCGAGACTGGCCACGCACGAACCCTTCCATTGTATCACGGTTGCGTGGAATTTCAATCGGCTGCCAAGGACGGTAAGCGTTGCGTCCAGGTCCACGTTGAGTCAGACTTCACTCGCCAAGAAGTCGAGATGGACGGAATAAGATACGCATGATGATCGCACCGTGATGTGACCGATCGGCAGCCGGATGAGGGCTCCGATGCTGCTGGATCCCCGCGAGTGTGATGTGCTACAGGATTCAATCGGCCAGTCGGAGCGCGCGAAACGAATTCACAGACGGCACCCACGCGTCGGGATTGACGGAGATGGATTGATACAGTGGTTGCGAAGCCTGAGCGGCAACGAGGCGCGGATTGTGTCGGAGCACACTCCACGTCGCGTCAGCGTGTGTTTGAACTGCACGCTCGGCGGCGTAACTCTTGTCCCCACAATGAGAACGCCCTTCGACGTTCTCGCCGAAGGGCTTCTTTCTGAAGAAAGTCGGGGCGACTGGATTTGAACCGACGCCGAAAGCCGAGGCCAACAAGACACCCCGGCTGGCACGACCGAGGGCCACTCCTCGACGCGGTTTTGTGCCTCTAGCTAGGAAGGCCGTTCCGGCATCGCCCACGGATCACCGGGGACAGGGTTTTGCAGCCGTGATCCGACATCGGCCACTGCCCGCGTCAAGTCGCCACGAGACCCAGCGATGGAATATCACTTTCAGACGGCGGAGCGTCGTAGCCACATCACCTGACTCGTCAGTGGCGGGCGACGCCGGTCGAGGCCCGACCACTTGCCCGGCGAGCCGGCGTGCGCTATACGATGAAATACACCCATTTCGGGCTGGAAGACCACGCTCAGGCTCGGGCGGGTCTTCACCAGTCGCAGGGGAAAAATAGGGGAAGATATTGCCCGTGCTACCCCAATGCTATTCCAATGTGTTTGCCGTATGGTTTTTATGCATCCGGAGGCAGAGCAACGTATTTGCAACGTAAATCCAGTGTATCCCCAATGCTTCGTGTCTAGTGCCGCATCCACGCTAAATCTTGGGGTTGGCCACCCCCGCGAGTTCCGCGAAATTTCGTAGGCGCTCGCCAGTTGCTGTGCGCGTCTTGGTAGGTTGAAGCGGTTGCGCACCGTAGAATGGGCCACTCGGTACCCCCTGATTACGCACCAACTGGCGAGCGCCAGGGGATTTAGCGGAACGTCAGCTTCCCCGACCACTGTGGGATGGGCAGAATGATCGGAGCCGTTCGTTCCCGATCAGCCGATTCGAGCCTCTTGGGGAGATACCATGTGTATGGCTGTTCAGAATCCAGAAAGGGGCGGGGGCCGAGCAACTTCAGGGGGCCGGGCGGCGCCTGCCAATTACCGACCTCGGTCACCGGGTCGGTGATTTCCTAGACACGGCCGCCGTACTTCAAAATCTTGATCTTTTGATCTGTGCCGACACATCGATCGCCCACCTGGCGGGTGCGCTCGGACTTCCCGTTTGGGTCGTTCTGCCCTTCTCCAGCGACTGGCGCTGGCTGGTTTCCCGGGACGATTCCCCGTGGTACCCCACCATGCGACTGTACCGTCAGCCGAAACCAGGGGACTACGATAGCGTGTTTGATCGGATCGCGAGACGCCCGCCAACTGTCAGCGCAACGCCAGGCCTGACCTGGGTTGAACTAAACCGCAGCGTGTTTCGCCTTTTCGCGATTAATTCTCTCTGGCTCCGTACGATTCCCTTCACGTAGAGCATCTGGATGTCTTGATCTATCGATGTTTTCTTCCGTGCCGTTCCGTCCCTTCCGTGGACAATGAGTCTTTCTTGCCGCAGAGACCTCGAAACGCCTCATCGCCAATTTTCACCACCAGCAGAAGGCCCGTCAGAACGATTCTTCCGGCCGTCGCGGTTGCGACGGTCTCGCCGAGTTTTCGCGATGTAATGGGTGCCCTCTGGCTGTCATGTCGTGGCGCAATGATCGCGAACAAAAATTTCGGAAAAGTTTTTAAATCGCACTAAAGAAATAGGTTCTGATCAGAGTTTGCGCGAAAACCGACATAGGTGCATTAACGAAATCTGCAAACCGTGTTATATTGTTAGTATAGGGAGCGTGGGCAAACTTCTATGGGTCGTTCTCGGGACAATCATGCGGACCATGATTGGTCCCGCTTTGGAGCGACTGCCGACGCCGGGGTCACAGACCCCGGCCACAATTGTCGGTCGTTGCGGCTCCATTACATGCCGATTCACATTGAGCTGAGCTCGCCGTAGGGAGTGTTCATGCCCCCACGAAGGCGCCGCTGGCCACTTGCCGCGATCCGCTTTTCGTGCCCCGAACGCGAGTGCGCACTACTCTCTTGCCGTTAGGCTGTTCTCGCCTGTTTGAGACTGTTACCCAGGATTGAACCATGCGGAAAAAGCGCCATTTCTCGCCCAAAATCGCCATTTCAATGAGTAAGCATCTTGAATGGATGATTCACGTTGAGCCGAACTGGCTGTGGGGGGTGTTCTTGCCGCCACGAAGAGTGCCACTGGCCGCTTGCAACGAGCCGTTTGTCGTGCTCCGAACGCGAGTGCGCCGGCTCCATTGCTCAATGACCCTAACTCGTTTTTCAGATCGGCTTTCTCAGACAGATGCCTCGGCAAACCGCGCCATTTCGCCAAAAAGTGCCATTTCGAGGAATAAGCATTGCAGATTTCAATCTGGAACGCGGGCGCGCTCGTCGGTGCCAGAGACGGGCGAGACTGTCGTCGATTGTTCGTCGCCAACCTGGTCATTGCGCCGGCGGTACGCAACGCACGTTGTCACCGGCCGTAACCCGCATTATAATCATTGGTTCTTCAACGAAGAGATGAGTTCGGCTGGGGTTTTCACGACTGATGTTCGACGACTTGCAAAAACGGCTCTCGACCGCCTTTCGCCGCTTCGCGTCAGTGGTGTTGCTGACCGAGGCGAACATGAAGGAAGGCCTGCGCGAAGTCCGGACCGCGCTGCTCGAGGCCGACGTGCACTTCGACGTCGTCCAGGAGTTCATGGCGCGGATCAACGACGAGGCGGTCGGAACGCAGTTGATCAAGAGCGTTCGCCCCGAGCAACAGATCGTCAAGATCGTCCACGACGAGCTGATCGAGCTGATGGGGCCGGTCGATCCGTCGATCCGGTTCGAGAAGGCCGGGACCGACCGTCCTGATGTTGTGCGGCCTTCAGGGGTCGGGCAAGACGACGACCTGCGGCAAGCTCGCTCGGCTGCTTGCAGTCGCAAGGCCGCAAGCCGATGCTGGTCGCGGCCGACCTTCAGCGGCCGGCGGCCGTCGAGCAGCTCAAGGTCATCGGCGCTCAGATCGGCGTTCCGGTCTTCAGCCAGACCGATTCAAACCCGGTGGCGGTCTGTCAGCAGGCCCTGGCCGAGGCCAACCGCGCCGGGTGCGATACGATGATCCTCGATACCGCCGGCCGGCTGCACGTCGATCGACGACCTGATGGCCGAGCTGACCCAGATCGAGAAAAAGGTCAAGCCGCACCAGGTCTTTTTCGTTTGCGACGCCATGACCGGCCAGGACGCGGTCGCGTCGGCCGAGGCGTTCAACAAGGCCCTCGAGCTCGACGGCGTCATCCTGACCAAGCTCGACGGCGACGCGCGGGGCGGGGCGGCGCTTTCGGTGCGCAAGGTCACCGGCGTGCCGATCAAGTTCGTCGGCAAGGGGGAAAAGCTCGACAAGCTCGAGCCGTTCGATCCCGAGCGGCTCGTCGGCCAGATGCTCGGCATGGGCGACATCGTGGGCCTGGTCGAGGCGGCCCAAGGCGCCGTCGACGAGGAAGAGGCCCGCCGCCAGCAGGAGCGGCTGGCCAAGGGGAAGTTCGACCTTGACGACTTCCGCAAACAGATCGTCAATATGAAGAAGATGGGTTCGATGCGGGACCTGATGAGCAAGATCCCCGGATTGAACCAGATGCCGATCGAAGAAATGGGGGGGATCGACGCCGACGAAGAGATCAAGCGAATCCAGGGGATCATCGACAGCATGACCCCTGACGAGCGAAGCGACCCGAGCTCGATCGACATCTCGCGCCGGCGGCGGATCGCTGCGGGAAGTGGAGTCGATCCCGCCGAAGTGTCGGGCCTGGTCAAACAGTTTGACTCGATGGCCGCGGTCGTCCGGCAGATGGCGCAGATGAGTATGCTGGATAAGTTCCGCACCCTGACCGGCCTGGGTCAGGCGGCCTTAAATCCGGCCGCTCGCATGCTCCCTACCAAGGTCGGGACCGGCAAGCGGCTCTCTCCCAAAGAACGCGAAAAGCTCAGAAAACAGCGCGAAAAAGAAGAACGCCGCCGTCGGCGTGAAGAACGAAATGGATCTGCCTGAGAACAGGTCTGCCGCCGGCACGGCCGGTGGCTGCGGCGGGTAGCTCGCCTCATCGGCGGTCTGCCCTTGTGATTGATTTACGAGTGAGATTCGAGAGGAGAAAACGCGTGGTTCGACTTCGGATGAAGGCCCTGGGACGGAAGCACCGTCCGTTTTTCCGGATCTGTGCGATGGATTCGCGGACGGGGCGCGATAGCTGCCCGATCGAAGAGCTTGGGCATTATGACCCGCTGTGCAAAGACGCGGAAACGCAAACGGTTCTGAATGTAAGCCGGGTGAGGTACTGGCTCTCGGTGGGCGCCGCAGCCTTCGCACAAGGTTCAGTGCCTGTTGAACAAGAAGGGCGTCAAGAAGCCCGCGCCGGGAGAGGCGTGGCAAGTTGCCGAGAGTCCGGTCGCGGTGGCCGCCGCCCCCGACCGCGCCGCGCGCAACCGGCCGCCACCTGACCGGAAACGGAACGGACGTTTCCTTTATGTCCGCATCGCAGCCGCATCGGTTTGACGTGCTCAGTCTGTTTCCCTCCATCCTTGACGGTTTCTTGAGCCAGAGCATTCTGAGTCGGGCAATCGATAAGGGGTTGGTCCAGATCGAGCGGCATGATATACGCTCCTGGGCCGTCGGGAAAGCACAAGCAGGTCGACGATCGGCCGTTCGGCGGCGGCCCGGGAATGGTTTTGATGGCTCCGGCGGTGGTGGCGGCAACCGAGGCCGTGCGGGCCAGCACCGAGCCTTCCGGGCGACTGGTGATGCTCTCACCGCAAGGACGCCGGCTCGATCAGCACTACGTGGGGGAACTGGCGAGCGAACCTCGACTGATTTTGCTTTGTGGTCGTTACGAGGGTTTCGATGAACGCATCGTCGAGATCCTACAACCGGAATTGCTTTCTGTAGGCGATTATATCCTTTCCGGAGGTGAAGTCGCCGCGATGGTCTTGATCGACGCGGTCGTCCGCTTGATACCCGGGGTTCTCGGGGATGAGCGAAGCGCGATCGACGAATCGTTCGGGCCGGATGGAGGTCTCGAATATCCCCAATACACTCGACCCCGCATCTTCCGCGGGCAGGCGGTGCCCGAGGTCCTCTTGAGCGGTGACCACGCCGCCATCGCGAGCTGGCGGCTCGAACATCGCCGCTAGACGATCCAGCGAGTCGCGGCGAGCGTTGCCGCCGTGACCAATCGTCTCGCAAGCCAAACAAAAAACGGCCGGTCGCTTGCTCGCGGCCGGCTTTACCCTGACTGATCAGTTTTCGCAATCTTTTGTTGTGTTATAGACAAGAAATGAGCCGCAGTCAGACGGCGGCTCAGAGAAAGGAAATCACGATGCAAAACCGACTGATGGACTTGGTAGAAAAAACCACGTTAAAACCATCGATCCCCAAGTTTGAAATTGGTGATACAGTCGACGTTCATGTGCGAATTCTTGAGGGTGACAAGGAGCGAATTCAGATCTTCAACGGATTCGTGATCGCGCGCTCGGGCGCGGGCCCTCGGGAGATGTTCGTCGTGCGGCGTATCGTTCAGGGGGAGGGTGTCGAGCGCAAATTTCCGGTGCAATCGCCGCGAATTGCCGACATCGTCGTCAAGCGGTCAGGCAAAGTCCGTCGCGCCAAGCTCTACTACCTCCGCCAGCTTTCGGGCAAGGCCGTGCGGTTGAAAGAGCGTTTCACGAGCTCGGGCAGCACTACCGAAGCCAAGGCCGCCAAGGCGGAACGCAAGAAGGCTCGGGCCGCCAAAAAAGAGAAGGCCAAGGTTGCCGCGACCTGAAGCCTGTGCCGGCAACTGTCGCTGAATTTTACGTAGGTTCCTCGAAAGGGAGGGCAATCCCCGGTCCGGCAGAATTTGATCGTCCACGCCGGACGCGGTAGAGCCGAAACCAAGGGTCGTTTTCCCGTTCTCCATAGAGGACTTCAAACCGTTCCGGGTGGCTATCGGCCCACCGGCGCTCGATTGGGAAAAAGTCAGGCCCCGCGACATTATGGGTTCCCTCCGCCGGGTTGACGCGCGTCACGACCAGGAGCTGAATCCTGCGCGGCATCGAGGTTGTCGAGCCAGGCCGCGAAGTCGGGTTCCCTACGGTCCCAACCCGGCCGGGAATTCGGCCAGTTACCCTGGCCTCGCTTCCTCGCTTCCCGGTGGTAATCATGCAGCAGCCAGTCGCGATGACGGTCGATGTTGACATCGCGCACTTGGTTGCGCAAGCCGATTGCCATGAGGTAGTAAGGTATGTTCGTGCCGGCATAGGCCACGCGCGTGCCGGCCGTCCCAGACCGCGACTCAAGCTGGAGCCAACCGGCGAAAAAGTCGGGAAACGCGGGATAAAACCGCAGCCGCGGATCAGTCAGATCACGCCAGGCATCCAGGTATCCCAGCGAGAAGAAGAGCGTTGACCATACCATTATCAACGACCATCGCGCTTTGGATCGCGATGATTCGACGGAAACGCGGCTCCACATCCCCACCGTGACCAGCGCAGACACGATGATCCCGATCAAGAGCGTCAGTCCGAGGGCCGATCTTCTCAATCCATCGGCCTGCGACGCTCTCGCAATCCTCACGAAAACCAGCATGGGATCGCTGATGCCATTGGGTATCAAGGGCGTGAGGTCCCAGGGAGGGTTGCCGCCAACAGGTGCAAACGGCCAGATTTGCGGAGTGAGTAGATGGAGCGCAAGCAAGAAGGCGGCGATGCGGCGAAGCCACTTGCCGCGATCAAGAGTGATTGCCAGCGGGACGGCGGCAAGCCCTACCGCCTGAAGCATGAAACGTTGTTGAGTGCGATAAGGAATGAAGACCCAAAAAAGGACGACGTTGAGCGCGGCCATGATTGAGAAGACCGCGATCAATCGCCTCTCTTCGCCCCTTGCCGAGCGCTTGATCGCCACACCGACGACCAAAGCGGCGATCCAGCACACGGCCAGCCTGGGGTCCAGGACGCTGAGCAACAGGTCGCCGAGAGCCCGCCAATCGGCCGGTCGCAAATAATACGGACTGCTTTCCATCGCCGAAGAAAGATACCACCCGTGCAACAGGCTCCGTCCGAGCAGTCTGACCTCGAGCGGATAGAGAGGATTACCGGTCATCAAGGCGTTGCGAACATACCAGAACCCTCCTGAAACGAGTGGGGCCAACAAGATCACCACCGTTCTCCTGAGCTTGACGCTCGCGGCGCCGGCTTGGCCCAGAATTGCCAGCAAGGCGACCGCGAGGAGCGGCGGAACAAAGACCACCCCGACGGCCTTGGTCCCAAGTGCCTCGCCCGCGGCCAGCGCCCCGAGACACCAGGCCGCCGTGTCTCCCCGGTTCTGCCACGCCTGCAGAAGAAGTAAGCCGCCAGACAATAGCCCGCTACGAAAATCGTGTCGACGTTCGGCTCGAACGAGAAGATCAGGAGTGGCGTACAGGAAGCGAACCAGCACGTTGCAACGATACTGGCCGACCTTTCGGCGCCCAGCCGTCGCGAGCAGCCATACGCCGCCATCGAGGCCAGAACCAGAAACGGAGCCTGACCGACCTTCGCCAGCAGCTCACCTCCCCAAGAAGCCATCAGCCAGGCAAACCAGAGGTCGCCGTTGGCGGGAAAATAGGTCGCCGCATTCTCGCCAAACGGACTGGCCACCAAAAACAGCCGGCCCGCCTTCCACCATCTCGCCGCGAAGTAGAGATGATAAATCGGCCCATCGCTGACCACCTTCACGCCCAGGACCAGTGATCTCATCCCCAACACCAGCGCGACTGACAACAAGAGCGCCAGCGAGAGCATTGCGTCCCAGGCAAGCGGCTCGGTCTTCATCGTGGGGGATGGATCGGGATCGACTGCGGTACAAAACCACCGAACAATGCCCCCGACCGCGCCGACCATCACTCCCCAGACCAGCATTGCTTCAAGGGAGACGCCCCGAAGCAACCCAGAGCTTCGACACCGATCGTGCTCGCCACCCAAAAAATCAAGGCCGTCGCCAGCCACGCGCTAAGCCCGCGCGGCTGCTTGAACCCATGGCGGGCAATCCAGTAAGAACCGAGGAAAAGAGAGCCATTCGCGCCACTGCCGAGCAGCCCATTCGCGGCCATCGTCCCGGTCAATTCGGCAATCACGGTGGCCCCCCGGCCCCGCTCCCGAGATGGAAGTTTCGCTGGCCCAATCACGCCGGCATCGTCCCAGCCGGTTGCCAGCAATCTGGGGATCGTTTGATCTTCACAAGTTTGAAACGGATCTTCAACCTGTTCACCGAACGAAGATTCGGATAAAACCGACCGCAGGAATGGCTAAGACCTTGGAGGTTGACGATGATGCGATGGATCGAGACGCTGCGAAGACTGGGGCGATGGTGCATCGCCGGCTCGCTGGCCATGGGGTTTGCTGTTGTCACTGCGACGGCAGAGGAACTGCGCCTCAATGAAATCCAGGTGATCGGCACTCACAACTCGTATCACCTCGCGCCCTGCGCGGGCGATCCTGGATATCGTCGCTTCCGCGGGCAAGTGCCGGGCCGAAGGGCTCGACTTCTCCCACTGCACGCTCCATGAACAATTCTCTCGGCTGGGCATCCGTCAGATCGAGCTCGACCTGTTCGCCGACCCCAAGGGGGGGCTCTTTGTCGCGCCTAACTTGCGAAAGATGGTCAAGAACCAGGGCAAAGACCCTGGCCCTGACCCGGCCGCCGATGGAAAACTCAAACAGCCCGGCCTGAAGGTCCTTCACATTCAGGACGTCGATTTCCGCACCCACGCCCCGACGTTCATCGAA
Source organism: uncultured Isosphaeraceae bacterium (assembly GCA_963829765.1). Classification (GTDB taxonomy): domain Bacteria; phylum Planctomycetota; class Planctomycetia; order Isosphaerales; family Isosphaeraceae; genus CAWFRS01. The sequence continues at coordinate 12,768 of CAWHKI010000219.1, read as the reverse complement.
GCCCTGAAGCAAGTCCGCGCCTGGTCGCAGGCCAACCGCCGGCATGTTCCGATCATGATCATGATCGAGCTCAAGGACGAGAGTTTCTTCGGCCTGCCAACCCGGCCTGTCAAGTTCGGCCGTGACGAGGTCAACGAGGTAGACGCGGAAATCCTGTCGGTATTCGACCGGTCGGAGATTCTTACCCCTGATCAGGTGCGCGGGCGGTATGAGACCTTACCAGAGGCGATCCGCAGCGAGGGCTGGCCGAGAATCGACGAAGTCCGCGGCCTCGTCATGTTCACGCTGGAAAACCAAAACGCGGCTAAAAAGCTGTACCTGGACGGACACGAAGCACTCCGCGGCCGTCTGATGTTCGCCTCAGTCGACCCGAAAGATCCCGCGGCCGCCTGGTTCGATATCAGCGATCCGATCAAAGATTTCGACCGCATTCAGAAGCTCGTCCGCGACGGCTTCCTGGTGCGCACTCGCGCCGATGTTGACACAGTTCAGGCCCGGTCTAATGACACCGCCATGCGCGACAAGGCTCTGGCCAGCGGCAGGCAATTCGTCAGCACCGATTACCCGGAGCCCGATCCCCGGCTCACGCCCTATTGCGTCCGCCTCCCCGGCGGGGTCGTGGCACGGCCCAACCCCATCGTCTCTCAAGAGAGGACCGAAGAATGAGGACGGAGGTTTTTTCGCTCTCGCCAAAAGTGCCATTGAGTGCCACTCGCTTACGACCGCATCGCGAAATGAACCTGCCGCTCGTCGGAAGTGTCCACTCTTCGATGCCTTGACGGTATTTGAAACGAGGGAGTATCGTTAGCGACTGGGCGAAGTGCTCGTTACGCGAAACATTGGCATTTTTCGCGTTTCGGTTCACTTGCCGGCGACGAGGCGAGCGCGTTCTCATCTGATCGCAAGCGTTATTACATTGACAATGTCGGTCTGTTGCTCGCTGCCTGGCAGGCGGTGGTTGCCGCCTGTCGTCCGGGAAAATGATGACACTTTGGCCAGGAGCGTGTGGTCTTGCCCGGGCTCTTTCACCTAAACTTTGATCCACTATTGATTCCATGCTCCTAAAAAGAACACACACCTGCGGCGATTTGACCCCTGCGGACGTGGGGAAAACGGTCATCCTGAATGGCTGGGTCGATGCCTATCGCGACTTCGGCGGGTTGATTTTCATCGACCTCCGCGACCGGTACGGAGTGACCCAGGTCGTCTTTGAGCCCGACGCGGGGAAAGAGCTCCAGGCGCGCGGCAGCGAGCTGCGCAACGAGTTTGTCATCGGGGTCAAGGGAACGGTCTCGCTGCGCCTTCCTGGTAAGGAGAACCCCAAGCTGAAAACCGGCGGGATCGAGGTCCGCGTCTCGGAGATGATCGTCTACAACGCCACGCCGACGCCTCCTTTCGAGATGCATGGGCCGGACCCCAATGAAGAGCTTCGTCTGACCTATCGCTACCTTGACCTGCGCCGTCCGGAAAAGCAGGCGATCTTCATCCTGCGCCATAAGCTGGCACAGCTTATGAGGAACAAGATGTCGGAGCTCGGCTTCCTCGAGGTCGAGACGCCCATCCTGGGCCGGAGCACGCCCGAAGGGGCGCGTGACTTCTTGGTTCCCAGCCGGATTCATCCAGGCCATTTCTATGCCTTGCCCCAGTCGCCTCAGATTTACAAGCAACTTTTGATGGTCTCGGGGTTCGATCGCTATTTCCAGATCGCCGCTGTTTCCGCGATGAAGACCTGCGTGCCAACCGGCAGCCCGAGTTCACGCAGCTCGACGTCGAAATGTCGTTCGTCGACGACCACGACGTGACGTCAACCCTGGAAATCCTGGTCGCCGCAATGGCCAAGGAGTTTGGCGGTGAGGAGCTCGAGCTCCCTTGCCCCGGCTCGATTATCACGACGTCATGGAGCGGTTCGGCAGCGATCGCCCCGACCTGCGCTACGGTCTCGAGCTCAAGGACGTCAGTGCCATTGCCGAACAGACCGAATTCAAAGTCTTCAAGCAGGCCAAGGAATCGGCGCACCGAATTCGAGGCATCTGCTCGCCGGGCGGAGGGGCACGTTATAGCCGCAAAGACCTTGATGGCCTGACCGAGTACATCGGCGGCATGGGTGCCAAGGGCCTGATCTGGCTCAAGGTCGAGCCCGATACGCTGACCGGGCCGACCGCCAAGTTCTTCTCGCCCGGCGTGCAGCAACAGCTTCGCGCTGTCTTCGAAGCCAAACCGGGCGACTTGATCTTGATCGTCGCCGGCACGCAGGCGATCAGCAGCCTGGCGCTCTCCAGCCTACGGTCGCGGCTGGCGGCCGAGCTCGAACTTTACGATCCGAAATCGTTCCATTACTCGTGGGTTGTCCGGTTCCCTCTCTTTGGTTGGGATGCCGACGAAAAGCGGTTCGTTGCGGAGCACCATCCGTTCACGATGCCGCTCTTTGAAGACATGCATTTGCTCGATTCCGAGCCGGCGAAGGTGCGGGCCCAGGCCTATGATTTGGTCGTTAATGGAGAGGAATGCGGAGGGGGAACCATCCGTTGCCATGACTCGGTCATCCAGTCCAAGATTTTCAGCTTGTTGGGCCTGACACCGGAAGAGGCGCAGGAGAAGTTTGGGTTCCTGCTGAGCGCATTGCGCAACGGCGCCCCGCCGCACGGCGGCATCGCCTTGGGCTTTGACCGCCTCGCGATGCTATATTCCGGACTGAGCAACATCCGGGATTGCATTGCCTTCCCCAAGACGGCCAAGGGGACCGATCTCATGACCGGGGCGCCCGGGACCGTCGAGCCCAGGCAGCTCAAGGAGCTGCATGTGCGACCGGTTTAAGCCTCGGAACGAGCGGCGGAATCAGCTCCGGTCCCTTGTCGCGGCCTGGTTTGAACGGCAGATCGTTGCGAACGCATCGCCAGCGATGCTTCAACTTCTAACTGGTGCTGTTCGCCGTCGCCACGCCTTCCCTTGCTGAGGAAACCGCGAGGTGTCAGAATGCGATAACTTGCCGGTGGCTAAAGCTCATGTGATCCCCCCGATTTTCGAACGGCCCGCCGCGACCAGGTGTTGAGCACGATGACCGCCAACCGATCCATCTTCGAACTGCGAGGAACCCGGGTGGCTGTCTTGGGGTCGACGTCCGGGATCGGCCGCGCCGTGGTCCTTGCGCTCGCCAGTGCCGGCGCCGACGTGATTGTTCATGGACGGTCATCGCGCGAACAGCGCCGAAGCGATTGCGGCCGAGGTCGACGGCAAAAGGCGTCCGCGCTGCGGTGCTGATGGCCGATCTCGCCGACCGGGCCGCCGGTGATCGGTCTGGTCCACGATGCCTGGACATCTTTGGGGCGGCCTTGACGCCTGGCTGCATATCGCCGGTGCCGACACGTTGACCGGTGCGGCCGCCCAACTGCCGTTTGACGCCAAGCTCGACCTGCTCTGGTCGGTCGACGTCGCCGCGACGATCCGGCTTGTGCCGCGCGGTCGGCAGGCGCATGGCCGACCAGGGCTCCGGTGCAATCGTCACCATGGGTTGGGATCAGGCCGAAACCGGTATGGAGGGCGACTCGGGCGAACTGTTCGCCGCGACCAAGGGTGCCATCATGTCGTTCACTCGCAGCCTGGCGCTGAGCCTGGCACCGGCGGTTCGGGTCAATGCCCTCGCACCGGGTTGGATCAAGACGGCATGGGGCGCGGGCGCTTCAGCACCATGGCATGACCGCGTGCTCAAAGAGACCCCCCTGGCCCGCTGGGGCACGCCCGATGATGTCGCCCAAGTCGCGTGCTTTTTGGTCAGCCCCGCGGCGGCCTTTGTCACGGGGCAGATTCTTCGCGTCAACGGCGGTTCGTGCGCTAGAAGAAGGGGCGGGCGTGGATCACGAGAACAGCGCTGATCGTCCCCGGTATCTTTTTGTGACTGGCCGCCTCGCCGAATTCGCACTGCGACACGTGCTCGACGAACTCGCTCCCTGTGCCGATTTCACGGCCGAGGTTGCCATGCTGCCGATCTCGGTGGCCGCGCTCATGACGCCTCGGTGGGTTGTCCGCCACCTTGAGGTTCCCGAGGGTGTCGAACGTGTGATCCTGCCCGGAAACTGCCGGGGGGATCTCACGCCCGATCGTGGAAAAGGCGCATGGCTCCGTGGTCGAACGCGGACCGGAAGACCTTCGCGACCTGCCGGGCTACTTTGGGCAAGGGTCAGGAAAAAACATCGGCTATGGTGGGTATGACATCGAAATCTTAGCTGAGATCAACCACGCTCCCCAGCTTACGTTAGAGGAGCAGTGCAAACTTGCCGAGCGGTTCCGATCGCAAGGAGCGGACTTGATCGATCTGGGCTGCGACCCCGGGACGACCTGGGCTCACGTTGGCGACGCCGTGGCCGCTCTTCGGGACAAGGGCCTGCGGGTCTCGATTGATAGCTTCGACCCGGCAGAGGTCGCGCTGGCGGTGTCCGCCGGAGCCGAGTTGGTCTTGAGCGTGAACCGCGATAACCGGTCCATGGCCCGAGACTGGGGGGTTGAGGTCGTCGCGATCCCGGACCAGCCAGGGTCGCTCGACGGGCTTGATCAGACGATCGAGTTCCTCGCCAGCGCGGGCGTGCCGTTTCGCATCGATCCGATTCTCGAACCCATCGGTTTTGGATTCGCGGCCTCGCTCGAACGGTTTTTCGAGGTTCGGCACCGTTACCCTGACGCGGCGATGATGATGGGGGTCGGCAACCTGACCGAGCTCACCGACGTCGATTCGGCCGGCGTCAACACGCTCCTGGCTGGGCTGTGTCAGGAGCTGAAAATCCAGAGCGTCCTGACAACAGCCGTCATCAATTGGGCGCGATCATCGGTGAAAGAGCTTGATCTGGCGCGCCGGCTGGTTCATCATGCGGTGACGAACCATACGCTGCCCAAGCACATCGAGCCCCGTCTTGTCGCGTTGCGCGATCCGAAGGTCGTTGATTTCGGCGGCGACAACCTGGCCGAGCTTCAGCGGCGAATTCGCGACCCCAACTGGCGAATCTTCGCCGAGAACGGCGTGATCTACGCCCTCAACAACGCGCGGCTTCTCCACGATCCCGATCCCTTCGTGCTTTTTGAACAAATGGGCGTCACCGAGGCCAGCCATGCGTTTTACCTCGGGTACGAGCTGATGAAGGCGAAAACCGCCTTGACTTTGAGCAAGAGCTATCGCCAGGATCAAGCGCTGGACTGGGGGTTTTTGACAGAACCGGAAGTCAGTCACTTCTCGCGCCAGAGGGAGCGCTCGCGGCGGCGGGAGCCAAGCGGCAGCGGAACGTTCCCCGACCGAAGCTATTGATAGCGAGGGCACAGACGGGGCAAAGGCGTGATTCTTGAAGGGATCGTGACAACGCTGGACCTCGACCACGTGCTCAATGTCGCGCCGATGGGGCCTTTGGTCGATCCCGATCTGAGCATGGCGCGGTTCGTTTTGCGTCCGTTTCACACCTCGACCACCTATCAAAACCTTAAGGTGCGAGGAGAGGGCGTCTTTCACGTTACGGACGACGTCCTGCTTATGGCCCAGACGGCGATCGGCCATGCACCTTCGCTGGCCCCCGCCACTCGAGCGGCCGTTGCGATCTCGGGCCAGGTCCTCACCGACGCGTGCCGGTACTACGAGTTCCGGGTCGTCGAGCTCGATGACCGCGAGGAGCGGACCGCGATTGTTGTCGAGACCGTCGCCCAGGGTCGGCTCCGTGATTTCTTCGGGTTCAATCGCGCCAAGCACGCCGTGGTCGAGGCGGCCATCCTGGCGACTCGCGCCGACTGGCTCCCGATAGAGGAGATGCTCGCCGATTTTCGCAAGCTGGCCGTTGTGGTCGACAAGACCGGGGGCCCTCGAGAGCGGGCGGCCTTCACCCTGTTGCACCGCCACATACGTGAAATCGCTGAGCTCCGTCGTGTTCCTTCAGATCCGAGTCGATCGCCGCAATGACAATCCCCGGCATCCGCATTCGTACTCCGAGCCGTTTGCATTTCGGGCTCCTGGGCTGGGGACCTCAGGCGGGTCGTCAATTCGGCGGCGTCGGTTTGATGATCGATTCGCCGGGGATCGATCTCTTGGTCGAGCCCGCGTCGTCGTGGCTCATTGAGGGCTCGTACGTCGCACGAATCCAACAGCTCCTCGATCACCTTGAAAAAAAAATGAGCGAGGCCGGCAAGAGTTTGTCGCCCGCCGCATATCCGGGCCGCCAGCGCCCCGCCGGAACATATTGGCCTGGGAGTCGGCACTCAGCTTTGCCTGGCGGTCGCCCAAGCGGTTTTTCAACTGGCTGGCATGGGCAGCTTAACGGCTGTTGAGCTTGCGCGATGGACGGGGCGGGGCCGGCGGTCGGGAATTGGGCTGCATGGGTTTCATCACGGGGGTTTGATCGTCGACGGCGGAAGACGACATGAGGCCGACATCCCTCCGCTGGTCGCCCGCCTCTCGTTTCCAGAGGATTGGTCAATTCTCATTGTGCGGCCCCCCGGCAAGAGCGGCCTGCATGGGCCGGATGAGCATCGAGCCTTCGCCACCCTGCCCCCCTTCACGCAAGCCGTTACTGACTCGCTTTGCCGCCTGGTCCTCCTCGAGATCCTCCCCGCCGTCATTGAGCGAGATCTTGTTGCCTTTGGCGCGGCAGTCGATGAACTGCAAGCACACGTGGGAGCCTGTTTCGCACCGGCACAGGGAGGGACTTACGCCACGGCTCAGGCGTCACGGATCGTCGCCGAGCTCCGAGACCTCGGGTTTGTCGGCGTTGGCCAGAGCTCATGGGGGCCAACTCTCTATGCCTTTTCGTCGCTCCCCGAGCAGGAACTCGCAATGCACGCTGAGCGAGTGCGCCAGCGATTCAGTCTGGACTCCCACTCCGTTTACTTGACGCGAGCCGACAACCAGGGAGCCAGGTTGTCGTTCGAGCGCTGAAGGCATCAGTGCGCATATTGAGCGACGCGGATCAATCAAATCCGCATGGGCTTGTGACCAAGTCGGCGCCAGGGTTAGAATCATGGGGCCTCATGATTCCCGACCGCGGGCGGCCGACGAACAGCAGACTACAGTGATGCCTACAATCTTCTCGAGGAGCAATGCGATGATGAGCAAGCTGAAAATCATCCTGTCCGTGGCGTTGATGATGGGCGCTTCCGCAATCACTGTCCAGGCTCAGAGCCTGGGACTAGGCGACCCGGCTCCCAAGCTGGAGGTCAAGTCGTTTGTCAAAGGCGAGCCGGTCAGCGAATTCGAGCACGGTAAGAATTACGTGGTGGAATTCTGGGCGACGTGGTGCGGACCTTGCAAAGCGAGCATTCCCCATCTTAGCGAGCTTCAGAAAAAGAATCCCAGCGTCACCTTCATTGGGGTCAGTGTCTGGGAGCAAGATCAAAAGAAGGTAATGCCGTTTGTTGAGGAGATGGGAGAAAAGATAGCTTACCGGGTCGCCATCGATTCCGTTCCCGAAAAGGAAAAGGGAAGCGAGGGGGCCATGGCCAAAACCTGGATGGTCGCCGCCGGCCAGAACGGAATCCCTGCCGCTTTTATCGTCGACAAAGAAGGTAAGATCGCCTGGATCGGGCACCCGATGGCGATCGATAAGCCTCTCGAGAAGATTATCGCGGGCACCTGGGACCTGAAGGAGGCCAAGGAAGAGCTGCATAAGGCGATGGAAATGCGTGCCAAGATGACGAAGGTTCAGTCCAAGCTTGCGCCGCATTCAAGGCGGGTGATCCGAAAAAACTAGTGACGGTAATTGACGAGGTGATCAGTGAAGTTCCGTCGTCGGAGATGATGGCTGGTCCGCTGAAACTGACGGCCCTGATCAAACTCGAGGAGCAGGACAGGGCCCTCGATTATGCGGAAAAGCTCGCCAAGTCCGATCTGAGCAAGCAGGCACAAGGCTTAAATAGGGTGGCTTGGGCGATCGTCGATCCCGATGCCGGAATCAAACCCAGCGCGAAACTGATCGAATTCGCCGTCGAGACCGCTCGCAGCGCCGATGAGAAAGCCAACGCCAAGGACGCCGCAATCGCCGACACACTGGCCAAGGCCTACTTTGACTCCGGCAATACGGCCAAGGCCGTCGAGACTCAGGAGCGTGCAGTGCGCCTTGCCAAGGGAAGCCCATACGAGAGTGCCTTGGGAGAGATGAAGGAGCGTCTCGACAAGTACAAGAAAGCGGCCAAGTAGTCTGAAACCGCTATTGAGCCGCCGGTACGATCGTGCGGGCCCACGCCGCCTGATCGGGCGTAAGCGCGGGAACGATTGAATCCTCCGTAACGCACCTCACGCGAGTAACGTGCGGCGTCGTAACACCGGTCAAAGACCGCTTGGAGGTCGAGCGTCACAGAATCATCACCAGGCAGGAGCGGAATGGCAATGACGGGCAGGTTTTCCTCCAGGTGGATCGGGTAAACGAAAAACGTCTCCGGGACGTCAAAGCAACGAACCGAGACGTGATAATCGATACGTGATTACACTATCGTAAAAGTCCGGAAAGATCTCCGGAGTCTCCGGGTACGGGTCCATTCCAGGAAATGGCGAGGGCATGGGCAATCCTCAAAGCGACTAAGCCGTCTGGGGCGACGGATGCCCGCGAACTCGCGTTGGCTCGGCAGCATTGTCGCGAGCGCTGGCTCTTGATCATAATGTGCAGGGAGACTGATTTTCAAACAGGGATCGCGACGCTTTTCTCTGGGTACGGACGCCAAGTGAATCATGCCGGTTGAGCTTTTCTTATCGCCCCAGGGCCATCTCCACGCTCGAGAGGCCGCCGGCCCGGATGGCACTGCCCTGGAGGGCCCGGCTGGGAAACGAATCCATGCGGCTTTCACCGACGGCTCGGCGCGCGGTCTCCTGCACCTTGCGACGACCGAGCTTCAGTCCAGCTTGCCGCCGCCATTCGCCTATGCGCGTGACTTCGCCCGTCTCTATCTGACCCGGCTCTGTAAGCTACCGACAGACGGAGAGAACGGCCCGCCGCCGCCGATTGTACCTCCCTCCGAAACCGACCTGGCATTTCAGGTGTTGCAGGCACCCCCTATGCAGGGGTGTGAGTACCTGAGCCACGAGGTGCTATCGGCGTGGTGGTCGGAGCTCGACACGCTCGTCCGCAACGAGATCGAGCACCACGCGGGCGGCGTACAAGCCTACCTGAGCGAGCGCAGCCCGCAGTGGCGGCTCGTGGGCCGCGTGACGCTGCACCTGGCCGAGAACAAGCGCGACCCCGACCACCCCTTCGCATTCTTGGCGACCTATATTCCCAAGCTGTCGGCCCAGGGCCGGGCGCAGCACGAGCCCTTGGGCAAGGCTTTGCAGGAATACGCCGGGGCAAAAAATCGGAGCGGGCTCCTTTCGCTTTTGGCACCGATCCAGTGCGCGACCGAGCGCAGCCCGCTCATCAAAGAGATGGTCGATTCGGGCGAGATTTATCATCCGCTGGCCTGGTCGCCTCGCGAGGCGTACCGTTTCTTGCAAGACATCCCGATCTTCGAGGAGAGCGGCCTGGTCGTCCGGGTGCCCGACTGGTGGAAACCGAGTCACCCGCCTCGCCCGGTGGTCAACGTCAAGATCGATGGCTCGCAAGGGGACGACGCTCGACGTGGACGCCTTGCTTGATTTCTCGGTCAACGTGATCGCTCGACGGCGAGCCGCTGACCGAGGCCGAAATCGAACGGCTCCTCCAGTCGGTCGGCGGCCTGGTCGCGCTCAAGGGGAAGTGGGTCGAAGTCGACCGCGACAAGCTGGGTGAGGCGCTCGAGCACTGGAAGAAAGTCGAGCGTGAGACCCGGAAAGCGGCCTGTCGTTTTATGAAGGCATGCGGCTCCTTGCCGGAGTGCCGCGAAAGCAAGACGGGGCGGATTCCAATGTCCAAGATCGGGATTGGATCGGATTGACCGCCGGGACCGCGCTCGAAGAGACGCTGCGCAAGCTCCGCTCGCCCGAATCGCTCGCGAGCGCCGATCCGCCCGGATCTGCGCGCCCAGCTTCGGCACTATCAGCAAACGGGAGTGAGCTGGCTGAAGTTTGTGACCGGATTTGGGGCTGGGCGCTTGCCTAGCCGATGACATGGGCCTGGGCAAAACGGTGCAGGTGATCGGGCTGTTGCTGCATCGCAAGTACCAGCCGCGACTCATGGCCCCGATCGGAACAGGCCGAGTCTTCTCGTCGTGCCGGCCTCGCTCCTGGCGAACTGGAAGGCGGAGCTCGATCGGTTCGCACCCACGCTCTCGTTCCTGATCGCGCACCCATCCGAGAACACGACCAGCAAGCGCCCGATCGACGAACAAGACGTTCGAGGACTCGATCTACTGATCACGACCTACGGGATGTTATCGCGCACCGAATGGCTGCGACAACGCGACTGGGACCTCGTCATCCTCGACGAAGCCCAGGCGATCAAGAACTCGGGCACGCGGCAATCGCGGACCGTCAAGGAGCTGAAGGCGGCGGCCCGTGTCGCCATGACGGGCACGCCGGTCGAGAATCGCCTGTCCGATCTCTGGTCGCTGTTCGATTTTCTGAACCCCGGGCCTTTTGGGCGGTGCCAAGGCGTTTGCCAGCCTGGTCAAGCAAATGGAGGCCAGCTCGTCGTACCAGCCCCTCCGGACCCTTGTCGGACCTTACATCCTGCGCCGGCTCAAGACCGACAAGCGAGTGATCGCCGACTTGCCCGAAAAGGTCGAGATGTCGGCCTTTTGCACGCTGAGCCGCGAGCAGGCCGCCCTCTATCGAGCAGGCCGTACGCGATCTCGCAGAGAAACTCGAGGATGCCGACGGCATGCAGCGTCGAGGGGTCGTCCTGGCCCAGCTCATGAAGCTCAAGCAAATCTGCAACCACCCCGACCAACTGGCCGGCACGGGCGACTACGCGCCGGAAAGAGCGGCAAGTTTCAGCGCTTGCGTGCGCTCTGCGAGGAGCTTGAGCGAGCGCCAGGAAAAGGCCCTTGTTTTCACCCAGTTTCGCGAGATCACCGGCCCGCTCGCCCAGTTTCTCCAGGGCGTTTTCGGGCGGCCTGGGCTCGTGCTTCACGGCGGGACCGCGGTCGCCCAGCGGCAACGGCTTGTCGAGAGCTTTCAGCGCGACGATGGGCCGCCTTTCTTCGTCCTCTCGCTCAAGGCTGGCGGGACCGGACTGAACCTCACGGCTGCCTGCCAGGTGATCCACTTCGACCGGTGGTGGAACCCCGCGGTCGAAAACCAGGCGACTGATCGAGCGTTCCGTATTGGACAAAAACGGAATGTCCTGGTACATAAATTTGTCTGTCGTGGAACCATCGAGGAGAAAATCGATGCGATGCTCGCCGAAAAGTCGTCTCTTGCCGGCGAAGTGATCGATGGCGCCGAAACGCTGCTCACCGAGATGAGCAACGCCGAGCTGCTCGATTTCGTGAAGCTCGACATCCACAAGGCACTTGATACCTGAAGACGCATCACGAGAAAGGAGTCTTGGATGGGTTGGGGTTACTACGGATTCAAGCCCTACGTTCCCGTCGCCCAGCGACGCCGCGAGGCCCAGCGCGAGCTGGAAAAGATGCGAAAAAAGGGCCTTGTCGTGCAGCCGATCAATATCAACGGCCGCATGATCGCCAAGACATTCTGGGGCAAAGCATGGTGCGAGAACCTCGAGTCGTACAGCGACTTCGAGAACCGCCTGCCGCGCGGCCGCACTTATGTACGCAACGGATCAGTTGTTCATCTCGAGATTCAACCGGGCAGGATCTCGGCCCGGGTCAGCGGCTCCGAGCTCTACTCGGTCGAGATCACGATCGCATCCCTGCCCGACCCGCATTGGAAATGCGTCAAGAGTCAGTGCGCGGGCCAGATCGGTTCGCTGGTCGAGCTCTTGCAAGGACGGCTCTCGAAGAGCGTCATGGACGTTGTCACCCAGCGCGGCGACGGTCTGTTCCCAAAGCCGGCTGAAATCAAGATGAAGTGTTCCTGCCCCGACTGGGCGGGTATGTGCAAGCACGTCGCCGCGGTGATGTATGGCGTGGGTGCGCGTCTTGACGACAAGCCCGAGCTCTTGTTCCTGCTTCGCAAGGTTGATCACCTTGAGCTGATCGCGGGCGCCGTCGATAGCGCACCCGTTGTCGGTGCCGGCAAGTCTCGAGGCAAGAAGACCATCGCGGTCGGAGACCTTGCGGACGTCTTCGGGATCGAGATGGCCGACGTGGCGACTCCCGCCGAGCCCGCTCCGCCGGCGATTACCGCTACGGCGCCAAAAAAACTCGCGTGTCGGTCGTCAAGACGGCATCCAAGAAAAAGCCTAAGCAGGCCGTAAAGGCCTCGAAGAAATCTGCGGAAGCAGCCGTTGCGAACGGGAAAACACCCAAAACCACTGCGGCGGCTGCGACCGGTGCACCGGCGGCACGGCCAAAAGCAACGGCTCGCAAGCGGGTCAAGCAACCGGTCTTGTGAGTACCGTGCGACCTGCTGTGTCAGACAACGACCGTTCCGCGCGGAAAGGACGCCGCGCAGAATGGCGGTAGGGCCTTATTCGAGACCGAAGTCGCGCTTCAAGTCCTCTTGGCTCACCGTCTTCCCCTCTTCGACTTGTTGGCGAGCTTTTGCCAGTGATTCGAGAAACCCGGGGTCACGCTCACGGGCGTACCATGCGAGATCCTCGTCGTCGAACTGATGAACTTTGGTCGGTGACCAAACGGAGCTACCACATGACCAAAAAAAGCAATGACCCGATAACCGGCTAGAAAGATCGGCGGACAGAGCCGCCTCCTACACGAACTGTAGGAGGGAGCTCCGTCTCCCGATCTCCGTGCTAGCTCTGTGTTGGGCCGTTG
>CAWHKI010000218.1:0-20606 GCA_963829765.1 uncultured Isosphaeraceae bacterium | reverse complement strand
CACCATCATCGCCGCACCTTGAAGTCTTAACTTCCGCGAGCAGGTGACGAAGGAGCGCATTCGGCCCACCGCGCATTCGACGAGATCCGGCAGATCACGATCGAGATGGGCGTACTGCCACGGACGCACGGATCGGCTCTGTTCACGCGCGGCGAAACGCAGGCGCTGGTGACAGCGACATTGGGACGGCCGACGACGGGCAGAGGCTGGAGAGCTACGAGGGCGAGCAGCGTAAGAACTTCATGCTGCACTACAACTTTCCGCCATTCAGCGTTGGTGAAACAGGACGATGACCGGCGTGGGCCGGCGCGAAGTGGGCCACGGGGCACTGGCGGAGCGCGCCCTCAGCGCGGTTGCCGAGCGCCGATGAGTCGCCGTATTCGATGCGCATCGTCAGCGACATTCTGGAGTCGAACAGATCGTCGTCGATGGCTTCAGTGTGCGGAGCAAGCCTGGCGCTCTACGATTCCGGTATCAAATTGAAGGGCGCAGTTGCCGGAGTGGCGATGGGTCTGGTGAAGGAGGATGACGATTACGCCATCCTGACCGACATTGCCGGCGCGGAAGATCACTAGCCAAAACGGCCTCATACGGGAGCCTCCTCATCAGGAACGTTGAGCCCGTGGAACTGGTCGTAAAGGCTGCGCAAGTCCTCCGTGCCGATGGCAATGTCGTCCACGCGGACTGAGCCAAGCCAAAGCAAAAGCGACGCTAGTTCGCCCCGGTGTTCCAGCAATAAAGTATCTCCGTTCCGCTCGCGTACCACCAACTCAAGGTCTGCCGGAATCATGGGCTCGATGCCCCCACCGAACCGTATTAAGAGCATACGCAGCAGCCTGCGCTCGTGCATGTTCTCGACGTGCATCAGCCTTCCTTTGCGCATGATCGCCACCCGATCGGAAACCTGCTCGACTTCCGCCAGCACATGCCCGGAAAAGATCACGCTCTGGCCTTGGGATCGCGCCTCTTGCACCAACCCCATCACGATCGACCGCGCCGACGGGTCCAGAGCGGACGTGGGCTCATCCAGGATCAGAGTGTCGACCGGGTCGGAAAACACTTGGGCCAGCGCCAGCTTCTGCTTCATCCCCGTGGAGTACGTTCGCAGCTTCCGCCTGAGGTTCAGCTTCATGATTCGTTCGGCGATGGCCACGGCACGATCAAGACCGGCCCCGTCCCGCAGATCGCAAAGCAGCTTGAGCGTGCCCAAGCCCGACAACGCGCCATACATCCTCAACTCGCCCGGCAGATAAGAAACGACCCGACGAACGTCCAGACTGTTCCGCCAGCAGTCAAACCCAGCCACCCGCGCCCAACCGGCTGTCGGCCGCAGCAGGCCCAGCAAGAGTCGGATCGTGGTGGTCTTGCCCGAGCCGTTGGGACCAAGTAATCCAAAAACTTCACCACGACGCACTGCCAACGACAAAGAATCAAGCGCAAGCACATTCTTGTATAATTTCGTCAACCCGTCAGTGACTACCAGTTCAGCTTCGTCCACAGTCACCTGCCTTACTCGCCGTCAGGGGAAGAAGTTTCGCGATTTGTCTGAAAAAGGTTGATGATGGCATGGTGTTGCCAAATCACTCACGAGACGCCTAAATAACGCCAACAAATCGCTTACAACTTCTCGAAAAGAGCAATCTTTTGGCATTAAAAGGCCGATTAGTAGGGTTGGCGTGGCTGAACAGACCGAACCGCTCCCAGGAAAACGTATTACATAGCGACACTAAAAAGTGCGACGAATGCGGGCGGGCGGGTGCGTGCCGAAGCCAGGCACGAGCGTCGTCGGGTGGAGGAGCGGGGTAGCCGTTCTTAGGAGAAAAATCAAATGCATGCGATACGGACATTTCGTCATTCCGCGAAGTTGCAGACCGACTTCCGCCTTCGCGAAGTGCCGGTAGCGGAGGAACCCGCATCGTTCTGGTGGATCAACGGATATCGTACGAAGCTCCTAATCTGGACGCGGGACGAATGGGAAAAATTGAAAAACCCGCCATCTGATGCGCAGTTTCACCCGGCGGGCTTTTGGTGCGCGCTTCGAACCGACTGAGTGCGTCATGATTCATCGCCTTGGAGCCGGGCGGGAGCCCGGCCTCTCGTTGACCTTTTCCGGACGCGGGCCCAGTGTCACGAAGACTTCAGTGCCCACGGGGGGAATCCTTTGCGTGTACGTGGCAAACACACGGTCGGCATCGGCGGCGGAACTCGCCATGGGCAGGTCGAGGATCGCGCTGCCGAAGTTGGCCACGGTGATCAGATCGCCCTCGTCCGCGGCATAACGCTCCTTTCTCGTGGCGGGGTCTGTGTAGAATTCGCTGCCAGCGAAAACCCAGTCGGTCGCGAGAGGCGCCTTCGCCTTCTCGTCTTTGACCCAATTGCGAGCATCCGATTTGTGGACCTGACCGTCTTGCTTCCATTGCAGCTCGATCGCGATGGGCGAGCCGGTCGGAGGCTCGAACTGGGGGACGAAGCGCACCCGTATGACCGGGCTTTGCCCCCGTGAGAAGCAACCCAGCATGAATCAGGTGCGGAACAGCGTCGGTGGCCAGGATCGCCTCATGCTCCTTGGTCCCTTTGGAGCACATGAAGTGCTCGAGGTAACCCTCGCGCAAGACGACACGGGCCCGCAAGACCAACTTCCTTACCTTGGGGTCGAACCACAGATTTCGTCCCAGGCTTTTCCAGGAGGACTCGGGCTTGAGCACTTCCACAGGGGGCCTTGCGCCATCCTCGGGGGGCGAGATGCCTGGAACACCCAGGACCAAGGCCAGAACCAAGCAGGCATACATGGCGCACTCGTTTGCGGAGGAATCGGAACGTACCCGTGTTTCTCATGTAGCATCCCGAAAACCCGCCAGATGATCAAGGAGGTGGTCGCGCAGAAGCCGGATGGTCCGCGCCGATGGAACACTCTCGCGCGGAAAAAAGGCCGCCGGAATGGAACTCAGCGGCCCTCGAGCCTTTGAAACAAATTGATGCAACTGGATCGATGGATTGCGCCGGATTAGAAGGCAACAGACGGAATCCCGAGGGCTTGCTCTTCTTCCTCGAGAATGATAATTCGCGGCGTCACCATTAGCATCAAGCTGCTTGTCGTGCGTCCGATGCCGATATTGCGGAAGAGGCGGTCGATCATCGGTATCTTGGACAAGACCGGTACACCATTCTCTGTGCGAGTCTCGTTCATTGTCTTGACGCCACCCATCAAGACCGTGCCGCCGTCGGGGACCGTCACGGTCGTGCTGACCGTGAACAGGGTGAAATTGGGGAGCTGGATCGTGGGTGCGACGACCGCCGCCGCACCGCCAAGTCCGCTGCCGCCGACGGCCGCGAGCGACGGGAATGCGAAAGTCTGCAAAGTGGCGTTTGAAATGAATTGCGGGCTGAGCGTCATTCGCACATAGCGACGGTCGGCCGAGACGACGGGTGTCACCATCAGGATCGGACCTTGGTTGAGGGGCGCGATATTCGGCGTGTATGCCACCGCGCCGGGACCGATGATCGGCGTGAGCGACTGGACGTAATACGTCGTCTGCGTGCTCATGACGGTTGCCGCCGCACCGTTCATGGTGGTCACCTTGGGGGCCTGGAGCACGTTCGCCCGCGAGTCGCCCTGGGCAGCCGTCAGGTAGAGAAAAACCTCCAGATCGCTCAGGAATGCGATTCCGAACGTTGCTCCTGTACCCGACGTGTATTGCGAGGGGGCAACCGAGCTCGACGTCGGTCCGGTGTAGGGAAGAGCCAGGTTGGAAGAGTAACCGTTCAAGCCGGGCGTAGACAATCCAACAATGACCGGCTGAGTGTTGGGTAACGAGTGATCAAGGATATTACTAACGGTGTAAGAGGCCGGTGCACCCGTCGAAGAGCTACCCGTCGAGCTCGAACTGCTCGTCGAAGTCGAACTGCCGGTCGACGAGCTGGTGCTCGTGGAGGTGCCGGAAGTTGAACTACTGCTGCTCGTCGACGTGCTGGTGCTCGTGGTGCTCGTGCCGCTTGTCGACGAACTCGAGCTGGTCGAGGTTGAGGTGGTCGAGCTTGAGCTGGTGTTTGCTACGGTCGCGAACGTACTGTGTTTACCGACCGAGTCGGACTGGATCTCGAAGTCGAAGTCGACCCCAATGAACTCGAAGAACGTGTCGCTGACGGTGATGAACCGGACTTCGATCGAAACCTGAAGGTCCGTGAGCCGGCGAAGCTGGCGGAGCAAGTCGGCGACCTGATCGTGAACTTCCGCCGTGTGCTTGATGATCAAGCTAATGCTGAGGTAGAACGGAACGATCGCGCCAGGCTGTCGCTGCTGGTCAATACCGCCGGCATCACCGCCGAAGCCGCCGCCCAATCCGTAGGCCGATCCGTCCTGGCCGTCTTGCAGCTTCCATGTGCCCGGAGCGATTGAAGTCGTAATCAACTGAATGATCGGCGTCATGTCGACGTTGGGGCGTTCGCCCGTGGCGGTGCGGACGCCGCTGAAGCCGGCTGGTTGCATCGGGTCCGTTGTTGGCCCGAAGCCGGCGTTGGGATCGTGCTGCGGGCTCTGCTCCTTGTTAAGCGTCATGTGGGGCAATAGAGATTGAGGCCCGTGATCCGCCGGCAGCACCAGGTCGCCGACATAGTACGTGTGTGTATAGGTCTGTGCCTGGGTCGCCAGCGGGCTGGTGATCAAGATCACGTCGTCCTCGAGCTTGTAGGTCAGGCCGAGCGGCTGGAGCATCAGCTTGAGCGCCGTCTTGAGCTTTACGTCTCGGACGACCAGGCTCACCGGCGACGCGGCGGACAGACCTTCGTCGGCCAGTGCCTTGGGGTCAAGCACGATGTTCAACCCGGTATAGTTGGTCAGGAAGGTGACGACCTCGCTCAGGGGCTGCTTGTCCATGTTCATCGAGATGAGTTCTTTGAGCTTGGCTTCGATTGCCAAAACCTTAGGGTCTTTTCTGGGCTCGAGCTTAGCGTTCATCGCCAGTCGAGCTTTGGTCAGGTCCTTGAAGTTCTTGGCGTAACTGATATCTCGGAGTTGTACTTCCGGATCGGCGATCGCCGCCATGTCGACACCCTGAAACGCCGTGACAACACCTTCTTCCTTGGCATTCCTGTTCTGGATGTCTTGCTTGAAGCGCCGTTCCGTCTTGGCCTTGTACACCAGCATCGTGGCGGCGAGCTCATTGGGATCGACTTCCATGGCTCGCTTGGCGAACGCCTCGCATGCGACATAATCGCCCTGGGCGTAGGCGGCCATGGCTTTATCCATCAAATCTTTCATTCGCATCTTTTTCGCCTTGTCGGCTTCAAGGATGCGGAGCCGTTTCATTTCGATCTCGGCGCGGAGCTGTTTGTCCTTCATCTTGGCTTCGAACACCACCTTATCTTTCGTGGCCAGCTCGATCGCCACTTCCAGCCGCCGGACCATTGGTCGCGTCAGGTCCGGAGAAAGCCCCGCCGCCTGCACCGCCTGAGCAGTCTTCTCATAAATCGCGATGGCTTTTTCAGGATCGGTGTCGTGGAGGCGCCGGCCCTCGGCGATTTTGGTGCCAACCTCAGCGTTGAGTTTTTGCGCCGCCAACGACTCGGCATCCTGGGCGATGTGCGTAACCGACTTCCCGTCCCCCTTGCCTTTTTCATTGGTGGAGAGCTTCTGGAGGAGATTTTCAACCTTTGCTCTCAGGCTTTCATCCAGCGAGTCGCCCGCGGCGGCCACTTCGGCCAGGAGGGCTCGCGCGTGGTTGTTGTCACCAGTACGCAGTGCCGCCAGTGCCGCTTCGTAGAGGCTCAGTGCCCCTGCCTGCTCGGCAAGCGCGATCTGCGCGATCAGCTCATCGGCCTGGGCCTCGACACCGAACTTTCCAGACTTGGCCTCGTTGGCAATTTGCTTGGATGCCTGGTAGTTACCATTTTTGTAAAGTTCCCTAGCTTCCGTGAGCAGGATGTCGCCACGGTTGGAACCGGGCTGCGTGGCACTTTGGCTAGGGCCGTCCGGTTCGGGAGCGGGCGCAGCCGCGACAGGCTTGCCTTGGTTGGAACCGGGCTGCGTAGCAATTTGGCTAGGGTTGGCCGGTTCGGGAGCGGCGCAGCCGCGTCAGGCTTCGCTTGATTGGAACCGGGCTGGGTGGCACTTTGGCTCGGACTGGCCGGTTCGGGAGCGGGCGAGCCGCGCCAGGCTTGGCCTGGTTGGAACCAGGCTGGGTGGCACCTTGACCGGGGGCGGCCGGTTCCGCAGCGGGCGGAGCCGCGACAGGGTTTCCTTGATTGGAGCCAGGCTGCGCGCCACTTTGGCTTGGGCCGGCCGGTTCCGGGGCCGGCGCAGACCGCGACAGGCTTGCCTTGGTTGGAACCGGGCTGGGTGGCACCTTGACCGGGGGCGGCCGGTTCGGCAACGGGCGGAGCCGCGACAGGGTTTCCTTGATTGGAGCCAGGCTGCGTGCCACTTTGGCTCGGGCTGCCCGGTTCCGGGGCCGGCGCAACCGCGACAGGCTTGCCTTGGTTGGAACCGGGCTGGGCACCTTGACCGGGGGCGGCCGGTTCGGCAACGGGCGGAGCCGCGACAGGGTTTCCTTGATTGGAGCCAGGCTGCGTGCCACTTTGGCTCGGGCTGGCCGGTTCCGGAGCCGGCGCCGCCGCGACAGGCTTGCGTTGGTTGGAACCGGTCTGCGTGCCACTTTGGCTCGGGCTGCCCGGTTCAGGCGCCGGCGGAGCCGCGACAGGCTTCGCTTGATTGGAACCAGGCTGCGTGCCGCTTTGGCTCGGGCT
Source organism: uncultured Isosphaeraceae bacterium (assembly GCA_963829765.1). Lineage (GTDB taxonomy): Bacteria > Planctomycetota > Planctomycetia > Isosphaerales > Isosphaeraceae > CAWFRS01. The sequence continues at coordinate 13,865 of CAWHKI010000218.1, read as the reverse complement.
GGCCGGTTCCGGAGCCGGCGCCGCCGCGACAGGCTTGCCTTGGTTGGAACCGGGCTGCGTGCCACTTTGGCTCGGGCTGGCCGGTTCCGGAGCCGGCGGACCCGCTACAGGCTTCTCTTGGTTGAAACCAGGCTGGGCGGCACTCTGCCCGGGTGCGGCCGGTTCCGGAGCGGGCGCTGCCCCGGCGGGCTCTCCTTGATTGGAACTGGGCTGGGTTGCACCCTGCCCTGGGGCGGCCGGTTCCGAAGTCGACGCAGCCGGGACAGGCTCGCCTAGCGCGAGCGTTGGGCCCGTTCCGGGTTGTGGTGGCTCCATGGCCGGTCCTGGTTGTTGGGCGGCGGCCTCGTTCTCCCCTGGGCCGACTAAAACTGGGGGCGAACTCGCGTCCGTCGCGGCGGCCTGATGGACCACTGAGTCAGTCGCCGGACTTGGCGCCACGGCGCCATTGGCGGCGGCCAGTGACTCGGTGGTAGCAACCCGATCGGCCTCCGAGAATTTGGCGGCGGCGGCCTCTTGATCGCCCTTGGCCAACAGCTCGTTGGCCTCGCGTTCCATCTTCGCACTGGCCGGCTCCGCGTTTGGCTGTGACGCGATGGCCGGGGGTTGCTTCTGAGCTCGAACCATCGCGATCTCGTGGAGAACCGATTCAGCCCGGTCTGCTGTCAGCGGTGGGACCACGTTCATGCGCTGCGCCATTCGTGCCTTCGCCTCGGCTTGGTCAAGCTGGCCGACTGCGATAAGCTGACGCGACTCCTGAACCAGGATGTCGTAAACCCCTTGGCTTGACTGCTCACGCGGGGGCGTGTTGCGGATCTTGTCGCGGCGTCGCAAGGCACGCGCCGCCGCGGCGACTTTATCCGGGTTGTCCTCAAACAGGCCGTAGGTCAGGCCCCAACCCTTGACGTCCAACGCAATGGCTTCCGCTTGCTCAAACTGGCGACTGGAAAGCGCAGCCCGCGCCTCGCGCAGCTTGTTGTGCGCGGTTCGTCGATCGTGAGGCTGATTTGCCACTGGTCTCTCGGCGGGAGAAACAATCCTCGGGCGCAACTTCCCGATTTCCGCGGTCACCTTGGCGGGGGTGTCGTCAAAGAGCCCCCATTTGACGTCAAGCGCGTCGGCCTCGTCGACCTTTTGTTGAGCGATGTCATAATTGCCTAAGTGAAGTTGCTCCCGCGCTTCGTGCAGTAACCACCGGCCTCTCTGCCTGGTGTCAACGGTCGGCGGGAGTTGATTCGCCGCGGCCGGACTCGGAGCGGTCGTGACCGTCGGCTCGGGGGCTACATTGAGCGACGGCGGAGACCCAGCCCCGGCGGGTGTCGGCGACGGCTGAGACTCCATCCCGGCGGGTGTCGGCAACGGCTGAGACTCAACTCCGGCGGGTGTCGGCGACGGCTGAGACTCAACCCCGGCGGGCGTCGGCGACGGGTTAGACTCGACCCCGGCGGGTGTCGATGACGGCTGAGACTTCAACCCCGGCGGGCGTTGGCGACGGCTGAGACTCCACCCCGGCGGGCGTCGGCGACGGCTGCGACTCAACCCCGGCGGGCGTCGGCGACGGCTGAGACTCAACCCCGGCGGGCGTCGGCGACGGGTTAGACTCGACCCCGGCGGGCGTCGGCGACGGGTTAGACTCGACCCCGGCGGGTGTCGGCGACGCCTGCGACTCAACCCCGGCGGGCGTCGGCGACGGCTGAGACTCAACCCCGGCGGGCGTCGGCGACGGCTGAGACTCGACCCCGGCGGGCATCGGCGATGGAGACGGCGTCGGAGCCGGCGCGGGGGCTGATGGAGCTGCCGCCTGTGAGGCGAGGACCGCCCTCGCCTTCGCCAGCTCTTTCAAATAGGCATCGAGCGTAGCCTGCTCATCAGGCTCTAACATATCGCGATACCTGTCCGCGGCCTGCAGGTACTTCGATGCGAGGTCCAATTGTCGGGTGGTTTCTTCGCGATTGTTTCGCTCAGCCCCGTTAAAGAGACGCGCCCCCGCTTTGAGATACTTGATTGGGGGGGCGGGAGGAGGCTGACGGGTCGCCGCGCTTGGCGGAACGGCCGTGTCGTCGGGCGCCGCACCATCCACGGTTCTTCCCCATGTGGCCAGGATCAAGATGAGGCTGACCGTTATAAGCCTTCCCAACGCGACCTCCTTTCGCCGCTTGTGACAACAACCGCCGACTTCCCTGGCGACGGTCCTTTTTCTGTCATCACAAGTGGGAGACCAATAGCTCTCGCGGTTGATCACGGCACAACACCAAGGCTGAGTGGCCGCGGCACCCAGATCATTGCTAACCCTGGTGAACTCGAGCTGCGATCGCGAGATGGAATATCGGGAACGGAAAGAAGATGGGACGCTGTTTACTCTCAAGAGCCCCTCCGGTCAAGACAAATTCCACGACTTTCGATTCCGTCATCTCATTGATCGGCGAAACGAACCGTCAAACTTTGCCCAACCGTTGCTCAGATTATTTTCGGCATCTTTGTTGACAATCGTTACCCTCCGTTAGCATTCCGGGCCGATTCATGATCGCATCGACTTCCTCTCCCCCGCAAATTACCGACGTCCCCGTCTGCGTCCGGCTCCGCGTTCCCGCTTCTTGCTGGATTCTTTAATCTCGTGCTTGTAGTTGGCCTCGATATCCTTGCGGACGTCGTTGGCCTCGTCGTCGATCTGGTTATGGAGGACGACTGATCCATCAGGGCGTAAGACTAAGGCAAGGATGGGTTTGGAGATGGGAGGACCGACGAAGCCTGGGGGAAGCTTCTCGTCTCCGCCTGTCCTCTTGTTGGCGAAGACATCAAGCATGATCTGATGGCTGTTGAAGTCGATCGGTTTGGACTTCGTACCCGATCCGTCTGAGACCGGGATCACCGCTGTTTTGGGCTCGCCAATGAGTTCACCGGGCGATGCCTCGAAATCGTGGTAGACGGTCACACCGTCGACCGGATTAAAGCGGATGACCTGAAACTGGACTTTCATGTCGTTAGCCGAACCCCGGGGAAAGGTCCCTTTCGCATAGGGCATGACATCGGGCGGCATGCTGACCTCGTCAGTCTCCTGGCTCCAAGGCCCCTGGAGCTCCTCGGCCTTGTTATTCACCCCGGGGCTGACGTCCTCGCGTCCCTTATTGGGGTTGAAGACCACAATCCGCACGCGATAACGGTAAGATTCGTCTTCTTTCACAGTGAAGTCGAATGCACGGATCATGACCCGGTTCGCAGCCGACCGCCAGTCTCCGACGCTTTCGTTCCCTCCCGTTGTGCCGCCGCCCACTCCGCCGGCCGGCATACCGCTCGCGGTCCTCATCATGGTGCCACGCATGGTCCCGCTGCCCACCGCGGGATTCGATTTGGGGACCTCCTTCTTTTCCCTGGGTACAAGGCTAGCAATGTGGACTTTTTCCCAGAGGCCCGCTTTCAGGAACGGAAGAGGATCCACCAGATTGGCGGGCCGGACATCATCCGGAGTCAACTCTTCATCGACCTCGGGCAGATTATCGAGGACCTTGTATCGCGCGTCGGCGGATACGTTCTCCCACTTCGTCCAGGTACCGTCGGCCTGAAGCATCTGTCGTTGGAGGTCCAGCCGTCGATAGTTGGGATGAGCCGCCGGGTTCTTGAGTGCTTCGTAATAGTTAGCGATCAGCTTGGCGTGATCGAGTACCCCGGTAATAACCACCCAGCGATAGCCCTTGGTGATCTCCTTGCTCGGGGCTTCGGGGTGCGCTTCCTTTTCGGCGTTCTTCTCGGCGTCGTCGGCATTATCTCCGCCGACCATTTTGCCTTCCAGCTTTCTCTTGTTGAGCGCGTCTTCTTCGGCGGCCTCCCTGGCGGTATCGGCCGGGTTCTTCCTTGCCTTCTTTTTCCGTGCGGCCATCATTCCGCCGACTCCAGGGGGGGCCTTCGGCGGCGGCGCCTGGTTGGCGTATCTTTCACCTTGTCTTTGTCGGTCTCGGGGATGCGGTTTCCGTTCTCGTCCAAGTCGTAGACGAGCAACCCCCCGCGTCCCGGATAGGCGTAGAGCTCGGTGACCGCGATCAGTGTCGGTGTATCACGAATTAAACCGGCACCAGGTTCGGGAATCACCCATTCCCTCGCGGGCTTGTATTCGTCGGCGACAAGCGCCGTCTTGACTTGCTCTTCCACTTCCTCGGAGAAGTCGCTGTCCTTGATTCCCTTTTCCGCCAGCCTCTCCAGGATCGTTTCTCGTTTTTCCGGGCGGTTCAAGTTACTTTCAGACGCCTGCGCGGCCTTCTTGATCTGTTCGGGCGAAGTGTCGATCGTCTTCTGGCTCGCCGCCATTCCGACGCAGACGAAAAACGCCATCGACGCGATGGCTACTCCGGCTTTTTCGCCATGGCGCAGACCGAATTCCTTGAGTTGTTCGACGATCGCATTTGCGTTTGGCATGCGGGCATCTCCTCGAAGCGCGTTAGAGAATGGAGTGAGTTATTCGCTCGCCGCCCTGGCGGCGGCGCCACCCGCTTTGGGCGCGGGGCCCTCGTTTGGTGGCGCGGGAGCCTTGCCTGGCCCGTCCGCCCCGCCCTGCGGCTTGCCGCGGCCTCGGCGGGGGACGGGATCGCTGGCTTTTCGCGCGGAGCGACGACGGGGGTCGAAGCGACCGATGCCGCCGTCGTCGGGCCCCGCGTCGGAGTCGATGTCGCGCCCACAGGCGCGGCCGGCGCCGCTACGGTGCCCGCCACGACCGCCGTATGACCTGGGCTCGGCCCCGCGGCCGGTTCGGTCGGCGGAGGTTTGAAAAAGCGGGCTTGGCCGTAAACCGTTACCTCGACAATGTTGAAGTACGGATCAAAAAGTGAGGGGCCCTTGGCCTCTTTAATCTTTTCTTCCTCCTTCTTGCGTTTTTCAGCAAAGTCGATGTTTCGCACATTGGTTCCGGTACGCCCGGCATTCGCGGCCGGTCTCGGCGTCGCCCTTCCCATCCCTCCGCTAAACTGCTTTCGCAATTCGGCCATCTTTCCGGCCCAGCCCGTCACGCCTCGACCACCCATCATGGGGCCCATCCTCATCATTCCGCCGCCCATTTCAGCGCGAGCGGTGCCTTTCTCGGGCTTGATCACTCTAACGGTGGGCCGTTGCAGCTCGAATTCCTTAACGTCGATCGACATCGGCGAATTCTCAAGCTCAACCAACAGAGCCTGGACATGATCCTGGTCGACCAAAACGGTCATCTGGATGGGAAGAATCCTGTATTGCTGGATGTTGCCGACCTTTACATAGTACACGCTATCCTCGTCCGCATGGGTGCCGCGGCCCCCGCCCATTCCGCCCATCTTCGACATCCCGGGTTTCGAAGGGCCAGGCCCAGTCGATGTACCCGGCGCTCGGTGTTTCGCCTGGAGCAAGAATCGTTTCGGATTCCTGAAGCTCTTCATTCTTGGCGAGAGAGCGTTGATCTTGGGCGTCGGGATTGCCAACCTGGATCGCTTCAATCTGGCGGATAATGGCACTATTCCAGTCTTTCGCGTTCTTGTTCACCTCTCTGACAACCTCCAGCAGTGTTCGCTGGATCCAGAGACGTTCCTGCGCCGACCAGATCTTGCTGAGACCGGGCACTTGTTCGTCGGAAAACACGGCGGGCCGGAGCAATACTTCCTTGGGGGGCGCGACGACGATGCCCTCGCCAGTCTCGAAGTCGAACGGCTTGAAGGTCTTGTAAACCATATCCACATAGTCTTTGTACGCCGCGATGTAGTCGACCTGGGCCAGCGTGACCTTGCCCGGATCAACGTCATTGGGCCATTTCCGTCCCCATTTACGGAACCGCTCCTGGACCGAATCCGGCCAGGTGAGCAAAGGGGCTTGTCGATCGTACAGGGTCTTCCAGGCGGCGTTGACATCTTTGGTGAGGATCGTCGTCTTCTCCTGCGCGAGACTCTGCCATTTCTCGGTAGGGATCGCGGGTGATGTATACTCCTTGACTCCAGACTCCGCCTTCTTGATGGCGGCGGTTTCCTTCTTCGCCGCGTCTTGAGCCGGACCAGCTCCCATGAAGTAAGCGATGAGCCCGAAGAGCGCCGCCGCGCTGACGGAGATCCAGAAGCGGTGCTTGATGATCTGCCGCACAACTTCCTTGACTTGTTCCATTACATCTTGTTGAGCCATGGTCGAGAGTGCCTTCAAAGGGTCTGGCGGAGGTCACAGCCCCGGCGGCCGTGCTCCTCCCTGCTGGGGGGGCCCGCCCGGCAGCGAGCCGGGAGCGGCGGCGCCCGGCGGCACCTGGCCCAACCCTGGAGCAACCGAAGGCCCTGCCGGCGATAATGCCTTCTGGAGCTGCGAATCAATTTCGTCCGACTTTCTGAGAGAGGCCGCCTCCAGGTCTTCCAACCGAATTTTCACCGCCGGATTGTTCTTTTGGGCCTCACTCATCTTCGTAATCAGCTCGCTAATCCTCTTCTTTTGCTCTTCGTCATTCTTTGGAAGGTCTCCCTGCTTGGGCGGTTTCCAGACGAACTGAAGCAAGAAGTCGGTACGGGTGAGGGTCTTGAGCTTGGGCTTCGCCTGCGCGTCCGTCGTCTTGCCCCTCATCGGACCGCCGCCCATGCCCCCCATGCCACCGCACGCGATTCCTCCCTGCATGCCGCCACTCCTGGTACCGCCGCCCGGCCGGCTGCTCGCGGCAACCCCGCGCCGCCCCCGCTCGGGGCAGCTTTGGAAGATGCGCGATCAAGGAGAGGGACCGTCGTGCTGGCGAGATTGTTGTGCTGGATTCCCTTCTCGGTCGTCCATTCCGTATCTTCCGCCATCCAGGCCAGGGCGATGTGATCTACTCCGAAGAGACGCAAGGACGGCGAATTGAGCCGGTTGAGCACCTTTTCGGTGAGGAACTGATACGGGCCGAAATCGGTACGTTTCGGGTCGTCCCCCAGGGCCAATTGCTCGCGCTTTGGGTAGGGGTTGTAGTGATGGCAGACGAGCTGAATCACCCATCCCTCGCCAGTCGGTGGATTGTTGATCGCGTCGTACGGGTGCATGAGCCTTTTGAAATTCGGGTCAAGCTCATCGAACCATTCCGTTTTCAGGTCGTTTCTCCAGACCGGCTTGATCGCGTCGATGTGGACACGCAGCTTCTCGATGTCGTCCTGATCCTCGGGTGAATCTTCATCAAGGCCATAGTCACGTACGGGGTCAGGGAAGTAGCGGCTGATGATTTTTAAGAACTGAGGCCACATCGCGCGGTCGGAGGGGTCGCTGACCAGGGCTTTGCCCTGCTTGTACTCCGTTTCCCATTCGCCCTTGGCCTTCTCGAACGCGACCTTCAAGGCCTTGCCCTTATTGGAGACGTTGTTGGCCTGGTCGACCGCCGACTTGAACTCAGGAGTCGAGACGGCGCGGAGCACGCGGTAATCCCCCAGGCTGAAAAGAAGCGTGAAGCCCAGCATGATCAAGGCCGACGCGGCCAGCGCCCACGGTTTCTTGGCGCGCACCAGCCGCATTCGTTCGATTTCCGGCGGGAGCAGGTTTGTGGCGAAGCCGCCCCGCTTGAGGCCCTGCACGCCCAGGCCGTAAGCCACGGCGAACGAGGCCAGATTGTCCTGAAACTGAGGGGCCGACTTAACCTCATCGCCCACCATCCTGTCGAAACCTTCGAGGCGGCTCACCTCATGATTGAGGTTTTGCTGCAAAAACTTCTGCAAGCCGGGCAGCTTGAACCCGTTGCCCAGCCCCACGACCTTGCGGATCTTGGCGGTCCGGTTGATGCTCGAATAAAAACCAATCGAGCGGTTGATCTCACTGGCGAAGTCGTTGAACACCGCGCGCATCGCCGTGAAGATCGACCGCGGATCGGCGGCTTTGGTTGCATTGCGCTTCAGGTGCTCGGCCTTGGCGAAGGTGAGCTTGAGCTCTTTGGTAGCGCTCGCGTGAAATGGTTGCCGCCGATGGGGACGTTGCGCTGCCAGATTCGCGTACCGTCGGTGATGATCAAATCCGTGTTGTCCGCCCCGATGTCGAGCAAAACCACCGAGTCCTTGGAACCGCCCCCCGTGAGCTGGTCGAAGGAGATGAAGTTGTAAAGCGCGATCGGACTCATCTGCACGACGTCAACCTCAATTCCCGCCACCGCGAACGGCAGGATCGCTCGGTTGATCTGATCGCGCTTCATCGCGAACAGGCCGACTTCGGCCATCGTAAATTCCTCTTCATCGGCCTCTTCGTCGGCGCCAATCTGCTGGTACGCCCAGACGACCTCGTCGAGCGCGAACGGGATTTGCTGCTTGGCCTCGAACTTGACGATGTCGGGGATTCGTTTCTTTTCCACGGGGGGAAGCTTGATGAACTTGACCAACCCCGATTGACCGGGGACTGCGATGGCAACCTTGCACCCCTTGACCTCGTTGCGATCGGTGAACGTGGCGAGTGCCTCCCTGACCAGTTCGTCAGGATCGGCGTCCGGTTGGCTCAGGATCTTGGGATATTCGATGAAGTCGAACGCGTCGGCCACGACCTGCTCCGCCGCCTCTCCGGGAACAAACTTGATCGCCTTGAGCGCGGCTTGACCGATGTCGATCGCCCAGACTGCCTGAATCTTCGCCATCCCGTCGAACTCCTTGAGGCATGCGGGACGCAAGACCGCGCCCCAGCTTCTTTCGCGGTGTCACGTCTTGAGTGCGGGAAATCGCTTCGGGCCCTAGAACGGCCAGAAGCGGTTCGGAAAAACCCGCGGGATTGTACCAACCCGGCGCCACGATGAGCCAGAACCAGCCCGAATTTTCATCGCGCCCTCTCGAATCGATGCGAGGAAGCCCTCTGCCAGCGGCCGATCGCTCTCCCCTTCATTCCTTGCTTTTGATGGACGGCACCGGCGAAAAGTTCCGTACGTCGTCGTCGATTTCCGCAAAACGATTTCAAAACGCGGGAAAGTTTCCCAGCCCCCTGGGTGGCAGGCCCCGTTCCCGATACGTTACCATGCGACGGGGTCGAAAATCACCCTTGCCGCATCGCCCACGAACCCTTTCCGGGAAACCGATCAAGTGCATTCCGTGGATCGATTCCACTTGCGTCGTGAATGTTTGAGGGGAGCGGTCCGGTCCGACGAGGTCGACGCACTCCTAGTGAGCTCGCCGACGAACGTCAGCTACTTGACCGGATTCAGCGGTGACTCATCCGTCCTCTTTCTGGGCCGGGCCCGCGATTTGATTGTGTCAGATGGCCGGTTCACGACGCAACTGTCGCAAGAATGCCCCGATCTGGAGGCTCACATCCGACGGCCAGGGGAAGAGATGAACAAGGCCCTCGCCCATGTCGTCGAAAAAATGGGGCTTCGGCGAGTGGCCCTGGAAGCGCTGAGCTGGACGATCGCCGATTACGAGGACCTCAAAGAGGCCGCGTCGACGGTGGAGTTCTTAGGGGTCAAGGGGCGTGTTGAGGCATTGCGACAGATTAAGGATGACGACGAGATCGCGGCAATTCGTGAGTCGGTCCGCTATGCCGAACGCGCGTTCACGATGGTGCGTGCCGGCATGCGACTGGGGGAAAGCGAGAAAGACGTGGCCGATGCCCTCGAGAGCTACCTGCGGAGGTGCGGCGCGACCGGAGCGAGTTTTCCGCCGATCGTTGCGGTGGGCGTTCGATCCGCGCTGCCGCACGCCCGCCCGACATCGGCGACCATGATCGGCCAAGACGATTTTGTCTTGATCGACTGGGGAGCAACCGGACGCCCTTACAAAAGCGACTTGACGCGAGTTGTCGTCACAGGTAAGGTCACATCGATGTTCGAGAAGGTGTATCGAACCGTGCTGGCGGCTCAAGAACGTGGAATCGCCGCGATCCGGCCGGGGGCGAAGGCCCACGACGTCGATGCCGAAGCTCGCTCCGTGATCGAGGAAGCGGGTTTCGGCCGTTTTTTTGACCACGGGCTTGGGCACGGGTTGGGAATGGAAATTCACGAGGCCCCACGGCTCCGGAAAGAATCCGACGTGACGCTCGAGCCAGGCATGGTGATCACGGTTGAGCCGGGCGTATACTTGCCTGACTGGGGAGGAATTCGGATCGAGGATGACGTGTTGGTCACCCCCGATGCCTGTGAAGTTCTCTCCCACGTTGCCAAGTCACTCGATTCGGTGAGTATCGAGAAATCATTACAAAATTAACCGCGGCCCCCGCCGTCAGCGTGGAGCACCACCGCTGGGCGTGTCGATCGGATCGCCGGCGAAATGAGGGAGAAGTCGATTTGGGGTTTGCAAGTGCGAGTGAAGGAATGGCGGAGGGCCCCTCGGGCTTGGCCAAGCCACTCGACGTACGGAGGCTTCATTACCTCGTTCGTCTGATGAAGCGCTACGATCTGACCGCGCTCGACATTAACGACAGCTCAGTCCAGATCCGCCTGCGGCGCAGCTCGCCGCACGGCGGGCCCGTCCAGGCGACGGCACAGCCATTGCCGATGCCTCCGGCCGTCTCGCGCCGGCCGACCGCGCCCGCGCCGGCGGCCCGAGTCGAGACACCGCCGTCGGGTGCCGCCGCGACGGCGGGTACGGTCGTCATCGAGAGTCCGATGGTCGGAACCTTTTACTCCTCGAGCGCACCCGATGCGCCAATCTTCGTCTCCGTCGGTTCCGTGGTCCAGCCTGGCTCGATCGTGTGCATCATCGAGGCAATGAAAGTTTTTACCGATATCCCCGCGGGCGTTTCGGGAACGATCGCCGAGGTCCTGGTCAAAAACGGTCAGGCGGTTGAGTTCGGCCAGCCCCTCTTCCGCGTGATCCCAAGCTGACCCCGATTGCTTGGCCGGCCCGAGTCTACAGAGGTGACGTCCACCGATGTTTCAACGGATCCTGGTCGCCAATCGCGGCGAAATCGCATTGCGCGTGATCCGCGCCTGCAAGGAGCTGGATATCGCGGTCGTGGCGGTCTATTCGCAGGCCGACCACAACGCCCCTTACCTCGCCCTGGCTGACCGAGCCATCTGCATCGGCAAGGCCGTCAGTAGCGACAGCTACTTGAACCGCTCGCGGATCATCGCCGCCGCCGAGGTGGTCGATGCCCAGGCCATTCATCCCGGCTACGGCTTCTTGAGCGAAAACCCGGATTTCGCCGAGGTATGCCGGAGCAGCGGCTTCGAATTCATCGGCCCCCCCCACGACGCCATCCGCCGGATGGGCTTGAAGACCGAGGCCAAGCTGATCGCCGCCGCGGCCAAGGTGGCCTGTGTCCCTGGCTCCGAAGGCGTCATCGCCTCCGACGCCCAGGCCGCGCGGCTCGCTCGCGCGATCGGCTACCCCATTCTGATTAAGGCCGCCGCGGGCGGCGGCGGTAAAGGCATGCGCGTCTGCCGCGAGGAGTCGAGTCTCGCGTCCGCGCTTCAGACAGCGCGAAACGAGGCCGAGGCTGCTTTCAAGAACGCCAGCGTTTACATCGAGAAATTCATCGACCGGCCACGGCACGTCGAAGTCCAGATCCTCGCCGATGCTCACGGTCATATCGTCTATTGCTGGGATCGCGATTGCACGCTCCAACGCCGTCATCAAAAACTGGTCGAGGAATCACCGGCCCCCACTCTGCCTTTGCAGGTCCGCACTCAACTGGGCGAAGCCGCCGTCCGGCTCGCTCGCGCCAGCGGTTATGTGAATGCGGGCACTTGCGAGTTCCTGGTAGACGCTCAGAATAACTGCTACTTCATCGAGGTCAACGCCCGCATCCAGGTCGAACACCCCGTCACTGAAATGGTGACCGGGATCGACTTAGTCAAGCAACAGATCAAGATCGCGGCGGGTGAGCCGCTTCCTTTCCGCCAGGAAGACATCGTGGTTCGCGGGCATTCGATCGAATGCCGGATCAATTCCGAAGACCCCGACCACGATTTTCGCCCCTCCCCCGGAAAAATCACCGCCCTACGAGTTCCCGGCGGTCCGGGCGTTCGCTGGGATTCGCACATCCAGGCCGGTTATACGGTCCCCCCAATTACGACTCCCTCTTGGGCAAACTGATCGTGCTCGCCCCCACTCGCATAGAAGCAATCGCCACGATGCGGCGAGCACTCGACGAAATCGTGATCGAGGGGATCAGTACAACGATCGGGTTGCACCGCAGAATCTTTCGCAACCCCGATTTCATTAGCGGCCAAGTCGATACGACATGGGTCGAGCGGGTACTCTTGCCATCAACGTCTAGATCGGCTTCACCCTGAACAAACACGGCCGCCGTGGTACCGAAGGGCCGAAAGTCACCGAAAGAGCCACCGAAAGAGTCACTGGCCGCGCCGCCTTCGCCATGGTACGCTCAGGGCCGGCACACGAGTGGACCGTGCGCGCCGACTTGTGCCAGGGGTGGAAAAACATCGTCGCGGTGGGCTCCTGAGATCAGTATTCCCCTTCGAGGAAAAGGATGGATTCCATGAAGGTCGGTTTGCTCACCGGCGGCGGTGACTGCCCGGGCTTGAACGCCGTGATCCGCGCCGTCGTGCAACAACTCGCCAACGAAGGCCTGCCGTGCCTCGGTATCCTCGAAGGATGGCGCGGGCTCGTTCAAAACATGACCTGCCCCCTGAACCTCGCCACAACCGACGGCATCATCGCCCAGGGGGGCAGCATTCTCGCCTCCTCTCGCACCAATCCTTATCGAAATCCGGACACCGACTTGGTCGCACTGCGCGATAACTTCACCCGGCTGGAGCTCGGCGCCCTGATCGTGATTGGCGGCGACGATACCTTGGGCGTGGCGATCCGACTTCAAAATGACTACGGCATCCCCGTGGTCGGCGTCCCCAAGACCATCGACAACGACCTGCTAGTCACGGATTTCTCGTTCGGATTCGATACGGCCGTCAACATCGTGACCGAGGCCGTCGACCGCCTGCGCACGACGACGGAAAGCCATCGGCGAATCATGGTTGTTGAGACCATGGGCCGGCACTCGGGCTGGATCGCCTGTTATGCCGGCATCGCGGCGGGCGCCGATTATATCCTTGTTCCGGAGGTGCCCATCGATCTGCCGCACTTGATCGGGGTCCTATCGAAGCGCCGCTCCGACGGTAAGAAATACGGCATCGTGATTGTCGCCGAAGGGGCGAAGTTTCCCGACCGAGGTCCCCACCTGTTGGACGATCACCCTGACCCCTTCGGCAATCCGCGTCTGGGAGGCATTGGCATGGTGATCGCCGAAGCGATCGAAAAGCAAACCGGGCTCGAGACGCGTCATGTCGTGCTGGGCCACTTGCAGCGAGGCGGGCCTCCCAGTGCCTATGACCGCATCTTGGCTACCCGGTTGGGACTGGCTGCCGGCCGACTGGTACTTCAAAATCGCTTCGGTACCATTGTGACCCTGGCAGGGGGCAAAATCGTCGAAGCCCCTCTTGAACGCCAGCTCGGTCGCGCACCAAGACCCTCGATCTCAGCTACTACGACGAAGCCGCTGCGTTTTTCCACTAAGTTTCCGGGTCTCTTGCAGGGATAATCGACACACGAACACGCATTGATTTGCGCTTAGTAGTGACCCCGGGCAAATGGAGTCGTAAGCGTGTCATTGAAAAAAAATTGGCTAGGGGTTTGACCTGAGAGCAAACCGTGTTACTATAGTAAGTGCTTCGCTAACATCTCATCGTTAGTCGACGGCCGGGGCGAGCTGCTCATCGCAGTCTTGCACCGGCCGATGGTGTCGGTAGGTGAGAGTGAAAGCACTCCTACCCGGTCGTGTAAGGTCGTGCTGGAATTGCTAGCGCATCCTTCATTGCGCGGGGGGTGTTTCTTTGACAATTCGGTCGATTGCATTCGTCAGCCAATACGAGACGAGATAAGAAGAGAATCGTCGCGTTAATAACCCTTGAGGGAAGCCGGCGTGCGAGTGGTCAATTCTGTAACGCCCGGCCTGGGTGGTCCCCAGGTCATCAGGCGGCGGAATGGCTCGCAAGGACCGGC
>CAWHKI010000217.1:0-16386 GCA_963829765.1 uncultured Isosphaeraceae bacterium | reverse complement strand
AGAGCCGAGCTGGGTGGCAATCTGTGTGAGTGCCGCCACGGCCGCTGTGTCGGCGGCGGTGCTTCCTTTCGAAGCGTCTCGAGACCCGCTTGCACGGCGATCGGCGACGCAATCGCTGAAATCAGCCCATTTTGACTCAAGATGGACCGAGCGGCTGCTGGAGTCCACCCCGCGGCTTCACACTTTTCGGCTCGCTCGCGCTCCGCCGTTGACCACTTGGCCGGTGAGAGGTCCGCAGCTTCTGCCGGGGCGGCCAAGAACAGGACGAAGAGCTGGGCAGTCACGACCATACTAAGTTCGATTCTTGACATCCGACCTCTTCTCGTGAGCGGCACCGGCCGCCTAGGTCTTAAAGCAAAAGCATGGCCCAGTTGTGGAAATCATGCGATAAGGTTGCCGGGGGAAACCCAGCCTCGCCGCCACGAACTTCAACATGGACCGTTGGAGGACCGGCAGGATTCCGCAACGGCGGGGGCACCCGATGCCTTGATATCGCTTTCTTAATGGTAGGTATCGAGGTCGTCGGTCAGAGACCGCTTACGACTGTCCGGCCCCGGCACACCATCGAAGGAGGTACCCATGTCGTTTTACTTCGTTCGCCTCGGGTTCTTTGCCGGCCTGGCCATTCTTCTTACCACGTCGATCACGGGGGCTCACGGCAGTAAGGAGGGCGAACTACCGGGCCGCGTCAACGTTGAAGTCTTCAACGTCGTCGAAGGCCGCTCGGTCGTGGTCACGAGCGTACCCGACGGAACGCGGGTCGAGAAGGGCGAGATCGTGTGCGAGCTTGACACGTCCGACCTGCGAAGTCGACTGGCCACACAAGAGATCGTCGTCCGAGCGGCCGAATTTGACCTTCATGGCGCCACGCTGCGGCGAAGCCACCGGAATGAAGATCGTCGAGTACGTCGAGGGCCAGTTCAGGAATGAGCTGGCAACGATCGCGGGCGAAATCAAATTGGCCGAGGCCAGGCTGGCTCGGGCTGAGGACCAGTTGGCGTGGTCGCGACGCATGTTTTTCAGGAGAGCCTCCATACGTTCCTCGTCTGCGGTTCCCAGGAAATTCATCCGGCCTCAATCGCCTCGACGTCGACATGGCCCTCGCCGCCTCAGTACGGGCTCACCAAAAGGTTTGGGACGAGATCACGCAATTCCGCGATGGCCTCGACGAGCTCAAGTTCCTGCTTGGGCTCTCACCGCGCGAGCCGGTGGTCTTTGACCAGGAGAACTTCAAGGCGTTTTCCGCCGTGTTCGACGTCGTGGACGGCTGGCAAAGAAGTGTCAACAGAAGAACCCAGGAGCTGTCTGAGCTCATTGCACGCTTGCCCGTCCCGGGCGAGGTCGTTGTGAGTGGCGAGCTCGGTTCTCGAAAACGTCGACAAAGACCCCGACCAGTGGGAAGTGATCCTCGCCAGCGCGGCCCAGGTTGCGCTCAAAAGCCGGAGCGAGCGCGACGAGATCCGGGTTCAGCCCAATTCGGGGGCCCGACTCGAGCTGCGAGTTCGCCGCCAAATCCGCGGCCTGTACGACAAGCGGCTTGCGTACCAGGCGGAAAAGCAGCGATACGAGTTAGCCGTTCGGTTGAAGGACCAAGCCTTTGAGCGTCTGACCGCGCCGCCGTCGCCCACCGTCACCTCGCGCTCGTCGCTCCTCAAGGAGGTGCTCGAGGAACAAGCAGCGGTCGTCGACACCCAGGATCGGCTGGTGGCGCTCTGGGCCTCGTTTCGTGCGGGGCGGTTGGCACTCTATCATGACCTGGGTGTGTTGCCCTACACAGACTGGAAATCCTTCCTCGCCGATCTCTCGGCCGCACCTGGCGCCGCCACTCGATGAATGGAAGCTTCCCGAAATCGAACGGATCACTTGCGTTAGGATGGTTCAAACGCGGCCGCGGCCATCGCTGCCGCCAGCGATCGCGGTCGCTTGACACCCCCGCTGGGTGAATTACAATGAGATAGAATTGACGGTTTTCCCGTCAACGAATAGATCGCCTCGTGCGGCGAGTCCGTGTAGCGACAGATGATGCAGCGAAAGGAACGAAACTGGTGTCAGGAGAAGCAGTTGCAATCTGTCATCGGTCTGGCGGAGTCGCCCCATGAAATGTCAGAAATGCGCGAAGCCGGCAACGTTCCATATCACGGACATCGTCGAGAAGGGGAAGCACCGCGAGTTCCACTTCTGCGATGAGCACGCCCGCCAGCATTTGGCTCCGCCTGACGACACCACGGAGCCGCCGATCAGCGAGCTGGCCAAAAAGTTGATCGTCGGTGGCACGGGTCTCGGTGCCGGGGCCGGGTCGGGGCCGTTGCGCGAGCCATCGCCGGCCGACAAGCAGGTGTGTCCCATCTGCCAGATTACCTTTCTCGAATTCCGCAATTCAGGCCGGCTGGGCTGTCCCTATGATTATGAGGTGTTTCGCGATGAGCTGATGCCCTTGCTGGAGAACATCCACGGCGAGACTCGGCATTCGGGCAAGGTGCCTAAGCGGGCACCGCGAAACACCCAGCAACAGACCACCTTGATCCAGTTGCGCAACGAGCTCAAGCGTGCAGTGGCCGCCGAGAATTACGAGGCCGCCGCGAATTTACGAGATAAGATCAAGGGCATCGAGGTGGAACAGGGGCGCTCTTGACGATGTCGCAACCGAAAGACAACGCTCGAAGCCTTCAGCACCGCGCCGCCGGGTGGTCAGGCCGATGATCTGTCAACGGTGCCATAATGAAGCGACGGTTCATCTGACCGAGCCGAGCGGCGATCACAAACGAGAGCTTCACCTCTGCCGGGCCTGTGCCCGAAAGGCAGGACTGGCCTTGCCCGATTCACCGCCCAACCTGGCGCTCGATGCGGTCGTGCAGAGCCTGATCGTGGCCAACGTCGGCGAGCTCGCCGGCGAGCTCGCCGAGCTGGTCTGTCCCGATTGCGGCATCAAATACATGGAGTTCCGGGCCGGAGGCCGGCTGGGTTGTCCCCTCGATTACTGGGTTTTCTCCAAGGGGTTGACACCGCTCCTCCAGCGATTCCATGGCGCCACCCGGCATGTCGGCAAAGTGGCTCGGCGTAATGACGGCGCGATGGAGCTGCTTGCGCACCCGTACGCGGCTGCGCGAAGCCATCGCGCATGAAGAGTATGAAGAAGCCTCCCGGCTGCGAGACCTGCTTCGCCAGAGGGATCCCCACGCATGACTCTCGAGAACCTGACGAAATCTTCCGGCGAGTGGTTGCGAGGCACCGGCCCCGAGAGCGACATTGTCATGTGCTCTCGTATCCGGCTGGCCCGCAACCTGGCCGACTTCCCCTTTTCCAATCGCGCCAGCCGCGGCGAAAAAGCGGAGATCGAAGCCCACTTCAACTCGGCCCTGGCACATGCAAAGCTGGATCTGTCGTACATCGACGTCAATAGCCTGTCGACCCTTGACCGGCAGTTCCTGGTCGAGCGTCAAATCATCTCGCGCGAACTGGCGACCAGCGACGGCCCGCGCGGCGTCGCCTTGAGCTCGCTGGAAAACGTCGCCATCATGGTCAACGAGGAAGACCACCTCCGCGTTCAGTTCATGTATTCGGGGTTCAGGCTGCCCGAAGTCTGGGACGCTGTCAACCAGCTCGACGATCAGCTCGAAGAACAATTGGCCTATGCGTTTAGTCCCCAGCTCGGCTACCTGACCGCCTGCCCGACGAACGTGGGGACCGGAATTCGTGTCGGCGTCATGCTGCACCTGCCCGGGCTCGTCCAAACGAAGCAGATCGACAAGGTTTTTCGCGCGCTTCAAAAAATCAACCTGGCCGTTCGCGGCCTGTACGGCGAGGGGAGCCAGGCATCCGGCGACTTCTACCAGATCTCCAACCAGCAAACTCTGGGCAAGAGCGAGCCTGAGCTGATCAAGATCTTGACCGACGTCGTGCCCCAGGTGCTCCAGTACGAGCGATCGGCGCGGCAGGCGCTGTTGACCGAGCGTCGACAACACCTTCACGACCAAGTCAGCCGCGCCTACGGCGTGCTCAAGACCGCCCAGACGATTTCGAGCGAAGAGACTATGCTCTTGCTCTCCAGCGTGCGCATGGGAATCAACCTGGGCTTGATCGATGACCTCTCGATCGCCACCGTCAATGAGCTCTTCATTCAGACCCAGCCGGCATTTCTGCAGAAACTGCGAGGATCGGAGCTTGGCGTGGAAGAGCGCAACGTCGCCCGCGCATCATATTTGCGAAGCAGACTGTCCAACGGACGGCAGGCTCCGCGTCAGTAACCGGAGGGGAAAGGCCGATATGTCGCTTTTCAGCTTTGAGATCGATCCGCATAAAGTGCTCGGAGTGACCGCGCGGGCCACCCTCCAAGAGATCCGCGACGCGTACAAGCTAAAAGCCAAGCGATATCATCCCGATGCCGGCGGCGAAGAGTGGTCGTTTCGTATCCTCGCAGGCCTATGAAATGCTGAGTGCGGCCCGCGTCGCCCGTGCTTCGCACATCGATGCTCCGGCCCCCGCGTCCAACGCGCCGCGACCCAGGCCCGAGCGCACCAACGAATCTGTTCATTCCGGGATTCAGGACAGCGGCGTCGCCCCCTCCCATCTTGTCGACGTCGAGCTCCTCTGCGTTCGTTATCTCTGGGATGATGCCGAATATCTTTGGCTCGGCCAGCGCTCACTCGATGAGGATCGGTTCCTGAGTTGCAACCTCAATATCAACTGGCCCAACCAGACCGCGGCGGAGCGGGCCGAAACCATCGCCGATCAATCGTCGATTTTGTCAGCGCTCCACGACATCTTCGACCGGATGATCATTACAACGCGGGTCCTTTCTTCTCGGTCGCGCGAGGACGAAAACCGCTTTGCCGGTTGGCTCTCCTATCCGAACTTCGACCTTGCCTGGAAATCAGTGAATGCCCTGCACGAGTTCCTGAGGGGCCGCGGGCTCGGCATGAAACAGTGGTCTCGCGACCTATTCATTCCGCGCGGCTGGCGGTGACTCTTTTGAGAGCTTGGAAAGAATCTGGGGGATAAGCTCTTCGGGTACGAAACGTTTGAGGGCCTCGGTCCCTCCATAATAGGCGACCTGCTTGATCAAGGTGCTCGAGACGTGCGAATACTCGCCGTCGGCCATCAGGAAGACAGTCTCGACCTCCGGGTCGAGGCGCTGATTGGTGAGCGTCATCCCGAACTCGTATTCCATGTCGGAGAGGGTGCGGAGCCCGCGGAGGATCACCCGTGCGCCGAGCTGCTTGACGAAATGCACGGTCAGCCCCTCGAAAGCCTCGACCGAGACGTTGGGAAACGGGCGCACAACGCGTCGCGCGATCTGGACGCGCTCCTCGACATTGAAAAGCGATGCTTTATTGAGATTGACCCCAATGGCTACCACGAGATGCTCGAATAAGAGTCGGCCCCGCCCGATCACGTCGAGATGGCCAAGTGTGATCGGGTCGAAGGTTCCCGTGAACACAGCCGTGCCACGCGGGTAAGGGGAAGTAGGATTCATGGTAATCATGGCCAAAAGGGAGGACCATCGCCACGGGGGTGGCTCTGCCCTGCGTGAAGTGGCTCACGCGGCAAAGGCCCCCGCGAGCCGAATCGGGTCGAGCGGTCACCGCCGGGCAGACTTACCCACGAGGAATAAAGCCAGAAACGCCAGCGCGCCGGTCCCGAGATAGCCGTCGAGCGAGCGGCCGCTGCTTTCCTCGGCGGCATTGGGCGCGTTTCCTTGACCTTGAGCCAGAACCGGGGGGCTCAAACCCGGGGCCAAGAAAAGCCCGAGACCGAGTAAGACCGGGGCGATCCAGCGCTGGAGTCGATTTTGGCGAATGATCATCGTGCACGCTCCTTGACGGGAATGGGACACCGTCTCCAATGATAGCTCATGGGCAGCCATTCCCGTAAGGGACGAACGCGACGGCGAAACGCGCGGCGAGCCATCGCGACCGCTTTCCAGGCGGGCCCTCTCGAGCGGAGGTGGGCGATATAGTCGTCGAGTCCGACAGCCCAAAAACGATACTCGAGCCCGCGAAATTCATAGGCGCCGTTGTCACCCGGCAAGGGGAACGGTTGAATCGGCTCGGCGTAGGCAAACGCCAGAATGGCGCGAAAGCCCGGGCCAAACATCGCCTGCCACCGAACGAGACCGTCAAGGTCATCGGTCGTCACCCAGTTTTCCCAGTCGCGGCGCCCCCGTTTGTTTTTGGCTCGCTTGCCTTTGACCTCAACGACCAAGTTAACCCCAAACCGAGGATAGAGCAGAAAATCGGGGTTTTTCACTTCCCCATCCTCGCCGCAGATCGCTCGCTTGGCTTCGTCGACAGCCACGCACGGCACCCGGATCGAGCGGATAAACCCCTCGAAGGCAGCCTCATAGTGGTTCGATCGCTGGGCCATTGTGTTGGATTGTCAGTGGTCAGTGGTGCGTTGGTATGCTTACCACGAATCATGGCGAGTTCAAATTCGTTGCGCTGCGCATCACAAAGAGGAGCAAAAAGCCATCAATCTCGCGCTCGAACGACCCAATTGTCCGTTTTCCAGACCGGGCGTCAATCCTGACCACTGACAACAAACCACTGACCACTGACCACTGACCACCAACAAAAGATTACGGACCAATCGTCACGATCGGCAGTGTGGACCCCACCGGGGGTCGATCGCGGTTGCGTCGAGGGGGCAAGACGGCCTCGGCATACTCCCAGATCTGCTCCGGCGTCTCGAAGATCTTCTCGAACGACCAGCCATGGTCGTATTCGCAAAGGTCGGTTGTGTATTCGCGGCAGATCTTGGGGCGGTTCAAGTAAATGCCGCAGCGGTTGTCGGCCCGCAGGTACTGGCAGCGCGTCATCACCAGAAGGTACCACTGTTGCTTTTCGACGTAGACGACCGTCTGACCGTGCGCCAGGTACCAGCGGATCGTATCGTAATCGTCCCACGTCGTCGGGTTGGTGATCGGTAGCGAGAAATAGCGGCAGCAAACCCCCGTGCAAAAATCGCACAGGCACTCCCCGGGCCTGAGCTGGTCGCGGGTCGGCTTCCGCCGTTTCGCTTTATTCGCGGCCATGATTGCGTTGCTCCTACGCGTGTGTTGGGTCCATGGGACGGGCGCGAAGCGCAGGCAGCCGCCAGCGCCGCCACATGGGCATCGGTGGTTCCGCAACAACCTCCCAGCAAACGCACGTTGCTGTCAAGGAGTCGGGGCACCGCCGCGCAAAAAGCGCGGAATCGTCGGCCGGCCGGCCTGGCCGCCCGGCGCTCGGTTTGACGAGTAAGGGACAACCCGTTTGCCCGTGCAATCCCTCGGCAAAGGCGATCGCGGCCTCGATGCCGGCCTGGCAATTCATCCCAATCACATTCGCGCCGGCATCCACCAGTCGCCGCGCGGCGGCCGCGTAGGGATCGGGCCATTGCCACAGACTGGCGAGCAACGGAATCGGCACCCGCAGCGAGCTCCTGATGTCACGGAGCACCCGCTCCACGTCAGGAAAACCGTAGGTCTCGAGAATCAGGGCATCGACGCCGGCATCGACTAAGATCGCCGCCTGTTCGACCGCGGCGCCCGGTCGCAGCGCGGCGGTTGGACCGATATCGCCGATCACAAACCGGCCCTCCCCCGCCGCGTCGCGTGCCAGGAGGACGGCGCGGCGATTGATCAACTCGACGGCATCGTTTTGGCCCCATTTACTGAGCCAGAAGCGGTTAGCCCCAAAGGTATTGGTCAAGATCGCGGCGGCGCCGGCCGCGATATCGCGTCGGTGCATCGCCAGGACATCCGCCGGCCGGGCCCGGTTCCAGAGCGCGGGATCGTCCGACCGCGGATCGAGCGAGAGCGCCATGAGCCGGGTGCCCATGCCGGCATCCAGCACGACGGGGCCCGCCGCGATCGCCGCGAGCAACGACCGCGACTCCCCAGGGCCCGCCGTGATTGCCGCGGGCACCGAGCGCGACGGGCCTTGATCGGTGTGCCCTGGTCCCTGGGTCGGAACGACACATCCTCGACCCTGATCGCGCGGCTCGTTCACGTGTTTTTCGTCCGGTTGCGATACCGCGCTGACACGGACCAAGAACCGGTTTTCTTCGTCCGTCAGGGCCGCCCGACCTTCGCGGTACAGTTTTTCCAGGATTTCATCCATTCTCCGCTCCTCGGCGGCCTCGAGGGCGACGCGGCGCTGGCGGCGCGAATCGGAACGACGCCGACGCCAACGTTTGAGGGCGCTTTCCCGGTAGGGACGAACCTTGGCGGCGCCGCTTTCGAGGCTGGTGTACCCTTCGGAAAAATCGTAGCCAAAGAGACCATCGTCGAAGAAATCGCCGTCCTCGAGCATCCGCGCTTCGGTCCGCACCAGGTATTCGATGAGAATGGCCAGGCCGATCAATGTCGTCCCGTCCAGATGCTGCCCTACCAGCCGCACGACCCCCACGATCGCGATCACCAAGGCACAGCTCCTGGCGAGGTAGGGAGCGACGATGCTGTCTCGCGGCAAAGCGACCGACGTGCCGCCGGGCCAGGCGCGTACCATCCGCCCCGCGTCGAACGGAAGGGCGGGAATCATGTTGGCGACCATGAGCACCCAGTTCAAATACCCGAACCAGCCGATCACCCAGACGGCGCTCATGGGTACCGCCAGGCCCCCGCTGACCAGCCTCGGATGCCGGCGTCGTGGTGGATCGCAATGCCATTGACGATCAGGTCATGACCGAAAGGATTCCAGGCGAAGCTGGCACCGGCGAACAGGTGCAACCCCAGGGCAATCGCCACGACGATCGCGCCGTTGGCGACCATCCCGGCCATGGCGACCAAAAAGTTCTCGCTGGAGCGGGGCGTCAAGGATGGCCCGACCAAGCTCCCGAGCGGCCAGACGTTGACTTCTCCCTGCTCGCCGTCGAGCCAGGCGGCCATCACGGCATGACCCAGCTCGTGCACCGCAAGCGCCAGCAAGAGCAGGCCCAGCCAGCAGGCGGTTTGCGCTATGGGGGAAGGGTCGCCTTTGGCGGCCAGCGCGATCACCGCCGCCAAGAGCCGGAACGCCACGAAAATGATCAGCGTAATATGGATGCGGACCGATGTTCCGAACCATCGGCCTAAACTGATCGGCGACCAGCTCAGAGGATCGCTCATTGTGCTCATCCAGGGCGTTTGCGATCGCGCCTTTCCCACACCGACGCCGGCGTTCCTCTCTTTTAATTTAACAGCCATGAGGGCTTATCGCAACTCAAGCAAAGTCGCGGCCCTCGAGAGCGCCGATGGCCTGACGAAGAGCCGGCGGAACCGGATGCGATCCGCGTTGTTGACGTGGCCCATCGCATCCTGATCGCCCAGAAGACCGGCAGGGCGATGATGACAGAGTAATTCGCCAGCAAGCTTCTCGAGCCCAGGTTGCACGGTCATCGGGCTTGGTTCCTCAAATCGGCAGGCATCGCGGCAAGTCAGTTCCGCGAAACATTGTCCATGGATCATACTAGCTCGTGCTGCCTCTGACCAGAAAATCGCGGTGCAAGGGATCAGTGTTACTTATCGCGAGACGACGACGCTATGCTGAAATTCGGAGACGCGAGCGGAATTCCCATCCGCGGCAAGGCCCGCGAAACGGGTGGGGGCCCTGATCCGCATCCGCGACCTTCGGGTCGATTACGAAAACGTCTGTGCCGTCCGCCGCGTGCTGCATGCTCTTTCCCTGATACCTCACGTCGGAGATTCTCGATGAGACCCCATTCCCCGCGGATCGCTTGTGTTCACCTGACTTTGTTGTTGCTTGCCGTCGCCGCGGACAGCATCTTTCCGCGAAGCGCGGATGCCCAGGCGCAAGCCGCGCGCCAGTCGCCCCAGGTGCGACGGCTCCTCTACGTCGCTGAGCCCGGGATTCGCGACTATCTCGAGTACGGCGGCCACGGCCTGCTCGTGTTTGACATCGACCACGACCACAAATTCGTCAAGCGCATCCCGACCGCCGGTCTCGACGCCAACGGCAAGCCGCTCAACGTCAAAGGGGTGTGCGCCAATGCCGCAACCAAGAAGGTCTACGTCAGCACAACCCAGCAGCTCATGTGCCTGGACCTGGTCACCGAGAAGCTGCTCTGGGAAAAGAAATTCGATCGAGGTTGCGACCGGATGGCGATGACGCCCGACGGGAGCTCTGATCTTTCTTCCTTCGTTCGAGGGCCCGCTCTGGTATGTGGTGCGGGCCAGCGATGGCGAGGAGCTGGCGCGGATCACGCCCGACTCGGGCGCGCACAACACGGTCGCCGGCCTGGACGGCAAGGAAGCCTATCTCGCCGGGCTGAAGTCGCCGTTCTTGACGGTCGCGGACACGGAATCACATCGAGCGATCCGCACGGTCGGCCCCTTCAGCGCGAGCATCCGGCCCTTCACGGTCAACGGCCGGCAGACGCTTTGCTTCGTGAACGTCAACGAGCTGCTCGGCTTCGAGATCGGCGACCTGGTGTCGGGGCGGAAGCTGCACCGGGTCGAGGTGGAGGGCTTCCGCAAGGGCCCGACCAAGCGGCATGGCTGTCCCAGCCATGGGATCGGCCTGACTCCCGATGAGAAAGAGCTCTGGCTGACCGATTCGTTCAACACCCGCCTGCATATTTTCGACGCGACCGTCATGCCCCCGGTACAGGTCACGTCGATCGTCGTGCGCGACGAGCCAGGCTGGATCACCTTCAGTATCGACGGCCGTATGCCTATCCGTCGACCGGCGACGTGATCGACACGCGCACTCGCAAGATCGTCGCCTTGCTCAAAGACGAGGTCGGGCGTGACGTTCAAAGCGAGAAGATGGTCGAGATCGACTTTCAGGGGAGCGAACCGGTCCGGGCCGGCGATCAGTTTGGTCTCGGGCGAGCAGGCGTGGCGGACACATCGCCGCCGGCTTCGCGTTGATGGACTAGAGTTGACCGACGTCAAGGTTTCCTTGCCTGGCGCACGGGTGTTTTGATCAGCCGGCTCAGCGTCTCATCGAGTGCCTTGCCGCGCACGTCGAGCCGGACGACCGTCCCTTCGGGATCGATCAAGTACGTGGCCGGAATCGAGCTGACGCCGAAGCCTTCGACCAGATCAGTGGAGCCGCTGGCGTTGTGGAGCTGCGGCCAGGGAATCTTGCGCGCCTTGGTGAAATCGACGACGGCCGTCTTGGATTCGTCGAGGCTGATGCCGATGATCTCGAGGCCGGCATCGTGATAGGTACGGTAAGCCGCTTGCAGCCGGGGGAGCTCGGCAACGCAGGGCGCGCACCAGGTCGCCCAGAAATCGAGCAGGACGTATTTGCCGCGATAGGCATCGAGCCGAACGGTCTTGCCCTTGATGTCCTCGCTCACAAACGGCGGTGCGGCTTTGCCGACCTTATCGAGCCGCTTCAGGTCGCGCTCGACCTTCTGCCGCAGATTCGGACTGTCGCGGAACCGCGCAAGCAGCAACGTATACACTTCGCGCGCCATCGCGACCTCGCCGGCGGTGATGGCCTCCGTGGCGAGATTGTCGGAAAAACTGGCGGCGAACTCTTCCTGCTCGTTCTGGTTGAGCCCCTGCATGAGCTCGCGGAACCGCTCGAGTGCCTCGTCAAACCGGCCGGCCTGAGCGCGTCCCATCGTCAGGATGATCTGGGCGAGGGCCTTCACGGGACCGTTGGGATCGGACTTCAAGTATTGCCGGGCCTGTTCCTCGGCCTCGCCGAACCAGTCGTGCTCGATCGCCTTGTTGAACAGGGCGGCGTAGGCCTGGTCGCGATCGTCGGCCTTGGGATGTTGCCGCAGATACTCCGACAGCTCGCGGATGAACGCACGGTCGTGCCTGGCCTGGATCTCGGCCACACTGACCGCCGTGGGCTCGGCCGACCGCGTCGGGCGCGAGCGCCACCGCGACCATGACGACAACAACGAAGAACGTTCGTGGTTTTCACGGAGTTAATCCTCACTTGGCAACGAGGGTTTGATGGTCGTCCTCGGCGATCCCGAGGTTTCACCTCATTGAGACAGAGAGGGCGTGCCGATAGCGGGTGTCGCGCCGTGGTGCCGGCGCGGCTGATCGCTGCCGGCGAGTTTCCGGTCGAGCGACCAGCATGCCGATCAGCTCGCGCCACTGGGCACAGCAGAGTTTCCGTTCGTGGGCCGTCAGGAACGCCGAGCGTCCCTTTTCACCCATGCGCGAGCGAGACTCGGGTTGGCTGCCAGGTCGCAGAATCGCTTCCACCAGGCCATCGGTGTCGCCGGGAGCGAACGGTGATGCCGCAGCCGGCGTCGCGAATCGTATCGGCCGACTCGCAATGCTCGGGACCGACGAAAATCGCCGGCCGGCCGGCGGCCATCACGCCGTAGAGCTTGCCGGGCACGACAATCCCGGTCATCTCGGGCCTCATCGAGATCAGATGAACGTCGGCGAGCGCGAGCGAGGCTTGCAACTGAGAGCGGGGAACATAGTCGAGCAAACGGATGTTGGCCAGTTCCTCGCGATCGCGGGCGGCCTTGCACCTCGGCCAGCCGCGGCCCGTCGCCGACGAACAGAAAGACGATGTCGGAGCGGTCGCGGAGCCGCCGGGCCGCCTCGATGAACTCGTCGAACGAGTGGGCCAGGCCGAGGTTTCCCGAGTACATCGCGACGAACGCCGTCTCGAGCCCAAGCGCCTTGCGCAGGGGGTTGGCGTCGCGCGGGGTCGGGTAGATCTCGTCGCGCTGGCTCCAGACCGGAATCGTCGTGATCCGCTCGGCGGGCACACCCTTGCAGCGCGATCCGGTCGGCCATGTACGGGCCGAGCACGACGACCTGGTCGGCCTGGCGATAGACGAAGCCGCTCAGCCAGGACATCGCCCGGCCGAACAGGCTGCTGCGGCGACATCCGCCCGAGCGCCAGGCTGGCGTCGGGATGGAGGTCCATGCTCCAGTAAACGTGCCGCGTCTTCTTGAGCCGCTTCGAGCAGCGTGCCGACCAGGCCGATGATCGGCGGAGTCGTCAGGGTCACGACCGCGTCGAAGCGCGGGCAGGAGCAGGGCCTTGACCATGGCCCCGGCGTAGAAGCTCAGGTAATCGGTCATCCGGGCCCAGGTGCCGCGGCGGCCCAGCGAGGTCGCCGGAACGCGGTGGATATGAACGCCCTTCGTGGACTTCATACGCCGGCGGCCGGGGCTCGCCCGGCTTGTATCGGCCTTGCGAGGTGAGCACGTGGCACTCGTAACCCCTGGCTGGCCAGCGACTCGGCCAGGTCGGTCAGGTGCTGGGCCGTCGAGGCGTGGTCGGGCCAGTAATACTGGTTGATGAACAGAATCCGCTTGCCCGCGGCTCTCGCCGGGCGGCGCCGCTCGAACCGGTGTGGCGCGAGCACGAGGTTCTCCGCCCGGATCGAGCCCGATGCCAAGCCGGCGCTGCAGCCGTCGCCGGCCCAGCGGCACGATGAACACCGGCTGCCAGTGCGGCCGATCGTCGGCGATACCAGTGCCGTCGATTCACCATTTGGCGTCCGCCTGGGCCTTGTTGGCCCGGTACCAGGCGATCGTCTTGGCCAGTCCCGCCTTCAGGCTGGTCGGCGGCACCCAGCCGTCGAGCGCCTGCTTCATCCGGGTGACGTCGAGCACCTTCATCATCGCCCCGTCGGGCTTGTCGGCGTTCCAGGCGATCTTGCCCTCGAAGCCGGTGACCGCATTGATCGTCTCGACCAGCTCGCGAATCGACGTGCCGATGCCGGTGCCGATATTCAAGCGGCAAGGTCACGTCATTGTATTTTTCCGCCGCCAGCACGATGGCGTCGGCGCAGTCTTCGACATAGATGAACTCGCGGACCGGCTTGCCGGTGCCCCAGACCTCGATGCTCGGGGCCTTGGCGATTTCGGCCTCGACCCACTTGCGCACCAGCGCGGCCACGACGTGCGAGCGCTCGGGGTTGTACGAGTCGCCCGGCCCGTACAGGTTCGTCAGGATCAGATGGATCGAGTCGAGCCCGTACTGCTTCTTGTAGGCCTCGCCCTGCACGGCCAGCATCTTCTTGGTCAGGCCGTAGTTGACCACGCTGGCGTGGCACGGCCCGCCCCAGAGGTCTTGCTCCTTCAAGTGGCCTTCGAGATAGCCCGGATAGCGAGCACGCCGTGCCGATGTTGACGACCTTGCCGACCCTCGCCAGCCGCGCGGCCTCCATCAGGTTGGCGCCCATGACCAGGTTGCGTGTAGTAGAGCTTGGCCGGCTCGCTCTGGTTGATGCCGATGCCGCCGTAGTACGCGGCCGTGTGCAAGAGCACGTCGCAGGGATGCTCGAGCAGGCACCGCAGGCAGGCGTCGAGCGACACCAGGTTGTACTCGCGCTGCGCGGGGCACGAAGACGCTCGCTCCGTAACTCTCCAGCCGCTTGACCACGTGCTGGCCGAGAAACCCGGCCCCGCCGGTCACCGTGACGCGTTTGCCGGACCAGAAGCTTTTCATGTCAGTTGCTCCTTGGGATGTCAGTGGCGAGTGGTCGTTGTCGGCGAGTGGCAAGTCGAAGCAGGACCGGTCGTCGAGCGTGACCACGCAGCGACTGCGCCACGTGGTCACTGGCCACTGACCAGACATTCAAACATTGGCGAACGGGTTCTGGAACTCGATCAGCCGGGCCGCGCGGACCAGCTCGGCGATGCCGCGGTCGAGGTCGATCGGTGGTCTCGAAGCCCTTCTTGCGGATCTTCTCGTACGAGACTTCGTAGTTGCGCTGATCGGCGTCGGAGCCGACCTCGGCGAAGTGGAGGTAGTAGTCGACGTGCTCGAGGATCTTGCGAGCGACGTCTTCCTTGGTGAAGTTCATGGTCTCGTGGCCGACGTTGTAAACGTCGTCCTTGACCTCGTTCCAGCGCTCGAGGGCGAAGATGAACGATCGGGCCATGTCGCGGACATGGACGAATGTTCGCTTGAATCCCCCTTCGTAGACGATCAGGTTGCGGTTATGGACGGCCTGATAGGTGAAGTCGTTGGGCATGAGGTCGAGCCGCATCCGGTTGCTGACGCCGAAGGCGGTGGCGAAGCGGTAGGCGACGCTGTTGCCGGCGTCGAGCACCATCTGTTCGGCCGCGGCCTTGGTTTCGCCGTAGAGCGTGATCGGAGCGCGCGGCGTTTCCTCGTTGCAGACGTAGTCGGGGATCGAGCCGTAGATGCTGCCGGTCGAGGCGAAGAGAAACTTCTGGTCGGGCTTGCGGTGGCGGAGCAGGTTGGCGGTCCCGTCGACGTTGACGGTGTGGGCGAGCTGAGGCTCTTTCTTGCAGGCGGGGTAGCCGACGATGGCGGCCAGGTGAATGACCGCGTCCATCCCGTCGAGGGCCGCCTTGGCGGCGGCCGGGTCGCAGACGTCGCCCTTGGTCAGCTCGAAGAAGCGATTCGAGCAACAGGGCAAGAGGCCGTGGCCGCCGAACTTGAGGGTGTCGACGACCCGGACGCGGTGCCCCTGCTCGAGAAGCATGGGGACCAGGGTCGATCCGACGTAACCGGCTCCGCCGGTGACGAGAATTCGCATCGCGGGCTCCATCCGTGGTGGCTCGAAACGCGCCTGGAACGTCGAGGGTGTTTGAATGGGGATTCATGGCGGCAAGGCGAGACGGGGTGTTCAACACGCCAGGCCCTCGTCCTTGCGGCCTTTTCCGTTGTGCTGCTCGGGCTGACAGGCGATCATCCTTGGCTTCTGGTGATCTTGCACGAAGCTCACCAGCAGCCGTCCTGTCGGGGCGACACTATCGCCAAGTCAAGACAGCCTGTCAACGCCATTTTCTTTCGCGAGCGAAGGCGCGGAAAACCACGCGCAGATTCCGCGGGCATCGGCCCCAGCGACCTTGAACGGGACCACGTCGTCCCGGTGCACGTCGAACCTAGGAAGGCACACAAGTCGTGTCGCCGATTAAGGTTAGGCTTAGCACCCCCACGGGGACTCGAACCCCGGTCCCTTGGCTGAGAAGCAAACCTAAAGCCGCGCGACGTATCGACCTAAGCCGTTAACCACAAACGATCTTAGCACCATAGCTCCCAAAGTTCAAGAGGCTACAACACCCGTTAAAGGGTAGTAATTTAAGGGGGTATTTCGCATCATAGGGGTAACAAAAGGGTAGCTTCGTTGCTACTTGCGGGAACGGCAAGGGGTCAGGTCTGGCGAGCGCCGCACGGGCCAGCGGCTCGGGAATGTTCGGCCGCCCGCCATCTCGAGTATTTCCCCGCCCCGCAGCCACGTTTTGTATCGTACGACACAACCGAGTGAACACGTTTACACATCATCACACCTAGTGAACGTTCAGGTGTACTCCCCCGCAAACCCCCTGTTCGCGTTCACTAAGTGGACGTCCGTTTAGGCATGTAAACCGGTACTTCCGCGATGGCTTGGACGCGAGAGGACATCTTTTTGTGGATGCCGAGATCGGCCAACGAATCGAGTGACGTCGCGTCACTCGATTTCGTATCTCCGCCGCCACGGCCAGCAAGAGGC
>CAWHKI010000216.1:0-19097 GCA_963829765.1 uncultured Isosphaeraceae bacterium | reverse complement strand
TCCGCGGTATAGAGATGATCTTGTTGGCATGCTTCGATGGCTTGGCTTACGCGCGGCATCGGATGCTCTCCCAGGAGCTGTAAGATTCGTACGAATCGCCGCGCACCGCCCATCGGCTCGCCGCGGAAACCGTTCCAGTCGGGCATGATAGCCGGGGGAGCATGTGGAACCTGCCAGTTACGAAAAACCGGCGCGTTATCTAGGTGTGCCAGGCTTACGGCCCAGCGCACGAGATAGTGGATAGGATCGAGAATCATGGTCTTCTTCTCGAACGACCGTCCGTGTGTGGCGACGACCTGGCCGTGCGCCACGATCACGTCGCGACCGACGTACCCCTTGATCGAAACCGCCTGGAACGCAAACGCTCGCGGCACGCTGTAGCGATTGCTGTCGAAGGCGACGGTCTGATACTTGTCAACCGCGACCGCGGACTTGAGCACGCAAGCGTCAAACTGATGCCTGGGCAACGGCAACGCCGCAGCGAGATCCTCGGCAAGACGGTCCTTGATCGTGAACGGGCCGAAGAGCGATGCACGACTCGCTCGCGTTCGACCTCGCAGCAGTTGCGAAAGAACGAGTTCAACTCCGCAAGATCGGCGACATGAGGCACCGGCGTGGCGAACCGTTTTTGCACCGCCTTGACGGTCCCCTCGGCGTCGGGCTTCTCGTTGCCGCGAGCCGGCATGCAGAATCGAGGGTCAAAGACATAATGACGCGCAATGCTGCGTATCGTGGATGAAGCTGGCGTTCGCGTCCGAGCGGATCAGCGTAGCGACGGTCTTGGGATTGTCCCACCATACCTCCTTGGGCACGGCTCCGAAGAAGTCGAAGGCTGCGACCATCCCCTCGAGGATCGCCTCGGTGCGCTCGAAGGGCAGCGCCAGCACGAAGGGAGCGTTCGAGTAGGCCCAAGCGGTCACCAAAAACGGCACGAGCCTGCGGCCGTCGGGGAAGTCGACATGGATGTGTCCGAAATCTGCTTCGAGGCGTTGGCCCGGAAGATGGCCGAGAGGTATGAACGTTTCCTTATGCCGCGGACGGCGATTGCGCACATAACGCTGCACTTGGGCATAGCCGCCGCGGTAACCGTGTTCGTCGCGGAGCCGCCGGCAAATTTGAGCCGCCGTGTGGCGCTGCTTGCGCGGGGCGTTCTCGTCGTCGGCCAGAATCTGGTCAATGACCGGGTGAAGCGACCCGAGCCTGAGCGCTAACCTGTTCCTCGTCAGTGGCTCTGGCTGAGGTTCCGCATGCGTGAGAGCATGCCGAACAATTCTTCGAGAGTGTCCGAATTGTCGGGCGATCTGTCGGATGGACATGCCATCGCGATGAGCCCGCCGAATTGCGCCATAGTCATCCACGGTTACCACGTCCTCAGCCTCCGTGCAGGTGAAACGTTCCATGTAGAAGCGTTCACCATAACGGAAGCGGCTGGGGTGGGCCCCGCTTAGACGATCATTTTGCCCCCAGGTGGGTCCCGCTTACGCGATCATTTCCAGGGCCTGGACTCTCTGGGCCGACGAGGCGGAATTGGAACGCCTGCACCGACTTCGTTCCTGGCGTCCGGTCGGCGCCGATCAAAGGCGTCCGCCAGAGCTCACGACGCCGCGAGGTCGCAAAGAACCTGGACGAAACCGGCCAGCCCAAGCGTCACGGAATTCAGACCGCGATGGTGTTAATAGCAAAAGGAGAACAAGTAAATAAACAGAGATAACTGTTGGTGCGGAGAACAGAGACATCGGTCCTCTGGACCGGCATTGGGGCTGGGTCTGAGGACCGATGGTGCTGGTGACAACGAGTGCAGTATGCGTGACGATAGTCAGCAAGTGAAATCCTTGCCCGGCAAGCTGGTCGCTCCAGCCGGTAGCTATCGAAGCGATGGGGGAGGAAACGAAACCGTCGGAGCCTTCGAGACAGACGGGCCGCTTTAGGCGGCTCGGCGAGCCGACAGGCCGTAATCGCGGGCGAGGCACTTGCATTCGCGGCGCTCACAACACACGCGAGATGGGCCTCACGAGGGTTGTCTGCGCCCGAGTGGACCACCCGGGAGAGGAGTCCGGGACGCCCACCTTGCCGCTGAACGCTTTCTTGGCTGAAGTTCGGTCGGACGCGTAGGCGCCATCGACGATGCCGATTTTGCGGCCGGCACCAGAAGAAGTGCTATAAAAGATCGAAGAACGGTTTCCGTTGAGGCGGGGGCACGGAACACTTGACTCGAAAGGGTCTTGGGG
Organism: uncultured Isosphaeraceae bacterium; assembly: GCA_963829765.1. GTDB lineage: Bacteria > Planctomycetota > Planctomycetia > Isosphaerales > Isosphaeraceae > CAWFRS01. Next base: position 16,869 of record CAWHKI010000216.1, on the reverse strand, counting down.
GATCTAACGCCCTGTTGGGGGAAAATCATGGATCGCACATTCGTCGTCGTGCTGCGCGCAACTTCGGCAGCGCGCTTTTTGGAAGACGACCAGTTGGTGGTTCCTCAAATTGCGGAACCAAACGGCCTCGTCGATGTTATTTTTCGTACCCGATACGCGAATGAAGGCTTCGAGTCTGAGGTCCCTCGGGAACTTTGGATCGAGGTGCAAGGAGGCGGTGCCTCCCTGAATGAGGCGGTGACCCTGTACAACCCTCAGGCTCGGTGATGCTATCACGTTTGAGCCACGCTCCGTGGAGGCTTGCCGGACCCATGATGAAGAATGTCAGGCGGACGAAGATGACGAGGGGGTCCCAGGACACCATACTTAGTTTTGTCGGAGGATTGCAATCTCTCGCGCAGGCCGAACGCAATGTCTCGCGGGGGTCGGACCTTTTCGCGGGTCAACAGCGCGACCAAGCCCATGCAGCGCTGGCATGCCGACGACTCCGACTTCCGTGGGCCACGTTGTTGGGTACGGGATTGGGAGTGCGACCCTTTTTTCGCCCGGCGACCCCTTTTCGTCTGGCGTTGATCGGCTTGTCAGCGGTTCGCTTCTTTGCCTGCCAAGCCACTGCGTGGCTCATGGCGGTGCCGCGACCTGTTCAAACCGCTGGCCGACCTGCCTGAGTTGCTGTACTCTCAATATTCCTCGACCGACACTCCGGACTGACGCGGTTCGGGAAGGCCGTCTCGAAGTCAAAGACCACAAAGGCAAGGAGACGATGATGACGAAGAAACCGCTTGGCCGATCGGGGTTTTCCATTGCTCCCCTCGCTTTGGGGGGAAATGTCTTCGGCTGGACGATCGACGAACCGACATCGTTCCAGGTGCTCGACGCCTTCGTCGATTTCGGGCTCGACCTGATCGACACCGCGAACATGTATTCCGTGTGGGTGCCCGGCCACGAGGGGGGCGAATCCGAAACAATTATCGGCAACTGGCTCCGTTCGACCGGCAAGCGAGACAAGATCGTGCTGGCCACCAAGGTCGGCATGCCGATGGGAGACGGTTCGAAGGGGCTCAAAGAAAGCTACATTCTGAATTCACTGGAAGATTCCCTGAAGAGATTGAAAACCGATCACGTCGATCTCTACCAGTCGCATCAGGATGATCTCCGAACGCCGCTGGAAGAGACCCTGTCGGCTTATGACGAGCTTATCAGGAGCGGCAAGGTCCGCGCGATCGGTGCGTCGAATTATACGGCTCCCCGATTGGCCGAGGCCTTGAAGGTCAGCACCGAGAAAGGCTTGCCTGCTTACGTTTCCTTGCAACCGGAGTACAACCTGTTCGAGCGCAAGAAGTACGAGGAATCACTCGAGCCGCTTTGCCTTGAGCAAGGGCTGGGGGTCATCGGCTACTTCTCTCTGGCCAGCGGCTTTCTGACGGGCAAGTATCGATCGCGCGAGGATCTCGGCAAAAGCGTGCGAGGGGCCGGCATTGGCATGAAGTATCTCAACGACCGCGGCCGGCGCGGTTTCTCGCCGCATTGGATGAGGTCTCCGCGGCGCATCAAACCTTTCCCGGCGGTCATCGCCCTGGCCTGGCTCATGCAACGGCAAAGCGTCACGGCACCGATCGCAAGCGCAGACGAGTGTCGACCAGCTTTCGGAACTGGTCAAGGCGGCTGAAATCACGCTGACCGGCGGCCAGGTTGCCCGCTTGAATCAGGCCAGCAGTGAGTCATCGTCGTGACCGCCTGGCCAACATCACTGAACAGTACTGAATCCCCCGGCCGGACATTGCAAGGCGACCGGATTGATATTCGGTGAACTTGAACCTGCCGGGCGATGTCTTCAATGCCCAGCGAACTGACGCTCTGCCACTGCTCACCCTCGGGCTCTCGACCTCGAAGGGTAAACCACCTTACAAGACTGATGTTGACTCAACGTCTCGATGTGCGCTACCGTTACTTCGCCATCGGAACAGGAGCTCCGACGATGATGGGCCTGGTCATTGCACCAACATTCGCCCTTCTCTTGGCTTGCAGCGTGGCTGTGCCAGATGAACGAAGACTTGTAAAAGAAGACTATCAGGTCCTCCAGCGCAATGCGAACGATCGAGCGCTCTGCATGGCTGCGCTGCCGGCGGGCACGAGCCCAAGCACCGGTTCATCGTCACCGTGGAGCGAGATGGCGGTCAGTTGATTCGCCGCGATCCGACCACGCCGGTCGACCTTGCCGGAATAGGCCTGGGCGTGATGATCGGCGAAGTTCCCACAGGCGGCCCGTACACGATCCGAGTCGCTCCGGCCGACCAGCCGACGGCGCCAGCTCGTCAGTTCTTCCAAACCTCCCTCGGGCAAAAAGGACACGCAGACGACTCGCAGACGACTCGCAGACGACTCGCGGTATAACCACCGCCAGAAGGCCGGCCATAACGATTCTTCCGCCCATCGCGGCTGCCACGGTCTTGCCGAGTTTTTGCGATATGTCGGTGCTCCCTGGCTGTGATGCCGCGCGCGCAATGATCGCGGACAAAAATTCTGGAAAATATTTTAAATCGATTCAAAATAAAACGTTCTGATCGAAGTTTGCGCGAAAACCGACGTAGGTGCATTCACGAAATTTGTAGAGCATGTTATATTGTAATAGTAGAGAGAGATTGCGCAAATTGCGCGGCGAGTATTCGCCGTAGATCGCCCGGTCCTGCACGGTCATCGCAAACGGCGTTGCATGACTGCATGCAGGCCCAGCAATGGGTGTTTGTAGAGATCGCGAAAGCGCAGTCGGCAGTGTTCGGCTTTCAGTCTCCACGCGACGCACATCCGGAAGAGACCACAATAGCGCGTAACCACGCCGAAAAAACAACGGCCCGATAAATGGCTAGAAGGCCGCCGGAGCGAGCCGGCTCCTGCACGAACTGTAGGAGGGAGCTCCGTCTCCCGATCCCCGAGCTAGCCCTGTATCGGGCCGTTGAAAAAGAATGAGAGAGTCGAAGAGCGACAAACACTCGCTCGTTCGATGGCGCGTCCGTGGCAAGCTGATATCACGGCAGTTTGGCCAACCAACCTGTCCTGTTTCGTCATTTCGCCGTTTCGTGATTCGTTTTGACTCGATTCAGCACATGCCGATTCACGTTGAGTTAAGCTCGGTTCGCGGGGCGTTCCTGCCTCCACAAATGCGCCCGCCGTCGATTCGCCGCACCGATTTCTTGCTTGCCGCGGCCGCGAGTGTACCCCATCTTTTGTCGAATTTCCCCAACTCATCTCTGGAATTTGCGTTCCGAGATGGAGGCTCGCTCAAACCGAGCCGTGTTGTGCCAAAAAGTGCCACTTCAATGAATAATCACAACTGTACAACTCCGGCAACCGGTGCCGGAAAAGCGATTACGAACAACGGGCAAAGACCCACTAAGCACTAGCCATTGGGCACGACGACGACGACAATAAACTCGCACCCGCGCGGCGCCGCCTGAGGCATCACCGTGGAGAGGTGTGGTCGGTGCGAAACTCGCCCCAGGGCAGGGTGCGTGGGAGGCTTGCGACTGATGGCTTCGTTTAACCCTCAGGACTTTGGCTTCGATGAACGGCCGCCGCGTCCCGCGACACCTCCGGTTCGTCGCGGTTTCCTGGTGGTGCTGTCCGCGCTCTGTTTCGCCGCGCTGATTGTCTACGGCGCACAATATCTGGCCGAGCAAATCGGCTACTCCTGGGAGGCGGGGCGAGCTAGGGCCGACTCAGAGGCATTGGCGAAGCTTGATGAGGCGGGGGTGGTGAATCGCGCCTCGGCCCTTTTTCGCATGGCAACGACGGCCGTGTCCCCAGCGGTTGTGAACGTCCAATCACTGCGAGAACGGCGGGGAGGCCAGAGAATCTTCGGTTTCCCGCAGGCCGGCAACCGTATGGAGCTCGGATCGGGCGTGATCATTGACAAGGAAAAAGGGTACATCGTGACCAATAACCACGTCGTCAAGGGTGCCGACCAGATCATGGTCCGGCTCGGTCCAGGCGATGAAGTTCGGCGCGGCTGGTGGGTGCCGATCCCAAGAGCGACCTCGCGGTGCTCCAAATCAAAGCCGCTCTCAAGTTCCAGGCGACGTGGGGCGATTCCGACAAGCTTGACATCGGCGAGTGGGTCCTGGCCATCGGCAGCCCGCTGGCGTTAGACCATTCGGTGACCGCGGGCATCGTGTCAGCGACCGAGCGAAATGTGGGCGGATTCGCCGAGTACGAGTCCTTCATACAGACGGATGCCGCCATCAATCCGGGTAATTCGGGGGGGCCGCTCATCAACTTGGCCGGTAAAGTCGTGGGGATCAATTCGGCCATCATCTCTCAGTCCGGCGGATATGAGGGAATCGGTCTGGCCATACCTGCATCGTTAGCGCGAAGGGTGGTCGAGAGCTTGATCAAGACCGGCAAGGTCGCCCGCGGCTATCTGGGTGTCATGCTCTTCACACGACAAATTGACACGAAATTGGCCCGGAAGTTCAACCTTCCCAGCAATAAAGGCTCGCTCATTCTGGAGGTGCAGCCCGGCAGCCCGGCGGCGCACGCGGGCCTCAGGAAAAACGACGTGATCGTGAAAATCGCCGGCCACGACGTCGCCGACAGCGCCTCACTTCGATTATTAACTGCCGGGATAGACGCCGGCGCTCAGGTGCCGGTGACCTTCTATCGCGATGGCAAGTCCGAGACGGCCGTGGTAACGATTGCCGAATTCCCCCAATCACCGGGGTTGCTTTTGTCGCTGGGGCTGGACCTCCACCAGGGGCCCGGTGACAATCAGGGGGGCGAAACTATTGTTGAGATTGATCGAGTCGTTACTGCTAGCCCGGCTTTCCGATCCGGCTTGCGACCCGGAATGCGTATCGTGGCCGTCGGCGACCCGCCAACGCCGGTGCACACCCTCCCAGAGTTTGAGGCGGCGATCACGAAGATTGAACTCGCTCGCGGTGTGCCGCTGGAGGTTCAACTCCCCGACGGTCGAATCGCAAAGGTAAACCTGGATGTCGGCAACCGCAACAACGACGAACCTTGACCAATAACCACGCTTGCACACGTGGCCGCACAGATGAATGCACGATGTCACGAAATGGCGTCATTCTTGTCGCTGCACTTGACTTAGACACCTGGATAACGAGACAGGGTTAAACGAATAGAACCTGGATTATGGGGATCTGGAGAAGACAGGTTCGCCATTCGGCCACGGGGTTGCCGTTTTCGCTGGGGAAGTGAGCGAGGCATGAAGGTCGCACCGCCCCTGACGACGGCTTGGGAACATCGTTCGTAACCGTTAAATTCGTGCCATCTTAGAAACACGACCATCTCGTCGGCAGAACGGCTCGAAAACTTGACCCGAAATAAGCACGAGTTATAATTCGCCTGAAGTCGCGATGATCAATCAGGGCACGGCGAGCGGTCTGGTGGGGTGGGTCGGGCATTTGTTCGGCTCCGGGGGCTCGCAAGCCTTTGACCCGGGCCTGATTGCCTATGTCAGGAGTTCCCCGGTGCCCCGACACTCCGAAACAGCGAAATCCGACATAAAAAACGCAGTCGACATTGTCGCCTTGGTCGGCGAGTACCTCACGTTGCGCCGCGTGGGTACGAAGTACAAGGCGCTCTGTCCGTTTCACAACGACCATAATCCGTCCCTCGAAGTGAATCCGGAACGCCAGTCTTATAAGTGCTGGAGTTGTGGAGAGGGGGGGACGTTTTCGATTTCGTGATGAAGTTTGAGCACGTCGATTTTCCAGAGGCCCTGCGCCATGCTAGCCGCCCGAGCGGGAATTACGTTGGAACGCTCGGCAGCCACGGCGGTCGCTCCGGGGCCGTCGAAGACCGATTTGTTTGAAGTCAATGCCTGGGCGGAAGAGGTTTATGCGAAGGCACTTGCCGAGTCGAACGAGGTAATCAACTACCTCCGGGAGCGTGGGTTAAGTCGCGAGTGCGCCGACCAGTTTAGGCTGGGGTACGCTCCGGCGACGCGAGGTTGGTTGTTGGCTCAGGCAAAGCGCAAGCAATTCAGCATGGAACTCCTGGAAGAGGCGGGCCTGATCAGCCCATCGGCCGACTCGCCCGGGTTCTGGCGTGAGCGGTTTCGGGGGCGGCTTATCTTTCCGATTCACGACGAGCGTGGCCGCACGCTTGGTTTTGGAGGGCGGATTCTGCCCGAAGTTGAGAGCAGGCTGGCGGCTACGGGGAAGCACGTTGCGAAATATCTCAATAGCCCCGAGACGGCGATTTTTCACAAGCGGACCATTCTGTACGGCTCGGACCTGGCGCGTAGTGCCGTCCGTGAGGCCGGCTGGGTGGCCGTCGTCGAGGGTTACACCGATGTGATGGCGGCCCACCAGGTCGGATTGCGGAATGTTGTCGGTACTCTCGGGACAGCAGTCGGTGAAGAGCATATTCGGGCTCTGTTGCGTCTGGCTGATAAGGCGATGGTGGTGTTGGTCTTTGACGGAGACGAGGCGGGGCAGTCCGCGGCCGATCGCGCCTTGGAGTTTTTCCTCAGCAGCGAACTCGATCTCCGCGTTCTGGGCCTCACGGCGAACCTCGACCCCTGCGAGTTCCTCCTGAAAGAAGGAGCAGACGCGTTTCGCGACTTCGTCGAGCGGGCCGTTGATCCCTTGGCGTACATGCTCGCACGGGCGGCCTCCCGCTTCAACCTAAACTCGATCGAGGGCGCACGGCGGGCTGCCGAATGGGTGGTTGGAATTTTGAGCCGGCGTTCCCGTAAACCAGCGACCGGATTTTGAGTTCAAGCGAGCGAAGGTGCTGGATACACTTTCGGATCGCGTGGCGGTGCCGGTGGAGACACTCAAGGGCATGCTGCGGCAGGCTCGCCGCCCGGCGTCGGCCTCACGGAGCACGAACGGGGGGCTAAATGCGGGGCCTCTGAATTCTTCGCCGGCAAGCGCCCTTGGCACAGGTATGCAGATCGAGCCGTCCAACAACACAACCGCGGCCCCGATACGACAAAGCGAGCTCGACCCAGACGACGTGGAATTGATCCGAATCATTTTGAACGAGCCAATCGCGGTCACACGGCTCATTCCTCGCATTGGCGTTTCGACTCTGCGGGACGAACCATTGCGGGCGATCCTCCAGGCGTGCTACGACCTTCAAAGCGAGGGGCAAACCCCAAGTTACGAACAACTGATGATCCGGATCGATGACCGGGCGGTACGCGGCCTGATCGTCGATCTGGTGTCTCAAACCTGCCCTGGGAACGCCGGATCGCGGCCCCCTTGCCCGAGAATGTTCGTCCCGCTCCCTGGCAAGAGCGGCTGGAAAATATGCTGGTTGTGCTGGAACAACGCGAATGGCAGGCTCGGCTCAATGATCTGGGAAAAGCGAAGCGTCGAGACCGACCCAAATACCGACCCAGACACTTATCGTGCCATAGAATTGGAATATCGTCGACTCTTAACTAGCCGCGGGCCACGCAAGACCTAATTCGTCGAGATCCGACGTTTTGTGCGTGAGGGGAGGATTTTGGATGGACAAGTTGGACGAGGGCCTCAAGACGCTGCTCGATTTGGGCAAACGTCGTGGATTCTTGACGTTCGACCAGGTCAACGACTATCTGCCCGATGAGGCGACGAGCCCGGAGCGCATCCACGGCTTGCTCGAGACTCTCGACGAAATGGGCATCGAGCTCATTAACGAGGACGAGGCGGAAAACCGCATGCTCGCCTCGGGTGACCTCGATGATGAACCCGACGACGACCTCGCCGAAGAGGCCGACGAAGAGGAATCCGAGATCACGCCCGAAGACCTTGACGAGATTTCGCGGCGCATTGATGATCCGGTCCGCATGTATCTGACCCAGATGGGGGAGATCCCGCTCCTGACCAGGGAGCAGGAAATCAACCTTGCGAAACGGATCGAGATCACCCGCAAACGATTCCGGGGCAAGGTCCTCGAATGCCACTTCGCGCTCGCCCTGGTCGTCGATGTGCTCAAGAAGGTCAGTGATGGTGAACTCCCCTTTGACCGCACCGTCAAGGTGTCGGTCACCGAAAACCTGGAAAAAGACCAGATTCTGGGACGCATGCCCCACAACCTGGCCACCTTGGTCCACCTCATGGAATGCAACGTCCGCGACTTCAAGTCGTTCGTCCGCGAGCGCGACACGCCCGTGCGAGTAGGCTTGATGGCTAACCTCAAAAAGCGGCGGTGCAAGGCGGTCAGCCTGGTGGAGGAGCTCTCGATTCGGACCCAAAAAGTCCAGCCGCTGATGAAACGCCTCGAGCAGATCTCGGCCCGCATGGCGGAACTGGTCTTCCTGCTCAAAGAACACAGGGCCGGCCGCGTCTGTAAGGAAGATCACGCTAATCTGGTCAAGGAACTCAAGGACCTGATGCGGATCACGCTCGAGACCCCGAGGTCGCTCGCCAAGCGCGTTGAGATGATGAACATCCGGTTCAAGAAGTACGAGCAAGCCAAACGAGAGCTTTCCGGCGGCAACCTTCGACTGGTCGTCTCGATCGCCAAGAAGTACCGCAACCGCGGATTGTCTTTCCTCGACCTGATTCAGGAGGGAAACACGGGGCTGATGCGGGCTGTCGACAAGTACGAGTATCGCCGGGGCTACAAGTTCAGCACGTACGCGACTTGGTGGATCCGCCAGGCCATCACCCGCGCCATCGCCGATCAGGCCCGCACGATTCGGATCCCGGTGCACATGATCGAGACGATGTCTAAGCTACGTAATGTTTCCAAGAAGCTGCTTCAGGAAAAGGGTCGCGAGCCGACCATTGAAGAAACAGCTCGCGCCGCCAATATTTCGGTCGAGGAAACGCGGCGGGTCATGAAGATCTCGCGGCACCCGATCTCGCTCGACCGGCCCGTCGGTGAAAGCGAGGACAGCTACTTCGGTGACTTTATTGAAGACGAAGCCGCCGAGAGCCCGATCAACGCGGCCACCCAGGAAATGCTCAAGGAGAAAATCGACCAGGTGTTGAAGACCCTCACCTACCGCGAGCGCGAGATTATCAAACTCCGGTACGGTCTCGGTGACGGCTACACGTATACTCTCGAGGAAGTCGGCCGGATCTTCAAGGTCACGCGTGAGCGTGTACGACAGATCGAGGCCAAAGCCGTGCGGAAACTTCAGCACCCCGTGCGAAGTCGACAGCTCGAGGGGTTCCTCGAGAGCACGGGTTGACCAAACGACAACCCCCGGACGCCAACGGCCTCCGGGGGTTTTTTGTTGGGTGGAGCGGAAGGAATCGATCCCCATAGAGACTGACGATGTCATCCCCGAAACCCATGTGAGAGAGGAACGCGACTGATGCCCGCGACGGCCGACAATCTCCACGACCTTCACTTGCTGCATCAGCGTGCCAAAGCTCTGCGAGATCGACTGGCTTCCGGCCCCAAAACATTGGCCGCCCGCCAAGCGGCCCTCGCGAGCCGGCAGGCAGAGCTAGAAGCGGCTCGGAAGGCACTGCAAGACAGCAAGGTCCAGCTCAACAAACACGAACATTCGCTCAAGAGCATCGATACCAAGATCGACGACTTGAAAGTCAAGCTGAATCAAGTCAAGAAAAACGAAGAATACAAGGCCCTACAAAACCAGATCGCCCACGATAACGGCGCGAAGTCGAAAATTGAGGAGGATATTCTCCTTTCTTACGACGCGATTGAAACGAAAGCGGCCGATGTCAAGAAGCTTGAAGACGAGGTCAAACGAACCGCAGCCGATGTCGGTCTACTCGAGAAAAGCTCGACGACCAGCTCGCTGCCCACACGACGCAGCTCCAGGAGCTCGAGACGGCTATCGTTGAAGCCGAGGCCCTCATCCCTGACGAATACCGAGAGAACTACCGCCGGATCGTCGGACGGTACGGGGCGGATGCCCTGGCAGTCTGCGAAAACGCCTCTTGCAACGGCTGTTTCACTTCGCTGACTTCCCAGATGATCAATAACCTCATCAACGGTGAGGGCTTGTCGTTCTGCCTGAGCTGCGGTCGGCTTCTCTACCTGACCGAGCCCGAGATCGCGAACACACGCCGTACCGCGACCTCACGATAGCTGAATTCGTGGATAATAGCCCGCGCGAGCGGGGAACACGCTCGCCCCTTTTTGAAGACCGCGGGTCGAACGAGGCCCTGAAGTTGAGTTTGTGATGCCATTGGGCATCGGGTAAGTGTTCCTTTTGAACCCAACCCTCCCGGTTGACTCGCTCTCCGGCCACCTTATAATGCAGGGATATAGAGGGTTGCCGTGATCGACCCGTGCGTGCGCTAACTTTTGACTAATTCTCGACTTTCGCAGATCGACGAGGCACTTGCTATGGCCGGCAGCGTGAAGGAGTTTACCGACAGTAACTGGAAGTCAGAGGTCCTTGATTCCCCGATTCCAGTGGTGGTCGATTTTTGGGCTCCCTGGTGTGGTCCTTGCCGCATGCTTCAGTCGACCATCGAGAAGCTGGCGGGCGACTACGAAGGTAAGGTCAAGGTCGGCAAAATGAATACCGACGAAAATCAGGAGACTCCGGGCTCGCTGCGCATCTCGGCGATTCCCACCGTGGTTTTCTTCAAAGACGGCAAAGAGGTCGACAAGCTCGTCGGGGTCAACGGTGAGAACAAGTTCAAGGAAAAGATGCTGGAACGATTCGGCGTATCCTGAGTTGGCGCGGCCGTTGACGGCCAAAGAAAGTCCGTGCTTTGACTGCCGGCTTCTTCTCGGTTTTTTTGCGAAGACCTTTGGCGTGTCTCACCCTTTCGTCGGCGTGAAGATCTGCGGTGTGACCTGCATCGAAGACGCACTGGCATGCGCCGACGCGGGAGTTGAGTGGATCGGGCTTAATTTTCACTTGGGTTCCCCACGATTTATCGATCCGGCTCGAGCCGAGGCGATCATGGGCGTCCTGCCTTCCTCCGTGTTGGCCGCAGGTGTGTTTGTTGATCGCCCCGCCACGGAAGTGGCCGAGATCGCCAATCACCTTGGCCTGAAGATCGTTCAACTGCACGGGCAGGAACCTCCGGAAGACCTCGTCACACTCGCCCATCTTCAGGTCGTCCGCGCTTTCCGGCTCAAGAGTGCATCGGACTGGACCGCGGTGAGCGAATACCTCGCTCGCGCGAGGGCAATCGGCCGCCAGCCGGACGCGGTCTTGATCGACGCCTACGTGCCAGGACAATCGGGTGGCTCCGGTGCGACCGTTCCATCGGATGTCCTCGACAGTATCCCCCCCTGCCCCGGCTGATTTTGGCCGGCGGCCTGACGCCCGAGAACGTCGCGGCCAGGGTTGCCCGTGTCCGCCCCTGGATGGTCGACGTCGCCAGTGGCGTCGAGTCCACACCGGGCCGAAAAGACCCTGTGAAAGTGGCCGCCTTCGTCAAGGCGGCACGCGGCGTCGAACGGGGCTGAAAAAAAGGCCGCCGCCGTGCCGCCGCGCTTCATTGTTGTTTGGTGCTAATGCGCTGCCGAGAACGGTCGATGTTGACTTTTTGCCGGCGGCCAGGTTATTTCATCAAGGAGCGTTCTCCAAAAAGCCAGTACACGGAGGAAGGAATCAATGGCTAGCAAGAAGCGAAAAGGGATGCCGCGTCGACCGAAAAGCTGCGCACTGAAGCGACCTTCGACAATACCTACGCCCTCATCAGCTACGAGATTACCTCGGAACCGGTCACGGAGGTTCCTGAGAATAATCTGCCCCCTGACCTTGCTGGTCAGCTCGACCGGCTTTACCATCTCGCGCAGTCGCGTCCCCGCGACGCCATCGTCGAGCTGAAACGCCTGATCGAACGATATCCCCGTTGCCCCAAGCTCTTCAACTTTCTCGGCGCCGCCTATCACTCGATCGGCGACTTTGACCGCGCGGAACAAATCGCCAAAGAGAGCTACGAGCGGTTTCCGGATTACCTCTTCGCGAAGATCGGCTACGCCGACTTGTGTGTGAGCAAAGGCGATTTGGACCAAATTCCCGTCATCCTCGACGGGAAATACGACCTGAGCCTGCTGTATCCAGAGCGGCGGCGATTTCATGTCACGGAAGCGGTCGGGTTCATGGGCATGATGGGCTATTACTACCTGAGAAAAGGGGAGATCGATCGAGTACGCAGCTATCACAAAATCTTGAAACAGCTCGCGCCGGATCAGCCGCAGACAAAGCGATTGGACCGGCTTATTGGGTTGCCTTCTCTCGCGAATCGCGCGGCCGGATGGTTCGCATCGCAACGGTCCTGAGATTTGACCGAAGTCGATGTCTGGGGGAATGATAGCGCGGCAGCCGCGGCGTGTTGACAAATGCTCCCCTGCCCTTTAGCCTATCATCTTGTCTTGCAAACTTTTGAGCGCCTCGTCGGTGCCGCCATGCCCCCAACGATTCATCGCCACCCATCCGGGCAACTTACCGAAATCCAGGAGATCCTCGACTATCGGTTCAAGAACCTGACGCTGCTCGAAGAAGCTTTGACGCACGCCTCTGGCGCCGATCACCGGCTGACATCGAACGAACGTCTCGAGTTTCTCGGTGACGCGATTCTCGGCGCGGTTGTTTGCGAGCTTCTTTTCCGTAAATTCCCCGATTATCTCGAGGGGGACCTGACGAAAGTCAAGTCGACCGTCGTATCGCGGCGGATTTGCGCAAGATCTCGGCCGAGCTTGGGCTCGAGCAATTCTTGTTGATCGGTAAAGGGATGAGCTCGCACGCTCAGACGCCGCCGTCGGTGCTCTCCGACGTGTTTGAGAGCTTGATCGGGGCGATTTATCTCGATGGCGGTATGAGTGCCGCGCAAGCGTTCATTGTTCGCCACATCGAGCCGGAGATCGACGCCGCCGTTGGCGGCCAGGGAGGCTTGAACTATAAGAGCAATCTCCAGCAGATCGCCCAGCGCGAGCATGGAGAGACGCCGACCTATCTGCTGTTGGATGAAAAAGGTCCTGATCATTCCAAGTGCTTCCAGATTTCCGCCCGGATCGGCGACCGCCGTTTTGCAGCGGCCTGGGGCCAAAACAAGAAGGAAGCGGAGCAGCGCGCCGCCTGGAACGCGCTTTGCCAGCTTGGGGGTCAGCCGCTTCCTTTCCCATCGGAGTGATCTCGCAGCCGTGAATAGCTCGCTCGTGACTGATCTTGGTCTTGGTCCGGAAGTCTGGCTCTTCCTGTCGCTCTTAAGCTGTGTCACGCTGTTTTTCAAGTTCAGCCGTGTCTGGAGCGTGCGCAACCTCGACCTCCTGCTCCTCTTCGTGCTGGCACCGGGATGATGCTCTTGTTGGGCAAGCGCGACCCGCGATCGTGGATTGCCTACATCTGGTTATTTGTCGGATCTGGCTGTTGGTTGATCCGATGCTGCGCCGACCTGGGCTTGGCGCGCCGCCCGCTCTTAGAGCCCAACCTGAGTGCTTCGGGTTTATGGTGCCTTTCCCTGGGCGTACTGGGACTGCTCCTCGCCGAAACGGTCAGCCTTCCCGTCGAGAATGGGGCAGCCCGTAATCCGGCCGAGCCGTCAAGAAGAGAAGACCCGCCAGCCGCGGCACCCGGCAATCCCAACGCGGCCGTCCAGCAGGTGCTTCAGATCGCCAAGGACATGGCGCCCTTACCGTCGTCGCTCAAGCACGAGCTTCCGCAGGTAATCGTCGCACGCGTGCTGGCCAGCATGGCGCATCTGGCGCTGGTGCTCGGCCTGGTAGGAATCGGCTGGCGCCACTTCGAGCGATCGCTGACGGGCTTGGCGATGGCCGCCTGCTATTTGTTGCTCCCTTATACTCGCATGGCTTTGGTTGATAGTACTCAGCTCATTCCGTCAGCCCTCATCATCGCCGCTGTGTTCTGGCACCTTCGGCCGGCCGTGGCCGGGGCTTTCATCGGTCTGGCGGCCGGCTGGCTGCCCGCTTGCCTGGGCCTGATCCCCCTTTGGTGCGGGTACTTCCGCGGCCGCGGGGCCGTGAGGTTCTTTGCCGTGGCACTTGGTGTTGTCGTTGGCTGCGCAATTGTCGGCCACTGGGGCGGAAATTGGCCGAGCGCACTCGGAGCCCGTAGCATCGCCGAGGTCGGTCTCTTGCCCCAGTTCGAGCCCACCTCGACCAGTAGTTTTTGGGTCAGTATCGACCCCAGCTTCCGGCTCCCCGTGCTGATTCTTTACCTTGCGCTGGTGATCCTCTTCAGCCTGCTGCCAGCCGACAAAAATCTGGCCGAGCTCATCGCCCTTTCGGCCGCGCTACTCGTCGCCAGCCAGTTCTGGTATCTCGAAAAAGGGGGGGCCCTGGTGATGCTTTATCTGCCGCTGGTAATTGCCATGATGTTTCGGCCGACGATCACGCTCCGCAACCCGCTGTCATCCGCACCGACGACGCTCGGTCCGGCCGTCCCTTTCTCCTTCTCCTTGACGAAGCCTTTTCGACAATTCGCGGCCAAGAATGCAGTAAGTCGCCCCGGAGAACTTGGATCAATGAGTTTTCATGTCAATTATGAAGCCATCGCCAAACGCATTGATCATTCGCTCTTGGTCCCGACCTTAAGCGCGATCGAGTTGGAGCGAGGGTGCGAATTGGCGGCGGGATACGGCGTTGCGAGCGTCTGCATCAAGCCCTATGCCGTGGCCCTTGCCGCGCGGATTCTCAAGGGTTCGGGCGTGGCGGTGGGTACGACTGTCGGGTTCCCGCACGGCGGCCATGCGACCGCGGTAAAAGTCTATGAAGCCGAACGTGCCATGGCCGATGGGGCGACCGAGCTCGATATGGTCATCAACATTGGCCAAGCCTTGGGCGGCGATTGAGGCGCTGTCTCCGCCGACATTGCCGCAGTGACCAGGGTCGCTCACGCCGGCCGTGCCATCGTGAAAGTGATCTTCGAAAACTGCTACTTGAATGACGAACAGAAAGTACGTCTCTGCCAGATTTGCGGTGAAGTGCACGCCGACTATGTCAAAACCTCGACGGGGTTTGGCACGGGAGGCGCCACGATGGACGACCTTCGTTTAATGCGGCGGGCTGCCCCGCCAGACGTAAAGCTCAAAGCCGCCGGGGGCGTGCGTACGCTCGACGCAATGATCGAAGCGGCCGCGCTCGGCTGCGACCGCATCGGTTCGTCTCGAACCGCCGAGATCCTCGACGAGCTCAAGTCAAGGCTCACACGTTGAATCTTCCAAGATGGGGATCACGGCGAGCTGACGACAAGGAAGGCCAGGCCCCGAGCAAATCAGGCTCGGTTTCCGTCACGGTTTTCGAGTCGGTCGAAGCCGCTCTCGGTGCCGACGATCAGCGTGTCGCAGAGGTCGAGAAAAAGGCCTGTTTCCAGGACCCCGGCGATCGACTGGAGCTGGCGATCAAGGGTGCTTGGGTCGTCCATATCGGCGAACCGGCAGTCGATGATCCTGTTTCCGCCGTCGGTCAGATAAGGCGAGCCGTCCGCGCGGTTGCGGATCGTCGTTCTCGCGCCCAAGTGTTGCAGTCTCGCTTCGGTGTGTATCAGACCAAACGGGCTGACCTCCACGGGGATGGGCGTGATCAAACCGAGCTTGTGCACCCGTTTGTCGGCCGTGATCATCGTGACCCGATGTCGGGATGCCGTGGCGACGATCTTCTCGCGCAGAAGCGCCCCTCCTCGTCCTTTGATCATCTGAAACTGGGGATCAATTTCATCGGCACCATCGAGGTTGATATTCAGTGCGGCGACATCGTCCAGTTCGCGGACTGGAATTTTCAGGCCGTGAGCCAACGCCGCGGTGGCCGCGCTGGTTGCGACCGCAATGATGTCGAGGCCCTCATTCTTTACCCGCTCGCCGAGCCGGCGGACCATCAGTTCCGCCGTGGAGCCCGACCCGAGGCCGACAACCATACCACTCTCCACCAAAGCCGCCGCCGCCAAGGCGGCCCGAAGTTTCGGGGTTTCGTCGGTTGTTTTCACAGCGCGGCCCTCTACCCCAACGTGCAACCAAGAATCGGGGCGACCAGATTCGAACTGGTGACCTCCTGCTCCCAAGGCCAGATTTTGCGGTTGCCGAAAACCCCTGAAATCCGCTTTCTCCATAGACTTTACGTCATGTCGACCGAATTTGCAAGTGCTTGCAAATAGTACCCAGAAATTGCCGGGAAAGGTAGTATTGCAGGGGTTGGAATAGTACCGATAGTACCCATCAAAATCTATAGCTTCGTCGGCAAGCGCGGAATGCCCCTTGAAGCGCAGTTGCCATGGGAATAGTACCTCTCGATCAGATTTCGGTAGTACCGTAGTACCCCCAGCAATAAACCACGCCACAACCACATTCACACTTTTACACGTCATTACACCTAGTGAACGTTCAGGTGTACTCCCCCGTAAACCCCCCGTTCGCGTTCAGTAGGTGGACGTGCGTTTAGGCGTGTAAACCGGCACTTCCGCGATGGCTTGGATGCGGGAGGACATCATCTTGCCGATGCCGAGGTCTTCCAGTGTTTCTACCGGTAACGCGTTGTTACCGGTAGAATGGTATGGTTGGCCGCCACTGGCTTTTGGCATCTCCCTCAACACTTCGCCCATGCACCGTTCGGCTCGAATCTTGATAGCCGCCGCTGTAGCTTGCGCTGATTCTCCGTCTTTCTGCAATTTCATATACCTCCGCAAAGCTTCGGCCTGGTCCCTTAGCGCACTTGATCTCGCCGAGGTCCCAGCACTCAGAGAGCAAGAGGCTAGCTTGCTCAAGCAATTGAAGCTGCCTGGGTAGCGTTGCGATTTCCGTACTCACTTCCCCTCACCCTTCCTCGCCCCAAACCTCTCGCCCGGCCGCCAGAGCACCTTGTGGTCATCCTCTGGCACGTCGGCGATGGCCTGCACGCGTGAGGACATGGATTTGGAGACGCCGAAGTCGGATAGCCTGGTCGCATCATCCGACCGGGGATCTCCATTGTGTTTCGGCATCTCCCTCAGCACTTCACCCATGCGCCGTTCGGCTGTAG
>CAWHKI010000215.1:0-3290 GCA_963829765.1 uncultured Isosphaeraceae bacterium | reverse complement strand
CCGAGCGAGTTTTTGATCGACTCTGGCAAGGGAGCCGAACCGACCGTGGCCGGTGCAGGCGGCTTGCGTGAGTCGGCAGAGCTCGCCGAGATTGCCTCGGTTGGAACTGTCGGGGGAAGTTCCAGCACCTCGAATTTGCGAACCTGGATTTGCGTCTGCTCGTCGATGACCTGAATGGCGAAGTGTCCTGAAGAATAGGTGTTGTTCGGGTCTGTCCAGTCAATTGTCTTTTGGCCGTCGATCCATACTTGAATTCGATTGCCGACCGCCTCGGCCTCCACAGTAAACCAGATGTCAGGACGAGGCAGTGGAGTCGGGACGATCGGGCCTGGAGCGTTCGCTCCATAAAGTGAGCCGATATTCCTCGACTCGTCGCGAGTGCAGATGATCTGGGCTTCGTAACCGGCGGGAAGCCCTGGGCCAACGGGCGCGCGGAAGTAGAGCCCCGAGTTACCAACGTCGTTTATCTTGAATTCGGCCCGGACGCGGAAATCTTTGTAATTGCCGCGCAGGGCTGAACAGGTGCGACTGCCTGCCCCAACCGATCAGGACCCCATCTCGAACCGACCAGATTCTACTGGCCTCGACCATGTTCAGTGGTCCTCGACCGTCCCAGGCTGACCAACCGAAAAAGTCCCTGCCATTGAACAGCGGGATGAAACTACGTCGATTTGGGTCGAGCGGCGCCTTGTCGTCCCACTGGCAAACAAATCCCAGACGGGATAAGCCCTCCCCATCGGCATAATAATCGTTCCAGCGACCGTCGCGGGAGCGCACTATGATCACATAGTTTTCGGGGCCGCGGCCCCCCTCATTGGTGGGTTGGCCATCGTCCCAATTCTCGTACTGCGATCCCGACCAGCCGGACCCGTCTACCCACACCCAACGTCCTTCGAGCTTTTCGTCTGTGGCGCCGAGCCATGCCGATTCCGTGTCAGCGTCAAGAAGCAAAGAAGTGATGAATCGATTTTCGGACTCGTTCCTTACGATAGCCAGATGACCACCCATTTCTCGGCACTTGTCGCGTGCCCGATGCCAGCTCAGGAACTCGTTGAAAACCTTGTAATGCTTGCCCGAAAACAGCTTCGCGTCCGTCGGGACCGTCGGGCGGTTGGCAGCGGGTGGCTTGGGTGGCTTGCCCGCCTCTTGCTTTTTCATTTCTTCCGCGGTTCCAGACGATGTTGCGAGATAATTCACCGTGAACCATGTTTCCTGTCCCGACGCGACGGTCACCTCTTGCCCGCTCACCTGGGCTCCGTTCATTGCAACCTGAACGCGGTGCGTGCCGACGGGGATCGAGACCCGTGCGTGACCTTTGCCCTGGCCCTCGGGCCATTCGACGGTGATCGTCTCGCCGTCGGCGGTGACCACGGCGTCCTTGTGGAGGTCCTCGAAGACGAGCGTTCCCTTCGCGGTCCGGAAGACCACCGACGCAAGTAACCCGGTAAGCGCGACGCTGGCAGCCAAAGCGAGCCAGACCCATCGAGTTTTTCGCCCAGGCGCCGACGCGACGACCGGCTTCGGTTTCAACGGGGCAATCGATTGCTCAGTCTCCCTGAAGTCGATCAGGCTCTCCCAGGCAACGCCCTGCAGGGTCGCCTCCGGTGGTGCCGTTGGGTTGGGAACCGGTGCGGGGCGGCCACTCGCCGGTTGCCGGACTGCGGAATGATCCGCGACTGGCGGCGGAGACGTCTGACTGACGCGGGGGACTTCGGGGCCCAAGCCGGTTGCGGTACGCGTGGCCGGCTTGAAGAAGGGCGTCAACGCCTGGGCCACCTCACTGGGCGTCTGAAACCGCCGGCCCGGTTCCTTCGCCATCATCTTGGCCACCACGGCCGCCAGTTCGACCGGGACCTCCGGGCGGACCAGGTTCAGCGGCCCGGCCTCCATCGAGAAATGGGCCTGGTACACGTCCCAGAGATGGTCGCCGCGGAACGGCGGTCCGCCGGTAAGCAGATAATAGAAAGTGCAGCCAAGACTGTAGATGTCGGCACGAATGTCGGCCGACTGGGCGTCGCGGATCTGCTCGGGGGCGATGTAAGTCGGGAGTGCCCAGCATCTGGCCCTCGCGGGTCAGGTCGCTGTCGGTCTGGCCCTCGCTGGTCACCTTGGCCAGGCCGAAGTCGAGCACCTTGACGATCGCCTTCTTGCCCTCGCGGGCGAGGATCAAATTGGCCGGCTTGATGTCGCGGTGGACCATCCCGCGCTCGTGGGCGTGCTGCAAGCCCAGGGCCGCCTGGTGGATGAAGTAGCAGGCGTGAGCGACCGGCAGCGGGCCTTGGTCGTTGACCTTCGCCGCCAGGTCGAGCCCGTCGACATACTCCATCGCCAGCACGAGGCTCTGGCCCAACCGCATGGCCGTATACGCGGCGACGATGTTGGCGTGATGCAGCATCGCCGCCGACCGGATCTCGCGGAGAAACCGGTCGGCAACGCCAGGCCGCTCGATCAAGTGGCGGCCGACGACCTTGAGCACTTCCGGCCGCCCCATCAGCTTGTTGTTGGCGAGGTAGACCACACCCATCCCACCGCGCCCCAATTCGCGGACGATCTCATAGTCGGGGTGGTCGAGCAACTCGGGCGGCAGAGTATCGGCCGGCGGAGGCGGGACGACGGGGCCCGAACTCCCGTCTGCGGATGATTCCGCGGATGGCGACCATTCGGAAACCGCCTTGTCCGGCATAACCTTCGCCTGCTGGAGCCGACCCAGGAAATCGTCGGACGAGACCTCGGCGACCCGCTGCCGGCAGGAATCGCAGCTTTCCAGGTGCTGGCTCACCGATGCCGACGAAGCGTCGTCGAGCTTGCCCAGGCCGTAGGCCTGCAAGATCGGGTCGGCCGGGTGTACGGCGGCGGTTGGGCCCATCACGCGATCTCCTGTCGGGGGTCAAATTCCGATGGTCGATCAATCCCTGATAAGATAAAGGCCGCAACACTGCGCGACATGCCGCGAAAACGCGAAAAATCTTGATCGGCGCCCGCTTGGAGCTCTTACCTATTGCTAGCTTTGCACTTGAGGCGGATGAAGACTTTTTTTCGTGAGCGCAAATGACTCAGCCATTCGGGTGGCAGGGGGGCCGGCCAGTCCAAGACGACTTGATCCGCCGGGGAGAGGTGGACCCCGAGCGCATCACAACCATGGGGGCAATTGGGGCCTTACTGAAGGCCACCGCCGACGTGCGCAAAGCACGCGAGGCCAAAGGACTGTCGTTAACGGATAAAGCGAATTCTTTCACCACAGAGGCACAGAGATCACAGAGAAAGAAGTCCACCGATCCAAACGCTGTTGT
>CAWHKI010000214.1:0-29726 GCA_963829765.1 uncultured Isosphaeraceae bacterium | reverse complement strand
ATCGGCACGACCGGAAAAAATGCCGCAAGACATTGCTGGCTAACATGTTATGGCGTGTCAGCAGAATAACCGGAATATTCAGAAAAAATGACGTAAGTCTTGATTTGAAAATATGTTACGGCGTGTCAGCCCGATTATCGCTACAATCGGTCAAAATCCACTCGATTCGGGTCGTTTCGCCCTTCACCTCTTCGCCGCCGGCCGAGGGAGGAGCGTGCCGGCCACTTAAAGGAGAACTCTGACGAGGCGTCGGTGCTGCCTCGCGCTTTGGTTCCTCAACAAGAAGAAGTTGAGGAATCCCGTGTCCTGGAGGGCGTCCGCCAGGCCCTAGAGGACGTGCGGGCTGGACGCACCCAGCCCTTTGGCCGCAGTGTTCGACGAAATCCGCCGCAGCCTGGATCTGCCCCACGGTTCATGAGATTTCGCATCGAGTTGGCCTTGGCATCTGGCCATTTGCGATGGATATTGTAATGCTGTCTATGAAGCGGCGATAGCGGCTTCTCCCGCAAGGCATAATACTCAACGAGGGGAAAGGCTGTGATTTGAGGCCATCCGATGCGGTTGCTACGCGTGCCGTTTATCGGACCCTTGGCCCGATTCAGCCGGGTTCTCGCGACTCCCTCGGCTGGAAGGAGCATATCACGCGGGAAATCTGGAAGCGTTATCGCTGATGCTGATGCCTTGGCGTCACGACGATGTGTGCCTGAAGACTCAGGCTTCGTGGGCACGTTTTGCTCCTGCCCCGCTCCCTCATCGAAATCGATGTTTGGTGGAAGGTGCAAATCAACGCCTAGACTTCGGTAAAACGCGTTAAGAACTCCGAGTTTTTTTCCAAACTCTCTCATACTTACAAGCCTTCGATCTCACCCACAGTCGGTTACTCATCACCTCACCAACAAACTCACTTATATCTTCATTAATGCTGGCTTGCGAATAGCCCGAAACGAACCCTGCGCCAACAATTCGTCTGTTTGCTCATACGCTTTTCTTTTGCCAAGCAAATCCGTTCCACTACCAATATATTTAAATTTAGCATCATTTATGGCTGTCCACTCCATCGAGGGAAACGGGTACGCTGCGTACAAAATGTGAGAAAACTCGTGATGAGCGAATTTAATAGATATGTTTTTGTTTCGCAAGTTATTAGCGCGGCCATGATCTACCACGTACATGCTTGTCCCATCACACGTGCCGCCGTAGCTTTTGCCATAGCATGACAGTGCTCCCAACAAATAAATATCTGTAAGCCTCTGCTGTATCAGAGTCT
This sequence comes from uncultured Isosphaeraceae bacterium, assembly GCA_963829765.1. Lineage (GTDB taxonomy): Bacteria > Planctomycetota > Planctomycetia > Isosphaerales > Isosphaeraceae > CAWFRS01. The sequence continues at coordinate 28,459 of CAWHKI010000214.1, read as the reverse complement.
TCGGATATGCTTGAAGGAATTTTTCGATAAGCGGCATTAAAAGGGCCGCGAAGACGAGATCGATCTGCGATCCAGTTGGGGAAGCCTCTGTTCTCATTTGGCTTGGAAAATACGCATCCCGATCATAGAGAAAATGCACGCGTACGTTGTAGGCCCTCTGATTTTGGCAACGGCCATCCGTAGGCCTGGCATCTCGTCTTCCAGCTGTGCACGAGCTTGAGCAGAGAGAAGTAAACTGCCAGCCCGTAGGGCTGGCATCTCGTCTTCCAGCTGTGCACGAGCTTGAGCAGAGAGAAGTAAACCGCCAGCAATGGTAAGTAATATCAGTCGCATAGCCGCGTCCATTCTCAGTTCACAACTGATATGATCGGTGGTTTCCGAATCTCCGTTTCGTCTTCAGCATCGTCGAATAGAACAGCGGCCGGCCCTTGGTATCGCCCCTGGTGCCTGCCGCTGCCGAGTCGCCCACTATATCCCGCTGCACTTGGGATGCCCAGGGTATCGCTGCGTTTTTCCTGGAACCGTGGGTGTCTGAATCCCCGGTGTCTGAATCCCTCTGAATCCCTCGGGTGTCTGAATCCCTCTGAATCCCCTCGGGTGCCTGAATCCCTGAATCCCGGGAATCCGCGGGTGTCTGAATCCCCGCCTTCTGAAGGACATCCTGGTGGAGATGGCCAAGGGCCACGGCGTGACTCTCCTTCCCGTCCGGGCCGAGTTGACATCCCAACAGGCCGCGGACTTGCTCAACGTCTCCCGGCCGTTCCTGATCGGTCTGCTGGAGGATGGAAGGATCCCGTTCCGCCTCGTCGGCCAGCACCGCCGCGTGCGGCTGGACGATCTCATGGCTTACAAACGCAAGGATGACGAGGCACGTCTCCGGATCGCCGACGAATTGACGGCGGACGCCCAGGAACTTGGCATGGGTTATTGATGGACACGCCTTCGACGGCGATCATCGAGGCGTTGAGTTTGCCCGATCCGGATGATCGCCAAGTATTGGCCGCCGCGATCCACGGGGAGGCCGGGTTGATCGTCACTTTCAACCTTTCGGATTTCCCGCCTGAAGCCCTTGCTCCGTACGGCGTGGATGTCCGGCACCCGGACGAGGTATTCACCGAACTACTTGACGCGGCCGCGGACGAGTTCTGTGAGGCAGCGCGGCTGCAAAGGCATGGCCTGAGAAACCCGCCGAGGACTGTCGAGGAATGCCTCGCGACCTTGGAAGCGGCGGGGATCGCCAAGACAGTCGCACGCTTGCGAGCTTATGCGAACCGGCTATGATCTCGCTAGTGGCCAACCGGCTCCATGAACGCCTTGACTTGCGCCGCAGTGCTCCGCTCCATCAAAATGTCGGCGCGGCTGGCGCGGTGCCGCCCCGACGGGCCGGGTAGACCTGGGTGGTCACCCACCCAGGCCCCCCACAGATCCAGACGTGTGCGTTAAACGCATCTGGCTCTTCATCTCATGCCTTCGCTACGCTGCTCTGCAGGCCGTTGACCACGCGTGCACGGGGAAGACTGTAATACTTCTCCCGACGAAGGAACTGGGCCCACGTCACATCACCGTCTCGGCGTCGCCGAGACAGCTTGCGTCCCCAGATCTTTCGCGCTCCCTAGTAGTGAGTAATTCCACCGAACCCGGTGTGACCTGGCACGCCTGTGGGTCCAGGTGTAGCGAATGCCAGGCTCGGCCCCCGCGACTCACCAAGACGAGGGCTCACGACAACGAAATTTCGGGGCTCAATCACACAGCGTTTGATCTCGCTGTCGCTTCCCAGAGACGGTCACCCGTCCCCACGCAAGTCTCGCTTCATGGCTGCTGGCCCAGCTCCGCCGGACGGGATTGGTTTCCCCCGCAGGGTTTCAACGAAAGGTTTCACATTGAGATGATTCTCCTTTTCCCGAGCTTCGTGGCGCAATGTCAGCTCATTTTTTTGTGCGAGGCGTCCGTGCCCTCGTGCCCTGAGTGCCCGCCTTTGCAAGGCGCAAACCCTTGAGTATAATGAAAATCGTGCAGTCGCTCCCCGCTGGCGATCCGACTCGGTGAAAATAATACGAGGCAGCCATGGGCATGGCCTCGCCGATTGTGGTTTCCCGGGTGGAAGCCTGCGGTAACGAACGAGTCGCCGGGCGCCCGAGTGAGGAACGCCGGCCGCTAAGTGCGACGAGCATGACACCTGTGCCTGGTCCATTCGCGAGGTTGAATCATGACCCAGCCGGTTTATGGCGTAGTCCGTGCCTGGGCCTATCACCGGAAGGACCCGAGCCGGGTGATTCCGCGAATTGAGAACGACCTCTTGACCGACGTCACCGTGTTGAACTTCGACCCCCGGTGCGCGAGAGATTCGGGAGGTTCGGGGTCAGCTACTCCAGCAGGGCATTCCCGTGAGCCGAGTTGATCTACTGATCGCGTCGGTGGCGCTGGTTCATAATTTGACGATGGTGACTCACAACACGGCTGACTTTAAGAACACTCCCGGCTTGCGGTTGGATACTGGTCCGACGGAGACTTCTCCCTCGGCCGGATTCCGGCTGCAAGCTACCGGGGAAAGTTTCGGTGCCGGCCCGAAAAAGCTGAGAAAAGTCAGCCCGGGTGAAATCGCGATCGTGTCGGGGGGATTGGTCGCCGCGAATGCCCCGGAAGGAGCGGAGTGAGAAAACGGGGCGAAATACGAGGGACCGGCCCGCGTTGCCAGCGGCGGCGTCCCGCGCCCTCCCGCAGGACCCGCGGCTTGCGTCTGAATTGCAGCGCTCCTGAGTGCCGCAAGCTTGCGCGACGGTGATGCGTCATGCGTGTTTTGTAAGCAAACGCTGAAATGCAGCCCCCGCGGAAATCACTCTGACGGCCGCCAACTGCTCGATTTCATGTTTGGTATTAAATTTGCTGTTGCAATCGGTCGCTGGGTCTGTGTTCAATGATGAGGTGAAGTCGCGCAACGCCAAAATCGCCCTGCATTGCAAATCTCTTTATTCTTCGCGGAGCAAGAATCGGGACCTTGGCTTTCGATCCTCCGGCCGGAAGTTTGTCGGTCGCGATTGCGGGAGGGGAGCTCGAACAGGATGGGTCGGCTCGCATTTATCGGCCCGCGGGCAAGTTGACGGCTCGCGGGGCTGGCTCCAATCTGCGACGATGGTGTGAGGAGGGTCAGGCATGGGCCAGGTACAATGGAAGCGGAGACGGCGACCCGCGATGGTTCGGCGGTCAATCCTGCTATTCCTTTTGGCGGTTTCATGCGGCTTCGACGGGGCATGGGCCCAGAACAGGCCGGCTCAGAAATTCGAGCCCGATTCGAGCGGCCAGGCGGAGAAGCTGCTGATCAACGCGGCCAACCTGGCGGAGGACCGGCAGTGGTCCGAGGCGATCAATATTTATCAACGCGTCATCGACCAATACGGCGACAAGGTCGTGATGCTGCCCAAAGACGCGGCGGGCGTGGATGCATCGGGCGACTTTGCGTTATACGTCGATCAGCGCCGATTCTGCCATGCGGCGATCGCTCACTTGCCGCCAGAGGCGCGACAGATCTATCGCAATCGGATCGACGCGATGGCCCAGCGGTGGTTCCAGCAGGGGGCGAGTCAGCGTGATTTCGGCCTGCTCCGCCGCGTCGTCGACCAGGCTTTTTGCAGTTCGTGGGGGGACGACGCGGTCGAGTTACTGGGTGACCTGGCGTTTCAGGAGGGCCGATTTGGCGAATCTCTGGCCATGTACCGGCGGCTGGTGGTTGATCGCCCCGGCGAAAACGCGTTAGTTCATCCCGATCCTTCGGTCGACTTGGCGCGGGTGGCCGCCAAGAAGGTGCTCTGCCGCGCGGCCCTGGGAGAAAAGCCCCCCGTCAAGGCAGAACTGGACGACTTCGCGCGGCGCCACCCCAACGCGACGGGGGCGTTAGCCGGCCGCAAGGGCACTTATGAGGACATCCTTGTTGAATCTTTGGCCGCGGACCATTTGACGCCGCCGTCGCAGCCCGACAGCCGTTGGCCGACGTTCGCGGGTTCGCTGACGCGGTCGAAAGTCGTTGCCGGGCCGATTGACGTGGGTTCGACCCAATGGCGCGTCGAGCTCGACAAGGTGGGGATGACGCGTCAGGCGTCGTTCTCGCCCCGTGGCGGCGGCGGAATGGGGGCGATCACCGGGTCGCCCGACCGACTGCTGGCCTACCATCCCATTGTGCTGGGGGACCAGGTGTTGGTCGGTGACGGCACGCGGGTGTTCGCCTTTAATCTCAATGATCGGCCTGGCGATTCCGAGGTCACGGTGCCCCGGCCGGTCGAGCCCGCCTGGAAATACGACCCGGAAAACGAGGCGCAGGGACCTCAGGCGAGGTCTCTCCCCATGGTCATTCCGCGGCACACACTGACGGCCGTGGGTCATCGTGTCTACGCTCGCATGGGTGCGATCGAGCGCGGCCTTCATGCCAGGGATGGCGGGGCGCGGTTCGAGCTCGATCATCGCACTCGACTGGAACACGCAGGGAAAGTTGCTCTGGGAGGTCAAGTCAACCTCGATCAATCTACCTAACCGGCGTGGCGACAGGAATGGCGGCCATCGGACGATCAGCTTCGAGGGGACCCCGGTCGCCGACGCACAGAACGTGTATGTTGCGGTCACCGATCGCCGCGAGACGACCACGACCTATATCGTCTGTCTCGATGCCAACACCGGCGCCAGCCGGTGGGTCCGCTACCTGGGGGCCGCGTCGCCGGATGGCGATAACTTTTTTGGGATGCCGATGCAGTTCGGTGGTATGACCGCGTCGAGCGATTTCAACCACCGCCTGCTGTCGCTTGACGAAACCGCCCTTTACTACCAGACAAACCTGGGCGCTGTCGTTGCTCTCGAGGTGGAGACCGGGGGAACGCTCTGGGTGGCGACCTATCCTCGTCAGGAGTCGAATCATGGTGTTGGAAACGGCAGCGAGCGGGACTTGAATCCGGCGGTCGTCCACGGCGGCAGGGTCTTTGTTGCCCCCAGCGACGCCGATGCGGTCTTCGCGTTCGACGCCGCCAGCGGCCGCCTGCTCTGGAAGAGCGATCCGATTGCCGACGACGTAAGGCTGTCTCACCTTCTGGGTGTGGCGCACGACCGGCTGGTCGCCACCGGCAATCGGGTGCTGCTTTTTGACGTCAAGACGGGCAAGTTACTCCATGCATGGCCCGACTCGAGCAATGCGCTGGTGGGCTACGGCCGTGGTCTTTTGGCGGGCGAACGGATCTACTGGCCGACGAGAAACGAGATCCAAATCCTCGACCAGCGGACGGCCCTGCGGGCCGAGCCCCCGATCAAGCTGGTAGAGACTTATCACACGCAGGGTGGAAACTTGGTTGCGGGGGATGGCTATTTGATCGTAGCCCAGGCGGACGGGCTGGTCGTCTTCTGCCAGAATAGCCGGCTGATCGAGCGCTACCAGAACGAAATCGCGCGGGCCCCCGATCGCGCCTCGAATTATTTTCGGGTCGCTCGGGCGGCCGAGGCGATTGGTCGCGACCCGCTCGCGCTGGAAATGTACGGGCAATCCGCCACGAAGGCCCGGCCTGACGAGACGATTGACGGCGTATCGCTCTTGGGAGCGGCCCGCGACCATCGCTTCCGACTACTCTTGCGGCTGGCGGCTCGTGCTCGGAAATCAAAGAGCTGGGACGAGGCGTCGGCCCATCTCGCCACGGCGGCTACGGTCGCGAGGTCTGATCCAGAGCGGCTGCAAGCCCAGCTCTTGCATGCCGACGTCTTGCTGGATGGAGGCCGGCCCAAGGAAGCGGTCGATATCTGCGAGCGGCTCTTGGCCGACGAAAAACTTCGTCCCCTGGCCGTGGCCGACGACGATGGCCATCGCACCATTCGGGCCGATCTCTGGATCGCCGATCGCCTGAAGGCGATCGTGGATGCGCATGGCGCGAGCGTCTATGAGTCTTTCGATCGTGAAGCCGACCGCCTGCTAGAGCGCGGTCGCGAAGAGAAGGACGTTAGGTTGCTCAATGAGGTCTGCCAGGCGTTTCCCGTGGCCCGCTCGGTTCCCGATGCGCTCTTGGCATTGGGATCGCTCCACGAAGGGGCCCGACGATGGACCGATGCCGCACACGCATACAAACGCCTGGTCGTGGTGGCGCCTGACGACGATCGCCGAGCCCTGGCAATCTGGCGGCTGGCGCACGTCTATGAGACTCGGAAGCTGTTCGTGTCGGCCCGCGATAGCTACCTCGAGCTTCATGGCGCGGTTTCCCAAGATCAGTTTGAAGGAACCAGAACCAGGCGGCGAGGGAACGGTCGCCGAACTGGTTGCGTCCGAACTCGGGCGGCCCATCTACGCCCAGCTCGTTGCGGATCGTCCACGCCCCCCATGCCGGTCCCGCTGGTTCGGCGTTGGTACTGGCAAGCCCCCAGCAGCCCGCCGCTCAAGGTGATCGAGCGCTTCCGGGGTTGCCCCGTCGCTGGAGGCGGGACGGCTGTTCCTGGTCGAGAAGAACGGCCTGCGCTTGCTCGATCCGTCCAGCGGATCACCGCGGTGGTCGGCCGAGCTAGGAGCACCCGCCATTTGGGCCGGATACCTGTCCGATAAACTGATCACCGCGACTGCTCACCAGATCGTGGCGCTCGAGTCAGGGCAGGGGACCGTCCAGTGGCGTTACGATCGATCAAACGCCGGCAAAAACCTCGATCGTCCCAACCCATTTGCTGATGTGAAGGAGGGTGACGCCGCCCGCGGCACAACCCTCCGAGCGAAACCCTTTCCGGCTTCCAGTTGATGAAGGGACGCATTTATTGCCTGCGCGGCCAGACCGAGCTGATCGCCCTTGACGGCGATACAGGTGCTGTTGACTGGACCTTCTCGGCGCCGTCGGGTCAGATCAATCCCTGTTTCCTGGTCGGTGCCGACCGGACGGTACTAGAGGTCGATACGCCCAACCAGTTACTGGTGCTGCGCACCGACGACGGACGGCCGACAGCACGCCTGCCACTCGAGGAAAATGAGCGTCTCCAGCGTATTCCCCTGCCTGTCGATGAAGATTCAGTGTTATTGGTCACCGATCTGCCGGACGGTCAAGAAACTGGATCTCAATCATGGCCAGACAATCTGGGTGTATCGGGAGAGCCCGGTGCTGCCGGTCAACGGCGCGCCCCGATTGTTCGGCGATTCCGAGCGACTGCTGGTCTTGCACGATGGTCGACACTTGATCCGCCTCGACCCGGCGACCGGCTCGAAACGCTGGTCTTGCCTGCTCGGGATCGCAAGACCTGAGCGAACGCCCCAGCGCGATGGCATACGACGATAAACGGTTTTATTGCGTGAACACCGAAATGATCTACGGCGGCCCGCGTCAAGCGATACGGGCCCGATCACTGGAAGACGGTTCTGCGGTTTGGTCTCGGCCCCTCCGGGCCCAGGAAAGCCGAGCGTCGCGGCGGATCTCTCATGGTCGCTGGCTCACGCGGCGCTACGTCATCGCCTATCCCGATCATAATCCGCCTGCCGCCGAAGACATTGACAAGCTGCCGGTCACCACCATGCCCGTGATCCTCAGGCAACGGGAGACCGGTGAGTTGGTGCAGCGGTTCGTGTTTTCGACCACAATCGCCGATTTGACCTTGAATGCCGATCCGCGCGGCGACCTGTGTGGCGACCGCACTTGGCCTTTGGGGATTGGGCTCGAAAGAGGCAAGCTCCGCGCCGCCTGTCCGACCGCGGGCGCTGAAGCGACTCTGCGCTCGCCGCCACACGGCAAACGGCCCGTGCTCGACGCAGTTGACTGGTGTTTTTTCGCGATCTTGAGTACTTCACCCTTGAATATTTAACTGCTAACGGGAGGCACGCGTGAGCGACGCAAACCCGCTCGAAACCCTTCAGAGTGCGGACGACCTGGCTGCCGTCGAGCGTCTCAAAGACGCATTCGCGAAGCTCAAGGCCGAGATGTCCAAAGTCATCGTCGGTCAGCATGCCGTCCTCGAGGAGCTGCTGATCGCCATCTTCGCGCGGGGACATTGTCTGTTGATCGGCGTTCCCGGTCTGGCCAAGACCCTCATGATCCACACGATGGCCGACGCCTTGAACTTAAGTTACAACCGGATCCAGTTCACGCCCGACCTGATGCCTTCCGACATCACCGGCACCGAGGTGATCCAGGAAGACAAGGCGACGGGCGTGCGGCAGTTCAAGTTCCTGCGCGGGCCGGTCTTCGCCAATATCGTGCTGGCCGACGAGATCAACCGCACCCCGCCCAAGACCCAGGCCGCACTCCTGGAAGCCATGCAAGAGCGGCAAGTGACGGTGGGGGGCGAGCGGCACCGGCTCCCTGACCCGTTTTTCGTGCTGGCGACTCAAAACCCGATCGAACAGGAGGGAACCTATCCGCTCCCCGAGGCTCAACTCGACCGCTTCATGCTCAATATCTTGGTGGGTTACCCGTCGGAAGAAGAAGAGCTCGATATCGTGCGGATGACGACATCGGTCTTGAGGCCGATGGTGTCGAAGGTGCTTTCGGGGGCCGACATCTTGTCGCTGCAAGAACTGGTGCGCAAGGTGCCGATCGCCGACCACGTCTCACAGTATGCTGTCCGGTTGACGCGCAATACTCGCCGTGATAAAGATAGCCCGCTCAGCTTTATTCGCGACTACGTAAGCTGGGGCGCCGGCCCCCGCGCCAGCCAGTACCTGGTCTTGGCGGCCAAGGCCCGCGCGGTCTTGCACGGCCGCTATTATGTCTCCACTGACGATATCCGGTCCGTCGCCGGACCGGTACTGCGGCACCGGATCATCACCAATTTCAACGCCGAAGCCGAGGGCCTCAAGCCCGACGATATCGTCGAGCGGCTGGTCAAGTCGGTCCCCGTTGACGACCACGAAGCCGAGCAAAGTGGAAAACTACCAAAAATATTTAGATCCGCTCACGTTGGCTAGCCTCGAGGGGCTGGACCTGCAGGCGCGCATGGTGGTCGAGGGCTACGTCGCCGGGATGCATCCCAGCCCGTACCATGGCTTCTCCGTCGAGTTCGCCGAGCACCGTGAGTACGTGCCCGGCGACGACATCCGCCACGTCGACTGGAAAGTCTGGTCCAAGACCGACAAGCTTTATCTCAAGCAGTACGAGCAAGAGACCAACCTCCTCACCTACTTGCTCCTGGATACCAGCGAGTCGATGGCCTATGCCTCGGGGGAAAATGTCACCAAGCTGCAATACGCGCAGTTCATCGCGGCGTCGCTCTCGTACCTGATTCTCCAGCAGCAAGATTCGGTGGGTTGGTGATCTACGACGATGCCGTGCGCCGCTACTTGAAACCGGCCGGCCAGACGTCGCAGCTCAAGGAGATCTTGCATCTGCTCGACGTCACGCCCGCGCGGGAAAAGTCGGATCTGGGGCTGGTCTTCAACGACCTGGCGGAGCGATTCAAGAAGCGCGGGGTCGTGGTGGTCCTCTCCGACCTGTTCGACGACGTCGCGCGGATTGTCACCGGACTCAAGCATTTCCGCCACCGGCGGCACGAAGTCATTGTGTTTCACATCCTCGACCCGGCCGAGCTCGATTTCCCGTTCCGGGACACGACGCTCTTCAAGGGGATGGAAGGCATGGCCGACATCTTGACCGATCCGCATGCGCTCAAGCGCGCCTACCAGACCGAGCTGGATCGTTTTTGACGGAGCTGGAGAAAGGCTGCCGGATGGTCTGATATCGATTACGTTCCGTTGCGCACGGACCAGAGCCTGGATGTCGCGCTTTCGAGCTATCTGGCTTCCCGATCGGCTCGAATCCGCTAACGTTCTGCGCCGGACTGTCGCCTTCGAGGAGTTTGCCGCCGTGATTGCTGCCGCTGTTCTGGGCCTTGGGATTTGCGAACGCCCCTCTTGTTGTATGGGCTGGCGGCGGCGTCAATACCGGTCGTGATCCATCTTTTGAATCGGCGCAAGTACCGGGAAGTCCCCTGGGCGGCGATGAGGTTTCTTGGTGGCGGCCCTTCGCAAGAATCGTCGGCGTCTCCGGATTGAACAATGGCTGCTTCTGGCGATTCGAACTCTGGTAATCCTCCTGGTTGTTACGGCGATGGCCAAGCCGTTTCTCGAGTCGTTTGGCGCGGTCATCGCCGGGCAGCGGACGCATAAAGTGATCGTGGTCGACGGCTCACTGTCGATGGGTTATCGATCGGGCGAATCGAGCCGCTTCGACCAGGCCAAGCGGGTGGCGACTCAGATCGTCAAGGACGCGCGGGGGGCGACTCCGATCAGCGTGATCATGATGGGCGATCCCCCGCCGGGTCGTGATCGGCGCCCCGACGAATAACTTGCGAGAGGTCGAGAAAGAGTTGGGCGAGCTCGCTCAGGCCGACGGCGGCACCGATCTGGCCGCCACTTTTGAAGCAGTCGATCGCGTTCTGGAGGTCTCGTCCATTCCCCAGAAGGAAGTCGTCTTCTTGACCGATCTTCAAGCCGCGAGCTGGCGCCGCCGGCCGAGGCGACCGATGCTCTTGACCGGGCGGTCGCCCGGCTCGAGGCCAGGCGGCCACGGTCGGTGCTGATCGACCTGGGAAAGCCCGGCGGCGAAAACCGCGCGGTCACCGATCTGAAGGTAGACGTGCCCGTCGTGACCTTGGGCGTGCCGATCTTGATCCGCGCGACCTTGCGCAATTTCGGCACTGGCCGCGCAGATGGCGTCCGGGCGCGGGTAACCGCGGACGGCATCTTAGGACTCGCGGAGCCATTTGATCTCCCCGCCGGTCAAGACGTGCAGGCTCTCTTCCGCCAGCAGTTCAACACGGCGGGCGACCATCTGATCGAGGTCTTTATCGACGACGACCCGTTGGAGCGCGATAACCACCGCTGGCTGGTGGTGCCGGTTCGCGAGTCGCTCAATGTTTTACTGGTTGACGGCCATTTCAAGTCCGAGCCCTACCAGGCCGAGACCGATTATCTGGCCCAGGCGCTCTCCCCCGGCGAAGAGTCGCCCGGGCAGCCGCGGCCGATCAAGGTCGAGGTGGTCTCCGAATCTCAGCTTTCGCGGCGCGAGCTAGCGCCCTACGACACCGTCGTTCTCTGCAATGTCGGCCAGTTCAGTCAACCCGAGGTCACGGCCCTCGATGATTTTCTCAAGCAAGGAGGAGGCGTCGTGATTTTCGGCGGCGATCAGGTCGTCGCCGACAACTACAACCGTTTGCTCTACGATGACGGACGTGGCCTCCTCCCCGCCAAGCTGGGCCCCAGCGTGGGAGACGCCGCCAAGAAGCAAGCTAGCTTCTTATTCAACCCCCTTGGCTATCGCCATCCGCTCATCGCCGCTTATCGGGGCCAGACCGAACCGGTGACCTCCGGATTAACCCAGGCACGCTCCTGGCAATACCACAAGTTAACACTTGACAAAGGCTCGAAAGCCGAGGTCTGCGCTGGCGTTCGACAGCGGCGATCCCGCCGTAGTGGAATCGCATCGGCATCGTGGGACCGTGATCTTGGTGGCGACCTCGGCCGATACCGGATGGACGACCTGGCCGATTCACAAAAGTTACGCGCCGGTGATGCAGGAGATCGTCCTTTTGGCGTCGGCGGGCCGGCTCTCTCAAAGGAACGTTCGCGTCGGCCAGCCGTTCGACCGATCCTTCCCGGCGGCCGGCGGCTCGGCCCCGGTCACGGTGATCACGCCCAAGAGACAATCGGTCGCGACCAAACTGCAGCCCACGGGGGGCCTTAGCCAGTTCCATTTCGACCAGACCGATACCGCCGGCGAATACCAGGTCAAAGTCGGCCCGCCGCTGGCGCTCGACACGTTGTTCGCGGCCAACACCAACCCCGCCGAGAGCGATCTTACCAAGCTTGACCGCGCGGGCCTCACGGAAATTCTGCCGCGCTGGAACTTCGCGTATTTGACGAATGCGAGAGAATTGGCCAAAGATGCAAGTTCCGTGGGCAAAAAAGGTGAGGTACACCGCCCGTTGCTCTACGCCCTTTTGACCTTCCTCTTGCTCGAATCGTTGTTGGCTTGGAAGTTTGGGCACCATGAACCTCCGTCCTGAGGCCGTTTAACCGTGATCGACTGGGTGCTTCATCGCTTGGCTGATCGTCTTGGCGTCGCCCCTCCCCAGCCCGGCGAGGAGACGATTCCGCGCATAGTCTTCGAGCATCCCTGGCCTCAATGGCTTTTGGTGTTCACCGCCATAGGGAGCGTGGCTCTGATTTGCTGGCTCTACTACCGCGAGGGCAAGGCGTCGATCGCGAGCAAGGTCGTGCTCGCCGGATTGCGAATCTTACTGGTTTTGCTGGCGATGTTCATGATTTCGGAGGCGGTCCTCTCGGTCGGCCGGACCGGGCTCCCCTACCTGACCATCCTGATTGATGATTCGGCGAGCCAGGGGATCGTCGACCAGTACGATAAGACCGACGTCAAGACAGCGCTCGACGAGCTGGCCGCCACCTCCAAACCGGATGCGAAGGCCAAGGCCCCGGCGCCGCCGGTTGCGAACCAGACCACCCGGCTTGACCTCGCCAAGGGATTGATTCTCAAGGACCGGGCCCTCTTACTGCGCGAGCTCGAAAAGCAGTACAAGGTGAGGGTCTATCTCGTCTCAAACGCGGTCCGACTGCTGGCCGAGGTCGATCGGCCCGTCGAGATCGCGCAAGCTGTCGAGCTGGTGCGAGCGATCGAGCCCACGGGTACACAATCCCGATTGGGAGACGCAGTCCGCCAGGTGCTGACCGAGTTGCGCGGCGCACCACCGTCGGCGATCGTGGTCTTAAGCGACGGCCAGACCACCGAAGGAGAGCCTTTGTCGCAGGCTTCGGAGCTGGCCGCGCGCAAGGGCGTTCCACTCTTCGCGGTGGGCCTGGGCAGCTCCGAGCCGGCCCGTGACATCGAGCTGACCGAGTTGTTGGTCGACGATGTTGTGTTCGTCGACGACGCCGTTCGGTTCCAGGCCAAGCTGTTGGCCCGGGGCTTTCAGGGCGAGAAGGTCGTGGTGCGGCTTAAGGAGCTCGAGCCCGGCTCCCACGATCCCAAGACGGCCCATGAAATCGAATCGGCCGAGGTCGATGCTCCCGCGACCGGGGCGTCCAAGCGAGTGGAGCTGGTTTATCATCCCAAGACGACCGGCGAACGTACCTTCATCCTGGAAGTCGATCCGCGGCCCCGTGAGCTCCAGACCGACAACAACCGGATTGAGCACGCCATCACGGTGCGCAAAAGAAAAGCTCAAGGTCCTTTACGTCGACACCGAGCCGCGCTACGAGTTCCGCTACTTGAAGAACTATCTCGAACGCGACGAAACGATCGACCTGAACATTGTCTTGCTCTCGTCCGATCCCGCTTACAGCCGGCAGGACCGCTCCGCGCTCGCGACCTTTCCCGCCGCCAAAGAGGCCCTCTTCGCCTACGACGTGGTTCTCTTCGGCGATGCCGACACCAGCTTCCTGAGCCACTCTCAATTGCAGAATCTGGTTGAGTTCGTCACCGAGAAAGGGGGAGGCATCCTGTTCGTCGCGGGCGAGCTCTTTAACCCGCTGTCCTATCGTGGTACGCCGCTGGAGCTCTTGCTGCCGATCGAGCTTGCCGAGCGCGCAACCCCACGGCCGTCGGTACCAGCGTCAATGCGTATCGTCCCGAGCTCACGCTCGAGGGTCGCGCGAGCCCAATCTTCCGGTTCGGCGACAATGAAGCCTCGAGCATGCAGATCTGGGAACGGCTCCCCGACCTTCTGTGGTATTTCGAAGCCCCGCGCAAAAAGCCGGCGGCACTCGTTCTGGCCGAACATCCGACGTTGATCGGCTCGGAGGGGAAGCTGCCGCTGGTACTGTACCATTTCGTCGGGGCCGGCAAGGGCATGTTTCACGCGTTCGACGACACCTGGCGCTGGCGTTTTGCGCGGGCGACAAGTACTTTGGCCGCTTCTGGGTCCAGACGGTCCGTTTCCTGGCGCGATCGAAACTGGTGGGCCAGCGACAGGCCGAGGTCGAGACCGACCGCAAGCGTTACCAGCGCGGGCAGCCAATCCAGCTCAGGGCCCGCTTTCCCAATCCCGGATTAGCCCCGACCACTGGAGCCGTCACGGTCCAGGTCGAAAAACGCGGGCAGGGGCCCCGCAAATTGCCTCTCAAGCTCGTACCCGGTACGCGCAACGTGTTCGAGGGCGCATTACCGCAAGCCACCGAAGGCGAATACGAGGTCCGGCTCCTCCCGCCCCCCATCCTTGATGGCCCGATCCCCACGGCGAGCTTCCGCGTGGATGCGCCGGTCAACGAATTCGAGAGAATCGAGATGAACGAGCCCGAGCTCTCCCGCGCGGCCGAAGCGACCGGTGGCAAATTCTACACGCCACTGGCCGCCGCTATGCTGCTTAAAGATCTCCCTCCGCCCTCCAAGGTCCCTCTCGACACCGATCCCCCCATCCCGCTCTGGAATTCCTGGCCCGTTCTGACGTTGTTTCTCGTGCTCATCACGATGGAGTGGGTTTTCCGAAAACGCAGGCAAATGGTATGATGCTTTCAAAGGGAGGAATAGATGACTCCTCGGCAGTTGGAATCGCGAATCAGGGCACTGCGGGGCTCGCTCAGGCGGCTGGTGGCGCTTCATGGGTTCTCCTGGGTGCTGGGCCTGGTCGTTCCACTGGTGATCCTGGCGGGCGTTCTTGACTGGGCCTTTCAACTTGATTCCGTGATCCGGGCCGTCCTTTTGGCGGCGGTCGTTGGCACGGCGCTCTACGCGGGCTATCGCCGGGTGGTCCGACCCTTATTTGTCCGATTCGCAGATCTTGATATAGCCATGCGGATCGAAGAGCGGTGGCCGGGCTTGAACGATCGCCTGGCGAGCACGATTCAGTTCGTGCGGCTTGACGCCAACGACGACCGCCACGGCTCACCGGCGTTGCGCGAGGCCACGGTTCGCCAGGCCGTCGCGGAAGCGAGCACGATCGACTTTCGCGAGGTGATTGAAAAAAGGCCGGTGATCCTGGCGCTCGCCGCCGCCGTGGGCGTTCTTTGCTTCGGCGGTTTATTGCTCTTGGTCGCGCCGGTACCGTCGCGGATTGCCCTGCCCCGGCTCTTTGTTCCGTTTGGATCGACCACTTGGCCGCGTCAGACCCATCTCGTTCTGGACAACGGCCGCACCACCCTCAAGGTCGCTCGCGGCGATTCGTTTACGTTGTCGGTTAAGGTCCGACCCGGCGACAAGGTACCTGACTCCGCCACCGTGATCTATCGCTTCGCCGACGGCGAGGAGGCCAGCGAATCGCTTCGATCCTTTGAAGGGGGTGAGTTCCGGGGACGGATCGACACGGTGAACCAAGCTTTTCGGTTCTCGGTCACCGCCGGCGATGATTCCACGTCGATTCGCGATATCGTCGTCGCGGTTGTGCCGCCTCCCGCCATCAAGTCGCTCGCCGTGCGGCTCGTAGCTCCCGAGTATACCGGCTTAGCGGCCCAGCTTTTGGCCCCGGGCCTGACCCAATTCCGCGCCGTCGAGGGAACGCGCATCGAGTTGGAGGGCCAGGCGAGCAAGCCACTGGCCCATGCCGAGCTGCGCCGTGGCGATCAGCCGGCTGGGACGTCCCTCGTTCTCGATCAGAGTGGCAGCCGGTTCAAAACAACGGTTGCTGTCACCGGCAACTTTAGTTTCTGGTTTGATTTGAAAGACACCGATGGATTCCAGAGCCGCGAGGCCGTGCATTACGACGTGCGAGGGGTCCACGACGATGCCCCCCGCGTCGTGATCGATGACCCGAAAACCGATCGCGACGTTCCGGCCGACGCAACCATTCCGGTGCGAGTGATCCTTGACGACGACTTTGGGCTCCACTCATCGCGCTTGATCTACCGGCTTGCCACCGGCGACTCCGAGCCGCACGCGGTAGTGGCCATTCCCCTCTGGACCGCCAAGGAGCAAGGCACGCAGGGAGCGATCGCGTTCGTCAAGCACGAAGAACTCACTCACATGTGGGAGCTCGCGCCCTTAAAGCTGCCGGTGGGGACCGTCATCACCTTCTATGCCGACGCCCGCGACTTCGACACGCTCAAAGGGCCCAATATCGGCAAGAGCCGCGAAATTCGCTTGCGGATCGTCTCCAAGGAAGATGCCGCTCGACAATCGGAAGATTCGCGACGGGAGCTCCGTGAGGAAATAGCACGCGTTCTCACCATGCAGAAGCAAGCGATCACGCCGGTCGAGAACGCCTTGCGCACACTATCGCAGACCGATCGGCTCGCGGCCAAGGATCGCGACGACCTGAATAATGGGGCGATGATTCAGCGGCAGGTGTCCGGCCGGATCAACAACCGTGACGAAGGGATCAGCTCGCGGATCAGCCGCATTCTCGACGACCAACGCAACTTCAAGATCGACAACCCCGAGGCCAAGAAACAGTTGGAACAGATGCTGGAGCGGCTGGCGGTGATCCGCGACCAAAACCTCGGCCCGGCTGAGCAAGGTCTCACCAGAGCCACCAAGAGCCTCGACGCGAAGAACGCGCCTCCGCCCGAGGCACAGCCTGTCTCCGCTCCGGCCGAGCCGAAGCCCAATGAGGTCGCCCAAAAGGGCCAGGCTGCCAAACGAAGCAGTGAAAAGGGAGATACCTCCAAGAGTGAAAAGAAGGCGCCTGAGTCGGCGAAAGAAAGTTCGAAGCCCGAAGCTCGGCCGCCGGCGGCGCCGAAGCCGGGCTCGGACGCAACTCGGCTGGCCCTGGCCGAGTCGAAAACGAACCAGAAGGCGATCGCCGACGAGCTGCAGAAGATGCTCGACGGCTTGAGCGAGTTTGAAACGTATCGGGGCGTGGTCAAGGACGCGCAGGAATTGCTCAAGCAGCACGAGCAGACGATGAAGCAAACGGACGAGGTGGCGACCAAGCCGGAAACTGTGGGCAAACCCCTTGACGCCTTGAGCCCGGAACAGAAAGCCGAACTGGGAAATCTGGCATCACGGCAATCGCAGGTCGGCAAGGGCCTGCAAAACCTGCTGGAGCGCATGGGTGAAATGGCCGGCCGGCTCACCGAGTCGGACCCGCTCGCATCGGCGGCCGTGCGCGAGGCCGCCGAGAAAACGCGCCAGCAGGGGACGACCAGCAAGCTCGGCGAAGCCGCCGATCAACTCGAAAAGAATCAGATGGGCCAGGCGAAATCGCGCCAGGAGCAGGCGCGCGACGAACTGAGAAATCTGGTTGACTCCATTCAAAACCGGCGCGAGCGCGAGCTTTCCCGGCTGGTCAAGGAGCTCAAGAACGCCGAGGCCGAGCTCGCGAAAACCCGCGAGCGGCAAGCGCAGAACCTGAAGAAGACGCGTGAGGCCCAGAAAAACCCGGACGCCAAAGAGCGCGGGGAACAGTTGAAGCGGCTGGCCAAAGAGCAGGCACAGATCCAGGATGACCTCAAAAAGCAACTGCAAAAGCTGGCCAAGCTGGGGGCCGATCGCGCCGGCCGGGCCGGGCAAGCCGCCAGCGGAAAAATGGGCCGTGCTCAAGAAAACCTCGATGATGACCAAGGGGACGAAGCCGGCAAGCAAGAAGAGGAGGCCCTGGCCGATCTGGAAGACGCGCAGGAAGAGCTCGAGGAAACCCGCCGCGAAGCTGAAGAACAACTGGCCATGGAACAGCTCGAGCGGATGGGCGACCGCTTGAAGTCGCTCGCCGAGCGGCAGCAAAAAATCGTCTCGGAAACGAATTCGTATGAAGCGATGCGAGAGAAGAACGATGGCAAGCTGACGATCGCTCAGCGAGCCGGGGTCAAGGGCTTAGGCCAGGTTCAGACCGGCATCAAGGACGAAACCGCCGATTTGATTGAAAACCTCGAGGGGGCGCCTGTCTTTGCTCTCACGCTCCGTCGGGCCTCGCAGAGCATGGACGAGGCCGCTCAGCGGCTGGGTGAGCTCAAGACCGACGCGGCCACCGAGCAAGCGGCCAAAGCCGCGGCCGATCGGTTCAAGCAACTCATGGAGTCGCTCAAGGCTGATGCGGCGGCCGGTCAAGGGGGTGGAGGCGGCGGTGGTGGTGGGGGCGGCGGTGCCGGCGGCGGCGGCAACGGTGACGGCATCCCCGCGACCGCGCAGCTTAAGATGCTCAAGTCGCTGCAGCAAGAGATCAACGACCGTACCGAAACGCTCGACGAGCTGCAGCGCCGCCACCACAAGCTGACCCCAGAACAGGCCGCCGAGCTCAAGCGCATCGGGGAAGAGCAGGGCACCCTGGCCGACATGGTCCGCGATATGACCCGGCCAAAACGGGACGATGGGGAGGAGTGATCCATGTTTGCGAAAACCGTCCAGCTCGTCGTTGCTTTCACGCTTTCACTCTCGATTCTCGGAGGCGGTCGCCTTTGGGCTCAGGAAAAAGCGAAAACCAACGATGACGCACTCGAGTCATTGCTCAAGGAGCTGAACGGACCGGAACAAGGCGCATCCCCATCGGATAAGCCAGCCAAGGCCAAAGCCGCGAAACCGAAAGCCGGCTCCTCGCAGGCCAAGGGCAAGAAAAGCCCCGAGCCCGAGCTCGACCGCTGCCAAAACCGCCAAAGATCAAGCGGGCAAGCGCTCCGCGCCCAAGTCATCCGCGGCGGGCAAGGTCTCACCCAAAGACCAAGCACTCGACGAATTACTCGGAAAACTGGGCGAGACCAAGGACGAGCCGGCCGCCGATGATCGTCCCAGAAACCGTGCTCCCAGCGGCGAGGACCAGCCGCCGCCGCGTGGCGATAAAGGTCGCGCCGATCCATTAGGGGGCAAAGACAAGGACCTCGACGAGCGCCTTGAAGAGCTGGCCGGCCGCAAGAGGAAACGCCCTCCTGCCGATCAAGAGCGGACCGGGCCGGTCGGCGAGATGATCAAGGAAATGAGAGACGTCGAAGAACGGTTGGGCAAGCCCGATCCCAGTGAAGACACTCAGAAGAAGCAAAAGCAGATCATCAAGCGGATCGAAACCATGATCGAGCAGGCAAAGCAGTCCGGTTCGTCAACCGGGCAGCATGGTCATCAGGCGCGTTCCCCAGCCGGGACAGCAGCCGGGTCAGCAGCCCGGCGACCAAACCGGTGCCCAGGCGCGTGGCGCTCCTCCCATGAAGCCGGCGAAGCCGACCACGCAGCACTCCACCGCCAATGGCAAGGACGTGTGGGGACATTTGCCGGATGAGCTGCGTCAGATGATGGAAGCGACCTTCAAGGAAACCGAGCTTGACTCAAAGCGGGAACTCATCACCCGGTATTTTCTCTCCGTGGCTAAGGGAAAGCCCTTGCGAGAGGAGTAAGCACATGGCAGTCGACCGGGCGGAACGTACCGGCGGTGGTTACCGATCAGCCTTCGCCTTCGTGTTGGCGCTGGCAAGCCTAGCCGGCGGCCTCCGGGCGGATGGCCAGGAACCACCGCGCGAGGAGGAGAAGTCGGTCGAAGGTTTCGGCGGGGCCCGGCGAGGCGATGTCCCCGAAGGAACGCTGGAAATGATGACGCCGGAAACCGACGAGGCCATCAAGAATGGCCTGGCCTGGCTGGCGCGCAGCCAAAATGCCGACGGCTCATTCGGCAGGGGCACTTATCGCGGCAACATCGCCGTCACCAGCCTCGCCGGGCTTGGCCTTCATGTCTTCCGGGTCGAGCCCCGGCCGCGGGCCTTATGGCCCTCAGATTGACAAGGCCTTGGTGTATGTCATGGATTGCACGTCCCCTTCGGGTTTCATCGCGGTTGTCGCCGCTTCGACGCACGGGCCAATGTATTCGCACGGGTTTGGCACGCTGTTCCTGGCGGAAGCGTACGGGATGACGCATCGACCCGAGATCCGCGAGAAGCTCCAGAAAGCCGTCCGCCTGATCATCGATACTCAGAACGTCGAGGGCGGATGGCGCTATCAGCCGGTGCGGCGCGACGCCGATCTGTCGGTGACCATTTGCCAGATCAATGCGCTGCGGGCCGCGCGTAACGCGGGGCTCTTCGTTCCCAAGGAAACGGTCGAAGCCTGCCTCCGCTACGTAAAGCGTTCGCAAAACGCCGATGGGGGCTTTCGGTACATGCTTCAAGGGGGCGCCAGCGCTTTTCCGCGGTCAGCCGCCGGAGTGGTCGCCCTGCAAAGCGCGGGAGAGTATGATACGAAGGAGGTTCGCGACGGCGTCAACTACCTTCGCCAGTACACGCGCGAGATCAAGCTGGGCAACCGGTACAGCCACTATTTCTACGGTCATTACTATGCGGCTCAGGCCATGTGGCTGCGGGGGGGAGACGACTGGTCCGAGTGGTTCCCGGCGATCCGCACCGAGCTGCTCCAGCGTCAATCGAGCGGCGGCTTCTGGACCGACAGCATCTGCGATGAATACGGCACGGCGATGGCGCTGATCATTCTTCAGATTCCCAATAACTACCTGCCGATCTTTCAACGATAGGGCCTCAACCCACACCACACCAGGAGTAACCCGATGGCCGTCGATCGCGTGAGCCGGTCGAGAACCCATGGACCGGCGATGCGCGGGCTCGTGCTCGCCGTCGTGCTGGGCGCCTCCTCGCTGGCTCATGCGCAGCGCCTGACCAGACGAAGCCGGTCGAGGGATTTGCCGAGCCTCGTCGCGGTGATGTCCCCGAGGGCACGCTCGAGATGATGACGCCCGAGACCGACGATGCCATCAAGAACGGGCTGGCGTGGCTGGCTGGCAGTCAGAACAGCGAGGGATCGTTCGGCAACGGTGCGTATCGGGGCAACATCGCGGTGACGAGCCTGGCCGGTTTGGCCTTCATGTCGTCGGGGTCGAGCCCGGGCCGGGGGCCTTACGGACCGCAGATCGACAAGGCGCTTGCCTACGTGATGCAAAATACGTCACCGTCGGGCTTCATCTCGGTCCAGGCGGCGGCAACGCACGGGCCGATGTATTCCCACGGTTTTGGCACTCTGTTTCTTGCGGAAGCTTACGGCATGACGCGCCGGCCCGAGCTCCGCGACAAGCTTCAGAAGGCCGTGCGCCTGATCATCGACTGCCAGAATGTCGAAGGGGGCTGGCGGTATCAGCCCGTCCGGCACGACGCCGATCTGTCGGTGACCATTTGTCAAATTAATGCGCTGCGAGCCGCCCGCAATGCCGGGCTCTTTGTCCCCAAGGAAACGGTCGAAGCCTGCATCCGCTACGTGAAACGCTCGCAAAACGGCGACGGCGGCTTCCGCTACATGCTCCAAGCAGGGGCCACGAGCGAGTTTCCCCGGTCGGCAGCCGGCGTGGTGGCGCTCCAAAGCGCGGGCGAGTATGATTCCAAAGAGGTTCGTGACGGGATTGCCTACTTGCGCCAATTCGGCCCGAGCATGAGACCGTTGGGTCGGCGAAACAACCACTATTTCTACGGTCAATATTATGCGGCACAGGCCATGTGGATCGAGGGGGGAGAGCCCTGGGCGCAGTGGTATCCCGCGGTTCGCAATGAACTGATCCGTCGCCAGTCGGCATCGGGATATTGGGACGACCGCGGCGTTTGCAACGAATACGGCACAGCGATGGCGCTCATCATTCTGCAGATACCGAACGATTACTTGCCCATTTTTCAACGATAAGCGGAAGGCCGGTTTCCTTGATTCGCACTGATTTACAGCAACGACCCGACATAAAGCGAGATCGGGGATCGGGAGACGGAGCTCCCTCCTACAATTCCTGTAGGAGCCGGCTCCGTCCGGCGATGTTTTTAGGATCGGGAGGCGGAGCTCCCTCCTACAATTCCTGTAGGAGCCGGCTCTGTCCGGCGATCTATTCAGGATCGGGAGGCGGAGCTCCCTCCTACAATTCCTGTAGGAGCCGGCTCTGTCCGGCGATGTTTTTCGCTGTTCTGTTACTACCTGGGCTTACCTGGGAAGGCCCACGCGCTAAAGCGGGCGCGGTCATTTCGTCGGATTCGATTTTCAAGGCACTCTTGAACGATGGAGAAACGGTGTCGGGACGCCTGGTCTCGCTCGGGCCTGGAGCCATCAAACTGGTGTCACCCGATGGGGCCGGGCATGAGCTGGCCGTCAACCGGCTGATCAAGCTGACTCGCGATGTCCCGATGGCCGAGCCGGCGCCGACGCCGCGCACGTGATTCTCCCCGATGGCGATCGCTTGCTGAAGGTATCCATCGATTCGTCGACGGACACAGGTCTGGCGATCCAGTCGGACGTACTGGGCAAGCTCTCGGTCCCACTCGACGCCGTTCTTGGGGTCATCTTCGACGGCCATCCACAGACCGTCGTGCTCGATGCTCTTTGGGACCAAGTGCGGGCGGAGCCTCGCACCAGCGAAGTCGCCTGGCTGGCCAACGGCGATCGGCTCGCCGGCGGGTTTCTCGGACTGGATGAGAGCAAGATCAAGATCCAAGTGGCCGGCAAGGCTGCATCCGTCGATCGCACGGAGGTCCTCTCACTCGGTTTCGACCCCAAGCTGGTCAACTATCCTCGGCCCAAGTCCGACTTCCTCGAGCTCACGCTCAAAGACGGCTCGAGGCTAGGAGTCACCGAACCACGGATTGACGACGGGTCGATTTTGGCCACCACGAGATTTGGGGCGCCCCTCAAGTTTTCGATCAGTGAACTACTCCGCGTGCATGCGAGAAGCGCGTCGGTCGTGTATCTCTCCGACCGCAACACGATACGCGATCAGTACCTTTCCTACATCGGGCCGACTCGCAAGTATCGCGTCGACCGAACCGTCGAGGGACATCTTTTTCATTTGGGGGGCCAGGTTTATGATCGGGGGTTGGGCACGCAAAGCACGACCTTTCTGGTGTACCGCATCGAACCCGGCGATCGCCGCTTTCAGGCACTCGTCGGCGTCGACGACCGCGCCGGGCCGCTCGGCAGCGTGGTTTTCCGCGTGCTCGTCGATGGCAAGGAACGGTTCAAGACGCCGCCCATGACCGATCACGATGCACCCAGGCCGGTAGACGTCGATTTAGCGGGCGGCAAATATGTGATCCTCGCCACCGAATTTGGCGATCGTGGAGACGTCCGTGACCTCGCCGACTGGGTAGAATCTCGAATAATCCGCTAAGATCTCGATTCGAGCTAAACCCGAGTAGTACCTTTTCATCGCTACGACAGACGCGATGTTTAACTCTGATTGTTTCTCTCGCCCGTTTTCCGGAAAATCTCATGAACGGCGGAACCAAGGAAACCAGCGACGATGCCAAGAAGCTGCGCGAGTTGGCGTATCTCTGCTCGTCGGTTGGTCACCATGAGATCAACGCCTTCAGTTCCGTCGTGTCCCATGCCGAGCTGATTCGCGTGCACTGTGCTGGCGCCCCCGATTCCGCCGAGCTCGAAACATCGGGGGCGGCGATCGTCGAGACAGCGCTCGAAGCCTCCAAGGTCGCGCGTAAGTTGATTGAGTGGGCACGGCGTGCCATTGCCATCGCGGGTGACCAGGCCAACCCAAGCGGTCCGCCCGTTGACCTTAACTCCTTAATCCGCGAAAAGGTCGAATCCGAGCGGGCCGCGTCCAGCGGTCGCGTGGATTGGGTGCTCACTCTCGGTTCGATTCCGCCAATTCCCGGCGATGCTCGCGCACTCACGGCGATGCTGGCCTATCTGCTGCAAAACGCTCGCGAGGCGCTGCCCGACGGCGCGGGAACGATCGCCCTATCGACTTGCATCGACGAACGCAACTGGCTGATCCTGGCGATCAAAGACACGGGATGCGGGATGAGCCCGGATGTCCTGAAGCGCGCGACCGAGCCCTTTTTCAGTACCAAGCCCGATCGCGAAGGCGTCGGCCTCACGATCGCCCAAGGAATTTGGCGCCGGCATCGAGGCTCGCTGTCGATCGACAGCCAACCCGGGCTGGGAACGACCCTTCGCCTTTCCATCGGTCCGATCGCTCCTCCGCGGCCTGTTGCGTGACCCACGGCCGCATTCATTATTGCGCAATGGTTCTGATCCATGATCGTCATGAGAAGATCTCAGTGACATCCAGGTGGCCGACCACGGAACCGTCCAACTCCACGGGGACGGACTCGCCCTCGTGATACGTGAGCGGCGTGCCGGCGTAAGTCGCCAGGTCACCCTGGCCGACAGGACCCGAGAACACCTCGACCGTCCGCCGCTCGATGCTCACGATCCAATAAATGGGGATCTTGTTGTGAGCGTAAACGTCTCCATCAAGCAACTCAACCTTGCGCTCCCCAAACCAACCGTCCTCGGCAGCCTTCTGGAACTGCTCGGGGGTCCAGCGGAAGCGATTCGTCTTCTTCTTAGCCCGTTGAATCGTGCTCATTCTGATCGGCCCCGATATCGACCGCGCATGCGATCGGGATGAATCTCCTCGCTCGTCGGCCATCGGTTCGTCTTACTACCGCGAGCCTTCTCGTATTTTCGCGATCGCCCCATTTAGATCAATGCGTTCTCGAGCGAAAAGCTCGGCGGTGAGATCATCCGAAAGAAAAGTCTCGTATTTCTCACGGATGCGGCGCGGGAATTTCCGAGCTAATGAGATCGCATCGGGGCAGTTGGTCAAGAAGCCGCGGTAGGTTTCTTGAACGCGGGCGACCGTCGTTTTCTCGAACACCAAGGCGATGCCCTCGTCGTCGATCTTGAGACCACCGAAGAATTCTCCGAGAGCCGAAAGCGTCAGTTGGATACGAGAGCCGGTCCACGTGAACCAGACCGCGTCGGGACCATCCTGAAGAAATGCGTTTATGAGGACGCCCGAATCGCGAGCGGTCGATCGGGCTTGGAGCAGCATTTCTTTTGCCTTCATGTCGAGGTAACCCGGCAAGTCCTGCCGCTTGAGGAGACCTTTCATCACCTCCCGGACACGTGGGTGAATCTCCACGCCTAGGACGGCATGAAAACCAGGAACGCGACCCCCAGGAGACGGCCGCACCGTGATCGCCTTTCGTTCGTGGTCGATGTCGAGAATTTGCCACCGGCGACCGGCAAGAATGAGGAACTTGCCTTCCTCGAATTCAGGGACGAACGCGATGTTACCGATGTGGTGGCCCGCGTGACTAACACGGTATTCTTCATTCACAATGAACGCGACGTAGAAATCATGATTTCGCAAGATCTTCTCGCCGCGCAGCCCGGTGATCAGCAATCCATCCGGCGCCTGCTCGATCAGGTCTGCCGCCCCCATGGAGCGAAGCACGTTAATCAGCGTGGGCTGATCGACGTTTGGAAATCCACCGTTCAATACCAGTGCGCGGTGGAGTTCGTCCGCACGTGAGCCGCCACGCTCGGCGATGACACTCAAGATCTGCTGGATCAGTGTGGAAAGATGGAGCCGGTCGATTTCCGGAGGCTCACACCATTTCTCAAGCATCAGCTCCGTCATGGCCGTTGCCTGCAACAGCTCGAGAAAAAGCCGATCGAACAGGGATGTATTCTGGTCCGGTTCATCCTCTTCGATGTAGATGCGAATCACCGACGACTCGCCTTCTTTTCGACCGCTTCGACCCAACCGCTGCGTCAGAGAACTCACCGACCAGGGAGGATCGATCTGCCCCACCAGCTTGACGTTGCCCACATCGATCCCCATTTCCAACGTGCTCGAGCAAAACGTGGCCGTGGGGAGCGCTGACTTGAGTGCCTCCTCCGTCTCCTCACGCTCGCTTTTGGAAAGCGAGCCGTGGTGGACCCGAAACAGGTCAGGTAATCCCCGGCGCTCGGATTCCCGGCGGGCGTAATCGGCGCAACGTTCAATGTCGGACTTAGAGTTCGCGAAGATCAGGGCGGTCTTGCCGTGGAACGTATCGAAAACGTCTTTCTCCAGATCTCCTTCGAGTCGTATCGTGCTTTCGCTTTCGCGGTCAATGTCTTCTTGCTGTTCGGGGCGGGAATGTTTCAAATATCCCGAGATCCTTAACTGGATGGACTTCTTCTCGGGGTCTTCGATCAACCGTACGGCGTCGGGCTGAGACGGCCGCAACCAGCGGCATACCGCGCTCTACATCGGGTCCCAGGGTAGCGGACAGACCTACCCACCGCACGGGGTTACGGCTCTTGGCTGCCACTCGACTCATGAGGCTGCGAAGATGAGCACCACGCTCGGTGCCGATGAAAGAGTGCAGCTCGTCGATGACGATGAAGGAGAGCGACCGAAAAACTGTGTCGAGGCGATGCGCGTGGTTCACGAACAACGACTCGATCGACTCGGGCGTGATGAGCAGCACGCCCGAGGGTCGTTCCAGCATACGGCGCTTTGGGGTTGCCGAGACGTCACCGTGCCATTTGTGCGACAGCGATATCCGCTTCCTGGCAAAGTACCTCGAGCCGCGAAAACTGATCGTTAATCAACGCCTTGAGCGGGCCGACGTAAATCGCCCGGATTCCCGCTGACGGTCCTTCAAGGATGCGGGACAGGACCGGCAGAAAGGCCGCTTCGGTTTTCCCCGCGGCCGTCTTCGCCGCGATGATCATGTCCCCCGTGGCGTCGAAAACTTCGTGAATCGCGTCCACCTGAATTTGACGAAGCTTCGTCCAGCGCATCCGGTAGAGTGCTTCTTGCAGCGACGAGTTCAGACGATTGAAGGCGAGCGGAGGCGAGTCTTGGGTCATGCCGTCACGAGCCTTAGAGTTTGAAGGTGGCTAGGTCGTCATCACGTTTCGGATTCATCGTAGCCGGCGGTTGTTCCTCGTCCTCTATCCGAGGCGACCGCTTCGGGATCGACAGATCGATCGATAGCAGACTGGCTGAGGACCGTTCGCCATTCCGTTCCAGGGTTCTGTTCGATCACCGACAGTAATCCCACGAAGGCCTTCACGGCGTCCCGGGGAGTCAGGTAAAAGTCGGCACCCAGGGTCGAGCCACAATGCCCCATGAAATCCTTGATCCCTTGTTCGTCGATCAGGTACTTCGATGGGTCGCCGAGGGCGAAGACGTTGCGGACATTGTGGAGAAGGACGAAGAGGTCCTCGGGTGAAAGGTTCTGGAGGCGGATCACAGGCCCAAAAAAATCCTTGAGGCCCGTCCCGGCAAAGGCGTTGTCGGCGAGGCGAGTCGCGAGCGCCTCGTAACTGAAGACGCCTCCGACGGCGGTCCTCTAGAAACGTGTTGGTACCACCGAACAAGAAGCCGAGCCCAGCGACGTTTCCCTGAAGACAGTCGTTGAGGATTCGGAGTAGCACCTCGTAATTGGCGGTGCGCGCCTGCGAGCTGTTCAAGCGGTGGGAGAATACCCCCATCTCGTCGATGTTGATCAGCAAGCCCGGCGTAACCGGCCAGCCTCACGAATGCCGCGAACAGCTTGAGGTAGTCATAGAACTGAGCGTCGTCGATGATCGAACGCACATTCAAGTCTTGCCGCGCCTCGGTCTTGGTACGATACTCGGCCCGCAACCAGCGCAACGCGGACCCCATCAGCGTATCGTCGTGGGACTGGAAGCCTTCGACATAGCGGGCGACGACATTCGCGAAATCAAAGCCACTGACGAGCTCCTGGAGGGGCTTGAGCTCTACTTGATGTCCCGGAGTACGTCGGACTCGGAGCCACCCGACGTCCGGACCTGGTGATCCAGGTCCGAGACCCAGCGTTCCACGACATTGGCGAGTGCGCCGCCCTCGGGTTTCGTTCGCGTGGCGAGATTACGCATCAATTCGGCGTAGAGATTTCTGGCTTGGCCACCCGAGCCGTGAAGCCGGCGCTCAAGTGTAATGTCCGCTTTAGCGACCACGAACTTACGCTCGACAGCCACCGTCCGCGCCAAATTGAGGAAAAAGCTTTTGCCCGCACCGTATCGGCCGACGATAAACCGGACACTTGCCCCTCCCTGCTCAATCCGTTTGAGATCATCGAGGACAGCGGCAACTTCATCGCGACGGCCAACCTGGAGGTGGCGCAGTCCAACGCGCGGCACGACCCCCGCTCGCAACGACGGAAGGATTGCGTCCCGTTCTCTTGGCTTGATGGCAACACTCATGGCTGTCCTTCAATGAGGTAGGATTGAATGTGGAGTTCGTCGCCCTGTTCGATGATGATCGGGTCGTCGAAGAGCTCGTAAGCCCAGGAGTTGACCGCGTCCAGAGCGCCGGCCGGCATCAGTTTGAGGTTCCTCGCCAGCGAGTCGAAATCGGCTCTTGCGCCACACTGGCGTAGTTAGCATTCGAGAAAGCAAACCGTGAAAACGGACGTCCAGACCATCCAGACCCCGATTTCAATGACTCGCCTCCTCCACGGATGTGGCAGGGCCGGGCATTGGCCGAGCCACTTTGGGCTCGGGCAGCGCCGGGTTGCCCATGTCCGGCAGTCCTGTTAGGCCATCTAACGCTGCGACCGACACAGCCCGCGCCGGTCCCCTTCGTCCTGGGCGGTGCTCCGTCTCGCATCGCCTTAGCCAGCATTTTGGTGACCTCCGCGGTCTCGGCCATGAGCCTCCTCAACAGCCCTTCGTCCAGCCTGATGCCGAGGTCGCTTCTGGCCTGCGGCCTCGCCGGGATCGTTTCCCCGACATCGCAAGATTGATCAGCGCCGCGCCGTACTTCGATCGGTTCCTGAGACGCGTGACGGAATTCTTCGAGGAGACTGTTGGAGCTGTTCGACCCCGATGTCAATAAGCACGTAACTGAACGAAGGCAACGAGACATAAAC
>CAWHKI010000213.1:0-16594 GCA_963829765.1 uncultured Isosphaeraceae bacterium | reverse complement strand
CCGCTCTCTCGCAACTCTGTCAGGTATGATTCATTGGTAGAGACCCGGTGTATGGCTCACGGGTCTCACTGATCGCGCGTTTAGAATAGGAGGCTCGAGGAACGATGCGTGGAAAACGCTGGTTCACAATCGGTTCGCTGGTTTTGGCTTACGGCATGGCGGCCGGTTGTCAAACGGCAGGCGCGCCGAAGCCGATC
This sequence comes from uncultured Isosphaeraceae bacterium, assembly GCA_963829765.1. GTDB lineage: Bacteria > Planctomycetota > Planctomycetia > Isosphaerales > Isosphaeraceae > CAWFRS01. The sequence continues at coordinate 16,397 of CAWHKI010000213.1, read as the reverse complement.
GTCACTACGGAGCCCGGCCTGGCCGGTCCGGTCTACAGCGATGCGACCGTCATTGCCGCCGATGGAATGCTAAAGTTGCGCGGGTGAAGACAGTCACCAGGGCAATGACACTCGACTTTTCTCCAAGCTGCGCGATTATTGGAACACGTCGGGGGACAACAAAATCGTCAAGGCCGCGGCGGCGACCTTTGTCGGTGTCCCGGCCGGCATGTATAATGAAGCCAAGCAAATCATTGTCGGCGTACCGCAGGAACAACGGTATTGAGGACGTCAAAGCCGGAATGCTCGAATAAGGCACCGCATTCCGTCACCATCGGGTCAGTCGGTGCCCAGCTCACCGCTTTCTGCACAGTGCGCCGACCCTTGCCTCTTCGGCAGCGGCCAACTCCTTCATCGCGAAGGCGACCGGCCACATGGTGCCTTCGTCGAGGTTCGCCTCATGCTGGAAGCCGAACGTGGCGTACCGCGTCTTGAATTTGGCCGCACTCTGGAAGAAACAAACGACCTTGCCGTCCTTGGCATACGCGGGCATCCCGTACCAAAGTCTTGGCGAGAGGGCTGGTGCGTTGGCTTTGATGATCGCGTGGAGCCGCTCGCCCAAGACGCGATCCGGTCCCGGCATCGCGGCGATCTGCGTGAGAACGGCGCTTTCTCCGTCCGCCTTGTCCGCGCGCGGGCCGCGGCGCCCCTCCGCCTTCAGCTCTTGGAGCCGCTCCCTCATCGCAACTCGTTCATTGTCCGTGAATCCCTTGGACGTCTTGCCGATCTCGCTGGTGCTCTTGGCGGACTTTCGCGTGCCCTTCTTTGCAGTCATTTTTCGTTCCTTTTCGTGAGATGCTTCTATCGGCACGCCGCCTGCTTGAACAGTCGGCCGAAGCCGCGCACAGTATCCATCTAGTTCGATCGATTGAGCCCCAGCCGCTCCGCGATCGGGGCCAGGTGATCCGGAATCGCCCCTTGCTTGTCCGCGCGGAGTTGCCGCCCCGTCCGATCCACCAGCATGACATAGTGCTCGACCCGGACCGGCCGGAACCCCTGGTCGGACACGCTCAAATGTAGACGCCGCCGGGCGGCGACGCCAGAGGTTGGACCGGAATCGGCGGAAGGCTGGGAGCCGCCGGCCTCGCCCGGGGCCGAAAGGACAGATACTATGCCTGCGGGCTGGTTTCTAACGTGAGTCGCTGACGCTAAGCTCCGAGTGTGTCAGTTACGTTCCTCTTTTCCGGAGCTTAGCAATGTCAACGACCAACGCGATTGATTCTACCACGCCCTCTTCCCCCGTCCTTTACCTGGCCTTCGAGCTCGGCAACGAGTCCTGGAAACTCGCTTTGACTATCGGGGCTGCTCAGAAGCCCAGAATCCGCACCATTTCCGCACGCGATCTCGAGGCCCTGATGCGGGAAATCAATGAAGCAAAGCGCCGGCTCCGACTACCCGAGACGACCCCCGTCGTCTCGTGCTACGAGGCCGGCCGTGATGGTTTTTGGCTCCATCGTTTCCTCGCGTCCAAGAAAATCGAAAACCTCGTCGTCGACGCGTCGTCGATCGAGGTCAATCGCCGCCGGCGCGCGCCAAGTCCGATAACCTCGACGATACCAAGTTGGTGGGCATGCTCATCCGTTGGTTTAACGGGGAGAAGAAGCTCTGGGGTATCGTCAAGGTACCGAGTGCCGAGGACGAAGCACGCCGTCAGCTCCATCGCGAGATGATCGTGTTGAAAACCCAGCGAACCGAACACATCAACCGGATCAAGGGCCTGCTTGCGACCGTGGGCTTGAGCGTCACCGTTGACGTCGATCTTGTGGAAAGGCTCGACCAGCTCCGCCAGTGGGACGGCTCGGCTGTTCCCCTCGCGCTCAGGGAACGCATTCTCAGGGAGTTCGAGCGCTGGCAAATGGTGAACACGCAAATTCGGGCGATGGAGACCGAGCGCACCCGACAGATCCGTGACGCAAAGACGCCTCAGGGCGACCAAGTGCGTCAGTTGCTGGAACTGAAGGGGATCGGCGAAAACGGGGCGTGGCTGCTAGTTCGGGAGTTCTTCGGTTGGCGGGAGATCCACAACCGCCGGCAGTTAGCGAGCCTAGCTGGCTTGACGCCGACCCCGTACAACAGCGGGGAAAGTCAGCGTGAGCAGGGTATTAGCAAGGCCGGCAATCGGCGGGTGCGGTGGATCATGATCGAGCTGGCCTGGTGTTGGCTCAGATTCCAGCCCCACAGCGAACTGAGTCGCTGGTATGAACGCCGGTTCGCCGGGGGAAACTCGCGACTCCGCAAGATCGGGATCGTTGCGTTGGCTCGGAAACTACTGGTGGCCTTGTGGAAGTACCTGGAGACCGGCAAGGTGCCACTGGGAGCGGAGACGAAGAAGAAGGCCCGGTTCCGGTTAGCGGTGCGAAGCGGATAGCGTCGTGAATCGGACTGGAACTGGAGGTCAAAGGGGGCGAGGAACGGGAACAATTCGGAGGTTTGCTCAGTGAGTCACGAGCGGACAGGGCTGGAGGGAGCGACCGATGCAATGCCGGGCGTCCCACGAGGAAGCCGTCGGACAGAAGGGCTCGCTTTCCCAGTTCTGGCTTCGAGTCGTCGGTTGACGAATGCAGTAAGTGGTGCTCGAGCCAGGATGGTTCGACACGGATAGAAGGTCGAGCCGACCCGAAATGTCGGCCATACCATGAAGCCGCCAGCCGTTGTCGCTCGGAACGAACTGTGACAAACCAGGAGGTGAATTCAACCGCGAGGTGCCAACGTGGTAACTGCGAGAGTGGCGGGCCTTGCAGCCGACTGGCGGGTTGTGCGCCAGTCGGGCTTGCGTGCGAGGCATCCCTGCCGGGATTTCGCCGCCGTCCTGCCGGCGACCAGGGGGCTCATTGCCGCCCCCTGGACCCCCGCTAGCATCATTCTCCTCCTGGTTGAGAAGACAGAACAGAACAGAGGCTCAGCTCGACCACACCGGGGTCTCACGATCCTTAAGCGATATCGAAAAACAACGGGACGCTGTTCCGCAGCCGCCTCGCGCGTTAGGCAACATCGCAAACGCGGCTGCCTCCCGTAGCGATCGGCGTCCGTAAATGCAGCAGCCCAACCAACAAACCAAAGGAATTTCTCGGCGGGGGCTTGACGTCTGGGGATTCATAGAAGGCGCCGCGGAACGGGGCGGATCTGGCTGACCGCCATAAGCTTTTTGCAGCAAGGTAGTTCGGACTGAAGGGCCGTTGATCGCCCGCGAATCACGCCGGGGGTCGAGCCAGAGCGACTCCGTTTCTAGTGAACGCCCATGGCTTAGTCGAGAATCTTGGCCACGAAGACACGAAGCGTGGGATCTATCTCGATCACGGACGATATTTGGAGCGTGCTGTTGACCGCGATTAAAAAGGGAGCCATATTTTCATTTGCGCTTGGATCGGGGGTAGCTCCATCGACGCGAGCGACTTTCATCCCGGCCTTATGAACATCGGCAATCGCCGAGACGACCGCATCCCTCATGCTGGGAGCGGAGCGGTCGAAATCCAATGAGATGCGTCCGCCTTGGCTCGAAACTGTGGCGTCGTCGCAACCAGCCTCGAAGAGCGCATCCATGACCGCGGAGTTTAGTTCGGCAGCTCCACCAAGAATCAGGGTAAACTCGTGCTCATTTTCCATTTCAACCCCCATGTGGGCACCTGCCGATTCTTTTCCCAATCCTAGAGTTCCCGTTGATGACCGTCAAGCGGCTGGATGGGCAATCCGTCGGCTGATGGATCGGCTGGCATGTCCGGCAAAACGCTCGAGCGGGCCAAGGAAGTGGCTTAGGGGGTCGGGGGTCAAATACCATGCCGTAGGCTGGTGTAAGAGTGAGTCGCTGAAGGTAAGCTGGATCGAGACGTGCCGAGTTCAGCACGCTTACCACCCTTACCCGATTGGAGACTTACCATGTCAACGACTCACGCGGTTCATTGTAGCCCAACGGCTGCTCCTGTGCTCTACGTGGCTTTCGGGCTGAGCTGGACGACCTGGAAGATGGCCTTCACGGTTGGTGCAGGCCAGCCGCCCAGGATTCGCACGGTTCCGGCACGCTGCATCAGGCCCGCGCACTTCGCAAGTGGACTCTTGGCGCCGCCAGCCGTATGCTGAATGCAATTGCTCGTCCTGATTTGAGGAGCTGAAACCATGACTCTAACCGTCGATGCCATCTACGAGGATGGTGTTCTCAAGCCAACCGGGCCCTTGCCGTTCGAGGAACACGAAAAGGTCACGATTACCGTCCAGCCAGCGATCAGCCTGGCGGCGGAAAACGGCTGGAATGGTCCCCTGGGCTGGCGACGCCACAACGCTTGAGCAACTCGTTCACGACCCTGAATGCGGCATCCTGGAGTCACCATGAACTTCGCCGATCTGCGGAGCGGTGAGGCGATCTTCGTCGACGCCAATACACTCATCTACCACTTCACAAACCACGCCAAGTTCGGTGCTCCATGCACCGCGCCTGGTGGAGCGGATCGAACTCAAGGAGATTCAAGGTTTCACCTCGTCGCTCTGCCTCGCGGGGGTCGCGGGGGTCAGGATCATCGCGAGAAAGGAGAATACTATACCTCGACGTCATCCGGGAAATCTGGGGGACTCAGCCCCCGGCATAGCGAGACGGGTCGCGGCCATCCCCGAGGACGACGACTGTATCCCAAACCCAAAGCCTTGGCCGTCGCCAATGTCCATCCTGACGTCCCAGAGGGCGATCCCGGCACACCGATTGTCGAATGATTGCCAGGTCAATGTCGGCCGTGACCGCGTTGACACCTTATACCCACAAAGCCTTGCGCGGGACCGTGCCCGGCTCCAGACGCACCGGCCCTTGTTCGAGCCCGGTGAGCCAGCACAAGATCGACCATGGCCATCGATCGCCAATGTTCACCGCCAGCAGAAGGACGGTGAGATCGATTCTTCCGGCCGTCGCGGCTGCCACGGTCTTGCCGAGTTTTCGGGATGTATCGGTGCCCTCGGGCCGTTATGCCGCGCGCAATGATCGCGGACAAAAATTTCGGAAAAATTTTTAACTCACTCCAGAATGACATGTCCTGATCGAAGTTTGCGCGAAAACCGGCATAGGTGCATTCACGAAATTTGCAAACCCCGTTATATTGTTAGCAAGGGCAGTGCGCGCAAAGTGCGCAGAGTGTTTCTCGGAGATCGCGGAGTCGCGCGCCAGGTCTTGGTTATCCATTTCCATGCCACGCGCATCTGCACAGACCACGAAAACGCGAAACCACGGCGAAGAATGCGGACACTCCTCGCAAAACACCACCCGACGGAAACCGAAGACAGCGGGCCGACCCTGCTGGCTCCGTCAGCGGCAATAATAACCCCAAGCGCGAGCGAGGGGGACGAATGCCGGCGCCGCGAGCGACTCGCGGCAATCATCGCTGGCGCTTCGGGTTGATATGGCGTCTGGGGCCAACCCTGGTGGTGTTCGGTGAGGACTGTCTGAATGGCAAAGCCGAAGAGCGACACAACGATAACGAGCTTGTGTTGTTCCTTCTCGTTAAGACAAGCAATATAACGACCCGACACAAGGCTAGATCGGGGATCGGGAGACGGAGCCATCTACAAATCCTGTAGCCGGCTCCGTCCGGCGACATTTCTAGCCGTGTGTCGGGACATTGAAGCAATAAAGTCGTTCGATGGCGCTTCCGTGGCATGCTGATATTACGTCCCCAGTTCATGCCGAATCACGTTGAGCCGCGCTCGCACTGCCGGGGCGTTTTTGCCATCACAATGGCGCCATTGGACGCCTGCGACGACCCGCTTCTCGTGCTCCAAACGCGAGTGTACCTGCCCCTTTGCCGAATTGTCTGAACGCGTTTCTCGGATGGGTTATCCGAGACGGAGCTTCGCTCGAACCGAGCAACTGAGTGCCAAGAAGTGTCATTTCAAAGTCTTCCGCGAGGGCAATACGGTTGGTGACGACCTCACCGTCGCGACCCTATCGACCACGGGCGCGTCGAAACGCATATCGGAGTGGCGGGTGCCACCTGTCTTTCACAGCACGCTCCGCTTGCCCGCAGTCGAAGCCGGAAACAGCGTGATCGGCCCGGAGAGTCTCGAGCCGGAGTGGATCGGCCATCGTCAATCGCCGCGCTCAAAGACGCTCAATTCCTTGAACAGGCGGCCGAGGCGGGGGATCTCACGGGGAGGGGCGTCGAGCGCTTCCATGAACGCCCTCCAGCGGTCGGCATTGAGGCCGAATCGGGCCCGGTCCGCTAGGGTTTCATCGGCGCCACGGCTAGGGCGCTCTAGCACGAACTCGCTGACTGTCCGGCCTGCGGACTCAGCGGCAGTCTGAAGTTTCTGCTTGGCTTCCGGCGAAAGCCGAAGGTCAAGCTTCGCGGTCCGCGTCGATCGTCCCGGCATGGCAATTTCTCCTGGTCGTCTTCCAGAAGTTAGAGGCTCGTTCTCGAACCACTTGACCCCCGATCTAGATTGATAGGGTATGCCCAGAGGCCAGGGTCTTGATAAAGGGCCCGGAAGTGGCGGCCGTAGGAGTCCGTGAACTGTGTCCCAAAGCATGCGAGGTGTCGCGAAAAGTTGTCGGTTTGGGGCCTTGCCCGATCAGGAGTGCGCATCGACTACGATGATCCAGGAACCCGTTCCAAGTAACGTCAAAGAACTACTGGAAAGCCAGCAGCTCAATGGCGTCCCGGTCTTGCTGTCCACGACCAGTGACCTTTCGCTCGCCGGCGATCTGCTGGGACACAGGATCGTCGTCACCGGCGATAACTTGGCTGTTGTCGCCGAAGACCGCAAACCTCGGCTGGTCAATCATTTGCCGCTTAATCGCGTGGAGAAATTCCGCCGCAAAGCGCGATCGGCTCGGGCTTCTTCCAGGCCTACGTCGACGACACATGGGTCGACGTTGCACGGTACTCGAACACGCTGGCCCCCCGATTCCATCTGTTTGCTGACAAGTTGGAAGACTTGCAAGTCGGGAACTGTGACTGTAAGTTCCGAGGAAGTGCGGGACAAGATCCACTGCCCGCGTTGCGGCCTGCGGCTGGCGGCGGCCGGCGAGTCATGCCCGCGCTGCCTGCCGCGGAAGGCGATCGCCGGCAGGCTCTGGACACTGATTCGCCCGCAATGGCCGACGGCGTTGGGAATGTGCGTGATGATGCTCGTTGGCGTGGCGATGGAACTTGCGCCTCCCAAGCTTCAGCAATACCTCGTCGATGGGATTCTGGCCCGCGGTGAGACGACGCCCAATGCGCAATCGCTGACGACGGCGCTCTTGCTCGTGGTGCTCGCGCTGGCGGGGACGCGCGTCGTGCTGAGCGTCGTGAACTGGGTCAAGGGTTTAATGGCGAACAAGGTCGGCGTGGAGCTGACGTTTGAGCTTCGCTCTCAACTCGTACGCAAGCTGCACTCGCTGGGCGTGGGTTACCATGATCGCCACCAGGTCGGCTCGCTCGTCAGCCGCGTCGCCTACGACAGCGAGGTCCTGCACACCCTTTTGCAACAGATCACCGGGGGGTTTCTGCTCCAGATCGTTCAAGTGATCGCGGTGGGCGCCATGCTCTTTACCCTCAATCCCAAGCTCGCGTTTTACACGCTCATCCCGACGCCGCTCGTTGTTGGAGGGAGCCTCTTCTTCTGGCGCCGCATTTATCCAAATTACTATCGGTACTGGGATTCGAGCAGCCGGCAGGCGGGCACGTTGTCGGGTATGCTGGCGGGTATTCGCGTCGTCAAGGCTTTCGCGCAAGAGCCACGCGAGTTCGAGCGTTTTCACCGTTCGAGCGATTATCTGCGACGATCGCGGGTGACCGTGGAAAAAGCGACGACCTCGTTCACGGCCGGCATGGCTGTGATCTTCAGCCTTGGCGGACTGATCGTCTGGTATGTCGGGGGCCGCGACGTGCTGGCGGGCCAGATGACGCTCGGTTCATTGATGGCGTTTCTGGCCTATCTTGCCATGTTCTACGCCCCGCTCTCGACGCTGTCGCAATTGACGACGTGGCTCACCAGCTTCATGACCGGATGCCAACGCGTGTTCGAGCTGCTGGATACACCGACCGAGACCAACGATCCCGCCCGGCCGGAGCCGTTAGCAAGACGACGAAGTCGAGCAGCAGGACAGAGCCACGTATTGCTAACGGCTCCGGCCGGGCGGGATCGTTGGTCTCGGTCGGCGTATCCAGCAGCTCGAACACGCGTTGGCATCCGGTCATGAAGCTGGTGAGCCACGTCGTCAATTGCGACAGCGTCGAGAGCGGGGCGTAGAACATGGCAAGATAGGCCAGAACGCCATCAATGAACCGAGCGTCATCTGGCCCGCCAGCACGTCGCGGCCCCCGACATACCAGACGATCAGTCCGCCAAGGCTGAAGATCACAGCCATGCCGGCCGTGAACGAGGTCGTCGCTTTTTCCACGGTCACCCGCGATCGTCGCAGATAATCGCTCGAACGGTGAAAACGCTCGAACTCGCGTGGCTCTTGCGCGAAAGCCTTGACGACGCGAATACCCGCCAGCATACCCGACAACGTGCCCGCCTGCCGGCTGCTCGAATCCCAGTACCGATAGTAATTTGGATAAATGCGGCGCCAGAAAAGAGGCTCCCTCCAACAACGAGCGGCGTCGGGATGAGCGTGTAAAACGCGAGCTTGGGATTGAGGGTAAAGAGCATGCCGCCCACCGCGATCACTTGAACGATCTGGAGCAGAAACCCCCCGGTGATCTGTTGCAAAAGGGTGTGCAGGACCTCGCTGTCGTAGGCGACGCGGCTGACGAGCGAGCCGACCTGGTGGCGATCATGGTAACCCACGCCCAGCGAGTGCAGCTTGCGTACGAGTTGAGAGCGAAGCTCAAACGTCAGCTCCACGCCGACCTTGTTCGCCATTAAACCCTTGACCCAGTTCACGACGCTCAGCACGACGCGCGTCCCCGCCAGCGCGAGCACCACGAGCAAGAGCGCCGTCGTCAGCGATCTCGCATTGGGCGTCGTCTCACCGCGGGCCAGAATCCCATCGACGAGGTATTGCTGAAGCTTGGGAGGTGCGAGTTCCATCGCCACGCCAACGAGCATCATCACGCACATTCCCAACGCCGTCGGCCATTGCGGGCGAATCAGTGTCCAGAGCCTGCCGGCGATCGCCTTCCGCGGCAGGCAGCGCGGGCATGACTCGCCGGCCGCCGCCAGCCGCAGGCCGCAACGCGGGCAGTGGATCTTGTCCCGCACTTCCTCGGAACTTACAGTCACAGTTCCCGACTTGCGCAAGTCTTCCAACTTGTCAGCAAACAGATGGAATTGGGGGGCCAGCGTGTTCGAGTACCGTGCAACGTCGACCCATGTGTCGTCGACGTAGGCCTGCAAGAAGCCCGAGCCGATCGCGCTTTGCGCGGAATTTCTCCACGCGATTAAGCGGCAAATGATTGACCAGCCGAGGTTTGCGGTCTTCGGCGACAACAGCCAAGTTATCGCCGGTGACGACGATCCTGTGTCCCAGCAGATCGCCGGCGAGCGAAAGGTCACTGGTCGTGGACAGCAAGACCGGGACGCCATTGAGCTGCTGGCTTTCCAGTAGTTCTTTGACGTTACTTGGAACGGGTTCCTGGATCATCGTAGTCGATGCGCACTCCCTGATCGGGCAAGGCCCCAAACCGACAACTTTTCGCGACACCTCGCATGCTTTGGGACACAGTTCACGGACTCCTACGGCCGCCACTTCCGGGCCCTTTATCAAGACCCTGGCCTCTGGGCATACCCTATCAATCTAGATCGGGGGTCAAGTGGTTCGAGAACGAGCCTCTAACTTCTGGAAGACGACCAGGAGAAATTGCCATGCCGGGACGATCGACGCGGACCGCGAAGCTTGACCTTCGGCTTTCGCCGGAAGCCAAGCAGAAACTTCAGACTGCCGCTGAGTCCGCAGGCCGGACAGTCAGCGAGTTCGGCGCGAGACAGCGCCCGAGCGCGCGCCGATGAAACCCTAGCGGACCGGGCCCGATTCGGCCTCAATGCCGACCGCTGGAGGGCGTTCATGGAAGTGCTCGACGCCCCTCCCCGTGAGATCCCCCGCCTCGGCCGCCTGTTCAAGGAATTCGAGCGTCTTTGAGCGCGGCGATTGACGATGGCCGATCCACTCCGGCTCGAGACTCTCCGGGCCGATCACGCTGTTTCCGGCTTCGACTGCGGGCAAGCGGAGCGTGCTGTGAAAGACAGGTGGCACCCGCCACTCCGATATGCGTTTCGATGTGCCCGTGGTCGATAGGGTCGCGACGGTGAGGTCGTCACCAACCGTATTGCCCTCGCGGAAGACTTTGAAATGACACTTCTTGGCACTCAGTTGCTCGGTTCGAGCGAAGCTCCGTCTCGGATAACCCATCCGAGAAACGCGTTCAGACAATTCGGCAAAGGGGCAGGTACACTCGCGTTTGGAGCACGAGAAGCGGGTCGTCGCAGGCGTCCAATGGTGCCATTGTGATGGCAAAAACGCCCCGGCAGTGCGAGCGCGGCTCAACGTGATTCGGCATGAACTGGGGACGTAATATCAGCATGCCACGGAAGCGCCATCGAACGACTTTATTGCTTCAATGTCCCGACACACGGCTAGAAATGTCGCCGGACGGAGCCGGCTACAGGATTTGTAGATGGCTCCGTCTCCCGATCCCCGATCTAGCCTTGTGTCGGGTCGTTATATTGCTTGTCTTAACGAGAAGGAACAACACAAGCTCGTTATCGTTGTGTCGCTCTTCGGCTTTGCCATTCAGACAGTCCTCGCCGAATACCACCAGGGTTGCCCAAGGTGCCATACCAACCCGACGCGTCACCGAGGGTTGCCGCGAGTCGCTCGCGGCACCGGCATTCGTCCCTCTCGCTCGCGCTTCGGGTTATTATTGCCGCTGACGGAGCCAGCAGGATGGGTCCGCTGTCTTCGGTTTCCGTTGGGTGGTGTTCGGCGACGAGAGTTCGCATTCTTCGCCGTGGTTTCACGCTTTTTGTGGCCTGTGCGGATGCGCGTGGCGTGGAAACGGAAAACCGAGAACCGGCGCACGACCTCGCGATCTCCGAGAAACACTCCGCGCACTTTGCGCACACTACCCTTACTAACAATATAACGTGGTTTGCAAATCTCGTGAATGCACCTATGCCTGTTTTCGTGCAAACTTCGATCAGGACATGTCTTTCTGGAGTGAGTTAAAAATTTTTCCGAAATTTTTGTCCGCGATCATTGGCGCGCGGATAACGGCCCGATGGCACCGATACATCCCGAAAACTCGGCAAGACCGTGGCAGCCGCGACGGCCGGAAGAATCGATCTCACCGGCCTTCTGCCGGCGGTGAACATTGGCGATCGATGGCCATGGTCGACTTGCGCTGGCTCACCGGGCCCGAACAAGGGCCGGTGCGTCTGGAGCCGGGCACGTTCCCGCGTAAGGCTTTGTGGGTATAAGGTGTCAGCGCGGTCACGGCCGACATCGACCTGGCAATCATTCGACAATCGGTGTGCCGGGATCGCCCTCTGGGACGTCAGGATGACATTGGCGACGGCCAAGGCTTTGGGTTTGGGATAAATCGTCGTCCTCGGGGATGGCCGCGACCCGTCTCGCTATGCCGGGGGCTGAGTCCCCCAGATTTCCCGGATACGTCGAGGTATAGTATTCTCCTTTCTCGCGATGATCCTGACCCCCGCGACCCCCGCGAGGCAGAGCGACGAGGTGAAACCTTGAATCTCCTTGAGTTCGATCCGTCCACCATGCGGTGCATGGAGCACCGAACTTGGCGTGGTTTGTGAAGTGGTAGATGAGTGTATTGGCGTCGACGAAGATCGCCTCACCGCTCCGCAGATCGGCGAAGTTCATGGTGACTCCAGGATGCCGCATTCAGGGTCGTGAACGAGTTGCTCAAGCGTTGTGGCGTCGCCAGCCCAGGGGACCATTCCAGCCGTTTTCCGCGCCAGGCTGATCGCTGGCTGGACGGTAATCGTGACCCTTTCGTGTTCCTCAAACGGCAAGGGCCCGGTTGGCTTGAGAACACCATCCTCGTAGATGGCATCGACGGTTAGAGTCATGGTTTCGGCTCCTCAAATCAGGACGAGCAATTGCATTCAGCATACGGCTGGCGGTGCCACGAGTCCACTTGCTATGCGCGGGCCTGATGCAGCGTGCCGGAACCGTGCGAATCCTGGGCGGCTTGCCTGCACCAACCGTGAAGGCCATCTTCCAGGTCGTCCAGTGAGCCCGAAAGCCACGTAGAGCACAGGAGCAGCCGTTGGCGTACAACGAACCGCGTGAGTCGTTGACATGGTAAGTCTCCAATCGGGTAAGGGTGGTAAGCGTGCTGAACTCGACACGTCTCGATCCAGCTTACCTTCAGCGACTCACTCTTACACCAGCCTACGGCATGGTATTTGACCCCGACCCCCTAAGCCACTTCCTTGGCCGCTCGACGTTTTGCCGGACATGCCAGCCGATCCATCAGCCGACGGATTGCCCATCCAGCCGCTTGACGGTCATCAACGGGAACTCTAGGATTGGGAAAAGAATCGGCAGGTGCCCACATGGGGGTTGAAATGGAAAATGAGCACGAGTTTACCCTGATTCTTGGTGGAGCTGCCGAACTAATTCCGCGGTCATGGATGCGCTCTTCGAGGCTGGTTGCGACGACGCCACAGTTTCGAGCCAAGGCGGACGCATCTCATTGGATTTCGACCGCTCCGCTCCCAGCATGAGGGATGCGGTCGTCTCGGCGATTGCCGATGTTCATAAGGCCGGGATGAAAGTCGCTCGCGTCGATGGAGCTACCCCCGATCCAGCGCAAATGAAAATATGGCTCCCTTTTTAATCGCGGTCAACAGCACGCTCCAAATATCGTCCGTGATCGAGATAGATCCCACGCTTCGTGTCTTCGTGGCCGAGTTTCTCGACTAAGCCATGGGCGTTCACTAGAAACGGAGTCGCTCTGGCTGCACCCCGCGTGATTCGCGGGCGATCAACGGCCCTTGAGTCCGAACTACCTTGCTGCAAAAAGCTTATGGCGGTAGAGCCAGATCCGCCCCGTTCCGGCGAGCGGTGCCTTCTATGAATCCCCAGACGTGAAGCCCCCGCCGAGAAATTCCTTTGGTTTGTTGGTTGGGCTGCTGGATTTCCAGGACGCCGATCGCTACGGGAGGCAGCCGCGTTTGCGATGTTGCCTAACCAGCACGAGGCGGCTGCGGAACAGCGTCCCGTTGTTTTTCGATATCGCTTAAGGGGTCGGTAGAACCCCGGTGAGGTCGAGCTGAGCCTCTGTTCTGGTCTGTCTTCTTCAACCAGGAGGAGAATGATGCTAGCGGGGGTCCAGGGGGCGGCAATGAGCCCCCTGGTCGCCGGCAGGACGGCGGCGAAATCCCGGCAGGGATGCCTCGCACGCAAGCCCGACTCGCGCCTGACCCACCAGTCGGCTACAAGGCCCGCCACTCTCGCAGTTACCACGTTGGCACCTCGCGGTTGAATTCACCTCCTGGTTTGTCACAGTTCGTTCCGAGCGACAACGGCTGGCGGCTTCATGGTATGGCCGACATTTCGGGTCGGCTCGACCTTCTATCCGTGTCGAACCATCCTGGCTCGAGCACCACTTACTGCATTCGTCAACCGACGACTCGAAGCCAGAACTGGGAAAGCGAGCCCTTCTGTCCGACGGCTTCCTCGTGGGACGCCCGGCATTGCATCGGTCGCTCCCTCCAGCCCTGTCCGCTCGTGACTCACTGAGCAAACCTCCGAATTGTTCCCGTTCCTCGCCCCCTTTGACCTCCAGTTCCAGTCCGATTCACGACGCTATCCGCTTCGCACCGCTAACTCGGAACCGGGCCTTCTTCTTCGTCTCCGCTCCCAGTGGCACCTTGCCGGTCTCCAGGTACTTCCACAAGGCCACCAGTAGTTTCCGAGCCAACGCAACGATCCCGATCTTGCGGAGTCGCGAGTTTCCCCCGGCGAACCGGCGTTCATACCAGCGACTCAGTTCGCTGTGGGGCTGGAATCTGCGCCAACACCAGGCCAGCTCGATCATGATCCACCGCACCCGCCGATTGCCGGCCTTGCTAATACCCTGCTCACGCTGACTTTCCCCGCTGTTGTACGGGGTCGGCGTCAAGCCAGCTAGGCTCGCTAACTGCCGGCGGTTGTGGATCTCCCGCCAACCGAAGAACTCCCGAACTAGCAGCCACGCCCCGTTTTCGCCGATCCCCTTCAGTTCCAGCAACTGACGCACTTGGTCGCCCTGAGGCGTCTTTGCGTCACGGATCTGTCGGGTGGCGCTCGGTCTCCATCGCCCGAATTTGCGTGTTCACCATTTGCCAGCGCTCGAACTCCCTGAGAATGCGTTCCCTGAGCGCGAGGGGAACAGCCGAGCCGTCCCACTGGCGGAGCTGGTCGAGCCTTTCCACAAGATCGACGTCAACGGTGACGCTCAAGCCCACGGTCGCAAGCAGGCCCTTGATCCGGTTGATGTGTTCGGTTCGCTGGGTTTTCAACACGATCATCTCGCGATGGAGCTGACGGCGTGCTTCGTCCTCGGCACTCGGTACCTTGACGATACCCCAGAGCTTCTTCTCCCCGTTAAACCAACGGATGAGCATGCCCACCAACTTGGTATCGTCGAGGTTATCGGACTTGGCGCGGCGCCGGCGGCGATTGACCTCGATCGACGACGCGTCGACGACGAGGTTTTCGATTTTCTTGGACGCGAGGAAACGATGGAGCCAAAAACCATCACGGCCGGCCTCGTAGCACGAGACGACGGGGGTCGTCTCGGGTAGTCGGAGCCGGCGCTTTGCTTCATTGATTTCCCGCATCAGGGCCTCGAGATCGCGTGCGGAAATGGTGCGGATTCTGGGCTTCTGAGCAGCCCCGATAGTCAAAGCGAGTTTCCAGGACTCGTTGCCGAGCTCGAAGGCCAGGTAAAGGACGGGGGAAGAGGGCGTGGTAGAATCAATCGCGTTGGTCGTTGACATTGCTAAGCTCCGGAAAAGAGGAACGTAACTGACACACTCGGAGCTTAGCGTCAGCGACTCACGTTAGAAACCAGCCCGCAGGCATAGTATCTGTCCTTTCGGCCCCGGGCGAGGCCGGCGGCTCCCAGCCTTCCGCCGATTCCGGTCCAACCTCTGGCGTCGCCGCCCGGCGGCGTCTACATTTGAGCGTGTCCGACCAGGGGTTCCGGCCGGTCCGGGTCGAGCACTATGTCATGCTGGTGGATCGGACGGGGCGGCAACTCCGCGCGGACAAGCAAGGGGCGATTCCGGATCACCTGGCCCCGATCGCGGAGCGGCTGGGGCTCAATCGATCGAACTAGATGGATACTGTGCGCGGCTTCGGCCGACTGTTCAAGCAGGCGGCGTGCCGATAGAAGCATCTCACGAAAAGGAACGAAAAATGACTGCAAAGAAGGGCACGCGAAAGTACCGCCAAGAGCACCGAGCGACGATCGGCAAGACGTCCAAGGGATTCACGGACGATGAACGAGTCGCGATGAGGGAGCGGCTCCAAGAGCTGAAGGCGGAGGGGCGCCGCGGCCTGCGCGAGGCCGAGGCGGACGGGGAAAGCACCGTGCTCGCGAAGATCGCCGAGATGCCGGAACCGGATCGCGCCATCGGCGAGCGGCTCCATGCGATTATCAAAGCCAGCCCACCAGCCCTCTCGCCGAGACTCTGGTACGGGATGCCCGCGTATGCCAAGGACGGCAAGGTCGTCTGCTTCTTCCGGAGCGAGGGAAAGTTCAAGACGAGGTACGCGACGCTCGGCTTCATGCACGAGGCGAACCTCGACGAAGGCGTCATGTGGCCGACCGCCTTCGCGCTGAAGGAGTTGACCGCCGCCGAAGAGGCAAGGATCGGCGCGCTCGTGCAGAAAGCGGTGAGCTGAGCACCGACTGACCCGATGGTGACGGAATGCGCAGCCTTATTCGAGCATTCCGGCTTTGACGTCCTCAATACCGTTGTTCCTGCGGTACGCCGACAATGATTTGCTTGGCTTCATTATACATGCCGGCCGGGACACCGACAAAGGTCGCCGCCGCGGCCTTGACGATTTTGTTGTCCCCCGAACGTGTTCCAATAATCGCGCGGCTTGGAGAAAAGTGGGTGCCGATCTACCCAGGTGACCGTCTTGGCCGGCGCGACTTGTCGCGTTCCATCGGCGGCAATGACGGTCGCATCGCTGTCGACCGGACCGGCCAGGCCGGGCTCCGTAGTGACGATCGGCTTCGGCGCGCCTGCCGTTTGACAACCGGCCGCCATGCCGTAAGCCAAAACCAGCGAACCGATTGTGAACCAGCGTTTTCCACGCATCGTTCCTCGAGCCTCCTCTTTCAGAAACGCGCGATCGAGTGAGACCCGTCAGCCATACACCGGGTCTCTACCAATGAATCATACCTGACAGAGTTGCGCGAGAGCGG
>CAWHKI010000212.1:0-11070 GCA_963829765.1 uncultured Isosphaeraceae bacterium | reverse complement strand
TTGGATACCGCGAGGCCTCTCATTGTGGATCGGGCCGCCGATTGCGACAAGAGGCAGGCGTTCTCGCGGGTGCACCAACGGATTCTGGCGCTTGGACCCGGCCGTTTCGCTTCCCTATCGTCGACACGCTCCGCTGGCACTCGTTCCGACGCTCCTGCGTCGGAATGCCGCCTTCGACGCTCTGCGTCGTCTTCTAGAAACCGTTCGAAAAAGGCAGACTCACTCGACGAAGCCTCATGCAACACCTCGTGGACAAAACTTTGCGGTGCTTGTGCAACTCAATCGTCCCAGAAACCGCGAGGCTCGATACCTCGACTTGCGTGCTGTCAGGCCAACGATCGCAGGGTCACACACGACGCTGAGCGTCAAGGACGGCATTCCTACGCGGAGCGTAGGAACGAGTTGGGAGACGTTCACGGCATGTTTCCCGCCCATCAGATTCAGCCATCGCCTGAATGCCAGAATCTGTTCGCGCGCCCCGTTCTGCACCGCTTCCACCAGCCCTGAACCCCGCGATCAATCGCGGCCATTAGGCGCAACCAAGCCCGCGTAAAACCGCGGCCTGCGGTCGGCGATCCGGTCGATCTCGTGCCGGCCCGGTACGCGCACCAAATGCTTCTGCCGCGCAATGGCCGGGTCGATTTCGGCTTGGAGGACTTCCTCGGCATCCGTCCCGGCCCTGGCCAAAACACGCCCCTTCGGGTCGACGATCGAGCTGGCTCCGATAAATCGAAACCCGCTCTCCTCGCCCACGCGGTTGACGGCCATCACATACACCGTATTTTCCATGGCACGCGTTGGGATCATGTGCTCGGCGGCGCACTCGGAATGCGTTGGCCAGTTCGTCGGCAATACCAGCAGGTCGGCAGCCAAAAGCGTAAGAATGCGAGCCGTCTCGGGAAATCCCGCGTCATAACAGATGTGCATGCCGACCTTGACGCCCCCCGCATCGTGAACCGCGAACGGCCGGTCGCCGGGATCGACGAACATGTCGACTCCCAAAAACGGCAGATGGACCTTGCGATAACGACCGACCACTCCGGTCGGCCCCGCGAGGACGCAGGCATTGAACAACCGGTCGCCATCGCGTTCCAGCAAGCCGAACACGCAAAAACACTGGTGACGCGCAGGCCGCGACAACTTTGGCCACGTAGGTGCTATCCAACGAGACGGCGTGGGCGAGCCCCTCCTCGCGGCTAGAAAAACCGTAGCCGGAAAGAGCACACTCCGGAAAAACCACCAGCTTCGCCCCGCCCATCGCCGCCGGCTCCAGCCAGTTCAAGATCTGCTCGAGGTTGGTATCGAGCCGGCCAAGTTTTGGCTCCATCTGCACGGCGGCGACGCGGTAAGACGCGGAATTCGGCTCCATCTCGGCTCCTCAGCGAGTTTTATCAACGAGCCACGACAAGGCTAAAAACATCGCTGGACAGGGTCGGCTCCTACAGGAATTGTAGGAGGGAGTCTCCCGATCTCCGATCTAGCCTTGTGTCGGGTCGTTGACTTTTATCAATTGTCCACTGTCGCTTGTCCACTGTAGCTGAATCTACAAAACCCCATTGATCAGTTCAAGTAAGCCCGCCTTAGCGGCGGCGTCTTTTGAACAGACTCGCCGCGTCGTCGCCAGTACCCACCACCTCAACCAAGGGAATGACTTCGACGCGATCGGCAAGCGCGTACCATGAAATTCGAACAGCCAATGTGGGAATTTCATGGTAGGGCTGCGCGTGACCGTCGTCGAGTCGCTCGATGCGCCAATCACCCACGCTTTCGGGCCTTCCCTGCCATGAGGCGCTTGAGTGCGGCGTTTGGTTTGGGCGGATGATCGAGCGCTCGCAAGAACCGCCCACGGTCCCAATCGGAAAGAACAATCGCCGCGTCTTCCGCGAACCGAATCTCATTCTCTGGGATCACTCGGGCTTTACGGATTTGCAACTCGTTCTTGTTTAACTGCTCGATGATGAGTGTCGCATTGGCGAACGCTTTGGGCAGGCTGACACGCCCCTTCGCATCCGTCGACCTTGTTTCCACGCCCATTTTGGTTCCCCTTCTGTCCTGTACGATCTATGGAATGTACAAAAGAAGGGGCCTACGGCTAAGTGCGAATCTCCCACATGTGGGACAAGCGGACAAGCTCCCTGGTCCAGACAAACTTCGAGCCCCGCTAGGCGCCCAAGGTCATCCGGCTCCATTACTTGCGCGAGGACGTCTTCGCCGTATGAAGCTTCCACGAGACCTTTCAGGGGACGATCTCATCAAGGCCCTGGGGCGTTTGGGCCACGGGAAGCATTACTTCGTATGCACCTCTGGCTTGCGACGATCGACGCGAGCTGCTGCCGCCGCGTGAACTTACCCCCAGTCGTTTACGGGGCCGATGCCACCGCAAGGAAGTCCGAGGCGGTCAAAATGGGAATCCCTTGATATGCTCCCAACGGCAAGAGGTGTCGGCGGTCGCCCGTGACAATGTGAGTTGCCCCCGCGGTTACCGCGCATTCCAAGACCTTGTCGTCGTCTTGGTCAGCCGGAACAGCCTTGAGATAACCGGTGATGGAAACGACGCGCAGAAACGTTAGCAGATGGGCCAACGTGTCCAGCGTCTGCTCCGGAGTAAACGCCAGCTTCGATTGAAGCTTTTCCGCCAGCTCGTCGAGCACTTCCTGGCAGGTTACGCCTTCGACCGTGCCTCTTCGTGCCAATTCAAGGCACTCGAACGGCTTACCCCTCCAGCCAACTCCCGAAAGCAGGATATTGGTGTCGAATACCGCTATCTTCCGCAAGGACGATCCTCGTGCACAAGGTCGTCGATGAGACCCTCGCGTTGGTCATCCGACATCTCGTCCCATTTCAGTCCGCGCTCCGCCGCGATGAGACGCAATCGCCCTCCCGCATATTGCATTCGCTCCTCGCGCCGCTGCACGGCCCCCGCGGCCAGCGTAAGTAGTGCTGCCCGTTGGCGCTCCGGCGACAACTGTTTCACTAATTCGACCACTTGGGCGTCGCTCAGTTCAAGAATCGGCATGGCAACCTTCCGCGCGTCAGTGAGGGCTCGCATAATCTGTCTCAACCACATTCTATCGCGCCTGCCCACTCATAACCAAGGGTTCACGAGCAATTGTCCGTCGCTTCGGGCCTCGACGAACTTGAGAGCTTGGTTAGGCCGACCAGCTCATCGTTAACGAGCAGGTAATCAATCGCATCCGAGACGCTGGCCGGCCGTTGTTGGGCGCCGCCGAAGTCGGCCCACTCGTCGGCCCGAGCAAGGCATTCACCGTCGTGGCGAGGTGGCTTCCCACGGCGCCGTTGCCGCCGCCGTCGTGATCGCCATTGACCAGTGAGCTCGATTCGCCCTCGGCATTGTACACGACGGTGGCATCCATGCCCCCGTCGTATACGGTCCGGTCACCGAGGGGTCAACAGTGGCCGAACCGAAAAGCCGGAAGAAGGTCACCCCGATCTGTTTGGATCAGTCGATCAACGTGACTTCGTTCGGGTCGACGTTGTTCAGCACGTCGTCACTAGTAACGAGGTACCAGTCGTCGTCTGAGCCCACCGTGCCGAAGATCTCATCGACCGCCGTGCTGCCCAGAGAGATTGAAACCGGCATGTCATGAGGAGTCTCGTGGTTTGTGAGACCAAATAGGCTCGTCTTCGTAACTTTGTTGGCAATGCGAGCCCAATGCGAGTAAAATGCGACAGAGCACGAAGACGATCGCGCTATCGCCTACTTTTCAAGGGAATTCAGTATCTCAGTATCGCCACAATGTGTTACTAAACTTACAAATGGCAGACTCGCCTCGTTCAGGCCCAAGTGGACTTAACGGCTCGCGCCGTTTCAAGTCGTATCTGCGGCACGAATTACTTTAGGGTTCAAGCATGGCTACGACGGCCACTCAGGAACTCGCGGTCGATCCGTCCGTGGGTGATTTCTTAATTCGACACGGCGCCGAGCGGGAGTTCCGGAAGGTCTGTGAGCTCGTGCGGGCCTCGTTTCCCGCATTGATTGGACTCGATCTGATGTTGCAAGAAGACCCGGATGATGACGGCCGAGCCCAGGCCGTCGTTTGCGTCACACTGCCCGAGGCCTATCCCGATGACCAGCTTCAAGCCTCCATGCGACGCTACCATGACCGTCTAGTCGCAGAGCTTCCGCTTTCGTATTGTCCGCTGTTCGCACTGGTTGTCGCGTTCGCCTCGGAGTAAACATGCAGTGGAGCGAGTTCCGCGACACGGCCGACCGTCTCGCGCATGGGACGACTGAGGGCGACTGGCGTTCGGCTGTTAGTCGCGCATATTACGCTGTTTTCCACTGGTTTCACGAGTTCCTACTATCAAACGGCCTGGATGTCGGTCGGGGTGGCCAGAGCCACTTTAACCTCTATACCGGACTATTGAATTGTGGTTTCCCGCCGGTAGCTGCGATCGCGAGCAGAATCGACGGCCTGCGGGCGCACCGCGTGTGGGCCGACTACGACCTCGCCCGGCCGATCAGCAGGCGCCGCGCAGAACAGTGTGCGAGAATCGCGTGCGCTGGTAGCCGATTTTCAAATTGTACTGACAGCCTTGCCCGCCATGCACGTCGTGGATGGTGCCCGGAGGCATCTCCAGTCGCTTGGCCGGCTCGGGCGACAACCGTAAGTGAAGGAGGGGCCGAGGCGTTGTCGCGATGCCTCGGTGGAGAGTAACGACTTTTTTCCGTGAGTTTCCGTGCCTTCAGTGGTTAATTCTCCCATACTGACCACACCGACTGAGGAAAGAAAGGTGACACCATAAAGTGCTGTTGTTCTGGTGGAGTCTCAGGGCTCAGCCGAAATCGCCGCGATCCGATGTCGGGGCATAAAACTTCCACAAATCGCGTGCTTTCTTCGTTTCGGGATTTCGTGATCGTATGGTTACCCTTCCAAGTGGAATCCTCTGACGACGAGTCCGAGAATTTCGGCGCCGACAAATTCAATCGATGAGTTGCCGAGGCATTCACCGTCGTGGCGAGGTCGCTTCCCGCGGCGCCGTTGCCGCCGGCATCGTGATCGCCATTGACTACCGAGCCCGATTCGCCCTCGGCATTGTACACGACAGAGGCATCCGTGCCCGCCGTCGTATACGGTCCGCTCACCGTGGGGTCGCCGATGGCCGAACCGAAGAGCCGGAAGAACGTCACCCAAAAGACCTGGTTTTGGATCAGTCGATCAACGTGGCTTCGTTCGGATTGACGTTGTTCAGCACGTCGTTACTGGTCACGAGGTACCAGTCGTCCTTCGACGTCCCCGATACCAAAGCAGGCCGCTGAGAGCCGAGATCGCCATTAGCGTCAACGAGGAAGGCTCTGGTACGGCCGTGACCGTAACCAGCCCGCCGCTGGCAGAATAATTCAGGTTGTTGCCGTTTAAGTCCTCGAAGTACGTGAAGTTGGGATCGCTCACCAGCGAAATCTGAAACGTATCGCCCAGCATCGCTCCCATCGGCACCGAGAATTGCACCTGAGCTAACAAATACGTGTCGCTGCTGCTGATCGGCACGTAGCCCGGCCCCGCCGGATTCGCCAATCGCCTCCAGTAATTTCGCCGGCGGGGTAACTGTCGGATGGCGGAGACGCATAAGGGTCGGACCAGAACGGATAGGGACCACCGTACGCTGGGTTGGCGTTAAAGCTCTGCTCGTAGAACACGTAATTGCTAATATCATAGAAAGCGATGGGCTGGTCCGCTCCCGACAAGAACGCGGGAATCGAGGACGGCGTCCCTACCGGTGTGATCACCAATTCTAGCCCGAACGACGACAGCGTGTCGCCGCTGACGATATTGTCCGACGTCGTCGAAATGTCCATTGTCCCGATGCCGCCCGGCGCCAGTTTGACATCGCTCAGTGTCACCACCAGGTCCGCGCGGGCACGGGTTGTTGTCAGGGCGAACAGAATCATAGCGAACGCGATTACTTGAATCGAACGGGTCACTTTGAGAAGTCCTTCTTGATGGAGGAATAAACCAGTTTGGAGGCGAACCGTGCCGACGGTGCGCCATGGGGGTATCGAGACGAAGAAGCCCGAGCCGTTTTGTCCCTGCCTCGGCCTGCGACCACAAGGCTCGAGATACGGACGCCCGAGGGGGCCAAGGAGCCGGTTTTCACGATCAAATCCTCATCGTCGCCATTCCCGCCTCCGGCGCTCCCCATTGACGCTAGTGCCGCGTCCACGGTCGCTCGCGTAACAGACGCAGTGAGTGGCGACGACTGCCCCGGCGGCACACTGGTCGGCTGCACGTTCGCGCGAGCGCGGCCGCCGGGGCGGCAGAGGCCGAGCCGATCGCCGCGACGTCCGCGCTCGTCGGTGCCCGACTGACGCCCAGCCCCAGCGTGATATCCATCAGATCGCCGGCCTGCGTGTTGTCGGCAAGGCCCAGCACATGGCCCAGCTCGTCCTCGAGCACCGTCACGAGATCGACTTCATCCACGGCCGGGCTCGAGGGACCCGCGAGTGATTCGCCACCAGGTCCCGACAAGGCAAATGCCTGAGTCGATGCCGCACCAGTGCCCATGTACCAGTCATAGCCCGCCGCGGTCTGGTCGATCGTAATCACGCCGGCGGCCTCCACGCCGAGAATCGCCGTGCCCAGATTACCGACCTGAATCTGCACATTCTCAAGCTTTCGCAGGTCGGCCGCATCCAGGCCCGCCGCCTGCCAGGCGCCGACCGCCTCGGGCAACAGCGATTGCACTTCGGTTTGCGTGACCAGGGCGGCGTTTACTGGTGCCGCGACACCGGCAGCACCGGCGAATAACTGGAACTGAGGGAAGCTGGATGGGGCGGTCGCGCCGACGGAATCCCCCTTGGCGGCGACCGTGTAGGTGAAGTCTTTGCTGTTGACGCTGCCGCTGCCGTCGACGTCGGCATTGAGCAGCGAGCCCGATTGGCCCTCGGCATTGTATACGACGTAGGCATCCGTGCCTGCCGTCGTATACGGTCCGGTCACCGAGGGGTCACCGGTGGCCGAACCGAAGAGCCGGAAAAACGTCACCCAGAAGACCTGGTCATTGCTCGGGTTGCCGGTGGGGTCGATCCCCAGAGCGTACCAACCGTCTCCAAAATTCGTGATCGGCTTGCCCGTTCCCGAGACGCCCGTCTCGGTCAGCAAACTGGTGGTGCCGTTCGATCCGAAGTTGATCGACAGATCGTTGCCGGTCAGACCGACCGCCGCCGTGGTGCCCGCATTGAACAGGTTCACGCTCCCCTTGGGTGTGCTGGCGGCCGTCAGGTTCTCGCCGTACCACAAGAGCTCCACGAACGAGTTTGGACTGCTACCGGCCAACCCGGCCCCCAGGGCTTGCAACGCCGAACTTGTCGAGACGGTCTGGTTGAAGTCGACGTCGAGATACTGAATAAAGGAGCGTTCCGCGATGCCCTTTTCGACCACGAGATTCTCGACCGCGAGCGGGCTGGAGTAGACAATCCCGCTGAAAGTCACATCGGGCGTGGCCGGTTGCGCCTGGGTCTTCCCTTCGTCATCGACGCCGACGCTAAAGAAGCTGTAGGTGTGCGACAGGCCGTCGGCCAGGGCGTTGTAAGAGAGCGATCCGCTGTAGACGCCGTTGCTATTGGGCGTGCCCGCGTCAGTTGACCGACCAGCGTGGGCGTGCCGCCATCGATCTCGACATAGATGTTCACGACAGCGATCGAGCCAGTGGGAGTGCCGCTGTTCCGGTCGGGATCGGCTCCCGCCCAGTTGAGCGTGAAGACCCCGTCGGAATACGACGAGGGGGTCAGCCCACTGAAGCTCGACGATGGGAACGGGCCCCAGGAGTACGAGGGAGTGCTCGCCAGCACGTGCGTCGCCGGCGGGTTCAGGTCGGGCACGCTGGTGCTGGCTTCGATCCTGTCGGGGTTCTTAGTCTCGGCGTTGCCGGTGGCATCGACCGCATTGCTGTGGAATGCGTAGGTATTGCGGTCCTGGCCCACGAACGTGAATGTCTCCGTACCCGAGGCCGTCGGGACAATGTTCATTACCTGGTACGGCGTGAAGGGGCCGCTGTTGACCGAGACCCACAACACCAGCGTCGAGACGCCCGAGGCGGTGCATTGCCGGCGCCGGCCGGGTCGGTGAAGGTAACCGAGACGGGGAAGATATCGCTGGTCTGCGACGTGCCGAGCGAGTTGATGACGTTGCTGGTGGTCGCGGTCGTGTCCATGAGCCACGACGTGGAAAGAGAGCCGCGCCGGCATGACCATTCTGATCCTGGATGTCGGCGGCGTTGACGGTGAGCGTGTAGAGGCCCTGGGCGGCGGTTAGGCCCGACAGGCCGCCGATCGCGTACGTATCACCCGAGACGAGAGTCAGGGACACGCCGCCATTAATCAGGCTGGCCCCCCCATCGTCGGTGAGCGTCAAGGCGCCCGACGCCAGGCTGCTGGTGTTGATCGGCTCGCTAAACGTGACGTCGATGCTCGAGACAGCGGTGTTACGCGGGTTGGGCGAAACGGCCGCGATCGACGTGACCATGAGCGGCGACGTAATGACGATTTGACTGCTTGTGCCGCTCAAGGTGAGTGAGCCGAATCCCGATGTCGAGGCGGTGAGCGTATAGGTACCGGCCCCGGTGACGTTCAGCCCGCTGAAGTTTGCGAAGCCGCCGGAGGGGCTGATCGAGGTTGTGCCGGCCGCGCGCCCGTGCCCGAGAGGGGTGTTAAGGGCCATGACGGCCGGGGCGCCAGGGACCGTGGCGGCGTCGAAGTTAATGCCGAGGTTGCCGCTGGCGTCCTCGGCTTCCACGACCGGCTGGGTCGCGAAGGCCACTCCCCCGCTAACCGATCGACGATGGCTCGGTGACGAACGCCAACTGCGTCGGCACGGCGTAAAGGGTGATGCCGGTGGGCTGAAACCCGCTGCCGCTGCCCACGTTGTAACGCCGATCCAGGGGCTGAAGCTCACGTTGGACGAGACAGCGTCGCCGTTGCCGCCCGGGTTTGCCGTGGTGGTCGGCCCGTGCAAGCTGCCCCACAAGTCGTCGGTGGCGATAACGGCGTAGGCCGGGTTCGTCTCGAGGTTTCGTTATGCCGCGGTGGTGTTGCCCAAAGCCCGTCGTACTCTCGCCGTCACGCTGGTGGTCGAGCCGTCCAGCTCCCGACCAGGATGCCGGTGGCCGTTGCCGATGATCACGTCGTTGGTGATTGTGGCCGTTCCGAACACAACAGAAACGCCGACTAGATTGTCGAATATTGTATTCCCCTGCACCAGGCAGGACGCGCCGATGTAAACGCCGCAAGATGTATTTCCAAAGATGAGGTTGCCGGCGCCGGTCGTGGTCCCGCCGATCGTCGCGCCCGGGAAGTCGACATAAATGCCGTCCTGGCCGTTCGCCACGGCGGCGGTGCCCGCCGCGTTTGTGCCGATGTCGTTGCCCTCGACCAGGCAAGACGCATCGATGTCAACGCCGTCGTCCGAATTTCCGGAGATAATGTTCCCGGCGCCGGTCGTGGTCCCGCCGATCGTCGCGCCCGAGACGGCGACATCAATACCGTACTGGCCGTTCGCCACGGCGGCGGTGCCGGCCGCATTGGTGCCGATGTCGTTGCCCACGACCAGGCACGACGCGCCTCGATGTCAACGCCGTAGCTCGTGTTTCCCGAGATGATGTTGGCGTCGCCGGTCGTGGTCCCGCCGATCGTTGCGCCCGAGGCGCCAACGTCAATGCCGTCTGCCGTTCGCCACGGCGGCGGTGCCGGCCGCATTCGTGCCGATGTCGTTGCCCTCGACCAGGCATGATGCGCATCGATGTAAATGCCGAAGCTCCGTGTTTCCGGAGATGATGTTGCCGGTGCCGGTCGTGGTCCCGCCGATCGTCGCGCCCGAGCCGCGAACACGTAAATGCCGGACTGCCGTTCGCCACTGCGGCGGTGCCGGCCGCGTTCGTGCCGATGTCGTTGCCCTCGACCAGGCACGACGCATCGATGTAAACGCCGTCGTCCCGTATTTCCGGAGATGATGTTGCCGGCGCCGGTCGTGGTCCCGCCGATCGTCGCGCCCGAGGCGCCAACATAAATGCCGTAATCGCCGTTCGCCACGGCGGCGGTGCCGGCCGCGTTCGTGCCGATGTCGTTGCCCTCGACCAGGCAGGACGCAACGGTGACAACGCCTTCGACCGTGTTTCCGGAGATGACGTTGCCGGCGCCAGTCGCGGTCCCGCCGATCGTCGCGCCCGAGGCATAAACGCCAATGCCATCTCCGTTCGCCACTGCAGCGGTGCCGGCCGCATTCGTGCCGATCTCGTTGCCCTCGACCAGGCAGGACGCATCGATGTAAACGCCGAAGTACGCATTTCCCGAGATGACGTTGCCGGCGCCGGCCGCTGGTCCCGCCGATCGTCGCACCCGGGGCGGACACGTCAATGCCAACATCGTTCCCCACGGCGGCGGTGCCGGCCGCGTTCGTGCCGATGACGTTACCCTCGACCAGACAGGAGGCGTCGATGTAAACGCCGTCGAACGCATTTCCGGAGATGATGTTGCCGGCGCCGGCGGCTGTTCCGCCGATCGTGCTGCCGCTGGCAAACAACACGTCGATGCCGTCTGTGCCGTTGTACGTGACCGAGCTTCCCGAGATCACGGCGTCATCGCCATAGATGACCACTCCTGTACCGGCGAAGTTAGTGATGGTCAGCGAAGCAACGTCGTCCTGGTTGCCAGAGAGGACCAGGCCGCTCATGCCCCCGCCCGCCGAGCTGCCATTTAGGGTGATCGGTCCAGTGATGGTGACCTGGTTGCGGCAGTGCCGGCAACGCGGAGAGGAGAGAGATCGAACCGCCAGAGATGTTGCTGGCGAAGGTAACCTGATCAGGTCCGTTCGCTATCGGATCGTCGTTCACTTCGTTGAGAACCTGGCGCAGCGAACCAGGCCCGGAGTCGGCCAGATTGGTGACGATGAACGAGCCCGTCGGGCTGGCCGTGACGGTGATGTCGGCAGAGAACTCGGACGTATTGCCGGCCGCATCGGTCGCGGTCGCGCTATCGATTGGCCGACGGGTATCGTGGCCGGGATATCGACGCTAAAGGTCGCGACGCCGTTTGAACCGGTCATCACGTTGACAGAG
>CAWHKI010000211.1:0-9185 GCA_963829765.1 uncultured Isosphaeraceae bacterium | reverse complement strand
AGAATGCGGCTCTAGCGGGAAGGGGGCGCACCGCGGCACTGCGTATCCCTTCGTTCTACGCCATGATCACGGGTGTCGATCACGTCTAGATCACCGTGCCACCGATTGATGGCTCGATTCGCCGGCGTTCTGCTATTTATGATGATTGACTCAACGCAGAGTCAAAGGCTATGGTGAATTTATGGCAAATTCGTGAACTCTGTTTTTGTGCTGCTCCCAAGAGTTAGAATCGAGTCGTTCGGTCGAAGGGCGATGATGTACCCGACTGGAAACTCAGCGGTGGGACGCGTTCGTGGACGATCTTGGGACGGGCTGGGAACATCAACGGGCTGGGCGACTCGCGGATGCGGAACGGTGCTATCGCCGCTTCCTCGACAGTCATCCGAACCATGCCGAAGGCTGGGCGGCACTCGGCGTCGTGGCATTCAAACGCCAGGACCTCGACGAGGCCATCGCTTGTTACGTCCGCAGCCTCGCGCTCAAGCCGGGGTCGGCGGAGGTGCTCACGAACCTGGGTGTGGCCTATGCCGTAAAGCGCGACTTCGACGCGGCCGAACGGACACTCCGGCAGGCGACCGCGATCCGGCCTCCATTCGTCGAGGCCTATCGGAACCTGGGTCACGCGCTCCGCGATCAGGGCAAACTTGGCGAGGCCGCGCGGGCCTACCAGCAAGCGAGGATGCTCAGTCCCGACGACCTCGATATCCTTGGCAACCTGGGGAGCGTGCTTCACAAGGCGAACCGCGGGGCCGAGGGCATCGAGCTGCTGACCGCGGCGGTCAGGCTGGCGCCCCGGGCCATCAAGTTACAGCAGCTCCTAGGTTTTTCACTGATGGCGGCCAGACGATTTGACGAGGCCGAGGCCGCATTTCGCCATGCACTGGAGCTCGACCGGACCGATGCCAACAGTTACAGCGGCCTGGGTGTTGTGCAGACCGAGGCCGGGCGGTTCGACGCCGCCGAGGCTTCGTGCCGCGAGGCGATCCGGCTCAAGCCCGATCACCCCGAAGCCCACCAAAACCTCGGGAATGTCTTTTTCGCCCAGAACCGGTATGACGACGCCCTCGCCTGGTACGCGGCCGCGATCAGGCTCCGCCCCGATTTACCCGACGTCCATAACAACGTCGGCGTCGCACTTGGCAGATTGGGCCGCCATGAAGAATCGATCCTCGCCTACGACCGTGCTCTCGCGTGCAATTCCGAGCACCTTGACGCGCGGAAAAATCGAGCGATCACGAAGCTTTCGCTCGGTCATTACCTCGAGGGATTTCCCGAGTACGAGGCGCTGGGCGTTTAGCGACGCCCTGCGCCTGGACTTCACGCAGCCCGTTTGGAACGGTGAATCGCTCACGGGCAAAACGATTCTGCTGGTGGCCGAGCAAGGGCTGGGCGATACCATCCAATTCGTCCGGTTCGCCCCCAAGGTCAAGGCCATGGGCGGAACCGTGGTGTTCCGCTGCTTCAGGCCGCTCGTGAAGCTCTTCGCTAACTTCCCGGGGATTGACGTCTTGATCTCCGACCGGGAGCCCTTGCCTTCGTTTGACGTCTATGCCCCGTTGGTCAGTCTCGCGGCCATCTTTCGGACGACGCTCGAAGATGTTCCGCGAATTCACCCTGTCCCGTATCTGGAAGCCGACCCAAACCTTGTGGAGCGCTGGAGGGACCGCCTGGGTCCTCGCGCGGCGGGCGAGCTTCGCGTCGGGATCTTCTGGCAGGGAAACCCTACCTACCCGGGCGATCGTTTTCGCTCGGCCCCTCTGGAGGCTTTCCTTCCGCTCGCCGCCGTACCTGGGGTGAAGTTGATCAGCTTCCAGAAGGGCCACGGCGTCGAGCAAATCGCTCCCCTGGCGGATCGTCTCCCGTTGCTCGACTTCGGCGACGAGCTTGACCGTGACAGCGGCCCGTTTCAGGACACGGCCGCGCTGATGTCGTTGCTCGACCTCATGGTCACGATCAACTCGGCGCCAGTTCACCTCGCCGGTGCCCTCGGCGTGCCGACCTGGCTGGCACTGTCGACCGACACCGACTGGCGCTGGCTCGCCGGCCGCGAGGATTCGCCCTGGTATCCCACGGTTCGCGTCTTCCGACAGTCGGAAGTGCACCAGTGGAATGATGTGTTTCAGCGCATGGCAGATGCGCTCAAACGCGACTTTGCCGCCGCCGAGCCGTCGGTCCGCCAGGCGCCGGCGGTTCAGCGCGACCATCACCGACACCAGCTCCTTGGTCTCAGGCTGGCGGCGGCGAAGCGATTCGACGAGGCCGAAGCCGCCTTCCGCCTCGCCCTGGCACTCGTCCCGAACGACGCCGCCAGTCACAACGCGCTGGGAATTATTCAGGCCCAACTTCATCGCTTTGCCGACGCCGAGGCTTCGAGCCGCGAGGCGATCCGGCTCAACCCAAATTTCGTCGAGGCCCATCAAAACCTTGGAGACGTCTTGCGCGAGCTGGACCGCTACGACGAAGCGCTGGCATCCTACGCGACCGCGATTCAGCTCCGGCCTGACTCCGTTGGGGCCTATAACAACCTTGGCGTCACGCTGGGCAGGATCGGCAGACATGAAGACGCGATCCGTGCCTATGACCATGTTCTCGCCCTAGATCCCCAGCACCCCGAGGCGCGAAAGAACCGAGCGGTCATGAAACTGGTCCTCGGCGATTATCTCGAGGGATTCGCCGAGTTCGACGCGATTTGGCGAGCCTTAGACGTGGTGCGCCTCCACTTGAGTGAGCCGCTCTGGAAAGGTGAGCCGATTTCGGGCAAGACGATTTTGTTGATCGCCGAGCAAGGGCTGGGCGATACCATCCAGTTCATTCGGTTCGCCTCCAAGGTGAAGGGCACGGGAGCGACGGTGATATTCCGCTGCTACAACTCACTTTTAAAGCTCCTCGAACGCGTCGCTGGCGTTGATGCTTTGATTCCCGAAGACGAGCCGCTTCCTAAGTTCGACGTGTATCTTCCCTTAATGAGCCTTCCGGCCATTTTTCGGACGACCCTGGAGGACATTCCGGGAATCCACCCTGTTCCCTATCTCGAGGCCGACCCAGCGCAAGTGGAGCGCTGGCATGATCGGCTGGGGGTTCGCGCCCGGCGAGCTCCGGGTCGGCATCTGCTGGCAGGGCAACCCAGCGAACAGCCATGACCGTTTTCGCTCCATACCGCTCGCGGCCTTCCTTCCCCTCGCCGCGATACCGGGCGTGAAGTTGATCAGCCTCCAAAGACACCATGGGCTCGAGCAGATCGATCTCCTGGCGGATCGTTTGCCCTTGCTCGATCTTCGTGAGAGCACCCAGTTTGAGGAGACGGCCGCGCTCTTGTCGGTGCTCGACCTGACGATCACAATTGATTCGGCGCTCGTTCACTTGGCGGGTGCTCTGGGCGTCCCGACCTGGCTGGCGCTATCAATCAACACCGATTGGCGCTGGCTCGCCGGCCGCGAAGACTCGCCTTGGTACCCGACGGTTCGAGTGTTCCAGCAGTCGAAGCTTCACAACTGGGATGAGGTGTTCGAGCGCATCGCTGGGGCACTCGCCGAACTGGCCGCGAGCCCGCGGGGCGGCTCGAGCTCGAAGCCAAGGGCGGACCAGGCGGCGATCGCGAGCCCGATCTGAAAGCGCCGCGTCGGGAGAGCGATTGTGGACGATCTTGGCAGGGGCTGGGAACATCAACGAGCCGGGCGCTATTCCGATGCGGATGCGTGCTATCGCCGGTTTCTCGCCGGCCATCCGGAGCATGCGGAAGCGTGGGCCGCTCTCGGCGTCGTGGCGTTCAAGCGACAGAACCTCGACGAGGCTATCGATTGTTACAAACGCAGCCTGGCACTCAAGCCGGGTTCGGCGCAGGTCCTTACGAACCTGGGCGTGGCGTATGCACTCAAACGCGACTTTGCCGCGGCGGAGCGGTCGTTCCGCCAGGCGATCGCGATTCAACCCGCGTCGCTCGAGGCCTATCGCAACCTGGGCCATGCGCTCCGCGACCAGAGCCAATTCGCCGAGGCCATACCGGTGTATCAGCAAGCGAGGATGCTCAACCCGAATGACATCGATATCCTGGGTAGTTTGGGGAGCGCATTTCTACAAAGCGAACCGAGCGGTCGAGGGCATCGAGCCGCTGGTCACGGCGGTCAGGCTCGTGCCGCGGGCTGTTCATCTGCACCAACTTCTCGGCACCGTACTGGCGGCGGCCGAGCGGTTCGACGAGGCCGAAGCCGCGTCTCCGCAAGGCTCTGACACTGGACTCGACGGACGCCGGCAGTCACAACGGCCTGGGGATCGTCGAGGCCCAACGCAAGCGCTTCGCCGCGGCCGAAGCGGCATTCCGCGAAGCGATTCGGCTTAACCCGGACCTCGTCGAGGCGCACCAAAACCTCGGCAACGTTTGCCGCGACCAGGATCGCTACGACGAAGCCCTCGCCTGCTACGCCACCGCGATCGACCTCCGCCTCGACGCAGTCGAGGCGCACAACAACGCGGGCATCGCACTGGGCAGAATGGGCCGCCATGAGGATTCGATCCGCGCCTATGACCGTGCGCTCGCCTTCAATCCCGAGCATCCTGAAGCGAGGAAGAATCGCGCGATGATGAAGCTCTTGCTCGGCGATTATGAAAAGGGGTTCGCCGAATTTGAAGCTGCGCTGGGACTGCCGCGACTTCGTGCGCCCCAGCTTCACCCAACCTGTCTGGAAAGGTGAGTCGATCGCTGGCAAAACCATCCTGTTGATCCCCGAACAAGGCCTGGGCGATACCATCCAGTTCATCCGGTTCGCCTCCAAGGTCAAAGCCGAGGGGGCAACGGTGGTGTTCGTCTGTCCGAGGCCGCTCTTGAAGCTCTGCGGAAATGTGCCGGGAGTCGATGTCGTCATTCCCAATGGAGGGCCCTTGCCCTTCTTCGATGTGTATGTCCCGTTGGTCAGCCTCCCGGCCGTGTTCCGGACCAGCCTCGAGGATATCCCAGGAGTTCAGCCTGTCCCTTACCTGCGAGCCGACCCCGAGCTCGTGGAGCTCTGGAGTGATCGGCTCGGCCCTCGCGCGCCGGGCGAGCTTCGCGTCGGAATCTTTTGGCGGGGAAATCCAGCCAACAGCCATGATCGTTTTCGCTCGGCCCCGCTTGAAGCCTTGGTCCCGCTCGCCGCCGTACCGGGCGTGACGTTGATCAGCATCCAGAAGGGCCACGGCGTCGAGGAGATCGGTCCACTGGCCGACCGCCTGCCGATGCTCGACTTCCGCGAAAGCACCCGATTTGAAGATACCGCCGCGCTGATGACGCTGCTTGACGTCATGATTACGATCGATTCCGCGCCAGCCCACCTTGCCGGCGCGCTGGGCGTGCCGACCTGGTTGGCTCTGTCCAAATCGGCGGACTGGCGCTGGCTGGTCGGTCGCGAGGATTGCCCCTGGTATCCCTCGGCTAGAATCTTTCGTCAGTCGGAACTTCATCGCTGGGAAGACGTTTTCCAGCGCATGGCAGGGGCACTCGCCGAACTGGCGGCAAGGGAAAGGAATGGTAAACTCGAGGCCCATCGCAACCTGGGCCACGCCCTCCGCGATCAAGGTAAATTTGCCGAAGCCGCCCAGGTCTATCAAGAAGCGCGGATGCTCAATCCCAAAGACGTCGATGTTCTGAGCGGTCTGGCGACCGCGCTTTTCCAAGCGAACCAGCCGGCCGCGGCGATCGATCCGCTGGTCGAGCTGCTCGGCTTGATGCCAGGGTCGGTGAGAGTGCACCGTCAGCTCGGAATCGCGCTTGCGGGGGCTGACCGCCTTGACGAAGCCGAAGCTGTTTTCCGCCGGGCTTTGTCACTGGACCCCGCTGATGCCCGGGTACAGAACGCCCTGGGGATCTTATATGCCAAAAGAATGCGCTTCGCCGAAGCCGAGGCGCGCAGCCGAACGGCCGTTTTGCTCGAGCCCGATCTCGTCGAGGCTCACCAGAACCTGGGCGACATTCTGTTCGCCCAGGAGCGCGACGCGGAAGCCCTCGCCAGCTACGGATCCGCGATCAAGCTCCGCCCCGACCTCGCCAACGTGCATACCACCATCGGCGTTATCCTCGGCAGGCTCGGCAGGTGTGACGAATCGATCCTCGCCTTCAGCCGTGCCGTTGCCCTTGATCCCGATTATGCGGAGCCACGGTACAATTGCGCGATGACCAAGCTCAGGCTCGGTGATTATCGCGCGGGATTCGCCGAATACGAATGGCGCTGGAAGTGCAACGGCTTTGTGCGTCCGGGATTTGTTCAGCCTCTTTGGAAAGGCGAGTCGATCGCTGGTAAGACGATCCTCTTGATCCCCGAGCAAGGACTGGGCGATACTTTTCAGTTCATTCGGTTTGCCCCCAAGGTCAAGCGCACCGGCGCAAGGGTGCTGTTTCTTACGCGAAGGTCACTCCTGGAGCTTCTTGCCAACGCCCCGGGAATCGATGCGCTCATCCCCGATGACGAGCCCTGGCCGGAGTTCGATGTGTACGCGCCGCTCATGAACCTGCCGGCGATCTTCGGGACGTGCCTGGAGGATGTTCCTGGAGTTCACCCGGTCCCGTATCTGGAGGCCGACCCAAACCTTGTGGAGCGCTGGAGGGACCGGCTGGGTCCTCGCGCGCCGGGCGAGCTTCGCGTCGGGATCTTCTGGCAGGGAAACCCAGCCCACCGCGGTGACCGATTTCGCTCGGCCCCCCTCGAGGCCTTCCTTCCGCTCGCTGCCGTATCGGGGGTGAAGTTGATCAGCTTCCAGAAGGGCCACGGCGTCGAGCAAATCGCTCGCCTGGCGGACCGTCTCCCGTTGTTCGACTTCGGCGACGAGCTTGACCGTGACAGTGGCGCGTTTCAGGACACGGCCGCGCTCATGTCGCTGCTCGATGTCATGATCACGGTCGACTCCGCGCCGGTTCACCTGGCCGGCGCTCTTGGCGTGCCGACCTGGCTGGCATTGTCGACCTGTGCGGAATGGCGCTGGCTTTTGGACCGTGAGGATTCCCCCTGGTATCCCACGGTCCGGATCTTTCGACAAGCCAAACTTCACGACTGGAACGAAGTGTTCGAACGTATGGCTCGAGCACTCGCTGAACTCGCCGCGCAGCGGCCTCAGAGCCGATCAGCAACCGAATCTCGATCTAGGCGGTAGTCATGTCCCCGTTGAGGATACGAGTGGGCGGGAGGGGAGTTGTGGACGATCTTGGCACAGGCCGGGAACATCAGCGGGCAGGCCGCCTCCCCGAGGAGATCCGACCGACGTCGCCCGACGCGTACCAGCACTTGGGCGACCTCTTCTTCGCCCAGGACCAATATGACGAAGCTCTCGCATGCTTCGAGACTGCTCTTTCGCTCGATCCCGACCGGCCCGATGCACACAATAACGCGGGCATCACACTTGCCCGAATGGGCCGTCTCCGGGAAGCGATTCACGCCTATGATCGGGCGTCGCCTTGAATCCCGGCCATCACGAGGCGCGAAAAAATCGTGGAATCACGAACCTCATCCTCGGAAATTATCGGGAAGGCTTCGCGGACTATGAGTCGCGTTGGCACTGCAACGGCTTCGTGCTTCCCGAGGTTACCCAGCCGATGTGGAGAGGTGAGCCAATCGCCGGCAAGACGATCCTCTTGATCCCCGAACAAGGGCTGGGCGATACCATCCAGTGCATTCGGTTCGCGTCCAGAGTCAAGGCCCTTGGTGCCACGGTCGTGTTCCGCTGTCCCTCGCCGCTCTTGAAGCTGTTCGCGGGTTTCCCCGCGATCGATCACCTGGTTCTCTCCGGAGAGCCATTGCCGGAGTATCACGTGCATAGCCCGCTGATGAGCCTTCCGGCCATTTTAGGGATTGGGCTGGAAGATGTTCCGGCGATTCATCCTGTTCCCTATTTGCGGGCCGACCCGGCGCTCGCGCGGCGCTGGAGTGATCGACTGGGGCCGCGGGCGCGGGGCGAGTTTCGGGTGGGAATCTGCTGGCAGGGAAGCCCTACCCAGGTAGGCGACCATTTTCGTTCGGCTCCGCTGGCGGCCTTCGCTGTACTCGCGGCCGTGCCGGGCGTGAAGTTGATCAGCCTTCAAAAGGGCCACGGTGTCGAGCAAATCCCTCCTTTCGCTGACCGCGTGCCCATCCTTGACTTCGGCGATGAGCTCGATCGCGACAGCGGCCCCTTTCAAGACACGGCGGCGCTCATGTCGATTCTTGACCTCGTCGTTACCATCGACTCGGCCCTTGTTCACCTCGCGGGCGCCCTGGGAGTGCCCACTCGGCTGGCGCTTTCCAACAACACCGACTGGCGGTGGCTCGCCGGTCGCGAAGACTCGCCCTGGTATCCGACAGTCCGAATCTACCGACATCCAGAACGGCACAACTGGGACGACGTGTTCCAGCGGATCGCCCGGGCACTTTCCGACCTGCTGGGAAACCAGAACGGCGGTCCGATCGTCAAGCCGATCCCGGTCGAAGCCGCGGCGGCGTCCTCCGTTCTTCGGGCTTCGCGCGGCGAGAACGTCCGCGAGCGATCTCGGGACGGGATGGGAACATCAGCGCGCCGGGCGACTTGCCGAAGCCGAAGCATGCTACCGCCGATTCCTTGACGGCCATCCCAACCACTCCCAAGCCTGGGCGACGCTCGGCGTCGTGCTTTTCAAGCAAGAAAAATACGACGAGGCCATCGCTTGCTACCTTCGGAGCCTGGAGCTCAGGCCCGAGGCGGTGGACGTTCTCACGAATTTGGGCGTGGCCTATGCGGTCAAACAAGACTTTACCAACGCGGAGCAGACGCTGCGCCCGCGATTGCGGTTCGACCTCTTTTTATCGAGGCTCATCGCAACCTGGGGCACGCCCTGCGCGATCAAGGCAAATTTGCCGAAGCCGCATCGGTATACCAACAAGCGAATGGGCTCAAGCCACACGATAGCGATATTCTCGGAAACCTTAGCCATGCGCTTGACATGGCAAACCGGGCGGCCGGGGCCATCGAGCCACTCCGCGAAGCCGCCACGCTCGCGCGAAAGGTCCTCTCCCCGCGGCAACGAATCGCTTCTTCACTGGCGGCGGCCGGTCGATTGGACGAGGCCGAAGCAGCCTCTCCGAGGCC
Organism: uncultured Isosphaeraceae bacterium; assembly: GCA_963829765.1. Classification (GTDB taxonomy): domain Bacteria; phylum Planctomycetota; class Planctomycetia; order Isosphaerales; family Isosphaeraceae; genus CAWFRS01. The sequence continues at coordinate 125 of CAWHKI010000211.1, read as the reverse complement.
CTCGTACTCGACCCGACCAATGCCAGCATTCACAATAGCCTGGGGATCGTCCGCGCCAAACGCAAGCGATTCACCCAAGCGAGGCTTCGCTTTCGCCAGGCGATCCGGCTCAATCCTCAGCTCGT
>CAWHKI010000210.1:0-97334 GCA_963829765.1 uncultured Isosphaeraceae bacterium | reverse complement strand
TGGATATAAGGCAAGACGAGGAGCGCGAACAGCAGGATGGTTCCCGAACCTCCGAGAGCCGGCGGCCCATCAGGACAAAGAGCGGAATCAGCAGGACCGGAAAGTCGTAGTGGCGGCCATAGGGCGCAACGATAAAGGCGGCGAGCACTCCCATCGCCATGACTTCCTCGAGCGGCTGCGCCCGATCCAGCGCCCCCCGGACCACCAACGCCAGGAACGGGATGGCCGCTGCCAGGTAAAGACCCCAGAGGCTAAAGGACTGGAGGCCGAACGTCCTCAAGATCAGGAACCAGGTCGTGCCGATCCAGGGAAAGTAGGCCGTGGGCTGTGGTGTCCGCTGGCCGGCCCGGACCATCTCGATCGGCCAGTCCGGGACGATCCAGGCGCCGGCCAGCGCCAGCGCGGTCAGGGCGAGCATGAACCCCTGCACGACCCCCCAGCGCCGCCGTCGGGCTGCCCAGAGCAGGAGTGCGAGGACGAGAACGCCGGTGACCTGCGGCTTGGTCGTCAGGCAGGCCAGCGCGACGCCGGCCAGGCGGTCGCTCCCCTTCTCCAGCAACCTCCATCCCACCGCGGCGAAAAGAGGATCGGGATCGAGGTCTGGCCGACGAACAACGAGATCACCGAGAGGACGAACAGCGGCACCGCGACGACCGGCACGGAGTGCCCCAGCCCGGGGACGGCATCCCGCAACAGATAGCCCGAGAGGAAGAGCAGCTCGAGGCTGAGGGAGAACCAGGCGATCTTCGCGCCCTGATAGCCCAGCGGAATCAGCAGCGAGCAGAACGCCGCGAACCAGGGGGGGTAATAGTAGGGGAGGAAATCATACCGGTCCAGCCCGTCGGTCGCCTTGTCCCAGCCGCATTCGTGTTGAATTCGAGTTTGGCGTGCCTCATCATAGGGGCTTTCGCCCGCGGCGACCAGCTTCCCGGCCGCCCAGTAACAGATGAAGTCGGGAACAGTTTTCTCCCAGGGCGCGATGACTAGCAGGCCCTGGACGCAGACCAATGTCAAGAGCGTGATGCCCGCCAACCAAATCCAGGGGCGAAGATTCGCGTTGCCGACTCGTTGCATTGACGTCCTCCAATCTCGCCCCTTGAACCTTCTCTTAAGCACCGGGTCGGAGGGTACGTCTGATTAGAAGATTCACAAACTCCTCCCTCTGATCCAGTACGTCAACAAGCCATGCCGCCCGCTCTTCTGTGCAGTTGAAGTGTCCCGACCCGGTCCGAGAGAGCTTCAGGTTCCAGGGTGACGTTCTCACAGCCGTTGGCCTGGATGTTGTGGCGCAACAGTGCGAGGGCCGCCGGGGCCGGCTCGAAAGCAATGACCCGGCCATCGTTACCGACCACGTCTGATGCGATGACCGTGTACCAGCCGAAGTTCGCCCCGACGTCGATGAATGTATCCCCTGGCCGCAACAGGCTGCGGATCGTCGCAGTTTCCGCCCGTTCCCACTCGCCGAACCGAAGAATATATTCGGTCATCACACGATCCTCGGGGTCGAGGCGGAAGGTATACTTAGTGACTCGGACGGTCCCGGTCTGCCAGAACCGAATCCGGCGGATGATCTGGTCACGGTTCGCGATCAGTAGGCCCACGACGATCACGCTCAAGACGAGATTTGCCCTGCGGACGGTGATCGCGCGTTCGACATACGGGAAAATCTCTAAGCTACGAAGACTTCGCATGACTCGCCCTTCTGTCGCAGAAGATGTCTAGAAAGTCCAAACTGAAGGTTTTGTTCGTTCGTGAAAGTGCATTTGAACTCAAGACAAGCCTATCCATGCGACTTGACCGACGAAAAGGCGAATATCATGGGATCACACAAACGATCGTAGCATCGCACAGAAGTGGGGGTCTTCGATTTCGCATTCGGGCGCATTGCGCGAGGCAAGCACGAGCTGATAGGATCCCAGGAGACCGAGGACCACCGTGAACGCCTGGAATCCCGTTGAGGCCGCCAGATGCTGAGAGAGCCACGGGACTACGTAAAGCAGCGCCAGCAGCGATTTGCAGCCGAGAGTGAGAGCACCACCGCGGCGGTAAAGGACATCCGCGGTGATGAAGAGGCCGGGGACGGCGAGGATCGCGTCGTACAGGCCGATATAGCCGTTCAAGACGAGGGTCCAGGTCAGCGTCGCTGACCACGTCAACATTCGCCGATCGGGCCTGGACCGGTCGAGCACCCACCACAGACGGCCCAGAAACGGCAACACGGCGAGAGCAATCACAGCCCACGCCACGGGTTGAAAGGAGGTATTGCCACCCAATAGCAGACGGAGAAAATGGTCAAGATCGACGAACTTCCAGCTCGGGAACGCCGTGGTGGGAGCTCTGATAATTTGCGAGAACGTCGTGAGGTGACCGGCATAGGCCACGCAGCCGCGCCAGCCGAACGCGAGCAGGGACAAGGCGGCCAGGAGCAGGCCGCCCACGGCGAAACCGCCGAGCGCCCGCCACCTGCGGGCAGCGACCAGCATGGGGAGAACCAGGACGAGGAGCGGCGGCTTGTAGAGGCAGAGCGCCAGGGAGAGCCCCAACGCGAACGGCCGCCGCGCCATCTCGCAACGAATCGCCACGCGCCATGGCGGCGAAACCGAATGTCGACGTCTGGCCGGAGAGCCAGCATTCGATGAACGGCCCAAACGAGAGGGCCAGCAGCAGCGTGGTCGACCACTCCCCCTCGGGAATGGCCTCACGGCTGCGCCACAGCAAGGCGAACCCCACCAGGTAAAGACCGGCGGAAAGGAGCATCCAGATCAGGCAGGCCCACGTATACGGCAGCAGGGCCAGGGGGCGGAACAACAGCGAGAAAAAAGGGGGATAAACATAGGGCAGCTTCAGATCGATCTGTAGGCCGGGCAAAAGCTCATGGTAGACTCGGTCCTGGAGCTCGAGGTTGTACAACCGTTCTGCTGGGTACTGATTGAGGATCATTCCCACAGTGTAGAACGCGGCGAAGTCGGCCCCCAACTCGGGGCCGAAAACCGTTTGGGTGCCATCGAAGGTCAGGAACGAGACCGCGGCCAGCAGGAGGTTCATCGCCAGCACCGCGACACAAACGAAGCGGACCTTGTCGCGTTCCAGGCGGCGATCGACGAACAATCGAAGCCAGGTCGTCAAGCGAGACATCATGACCCCTGGGGCCCATTCGTAAGTCGGTCGGTTCCACACTCGGAATTCTCCTCGTCGCGCGTCGCCGGCGGTAAAGTGTCCAGTCCGCCAATCCCGTCGAGACTAGTGATTTTCGTCGAAATTGATCTCCCCGACTGTGCGACCGCCATTTTATCATAGCATCAGACTCCCTGACACTCTCGAGGCGAACGGAAACGGTGTACTGTTCGCGCATGAACCATGAAGCGGTCCCTGGCGACGATCCTCGGCACAGCGGCACTTGTTACTGCACTCACCCGGTTGATTCCGGGGGATTGGTGCGGTGAGCTCGTCACGTTCCGGGTAGCGGGCGAGTTGTTGGTTTCCCGGCAGAGTCCCTACCGGCCTGAGTTACAGTTTTCGCGCCAGGTTGCCCTCCGTGAGGGCGAGGCCGTCAGGTTCGTTCCTTACTACAACCTGCCCTGGCTGGCCCTCACTTGTGCCGCCCCTTTCTCTGTTTCCCCTTGGTGTCGGCAAGGTGGTTTGGGGCTTTATGGGTTCGCTGGCGCTCGCTGCATCGGGATGGCTTCTGAGCGGGGTCGCTCCCGGTTTATCGAGGTCGGCGATGGTTTTGCTCTGCGTCTGTTTCCCTCTTTCGTTGCTTGCGAACTGGATGGGCCAACTTTCTCCACTTGTGCTCGTCCTGACGGTGTGCTCCTGGCGCCTCACCGAGGCCGGATACGACCGGACGGCGGGAGGCATTTTGGCGTTCGCGACGTTCAAGCCGCAACTGGTCGTCGTCTTGATCCCGGTTTTCCTCCTGCGATCCGCGCGGGCGGGGCGATGGGGTGTCGTGGTCGGGTTCGTGGTGACGGCAGGGGCACTTTGCCTGGTTTCCTTTGCCTTTCTCCCCAGTTGGCCCCACGAGTTTCTGTGGGCCGTGCGAAATCTTCCGGTGATCTCGGCGGCACGGCCCGAGGTTGCGGTGGCGTGGTGGACCGTGCTCCGTGCAACGGGTCTGTCCGGCTGGCCGTTGGCGGGAGCCTATGCCTCTCTCGCGCTGCCGATGGCCCTGATTGTCGCTCGCTCGGCGTGGCGGGCCCGGCAGCAGGTCTTCGATCTGGTCGCATGGGGCTTGCTGGCGGCCTTTTTCGTGGCGCCGTATGCCCAGATCTATGACTTTCCCGTCTTGCTTCCGGCATTCTTTTGGGCTCTCCGCCGTTCTGGTCCGATCGTCACGATGATCTCGGTCTTTGCGATGGTGCTCAGTCTCTACACCCATCTGTTCGCGATCCTGGGCCGGGGCATTGCTCCCGGTTCGATGTTCTGGTTTCCGGCCTCCCTGGCGATTACGCTCGCAGCATTGGCTTATCGAGACAAACGGCTGCTCGGTCGCGTGGCGATTGGTGACGTGGAAGGTGACCTCGGCCGCGGCCCTGATGGATCGCTGGTGGCGCGTGATTGAGGACGCGATCGATGTTCGGCGCGGCAGCGGGTCACAGCAATCGTTTGTCGACGAAGATCGTGTTGACGAACGTGCTGCCCCGTACGACGTAGCCCTTCGACTGCATTAGCTCGAGGATTCGCGGGTCCTCCTTGGTGGTGTGGACGACGAGCGTCTCGACGCAGATGATCTTGGGCCGGAAGCGCTCGAAGTCGAGCGACTTGAGGATGTCGAAATCGAGTCCTTCGGTGTCGATGCTGACAAAGTCGGGGCCCGCTGGAAGTGCTCGCCGATGACCTTGTTGATGTTGACGAGGTGCATCTTCAGGACCTTCTCGATTCGGTTCGTGCTGCCGGGCGAGGAGGTCACGCGCTCGGCCTCCTCTTTCGAGAAGGTGTTCAGCCACTCACCCAGGTGGCCGGAGATCACGTAATAATCCGCCTCGGCCTGATCGGTGGTGCCGATCCCGACATCGAGCACCGTATCCCTCGGTCGTGCGCTTCTCAGCTTGAGGCAGAAGGCCGGATTAGGCTCGACCAGCACGCCCCGGCATCCCTGTTGGTAAAACAGGTAAGTATTGTTGCTCACGATCGGGTCGGCCGCCCCGATGTCGAGATACGTCGGCTTCTCGATCTTCAGGAATCCACAGATCGACTCGACGATCAAGTCTTCGCCCTGCTGCGAGAAGGTCGGCCGCGACTGGCGCGGCTCCGCGAATATTAAAGCGGTGCCGACCGAGCCGGCGAAGCGCGCCGCCGGCGGTACCGAGAAGGAAGCTACCGCTGACGGCGTCCTTGAGTCGAGAGAACAATGATCTTCGAGTCATGTATATAGGCTCACTCATTAGCAATACCGCGCGGGACCTCGCCTTCTAGTATGGCGGCGGGTCACAGTAAACGGTTGTCGACGAAAATTGTGTTGACGAACGTGCTGCCCCGCACGGTGTAGCCCTTCGACTGCATAAGTTCGCGGATTCGCGGGTCCTCCTTGGTGGTGTAGACGACGAGCGTTTCGACGCAGATGATCTTGGGCCGGAAGCGATCGAAGTCGAGCGACTTGAGGATCTCGAAATCGAGGCCCTCGGTGTCGATGCTGACAAAATCGGGCGCCCCCTCGAAGTGCTGACCGATGACCTTGTTGATGTTGACTAGTGGCATCTTCAGTACTTTCTCAACGCGGCTCACGCTGCCGGGCGAGGCCATCACGCGCTCGGCCTGCTCCTTTGAGAAAGTGTTCAGCCACGGGCCGGACATCACATAGTAATCTGCCGCCGTCTGGTCCGTGGTACCGATTCCGATATTGAGCAACGTATCCTTCGGCCGAACCTCCTTGAGCCTGCGGCATAAGGCCGGATTCGGCTCGACCAGCACGCCGCGGCAACCTTTGCAATAAAAAAGGTAAGTGTTGTTGTCGCCCACAGGATCGGCTGCCCCGACGTCCAGGTAGGTCGGCTTAAGAATCTTCAGGAATCCGCAGATCGACTCGACGATCAAGTCCTCTCCTTGCTGCGAGTAAGACCGGGCCGCTTGCGGGCGAGGGTCGTACAGGGCGACAGCGGCCCCCATCCCGCCGGCCGCCAGACCGCCGCCGCAACCGACCAGGAAGCTGCTGCTGACCCCGTCTCTCAACCAACCGAACAATGTCCGCCGATTCATGGTTGCCTCTTCGTAGGTGGCGAGCTCGGCCCCCCAGAGTCTCCTGCGGGCCCAATGGGTCGCTCTCGCCCAAGAATTCTCAGATTTGATAGATCACTCTCGACTCTTTCGTGGTACCAAGTTCTCTTTTTCAGCAGGGTAAGCCACGACCATTTCGACGTCGCCTTCGCTCCAGAGTTGGGGTAGTTCGACTAGCTTGAACTTGCCCTCGATCAAGTATGCGCGATTATTCTCAAACTTGAGAAATCTATACTTTTCCGGGAACAGTCCCTTGAACTCATCAAGAGACTTCACTGTACCCGACGGAGGGCGGCTCACCTCGACAACCACCACGGGCCTGTGCTTCGTCAGCGTCGATCTTAGCCCGGTCAAGACCGGTTTTTCGAAGCCTTCCACGTCGATCTTGATGAGTTCGACCGCAGTGACTCCGCCTTGCTCTAACCACTTGTCCCCGACGACGACGCGGAAGCTACCAGCGGGTTTTGATGCGTCTTCTGCATGGGTCGGCAGAAAAGTCCCGGAACCGAGGTTATCGTCGGGCGGCGCGTAGAACGGTACCAGATCTTCTTTTTCCCCCAGACCAACCTCATGGAGGGTGATGTTTGAGAATCCGTTCAAGTCGATCATCTTGCGAAAACGATCGGCCACCGGCGGGAACGGTTTGAATGAGTGGACCTTTTTAACGTGGCGCGACATGAAAAGAGAGTGCTGCCCCGTGTTGGCACCCACATCAACGAACACGGCATCGGGATTGTTTCGTCCCTTGACAAAATCTCTCATAAAGACCAACACATTTTTTTCATAAGCGCCATACATTAATACATATTCGTCAATGTAATTGCCAGTATTGCCTTGGTACTTATATCCGTAGATATCAATGGTGAACGGATAGTTGACGTCTCGAAGTTTTGCCAACATAAGGGGTTCGAAGGCCCTGGGGTCTCCGATTCTCTGGGCAATGTATTGCGTGCGTTGTTTTTCACGGTACCAGATGGCGGCCAGGAGAATCGAAAAGAACATGGCAACCCAGAAGAGTACCCGATAGCTCACGCGAGAAGTTGCATTCATAGTCCGGCCTCTCAACTGAGTCATTTTTGAAGAAATAGGTGGTTCTATGGTTTTCATTGTGAGCGGACGCCAGGGCGCGGGTTCGTCTCCAGGGCGCTGGCTGGCGTCAGGCGGTTCGCCCAGGCCAGGAGAATCATGGCCAGGAGGACGAGCCAGGTCGCATAAGGCAGAACGGTCGCCTGCACCAGGCGCCCCCAGACTCCCCAATCCGCAGTCAATGTGGCCAGGGGCCGCAACCAGAACGCGTTCAGATAAAGGATCGCGATCATCAGCAGGCCGATTGCGGTGAAAGCCCGATGTCCACGGCCCGATGCCGCCCGCGCCTGACAGGTTCCGTAGACGAACGGCAGAGCCAAAATCACCGTATCGTAATCCCTGTGGTATAAAAAGAGGATCGAATAGAGTGCCACGAGCGCGCAGGCCGCCGGCCGGGACAAGCCGCCCCGGACAACCAGGTAAGCCACCCATGCCCCTAGCCCCAAGAGGACGATGTACTGGGCATTCCTGATAACTGCGCGATCCCGCATCCCCAATCGAAACAGAAGATGCTCCTGGCTGATTATACTCTCATTGCGCGTTCCCTGGAACGAATAATCGTTGACTTCTCCCGGCGCCGACAGCTCGCCGATCCGATCAACCAACGTCACGAGCTGCCCCGGCAATTCCGTCATGCGACTCGTGAGCGAACAGAGGCCGAACACAAAGACCGGGAGCGCCACCCAGGTCCAGCGATCGGCCTTGCGGAGGAAAAGCAGTAAGAAGGGGAGCATCGTCCCGACCTTCACGGTCGCCAGGGACAGATAAACACCCGCCCAGACGGGCCTCGCCTTCCCTTGAGCGACCAGAGCCGCGAGCAGCATCACGGCCACGAACACGTTGAGCTGGCCCACATAAAAGCCCATCAGCGAGGAATCGGAAAACGTCAGACAAATGGCCAACCCCGCGATCGCCAGGGGCGGAAGCCGCCACGACTGAGCGCTCCCCGCATCGGCACGATCATCGAGGCGCGCCTGGAGCTCGAGCGCGTACCGGGCCAGGACCACCAGCGCCAGGCTTGCCATGACATTCGCCACGGTCCACAAAACGAGACTCATCCGGGGAGGCAAGAACGCGAAGAGGGCAAAGAGGGGAAGGGCCGTCGGCGGGTTAAGGAATGGGTGTTCGCCGAAGCGACCCGCGGCGTACGGGTCCAGTCCGGCCCAGACGTCGCGACCGACCTTCCCAAAAAGCAAATGATCGTACCCGAAATATTCGATTGAGAACATGGCATAGAGGTGAATCAGAAAAATCGCCAACGTCGCGGCGATGAGCGACCAGAGCCACGATGGCTTGATCCTGGCCCGCAACACGGTCACAACCCCGATTAATAATGATACGTACTTAAAAATAATAATGATCGCGTGCAGCATGCTCAGTACGGGCCCCGATGATTCGAGCACCGAAACCGGGCGAGGGCTGGGCCCCAGTCGATCCGGTCGTTGATCTATTTGATTGTATTTGTTTGCGCTGGTCGAGTCGCCGGTGCCCGAGCCTCGATCACCGCCGCTGTGGGCTTGAGGGCGGCCCGCAGGCTCGTTTCCGACGAGGGTGGCGATAGAGGCCCGATCAATCGGCGGAGGAGGAAGTATTCAGTGAGCGGCCGATCGTCGGTAATGAGTGGTCCCTTGCTACCGAAATTGGCGACCTGGGCGTCGGAGATCCAGACGAGACGAGGGATCAGGCGGAGCCACGAGTCCTCAGTCGAGGCTGGCGAATCGTCGGCGCCGGCCAGGTCTTCGAGAACGCCCGGTCGTGCAAGGACCTTGCGAATTGATGCTTGATCGAAGTGGATCGGCCTGGTCGATCCGAACAAGAAGTTCCCATGACCGGCCGGAGCGAAGGCGATCATCACCTCGGGAAACGCATCGGCGAATGTCCGGACATGAGCTCGGAACTCATCGACCGTCTGTCCATACGGCATCCATTCCATCATCAACCCGCCTGGCCTAAGCCGGGCTGCCGCTGCCGCATAGAACTCCCGCGAGTAGAGGACGGCCGTCCCGGAGCTCTCGATAGGGGGTGGCGGATCAACCACGATGAGATCGTAGGTCCGGTCGGTCAATTCCACGTAGTTGCGGCCATCGGTGATCATTAACCGTCCGCGTGGATTCGAGAGAATCCGATCGGCGTCCGAGTGGTAGTAGATGAACATTTTCGGCACAGATGGCACGAGTTCGACACCGTCAACCTTGAGGCCGGCGATCAGCCCGGATCGGAACGAGGAGCCCATGCCGAAGCAAATCACGAGCATCGAATCAGCCTCGGGGCGAAGCATGATCGGCAGGACGGCCATGAGCCGGGCGTCGACCGTGAGGGCGGTCATCCCGGTGCCGCCGACCCAGAGTTGCTTCCCGATTGCCAGGCGGCCGGCCTGCACAGAGGCGACAGCGTCCTCGGTCGACGCGAAAAGTTCACCGCGCTTCGTCGCCATTGTCTCGACCGGGTCGGCGATGATCGACGGCTTTGCGACCAGAATGAAGGTAATCCCGCATACAATCGCGACTCCGGCCGAACGGGCGAGCCACCGGGTCGCGGGTTTGATCGATCGCGTTGCCTGAAATAAGAAGATTCCCAGCCCCGCGTTGGCCAGGGAGAGCGCCACGATACTCCTCTGCGAGCCGAGTATCGGCACGAGCAGGAAGGGCACAGCCGACGTGCCGATGATGACCCCGATTGTATTTGCACCCAGGAGTAGGCCGACATCCCGGCCGACCCGGTCATCGCCTTTGGCGACAAGACATGATGCCAGGGGCAAGGCAAAGCCCATGACGAGAGTCGCCGGGAGTACGACGAGCATGGCGGTCAGAATGAACGGTAACGAAACGACTTGCCCACTCAATAGCGCGACGCCGGCAAGCGCAAGGAGTGAAACCGTCAGTTGTGTGAGCCCGAGAAGCGCAACGGGATGAGCAGGCCGGGTGGGACGTCGCGCGATCAGGCTGGCTCCATAAGCGATCCCGATCAAGAAGATGGAAAGGATCAACGTGAACACATAGGTCGTGTTGCCAGTACCCGACGAGAGCAGGCGTGTCCAGAGCACCTGGTAGCCTAGCGACGTGAGCCCCATCACGAAAGCCGCACCGAGCGCCAGCCGCCAATCAGTCTCAACCGTTCGAGTCTCATGCGGGCCATCGCTTTCGGCGAGTTTCTCCAGCGACCCGATTCGTGCTCGATCATGCGCGATACCCGATGTTCGGCCATGGACGACGAGTGCGAGGACGCCGGCTGAGGCTGTGCAAACCACACCGATCCAGAGCGTGCCCGTCAGGCCAACCAATTCGATGAGAAAAAAACCGGCAAGGACAGTACCCAGGATCGCTCCCGAGGTGTTCGCCACGTAGAGGCTCCCGAAGGCGCCTCCGAGCTCGTCACGTCGCCGGGCGAGGAAGCGCGAGAGGATGGGCAAAGTACAGCCCATCAAGATCGTCGCCGGCGCGAGTGCAATCAAGGCAAGCCCAAATCGGATCAGCGTGAGCGAGCCGGGCGCCGTCTCGAGCGAGCCGTAGACCGAGCGATAAAGCTCGTGAAGCAGGCGAAAGGCCACGGGTGTCGCGAGGACGATTCCAACCAGGAAGAGCTCGATCACGCCGTAGAGCCGCAGCGGCGATCGGACTCGGTCGGCAAGCCGGCCGCCGAGTACGCTGCCGATGGCCATTCCGGCGAAAAAACCCGTCAGGATCGTCGCGACGGCCTGGGTCGTGTTGCCAAAGACGAGGACGAGCTGGCGAGCCCAGACTACTTCGTAAATCAGTCCGGCTCCGCCGGACAGGATGAATATCGCCAGTACGACGTTACGATCATTCCGACTTTCCTTCACGCTCACTTGTCGTCTTTCCACTTTAGAAGAGCCGGCGCCGAGGCAGGCCCCAGTGATGGAGCCGGTAGCGAAGCACGGTCCCGAGCACACCGCAACCATAGGACACGGAACGGCGGATGTTGATCGAGGAGGTTTCGGGGGGATCGTTGGTGGGGCAGGAGATCTCGCCGACCGCGGCATTCGGGGGCCTGCGGAGAACGAATAGGTGGTTCATACCGAGTTGGAAGTGACGCCTGTGCTCCAGGAGAAAACCATGCCGCCCGAACACGTCCGGCGTGCTCCGTGGATCAAATCCATGGTGTTCCTCCAGGGACATGCCATCAATCAGCCGCAGGCGACAGAGCAGGTGAACGAACTCGTCAACGATGGGGGAAGGAGCCGTGACGATCAATCGACCACCCGAACGCAGCAACTTGTAGCACTCACGGCCGAGAGGATCCTTTTCTCGCATGGGTTCGAGGGTCGCCGGTAAGACAATCTTGTCGAAGGACGTTTCCGGTAAAGACGACGGTTCCCGGAACGAGTCGGTCCGGATTTGGTAGCGTGGTCCGTCCTTCGGCGCTGCCATGGGGTCTATCCCTACGCTCGGGCCAATGTGGTCGCCCAGCATGTCCAGGAATTCACCCTGATGGCAGCCGATGTCAAGGACCTGCGACCCGAACGGTATCCATGGTAGAGCGACTCGAGCTCGCCAGCTCTGCAAGAATCGATCCAGAAAACGCATGAATTACTCGACCACCCGGCCGCTCCTAGCCGACACGCCGTCGGGTCCTCGTTTCATGCCCAACATACTCAGGAAGAAGCTTCCGTAGATCGTCTGCACGCCGAGCACGAGCGCCGTGAAGCCCCAACGGGCATGCCGCATGGTCACCTGCATATCGAGTGGCCCCAGTTTTACCTGGTACCACTCGTGGACCAGCCAGAGGTTCAGACCCAACCCCGTCAAGACCAGTGCCGCACCGGCCAAGAGGCCGCGTTCGAGGTTGATGTATTCAAATATGCGGAGTGAAAACGTGGTAGGTGGAAGCAGGCCGCTGACCGAACTGAAGATCTTGGCAAAAACCCAGAGCCAGAGCGTCTGGTAACCCACGAGCAGGCAGAGTGCCCCGAGTAGCATGGTATGGATGTCGAGACCAACGCTGCCGACGAACCTCCGTCCGGGCGTCAGCCAGGCCATCACCCCGAGGCCGGCTGTCATTAAGATGGCCGAGGGAATCAAGTAGAGCCATAGGGGACAGAGGAGGACAAGAAACCGCAGATGCCGCCAGCCGTCGCGGACGCCAGCCAGATCGAGCTCGGGATGTTCCAGAGACGTCACTGCCATGGTGCGTTCCTTGAGTCTTAGACCTGACCTGCGACGAACGCATGCGAGGGAAGAGCGTCGCTGAGCCGACGGCCCTCTTGCTCGAAGAGCTCGCAACGAAGGACTCCCCACCGGTGCAGCCGGTAGCGAACCGCAGTCCCGAGCACACCTAAACCATAGGTCACGGAACGGCGGAAGTTGATCGAAGAGGCTTCGGGGAAATATTTGGTCGGGCAGGAAATCTCGCCGATCGAAAACCCGAAGGCGACCGCCTGGACGAGCATCTGGTTGTCGAAGACGAAGTCGTCGGAGTTCTCATGCAGGGGCAGAGTCTCGAGGACACGGCGGCTGAACGCGCGATAGCCAGTGTGAAACTCGGAGAGCTTGATGCCCAGGAGGATGTTTTCGACCGCCGTCAGGAACCGGTTCGCCACGTACTTGTAGAGCGGCATTCCCCCTTTCAAGGCTCCCGCCCCGAGGATCCGCGAGCCCAGGACGATGTCATACTCGCCCGAGGCAACCTGCCAGGCGATCGACCCGATCAGCCGTGGGCTGTACTGGTAATCGGGATGGAGCATGACGACGATGTCGGCCCCCGGCGCAGCGCCTGGGTATAACACGTCTTCTGATTGCCCCCATAGCCTCGGTTCTGAGAATGCACGATGCAGGGGAGACCGAGTTGTCGCGCCTGCTCGACCGTGTCGTCGCGCGACGCGTCATCGACCAGGAGGAATTCGTCGACGATGCCCGGCGGCACGTCCGCGATGGTTTTCTCCAGGGTCTTCGCGGCATTATAGGCCGGGAGGACAACGATGACTGTCTTACCGTCGATCATTGGTCTCTGTCCCTGGTCCGTCGTCAGTGGTTCGCTTCGCCGATTGATTCGGCTGACCCAAGGAATCGAGGCTCTCGAGAACCCAGGCACGCCGGACGGGACGTTGCCGTAGCGGTGCTCCGATAATGGACAATGAACCAACATAAACCATTTTTCGTGCCAATATCGAGACATTCATTGCGCCGGTGCGCCGGAGTACCGCTCGTCGTGGCACTCTCGACATAAACTTTGATCCCGAATTAGCTTGGGTCGCGGCCGATTCGGCCGGGGAATTTGTTCCGCGTCGGGAGCGAGGGAGACTGCCGAATAGGGCCAGGTCCGGCCCACTGTCAATCTTCCTTGACAGCGGATGTCGAGCTGTGGACACAGTCTGTTGTCAGTGGTCAGTTGTTGCTTCGCAGGTCTTGACGGCCCGTACGAAAACGCCCATGCACTCTAATTTGGTCCGTTGTCCGTTGTCCAAACTGGGCTTGTTCGGCGGGAAATAGGCGGAACGGCCATGGCAAAGGCTGTTATCAACCAGGGCTTAGCGGCAAGGCGTGGCACCCAAGCACCAACGAACAACTGACAACGACTTACGAGGCGCCCATCAACCCATACTTGTGCAATTTCTTGTAGAGGGTCATTCGGCTGATGCCCAGTTCGGCGGCGGCGCGGAGGCGGTTATAGCTGTTGCGCTCCAGCGCCTCGGCGATGATGGCCCGCTCGGTCTCATCCTTGAACTCGGCCAAGGTTGAGGGGACCGCGGCCCGCGCCTGGGGACCGACGTCAGGGCCGGCGCCATTCACCACGGCCCGCGCCGTGCGGAGATCGGACGGCGACCCGGCTGGCACCGGCACCGTTAAAGTGGTCGGTGCCGGCGCCGGCACGGCGACGGCCGTGCGCACGCATTCGGGGAGATCGTCGAGCTCGATCATCGACCCGTGGCCCAAGGCGACGGCGCGCTCGATCACGTTGCGGAGCTCGCGGACGTTGCCCGGCCACTTGTAGGCGAGCAGGGCCTGCATGGCCGCGGGGGCGATGCCGTCGACCCGCCGGCCGCTTTTGCCCGCGTGGTTGGCGAGCTGCGCCGGCCATGGCCGGGATCACAGCGATGCGGTCGCGCAAGGGCGGGATATCGAAGGCGACGACGTTGAGCCGGTAGAACAGGTCGGCGCGGAATCGGCCGGCGGCCACCTCGCGCTCGAGCGGACGGTTGCTGGCCACGATCAGCCGGGCCTGGAGCCGCAACGTCTTGTTCGAACCGACCGCCTCGAAGGCTCGCTCTTCGACGACTCGCAGCAATTTGGCCTGGAGCTCCGGGGCGAGCGAATCGATCTCGTCAAGGAACAGCGTGCCGCGGCCGACCGCGGCGAACTTGCCCGTGCGCTCGGAGTCGGCCCCGGTGAACGAGCCGCGCACATGACCGAACATTTCGCTCTCGATCAGGTTGGCCGCCAGGGCCCCGCAGTTGATCGTCAGGAACGGCTGGTCGCGCCGCGGCGAGAGGCGATGGATCACCCCGGCTAGGTGGGTCTTGCCCGTCCCCGTCTCGCCGCCGATCATGACGGTCGTGTCCAGGGGGGCGATACGCTTGATCTGCTCGACCGTCCGGCCCAGGCGGCCCGTGGGCAGGAATAAGAACGACGGCTCGTCCCCCAGCGATTGGACCGCGCCCAGGTCTGTGTCGACGATCCGAGGCCGGGGTGGCAGCCCGTAGCGGGCCTCGATCGTCAAGACGTCGATCAGGTAGGACAGCCGGTGCAGGTCCAGCGGCCGGCTAACGCATTCGGCCACCCCCAGCCGTGAAAAGATCAACGCCTGCTCGGGATGGGTGTGCTCGCTGATCACGATCGTCACCATCGGCCGCCGCTCCGGCACGTCCACCTGGAGGACTCGCGTCAATCCCGAGGCACTCGTCTTCCCGTCAAGGTGGACCAAGGTGACAACAATCTCATCGTGTTCTAAGATATCATTGGAGGCCGTCTCGACGTCCGGGACGACCTTGAGTCGGAACCCCCTAATGGTTTGGATCACCTCACCTACGGCGTTTGCCAGCACGCGATCCTGGGTGACAAGGAGTGCGATTGGATGCATGTTCGGGTTCCGTGTTCCCTGTTGGCGGTCGCATCACCGCCCGAAGTAGTTTCATTCGTGATCTTGCCCCTCACGCTATGACTGGCGCATGGCTGCGGTTTCGGGGCAAGAATGCCATTAAGTTAAGCGTAAGCCCAAAGCCCGTCGCACTTGTGGCCAATTGCGCCGAGACTTATCAGAACTACTGTAGGTGTGTTTATTCACTTTCCATGCTGAAAAACCGTGCAATTCGAGGCGTATGGAGCAAGCCGCATATCATTACGATCGTTACTTCCCCAGAACGCCCGCTTTACGCAAGTCCTTTGGCAACAAGGAGTGAATCACTAGCTTAATTGCATTCGGGATTATCCCAGAATGTCGTTTCGTGGTGGTCGAAATTACCCGAGCCGCAATGTTAACGTTGGAGCACAGTAGATCACGCCCGAGCGACGTAGGCGCTCCATTGGCTGATCTCTCGCACGTCCTGTCTCTCGTCTAGTGCCAAACACGATCATCGCTGATCTCCCCCAATTAGTCACATGATTAAAGTTTTAGATTCACGCCTCTCGGCGTTTTCTGTTCAATCGCGCACCGGGGGAGAATCGGCCCGCGACATCCAACTCATAGCAATCTATGCTCTTGTTAGTGAAGGAACAAGAGGGGGGTTCAAAAAAACCACACATCGGTGCTGCGTTGAGCGAAATCATCACTAATTAGGCAGACGAGGTGAAAAACTATGCCGACGGTGTTGCATTTTTTCATCATCCCGTCCCGAAATCGCTCCAGAGGTTTTCTACTGGAAGCTGCGTTTTTTTTCGTGGTCAATCCGAGCGAAATCTTCGATCTTTGGGGTCGCCCGGCCCATCAAGGGCCGATGGTGGAATTTGGGTTCGGATCCATGAGCGGCCGGGCCGGGTTCGAAAAGGGTCGCGGCGGGGGGATGGAGGCGCGGTTGCGGCGGCGGGAGCCCTCCGCGGGAGTCGGCCTGGTAGAGTCGATGGCCAGCAGCGGAAGCATAGACGACTCATTCGACGGGGCGACGTCGAGTTTCGGGTGGGCGCCTTGCGGTTTGGGCGGGGCGGCGGGCGCATCGGCGCTCCACCAGAGCCGCGCCAAGGCGCCGCTTTCGGCTGGCAGGGACGGTATGGCGACTCGCGTCATGGGTCGTTGCCGCTGCCCAGGGGAGGGTGAGACGACCGCCCCGGTCGGGAGCAGTGCCGGGTCGCGCCGGGCGGCGGACGGGGCGGATTGTTCTGGGGTCGCGGTCGGCGTGTCGGGCCCGCGCCGCGCCGCCGGAGCGGCGGTCGTGGCCGTGACCGGCGCCGGGTCACGCGGCGTTATTGGAGGCGACGTTGCGACGACGGACGGGGCGGCGGTCTCGGTCGTGACCGCCGCCGGGTCACGCTGGGCCCCGTTCCGTGGTTCCCGCTTCGCGACCAGGATCTTCAACTGGTCGAGACGGGCTTTCGCGAGCTGGCAGGACGGATCGATCGCCAGGGCGCGCTTGTACTCCGCCCGGGCCGACTCCCATCGCTGATCGGTGGTCAATGCGAAGGCCAGGTTCATGTGGGCCTGAACGGGATCGTTGCCCGCCTTGCGGAATTCCGCCAGCGCATACTCCAGGCGGTTGTCACGGACCAGGAGCAGGGCCAGGTTGTTGTGGGCCCGCTGATGATCGGGGTTGATGGCGATCGACTGCCGCAAGTTAATTTCCGCCTCGGCCCAGCGGCGCTGGAGGTAAAAGCTATAGCCCATGTCGCAGAAAATGTCAGGGTCGCCGGGTTGCACCGCCAGGGCCTTGCGATAGAGCTCAGCCGACTCGCGGAACTTGCCCTGCTTGTCGTGGAGGACCGCCAGGCGCGCGTAGGCGTCGGCCCGGCGCTGGTCGCGTTCGAGGGCGGCGCGGTAGGCGGCCATCGCCTGATCGAGGTTCCCCTGCTGTTCGGCGGCTCGCCCCATGCTGATCTGGACATCGGCCTCTTGCGCCGGCGTGATCGTCGTCCCGGCGCCTTTCGTGTCGTTGCCCCAGCCCAGGGTCGAAGGTGCAGCAGGGCGGGACGGAACCTGCTGACAGCCCGCCAGGCCGATCAAGGCCCCGGCCGCCAGGACTTTCCGGAGTCGTCGAATTTGACCTAATTCTGTCATGGCTCCAGATCCTTCCTTTGGTCCGTTGTCTTCACTGACTACTGACCACTGATCGCTATATGAGCCGACCGCGACGCCCGCCCGAGGGACCTCACCGACCCACGCCGCCGGAGACGGCCGATCCCGAGAGGCCGCTGGCGTCGAACCCGGCGGCGCCGGTTGCTGCGGCTCCGACCGATCCGCCCGAGCCGAGGCTCGACAACTGGCGCGGGTAGATTTCATAGTACGCTTCGAAGCCGGTCATGCCGTTGGAGATGCGCGGGCCGATCACGACCCGCTCTGCGGGCACGGGGAATTTGGCCTGGGCTAGCTGGGTCAAGATCGCGGTCCGCCGCTCGTGATCCAGGACTGCGGTCTGCGACTGATCGAGGCCGGGGGCTGCCGGTGTCCGCTCGACCACGACGGGGAAGAACGTCGTGGGGAGCGCCGCCGCAACGGTGGCCAGCTTGTCGCGTCCCCGAACGTTGAGCTGGGCAGTGCCGTCCTGGAAGTCGCAATTGTAGAAGACCATGCGGGCGGCCAGGCCGTTGGCCGCCTGGGTCCGTCCGTGGGCATAGAGGGTCTCGCCCAGCGGCCACTCGTTGAACTCTTCGGCATAGCCGGCGAAATGCTCCTGGAATTGCCGCTTGCACTGAGTCCGGTGCCATCGCCAGCGGCTCAGCCCGTGGCGGTTGCCGCAGGTGCACGTACCGGCCGGGGGGACAGCCGGGGGTGGCGAGTCAAAGGGGCCGGCCGGGAACATCCCTTCGCTGACGGCCCCCGGCAGAGTCGGGGCCGGAAGCGGGGCCGCAGGGACCTCCTGGGCCGTCGCCGCGGGCGTTCCGATCCCGCCGATCATCAGGCCTGCGAATAACAGTTGCCGTCGGCGCACATGACGCATTTTGTGTTTCCTCCATCATCTTTTCTGACCACTAGCCAAGCCTTGAACAGTGGCTAGTGCCCAGTGCCTAGCAGCTAGCGAATACGCTCCAAACTGTCTCCACTGACCACTCGCCGTCACTCCGAGAACCCCACAGGGCCGTTGACATACTTCTTCTCGAGTTTCAAGTGGTTGCGGAGGTTGTAAATATCATCCCACGCCGTAGTGGCGCGAAAGTCTTTGCCGGTGCGGGCCTCGATCCGGTTGAGGAAATAGAATTCCAGGTCGTTGGGCTGCTTGACCTCGTCGCCCGGGTCGGGGGCACCTGGCCGCGGTTCATGGGCTCGACCAGGTATGGGGTCACCAGCACGACGAGCTCTTTCTCGATCCGCTGGCTGTTCGTGTTGCTGAACATGGGCCCGATGATCGGCAGGTCGCCCAGGCCGGGGATGCGGTCGGTCTCGCCGGCGAGCGTCAGTTGCATCAGGCCGGCGATGGCCAGGGTCTGCCCCTCGCGGAGCTCGACGGTGGTCTGCGCCTTGCGGGTGTTCAGGCCGGGCACCGGGCTTCCGCCGGAGACAAGGGTGACGGCGATGGTGAAGTCGATGTTGCTGACCTCGGGGGCGACGGTGAGCCGGATGACATCGCCGTCGAGGATGTAGGGGACGAAACCCAGGCGGACGCCAAACTCGCGGAACCGGACAGTGATCGTCGGGGCGACGCCGGAGGCGCTGACCTGGGGGACGGGCACAGGAAACTCGCCGCCGGCCAGGAAGCTGGCGAGCTGGCCGTTGAGTGCCACCAGGTTCGGCTCGGCGAGGATCTTCAGCAGGCCGTTCTGCCGCAGGGCGGTGAGCGAAAACTCGAAGTTAGAGTCCTGGAAGATGCCGAAAACGGTCGAATTCGCGCCTGCCGGGGCCAGGCTCGCGGCCCCGTAGAGGCTATTGCCTTGGATCAGATTCCCAACTTGGCCGATCGTCCCCTGGTAAGCGGTCGACCCGGCGATGGCTGAGCCGACGATGCCGCCGGTGCGGGGATCCACGCCCAGGAAGTTGGCACCGATGCGCCGCATGGCTGTTCGGTTGAGCTCGGCGATGCGAACCTTGAGCATGACCTGCTGCGAGCCCACGACGCGGAGGAGGTTGATGATCTGGGGCGGGGCGCCGCGGTTGCTAGACTGCGTGGGCCCGCCAAGCTCGGCAGAGGCGGCGTAGGCCGCCAACCCACCCCCGCCCCCCGGCAGCATGATCCCGGCGCCGGGTTGCCCCGCGGCAATCGCCCCCTGCGCGTCCAGGTCGCCGGGCTGCGGAACTCCGCCCCCAGGCTGCTGAGCTCCAACCCCGGGCGCATTACCTGCCGGGCCCCCCACGAGCTGTCCTGCTCCAAGGGCTCCCAAGGCCCCCAGGCCCTGATTTCCTCCCAGCGCCCCCAATACCTGTCTTGTCTGCCCAACCGTGACGCTTCGGCCCTGCTCGATGTAGACCGAGGCAAGGTAGCGCGGATAGTCTCGATAATCCGGGCAATCTGGGCCGGATCGCGGGCCTCGCCTTCGACGACAAAGTGGTCGCGAATCTGGCTCAGCCTGATGGTGGCGTCGGGGAAGGTTGCCTGGAGCTTGCCCTTGATCATGGTCAGGTCGGCGAGCACGCGAACTTCGAAGTTATACGTCTCATTTCGCGCTGTCGTGATCGCCAGGTCGGTCACGCCGATTCCCCGGCCAATGATCCTGAGTTGCTTGGAGTTGACCACGGTAAAATCGAGGATCGTGGGATCGCCGACGGCAATCAGCGCCTGGGTCGGCCCAGTGGTGATGTCCTGCTTGAGGTTGAGGATGTCGCGCCTGGTTGACGATTACGTCGAACGTGCCGTCGTTGCCGTGCAGGCTGTCGATTAACGAGTCTATGGACTTGGGGCCCTGCGCCGGCCGTGGCGGTGCCAGCGGCATATGCGGCAAACTCGCCGGGATCTCGCTCTCTTCGGAGAATCGCGGCGCGACCTGAAGGGGCTGGACCTCCAAGGGCTCCGCGACCATAACCGGCTGCGATGCAAGCGGGGCCTGCGGCGGCTGTGCCGGTGACGGGTCCCGCGGCGGGGCCGGCAACGGTGGGACCTGGGCCCGGAGCGGATCACCGGGCCACGCCGCGATGACCACGGCCGCGAAGATCAGATGCGGCCAGCGAAAATGAGGCCGGTCGCTGGCGTCGCTTCGAGAACGAGAATTCGGCATGATTGTCGGCCCCCGACTGTCCGTCAAGATCGTTAAGACCGTCAGGCCGGAAATTTATCGACGATCGGGGAGCCGGACTTAAAAGCGTTTGATATACCCTTGCAATCGGATCCTCCGACGGCGAAGCTCCTGGGTGAGCGATACGAGGCAAAAGCAGAGACAGCGGCGAGCCAAAACCTCGTCCCCGGGATCGAGCTCCGACCTAGCTTATCAGTGGTGGTAGAGGTAAGGCTGGCCGCCCAAAAGACCGTACGCCGGGTCCGACCGGACGTAAACGACTTGGGAACCCGGTTGGCCTGCGATAACGGCGGGGCACTGATAGACCGCAAAGATCGGGACCGTATAGCAACAAGTCGACCAGGCCGGATCGACGATGGCCCCCTGGAATGGGTAGGCCGCCGGCATCGCGACGGAATAAGCAGGTGATGGGTCATTCCCGTTTTTGCAGGGACATTCGTGCCCTTCGGCCGAAGCCGTGCCCGGCGTCAGCGTGACGGCGGCCAGGAGGACCAGGATCGAGGCGTTCTTCGCCAGACGGTCGTTGCCCATGGACTTGCTCCTTTTTTTTGGAATCGTTCGTGGTCGGGGTTCGTGGTGTGCGGCCCCGTAGACCTTGCCGTGAGGGCCCGTTCCGCGGTCGGGTCGAGCGTGACGGGCCACACACCGATCGGAGGACGATCACCAAAGTGTAGCCGATGAATCCCGAAGCATCGTTTTTATCGCGATTCGGTGCCGGAACGCCGGCAATGCCGTACGTTCGATTCGGGAATCAACCGCGGCCCGACACGAGCCCGAGCGGGCGAGCTTACTTCTTCCCGGGGATGACCAGGTTCCCTGCGGTCACGGTCGCCACGTAATTACTGGCGGGCTCACCAGTGAGGGCCCCGTCCAAGAGATTGCCGCTGGTATCGGTCACGCCGGTCGGGGCCGTGCCGATGACAGTGAGGCGGTACGACTGGTGGATGTTCAGACGCGTCGCCGGAGAGATGGTCACGGTGAGGGCAGAGGGGTTATAGACGACCGAGGCGATGCGGACGGAGTGACCCTGGAGGTTGGTGATCGAGTAATTAAGCGGATCCTGGCGCTGGCGGGGTCGACCGCCTTATCCAAGGCCAAGACCAACGTCGTGGGCAGGGAATGGAACCCGAATCGGGCCAATCGGTGCCGGTTGGTCCGTTGCCCGGCGCCGGCGCGACGACCAGGGAGACGGCATTTGAAGTGCTGGTGGCGAAGGTGGAATTGCCTTTGTAAATTGCCGTGATGGTGTGGGTTGCGGCGCCCAGTTTTGTCGACAAGGTCGCTTCGGCGACTCCGATCTGCCCGGCGAGCCCGACGAGCCGCACGGGCGGCTGCGCCTGCCCGTCAATGAAAAAGGTGGCGGTTCCCGTCGGCGTGGCGGCCTGCTCAATAGAAACGGTCGCAGTCAGCGTGACCACCTGGCCGACGATCGAAGGATTCGGCGCCACGGTCAGTTGGGTCGTGGTATAGATCTTCGGCCGGATCACGACCACGCTTTTTCGCTTTTTTGGGGGAGGCGGCGTCGGGGTCGGCGTGGTGGTCACGACCTCGCCGATCTTGTTGGCGCTGGTCTCGGTGAAGTAGATGTTGCCGTCGGCACCGGTCGTGATTCCCGTGACGCCGCTATTGGCCGTCGGGATCAGGAGCTCCGTGAACTGGAGCGTCGCCGGGTTTAGCTGGCCGATTTCGTTGGCGCCGGGCGCGGTGAAGTAGAGGCTGCCGTTGGCACCGTTCGTGATGCTGGTGGGCTTGCTATTGACCACCGGGATCGGCAGCGACCGGAAGGCACGGGTGGTCGGGTTGAATTGTCCAATGCCGTTCGAGCCCGGTTCGGTGTAGTAGAGATCGCCGTCGGAGCCGGTCGTGATCGTCGAGGTACTGCCGATCGTGGTTGGGATGGGCAATTCCGTGAATACGCCGGTCGCCGGATTCAGTTGCCCGATCTTGTTCGCGGCGGCCTCGATGAACCATAGGCTGTTGTCGGGCCCCGAGGTGATGCCACTGGCCCCGCTGTTAGCCGTCGGGATGAAGAAGGTCTTGAAGACGCGAGTGGTCGGATCGAGTTGCTCGATGATGTTGGCGCCTGAACGCGGTGAAGTAGAGATCGCCGTTGGGACCGGTCGTGATGAATTGGGGCCCGACGCCGGCAGTCGGGATCGGGAACGTCGTGATCACGTTGGTCGCCGGGTTGAGCTGCACGATGGCGTTGTTTTGGGAGGAGGTAAAGTACAGGTTTCCATCGGTCCCGGTCGTGATATAGCTGCTGGCACCGATGGTCGCCGTCGGGACGGCAAAGGTGGTGAAGCTGTGGGTGGCCGGGTTGTACACTCCGATTTGGTTGGTGCCGCCGGCGGTGAAATAGAGGGAGGCGCTAGGGCCCGCCGCGATCCAGAACGGGGCGCCGTTGGCCGTGGGGATCGGGAACTCCCTGATCCCCACCGACAGCAACCGCCGCGACTCAAGGGCCTCGACCACCAGGCGCCGTGATCGATCCGGCCTCGCCCCGGCTCGATCGGTCGCGCTTTGTCCGATCCGCTCGGCTCTCGGACGCTCGCTCCATGGCCTCATGGGCTCCTCTCCCCCCGCGAGATCCGCACTCTCCGACGCCCCGAAGGCGAGTTTGTTTTCTCGCCTTTGCTCCGGGTCTCGAAGCGAAAAAACCACCCCAAGTCATACCATCGGCACAAAGCGAGGTCCAACCTGACCCCGAGAACGCGATTTTGCAAGCGCTCAAACTTGGTGGCGGAGGGCTGCCGCAGCCCAGGCGAGCCCGGTCGTTCCCCGTTCTCAGCAGCCCGAATGACGCAGCCAGAACTGCCGCACCTTCGCCGGGCAATTCCCCAGGGGGCCACATCCCCACTTTAAGCCAGCGGACTAAGCTAGGCCAATTAACCCAGGAAAAAGCCTACATACGAGCGGCCGCGTTAGAGATTTAAGGGCAAAACAACAAAGCACTTAAGCGGAGAGGGAGGGATTCGAACCCTCGGTCCAGTTTGACCCGGACACGGCATTTCCAGTGCCGCACAATCGACCACTCTGTCACCTCTCCCAAAACTAACTCCAAGTGCCGGACGGGCCTCGACGGAGTTTATTGTAGTGTATCACCCCCCTCGGTCAATCGAGTGACACGATCGAATGGGCGGCGATTTCTGGCGGGATCGAGCTTGGCTTTCTAAGGTTTGGCCGGCGGCGGCGAATAAGTCGGTAGCGAGAAAGGTCGCGGCTCGACGGTAAGTCGGCCGGCGTTTTGGCCAGTCTTCATGCTTTCGGGTACTTTACCGGCGATTGACAGGGCGTTACGATGACCACGCCCTCTAACTTTAGCACACACTGTGCGTGTGATGTGATAAGTGCAGTCGGAAGACACGGTGACGAATTTTCAGCGCGGAGCTTCCTCTTATGTCAACGGACGCGAAGTCAGCCCCTTCACCCACACCCGCCTCAGGCACGCATCACGGGTCGGGAATCCGGATCTTCATGTGGCCCAAGGTGATCTTTCTGTATCCCACGGCCTTGGTTGCCCTGATCTGCGCCGCGGGGATGTCGATTATTCACGACCGGACCTACGACCCGACCAAGCCGCTCAAGATGGCGGTGGACGAGAAGTATCTTTCGCCCGAGCATAAGGCCTTGAGCGAATTGCCCGCGACGTCCCTTGATAAGGTTGCCCGGTTCAAGACGGAGCAGAATCTCCTTGCGATGCTCTTTCTGGGCATGTTCGCCTTCAACTTGCTCGTCATGGCTCTCGACTTCCCGAGGTTCTCGCTCGTCGCGGTGATTCTCGCGATCCTGTTTGGCTTGTTTTTCATTCTGTGGCTGGGGTCGTATTTTCAACTCGACTTGCTCAAGCCCATTCATTTGATCTTCAGCGGCATCTACGCGGTCGCGAACAAGGGTTTCTACCTCATGGTCTTCGTGACCTTGATGTTCGTTTTCGCGATCATCTACGTCACCCGCTGGCTGGATTACTGGGAAATCTTGCCCAACGAGATCCTGCACCACCACGGGCCGCTGTCGGACCTCGAGCGCTATCCCACCATGAATTTGAAGTTCGACAAAGAGATTCCCGACGTGCTGGAATGGGCCTTGCTGGTGCCGGCCGGTTGGTGCTCCATGTCCCGAACGTGTCCAAGGCCTTGGTGCTCGATAACGTGCTCTTTATCAGCAACAAGGAAAAGGCGCTCAAGAGCGTGATGAGCCGGCTGGAAGTGCGCGTTACGACAGACCAGGAAGCCGGCGAAACGGAGACGTGAACCGAGCGAGCGACTCTCCTGCGGTGCGAATGAGGCGGGTTTCAAACCGCCTCTTCGCGCACCGGTCGCGATTCGGCGAGAGCCGAGCCAAGTGGCAGATGCGGTTTTAAGAGAGGCTCGACGTTGGGCGGCGGTTCGGTCGAAACGACGGGCCCCGCTGGCTCGGTCGTCCAGAAGCTCGGCCAAATCGGCCCGTTCATCATCTCTTCGATGTCCTGAAGTCTGCGGGCGATATAGGCTCCGTCGAGCACACGGTGGTCGTAAATCAGCTTGACGACGACACGGCCGGTCGCTGGGTCAATCGGGCCGTAGGTCAGGGTGGTCGTGAGCGGCGAAATGGGATGAATTTGCTCGGCACCGAGGGCCCCGTAACTCGACAAGCCAAAGGTCCCGAACCGCTTGCAGCGCTTGTAGCCGGAGACATTCAGAGTGCTCCACCACAGCAGCCGCCGCACCGGCGTGGGTACGTGGCTGAACCGCAGTGCCATGCGGTAAAACCCGACTTTTTCAAGAGACTCGTGCTTGTACCACGAAACAGCCTGCTGAAGCTGGGTCAAACTCTGATGTTCCGGTGCCCGGAAGATGCCGACGAAGACCCCCTCTTCCCCTTGGTAGGTTCGCTCAATGGCCAACGAGCAATTCATCCACGGATGCTCGTATAGCCTGGGCCAGGGGAATTCGAGTAGCGAGCGTCGCAAAGGGGGATGATCTTTTCCGACCAAGGCATACGCCTTCATGAACAAGGCGGACCATGAAGGGCGGGCCGAGTGTCGCACTCGAGGTACCGCGAGCGCGCGTGAGATCGAACGACCGGCTGACCGGCGCGAAGGGATTCGGTGCGCGAAATGCACTAAGTCTCCGATGAATTTCCGCGGTCCGACGAGTGGAAGATATCGCCCTTTCGGTTCGTGCATCCATGCACCTCGAGGGTTTGCGGCCGGGCAGGTGAAATCCCGTACAACAGCATGTTGTTCTGGCACTTGCGCGACGCGAGTGATTTTTGGACACGACCGGGCAGATCGAAGACTACAGGAAATCGCCTGGGGGGGAAGGCGAAGCTTTCAAGATTGAGCCAATGCGAGGCTTCGGTGCGGTGCCCCGCGAATCGTGTTGGCCTGCTGGTATCATCGCCATGGAAGGAGACCGAGCCGGTATTGGATTTCCTAGTGTGCGTCGCTTATGCCATAATTGCCTTCGTACCCTAGGCAACGGGATTTCGTGTTTGATGACAGAGACGACCATGTCCATTGTTCCGACCGAGCAGGCGAGAGTGTTCGTGCATTTACTGCCGAAACTGATCCCGCCGGGCAGTCTACGCGGCGGTGTGGCGGTTGTGGTCGACGTCTTGCGCGCCACGACGGTGATGGTTCAGGCCCTTGCCGCGGGGTGTGAGGCGATCATCCCGTGCGGTGAGATCATTGCGGCTGAGGCCGTCGCCGCTGGAATGCCGCCGGGTACGGCGCTGCTCGCGGGCGAGCGGAAAGGCTTACCCATCCCGGGGTTCGATCTGGGTAACTCCCCGGGCGAATTTACCTCGGACGTTTGCCGCGACAAGACCGTGGTCTTGACCACGACCAATGGTACCCGTGCGATCCTGGCCAGTCGCGACGCCGAGCGCGTCTATATCGCCAGCTTTACCAACCTGCGTGCGACATCCGATGAAATCTCGGTCCAGTTCCTCAAGAAAGATCACGGCCACCACGTGCATATCGTCTGCGCGGGAACAGAGGGCCATGTCAGCCTGGAAGATAGCTTGCTCGCCGGCGCCCTGACGAGCCAGATCACGAACCTGGTTCAGCTTGCGCCGGGTGCGGAAATCGCCCCTCCGTTGGGAAATGACGAGGCCCTCATGGTTCTTACGCAGTGGCTCGAAGTCGAACGATTTCTCGAAAAGCGGCCGTTGTCAAAGTTGCTCAGCCTGGGGCGTGGTGGGCAAAATGTGCTCGCCATCGGGCGAGCTGTCGATATCGAAGAGGCGGCCGCGTTTGACCGGTTCAATGTGGTCGCCGAGTTGCAACGCGACCCGTTGCGAATCGTAGCCGTGTGATCGGGGAAACCAAGGAACATTCGGGTAGGCCATGCCAAGGTCGTGGCCCGAGGAAAGGTGACGACATGCTGGACGACATGGACAAATTGGTCTCTCTGTGCAAGCGCCGGGGGTTCATTTTTCCCTCAAGCGAGATTTACGGCGGGATTAACGGATTCTGGGACTATGGCCCGCTGGGGGTTGAGCTCAAGCGCAACATCAAAGACGCCTGGTGGCGCGACAACGTGCGGATGCGGGATGACATGGTCGGGCTCGATTGCTCGATCATCATGAATCCCAAAATATGGGAAGCCTCGGGGCATGTCGGCGGCTTTTCCGACCCGATGGTCGATTGCCGAGCGACAAAAGAACGCTACCGCGCGGATCAGATCTACGTTTTTGCGTACATTTTCCCGGCGGTCAACCACAAGGGGGAGCCGACGGAGGCATGGCTCGCTGGCATGGGGAGCTCGCCGGAAGAAGCCGCCGCGCTCCCGGAAAAAAAGGCGGCCAAGCTGGCCAAACGGTTCGGCCAGCCGACAGCGCCTCCCGCGGTTATTCCCTACCTTCAGCTCGCGGTCGCCGATCGCGAGAAGGTGATCGGCCCGTCCACTGACGACCGGGGCACCTTGACCGAGCCCCGCGCGTTCAACCTGATGTTCAAGACCTTTGTCGGGGCCCTGGAAAGTGAAACGAACATCGCCTATCTGCGCCCCGAGACAGCCCAGGGAATCTTCGCGAATTTCAAGAACGTTGTTGATACGGGCCGCGTCAAGCTCCCCTTCGGCATCGCGCAGATCGGCAAGAGTTTTCGCAACGAGATCAATCCGCGTAACTTCACCTTTCGTTCACGCGAGTTCGAACAAATGGAGATCGAGTACTTCTGCCGACCCGAGGAGGCCGCCGACTGGTACGCTTACTGGCGGAAGGCTCGGTTTCAGTGGTACGTGGACCTGGGGTTGCAATCCGACAGGCTCCGCCTGCGCGACCACGACAGCGCGGAACTAGCGTTCTATTCCACGGCCACCGCCGATATCGAGTATACGTTTCCGTTCGGCCAGAGCGAGCTCGAGGGAATTGCGCACCGCGGCAACTACGATCTTGGCCAGCACATGAAATATAGCGGCAAGGACCTGAGCTATTTCGACGAAGATCGGAAGGAGCGGGTCGTGCCCCATGTGATCGAGCCGTCGGCCGGCGCGGATCGCGCGACCCTGGCGTTTCTCTGTGAAGCCTACACCGAAGACGAAGTCGGGGGCGAAGCCCGCACCGTGCTGAAGTTTCATCCTCGGATCGCGCCCGTCAAGGCAGCGGTCTTCCCGCTGGTGAAGCGTGATGGCATGCCCGAAAAGGCTGAGGCGATCTATCGCGAGCTCAAGCGGCATTACAATGTATTTTACGATGAAAAAGGGGCCATCGGCCGGCGGTATCGCCGGCAGGACGAAGCGGGCACGCCGTTTTGCATCACGGTCGACAGCCAGAGCTTGACCGACGAAACCGTCACGATCCGCGATCGCGACAGTTGTCGCCAGTGGAGGGTCGCCGCGGCGGGTATCACGCGGGCGATTGCCGAACTGCTTGAGGGCCAGCCCGCGCCGGTGGTTTCCGAAGGGCATGACTCGACCAAAACGTCGTGAACCGAGCCCTCGTGGATACAATAGGCTCCCATGCCCGGTATTCGACCTCGCCAGTCGGTCGCGATTTCCAATCACAGGGGCCTGCAACCTCGCGATGAAAACCTGCATCAGTCAAGCAACGACCCTGAAGAACCCGTTTGAGGCCGACGCTGACGCCTATCGCAGCGGCGGCTGGACGGCCATCGAGCTCTGGCTGACCAAGCTTGAGACATTTCTTCAGAGTCACTCGACGACCGAGGCGCGCGACCTCCTCGAGTCGGCCGGCCTTTCCCCGGTCGCGGCGGCATCGCAGGGGGGCTTGTTGCTCTCTCAAGGCAGGGATCGAGCCGTGCACTGGGATCACTTTCAAAAACGTTTGACGCTCTTGCAAGAGCTGGGAGTGCCCACGCTGATCGTCACCCCTGATTTTGTGCGCCAGCCCGGTATCGAGGAATACACTCGGGCCGCAGCTGGGTTAGGGCAAGCGGCCGAGCTGGCCGCGTCGTTCGGCGTACGGATCGCGCTCGAATTTCAGAAGTCATCCCCTTTCTGCTCTTGCCTCGAGACCGCGCTCGCGTTGATCGCGCAGTCAGGGGCCGCCAACGCCGGCGTTTGTTTCGACATCTTTCATTACTACACCGGTCCGAGCAAGTTTGAAGACCTCGCCTACCTGACCCCGCGCAACCTGGCGTGGGTTCAGGCGTGCGACGTCAGCGGCACTCCACGCGAGATCGCTGGCGACGCGGACAGAATCTTTCCCGGAGAAGGAGACTTTCAACTCGGGCCGATTATCGACCACCTCGGGCGAATCGGTTACGACGGCTATGTCTCGCTCGAAGTGCTCAATCCTCACCTTTGGCAAGTCGCTCCCGATCGCGTCGCCGACTTGGGCCTTCAGTCGTTGTGCCGCCTGCTGGGTTCGCGGCAAACGACTGGACAAGCGCGGGGAGGGTCATGAACGATGTCGTCAGTGACCCTCCGACCCGCCGCGGCCGTTTACCGTGAAGGGCAACATTTCGACTGGCGGGTGTACGCCCTGATCGCGCTCGTCGGACTGCTCACGGGACTCGGTTTGCTCCGTGGCCGGATCTGGTCGGGCGAAGCCGCGCTCGGCCTGGTTATCGGCGAGGCTTTTTTCATGATCGTGGTGGTCTTCCTCTTGCACATGACAACAGAGGTAAGCCCGACCGGTCTCCGCGTCTCCTTCGGGTGGGCCCCTACTAATCCACGCATTATCGATATTCAATCCATTCGATGTACTCAAGTCGTCAACTATCGACCGCTCGCCGACTACGGGTTCTGGGGTGTTCGTGCCGGCCGTGATGGCGAGAGAGCGTTTATCGCCCGTGGCACGCGCGGCGTTCGCCTCGAACTCATCGATGGGACAAAACTCCTGATCGGCAGCCAGCGACCGGAGGCACTCGCGTCAGTGCTGGATAGTGCGATGCGGCCTGGAGCCTAACCAGGGTTAATACTCGGACCCCCGTGGCCGCTCCTCAAGATCACGCGTCTTGAACTGCCCAATACGCGCGAGGCCGACGAAACACGCCTATGTTCCCATACCAACCCGAAGCGCCAGCGAGGGGACACCAGCGGAACCCTCGCTGGCGCTTCGGGTTAAGATTTGGGCCCGCCTTCCACTGGGTGACGCTCTCACATTTGCTTGAACGATGCGCTATGTTAATGCCCCCAAGACTTCGCACTTCGAAAACTCGACCACGGCCGTACACGAATCGGCGGCGCCGTAATAGATCAGGTACGAATCTCCCGACTCGACGATCCCCGTAGGAAACACCACGTCCGGCACAAAGCCGTGCCGTTCGAATTCGGCCGTCGGCTCGAAGACCGACGCCGCTGTCCGGCCGAGTACGCGTGCCGGGTCGTGTCGGTCGAGCAACAAGACGCCGGTCGCGTATGTTCCCACCTCGCCCGGCCGGGTCGGCTGACGATTGCCGTGGTAGATTTCGAGCCAGCCGGCATCAACGCACACGGGCGGTGTGCCTGCGCCGACACGGCCTGTCTCCCATTCGGCTCCGCCGCCGTGCAAACACTCGTGGCGGCCCCAATGGATCAGGTCCGGCGACCGCGCGACCCACATCTCGGGACGGCAGAACGGCGTCGCCGCGTTGGGACGATGAAGCGCGACATACTGACCGTCGATTCGCTCCGGGAACAAGACGACGTCCTTGTTCTCCGGACAGAAAATCACGCCATGCCGATCGAATTGGCGAAAATCTCTTGTCGAGGCCAATGCGGTCGCCGCGCCGTGGCGCGAGACGGCGACGTAGGTGAAATAATATCGGCCGTCGATCGCCGTGATGCGCGGATCCTCAACGCCGAATTCTTCCAGCGCCGTCTCGGGCAAGAAGCGGACGTCGGACACTTGATTCACGGAACGCCCGTCGCCGCAATGGACAACGCGTAAGTGAGAGATGAACGTCAGCCGCACGAGGCCGTCGGCCTTGCGCTTCACGACTCGTGGATCGAGCGGTTCGAGCGTGTCGTCGCGGGCCCAGTCGACCACCAGACCCTCGCCGGGGACCCAGCGCGGCAGTGCCGTGAAGCCAGGCGCGGCGCTCGCGCGGGCGCTCAGCCACCCGAACCAAGCAGGACCACTTCGCCGTCCACGACGATCGCCCCGGGATTGAACACCCCGACGACCTCGAAATCGTCGCGCAAAGGTTTGAGATCGGCGGGACTCAAAAGCAACCGCTCAAAATGCCGCTGCAAGAGCATTTCAGGCTCCTTCCACGATTAAGCCTGGGCCATTCGGTCGGCTGTACAGGCGACGGACAGTGAATCGCGGCCATTAACCTCGGTGATTTTTCGCTCGTGCGAATGGTCATGGATCCAGGCGACCTGGTCGGTCATGATGGCCCGAAGAAGCTCGCCGTAGCGATGTGACTTGTTGGTGCCGTCACCCCAGGAGAGCTCGATCATCTGGTAAGCGTCGATTGGCTTGTGCCGGCCCTGGCAGGCGCGGTCTTTGGCGGCATAACTCGCTGAGACATCGAGCCGCGCGCCCGGGAACAGCTCGCACAATGCTCGCGTTCCGGCCTCGTCGGCGATCGCATGGATTCGTGCCCTGGTTGGCACCCAATCGAAAAGCGTCACATCGCCCTTCTCAAAGATTAACCTCAGCTCCTGTCGGTCCATCCTCGCCGCCTGCGTAAAGCCGTGATAGAAGTTGACCAGCGCCGTCGGACCGTAACGGACCGTGCATTGGACTTGCTCTTCGATCGGCGGAGATGACCCAGGCCGGATGCTCCGCTCGGCCGCGACGACCGTTCCCGCCCCGAGCCAACCCGCGAACAAATCGAAGAAGTGCACGCCGTGCTCGATAAAGATCCCTCCGCTTCGACTCCGGTCCCAAAACCAGTGTTCTGGTGGTAAGTATTCGTCGGAAGCGTAGTTTTCAAAGTAACCGTGGAGTAGATCGCCAAGCGTTTGAGATTGGATCAGGCGCTTAACCGCGTCGTACAACAGGTTGTACCGCTGCATCAAGTTGGCCACGAGCACGCGGTCTTTCTTCCGTGCCACATCAATCAAGGTGTCGGCCTGCTCGACCGTCAGGGCGAGCGGTTTCTCGCAGATCACGTGTTTGCCGGCTTCGAGCGCGGCCAGGGCTTGAGGGTAATGCAGGAACGGTGGGGTGGCGATGTAGACGAGATCGACGTCGCCGCGGGCCAAGAGTTTATCAACTTCCTCGATGTCGGGAACGCCAAACCGCCGCGCGGCGGCCAGGGCCGCCTCGCGATGTGTTCCCGCCAACCCCGTCAACTTCACACCCGGGACCTGCACGAATTGCTGAAGGGCATAGAGTCCAAAACCCCCGCAGCCGATCACGCCCAGCCCAAATTCACGTGAATCCATAAACACTCCAAAGCTTCCATTTTTCGGGTCAGTTCAGATGTGGCGATGAGCCCGGTCGTCACACGACTCAGCCCTTGCTTGTACTGACCCCCTTCACGGTCGTCGCAGCCCAAGCGGCTTGCTCAGAATCCAATGGGGGATCGATTGGGTCTTTGCCGTACCAGATGGCCTTGCGGTAAGGGCCGGCGTCGTAGGCGCGGTTGAACGCCGCCTGTAAGTCGAGCTGCACTGGCGGGTCCGCCGGAAACCTCCAGCCAGACTCGCTGGCCTGA
Organism: uncultured Isosphaeraceae bacterium; assembly: GCA_963829765.1. Classification (GTDB taxonomy): domain Bacteria; phylum Planctomycetota; class Planctomycetia; order Isosphaerales; family Isosphaeraceae; genus CAWFRS01. The sequence goes on along the minus strand of CAWHKI010000210.1, from coordinate 64,733 downwards.
TTGTGCGTAATAGGCTTGCGATAGCCGGCCCTGCAACTCGGCCTTCATCGCGAAAATCAGTCCGGCATGCAGATCGGGGAAAAACCGCGGGCTTTCCAGATACGGGTCCATCCCGGGAAACGGTGAGGGCATGAGCTGGCTCCGAAAGCGTGAAGATGACCAGCCGTGATTGTCCCGGTTCGTGACGATGCGGTCAATTCAGAGCCGCGGAAGACGGGTCGCTGCGTGACCGTGCATTCCGGTACAATAAAGCCGTTTGGCGACTCAACCAAGGAACGACATGGCAACCGAGATTTCAGTAGAAACACCGCTCGTCGGCGTGGTCATGGGCAGCAAGTCTGACTGGGAGACGATGCACCACGCCACCGATTTGCTGACAGAGCTTCGCATCCCTCACGAGACAAGAATCGTCTCGGCCCATCGGACCCCCGACCGCCTGTTTCATTTCGGACGAGAAGCCGAGGGGCGGGGCCTCGAGGTGATTATCGCCGGCGCCGGGGGGGCGGCTCATTTGCCGGGAATGGTCGCGGCGATCTCGATGTTGCCGGTTTTGGGCGTGCCGGTGGAAAGCAAAATGCTGCGCGGGGTCGACTCGTTATTATCGATCGTGCAGATGCCGCGGGGAGTGCCCGTCGGAACGCTGGCCATCGGGGCCTCGGGCGCGGCCAATGCGGCTCTTTTGGCCGCCGCGATCCTGGCGCGGAAATATCCCGCGATTCGCGAGGCCCTTGCCCACTTCCGCCGGGCTCAAACCGATGCCGTAGGAGAATTTCCGTCATGACGATGTCCGACCCCGCCCAACGCCCTGAGCTGATCAACAGCCGTGGTCTTTTTCCGCCCGCGTCGCTGGGGGTGATCGGCAGTGGGCAACTGGGCAGAATGTTCATCCAGGCTGCGCAGCGGATGGGCTACCGTGCCGGCGTGTTGAGCGCGACCGAAGAGGCCCCGGCAGCGCAGGTGGCGAACTGGACCGTCATCGGTGCACCGGATGATCTGCCGGCGCTGCGAAACTTTTCCCAGCGTGCTGAAGCGGTGACCGTTGAGTTCGAGAACGTGTCGGCCCCCGCCCTGCGCTGGCTGGCCCGCCACCGTCTGGTGTGTCCGGGATGGCGGACACTCTGGATCTGCCAGAACCGGCTCAGCGAGAAGCTTTTCCTCGTCCGCCACGACATTCCTCACGCCCCCTGGAGACCGGTCCGGAGTCATGAGGAACTTGGCGTCGCGATCCGCGACCTCGGTCTGCCCTTGATACTCAAGACGGCTGCCTCGGGCTATGACGGCAAGGGCCAGCTTCTGGTCGAACACGCATCCTCGGCCCATGGCGCGTGGGCAAGTCTGGGCTGCGCAGCCTGTGTTGCCGAGGGATGGGTCGAGTTTGCCGCGGAAGTCTCGGTTGTCGTGGCCCGGGGTGCTGACGGCCGCGCCGTCTGCTATCCGCTCGCACTCAACCGCCACGAGCGCCACATTCTGGACACGACCTTGATGCCCGCGCCGCTGGGTCCCGTCGTCAGCCAGGAGTCGCGTGCGCTGGCGCTGTCGGTCGCCCAGGCGCTGGAGACGGTCGGCGTCGTGACCGTCGAGTTCTTTTTACAGGCCGACGGCCGACTCTTGGTCAACGAAATTGCCCCGCGGCCCCACAACTCGGGGCACCTGACGATTGAGGCGGCTTGCACCAGCCAGTTCGAGCAGCAGGTAAGAGCCTTGTGCGGCCTGCCGCTGGGCAAGCCGGACTTGCTGATGCCGGCGGCGATGGTCAACCTGCTCGGCGACTTGTGGAGTCAGGCGGGCGGCGAACCGCGCTGGGATGCCGCACTGCGACGCGACCCCGGGGTGAAACTCCACCTTTACGGCAAGCGCACTCCGGGCCTGGGCCGAAAAATGGGCCACTTGACAGTGCTCGACCCCGATCCCGAAAACGCTCTTCACCGCGCGCTGGCGGCGCGCAGGCCCTGATCGGCAGCCATTGGAAGGACTAGGCCATTTGATCGACCACTCCGTATCGTGCCCTGAGCTACCGCATGCATTTTGCTGAACCGGGCTGGCTCTGGCTTCTGGCTTTGCTCCCGCTCCCCTGGCTCTTGGAACGCCTTCGTCCGAGAATCTCCTGGCCTAACCTGGGCGCGTTCCCGGCGCGCCACCGAATCCGTTGGTTTTGGCTGCCGGCGTTGCCCGCGATCCTCCGCGGGCTGGCGATTGGTTGTCTGGCTGTGGCGCTGGCTCGGCCGCAAACCGTTGGAGGCACGACCCGAATCGCGGGGCAGGGGGTCGCCATCGTCATTGCCCTCGACAACAGCTCCAGCATGAACGCGATCGATTTTCCCACCGACATGGGCACACGTTTCATTTCGCGGTTGATCGCCGCCAAGACGACATTCATGCAGTTCGTCGCAGGTCGATCCGGCGACCTGATTGGCCTGGTCGTATTCGCCAATTATCCCGATCTGGCATGTCCACCGACCCTCGATCACGCGTTTCTGCTGGAAACGATGGTGGCGCTCCGATCGGCGCGGCCGGGGGACGATGGCACGAACATCGGTGACGCGATTGCTTGGAGCCTCGAAGCACTCCTGGCCGCGCCTCCTAAGAAGAAGGTGCTCGTCCTCTTGACCGACGGCAACAACGACCCCGCGGTACCTCACCCAATCGATCCCGAAAAAGCCGCTGAACTTGTCCGCGACCTGGGAGTGATCATGCACACGATCGCCATTGGGCGGGCTGGCGGAATCACGCAGGGTATCGATCCGGGGGTGAAACTCCCGGCTATGCCGGACGTCGCGCGGCCGAATTTACGCGCTCCTGAAGCGATTGGCCCAGATCACCGGGGGCCGCTTTTTCGCCGCCGCCAGTGGCGACGCACTGAACGAAGTGTTCCGGACCATCGACGCGCTCGAGAAGAGCCGTGTACGCGGACAGATCCTGACTCGTTACAATGAACATTACGCCCCTTGGGTAGGGCTGGCGTTGGGCTTTCTCGTCCTCGATCGAATGCTTTCTCTGGGCCGGTTGCGGCGACTGCCTTGACACCTTGACCAGTCTGTACTAGAAGTCCGAGGCACTCGGGCTCCCCGTGCGGTTGAGAAAGTCTCCGCTGGCGGTTTCTTTACAGTTTCGAGGCGGCAGTGCCACCTGAGAATCGTGGAGAGATTATCATGAATAACGGTCGACTTGAGGTCGAGATCTATCAGATCGCCGAAGACTCGATGCTCAAGCAGAACCGCGCGGACGGGACGGGATGGGAATGGGGCTGGGCCGACTGGCAGCGCGATTGGATGAACGCGACGCCGCACCGCTTCGCCTATCGCTGCCTACCGCTGACGATCGTCAATCAAACGGGCTGGTGGATTCGAAACCCGGTGGGTTTCACCGCCACCTGGCGCGGTTCCAGCAGTCCTGGGACCGTGGATTTCCGGTTCGACGCCTCGGCGGGCCTTTGGCAGAACTGGATCAACAGCCAGTTCGGCGAGGGGATTATCACCTGGAACACCCCCTTTCTGATTCGCACCAAGCCGGCGGGCTCTCGCCTCTTGATCTGCGGCCCGGCCAATTACTTCAAGCGGAACGCTCATCCGCTCACGGCGCTCATCGAGAGCGATTGGCTCAGTATGTCGTTCACGATGAACTGGAAGATCATGACGCCCAACGAACCAGTTCGGTTCGATCAAGGAGAACCATTATTCCAGGCGATTCCGCTCGCGAGCAACATCTGCGCGGATCTTGAAGCGGCCGACGTCTCTTATCAAAAACTGACCGACAATCCCGACTTATACCGCGCCTACCGCGAGTGGGACCAGGGCGCCGGCGTTTTCACGATCAAAAGGCGTCGGGCGAGGTCAACCCGACCGATTGGCAGAAAGACTACTTTCAAGGTCGCGACGCGGTCGGCCGGGAAGCCGAGACCTATCACATGACAAAAGTAAAACCCCCGCGGGTGCGCGGCATTTCGACCGTGACGGAAAGCCCCTCTTCCGCGAGTTCCGGTGGCCCGGCGCGGCCCCGGCTAGCGTGAGTGCCGCACGCGAGAAAAAGGGGGGCTTGGCCTCGGGCGATGTGCCTCCATCGTCGCTGACCACCGTCGCGGTGGATCAGCCACGCGAAGAGCGACTAGCCTGGGTCTATTCCCAATCCTATGTGTCAATGGCGACGATGGATCAAAGCGAAGAAATGGATGACGATGAGGATGAGTCCGCTGAACTGGAGCCGGATGATTCAGAAGAAGAACCGTCCGATGATGCCTCGTTAGTCGCCCCGGCCGTCGGGCCCGCGGGACGCGACCCACCGCGTCGACGACGAATGGCGGCGCTGGATCGCGGAAAACCTGATGGTCGGGCACTCGCCGCAAAGTCTTCTCGAGTCCATGACCTCGAGCGGTTTCTCCGCCGAGGAATCCGCTCGTGAAATCGAAGCGGCCGCGCGCAGCCCTTACATCAAGGGCGCCGAACTATTGCTCAAACGCCTGGAGAAGCGCGACTGGCTGCTGGCGGTTTATCGCAAGTGCAACCGCCTGCATCCCCAATCCACCGAGATCGAGCGCCGGCAAAAGCTATCGCGCGACGATTTTCTCCGTGAATATTACTCGACCAATCGGCCGGTCATCATCACCGGAATGATGGATGACTGGCCTGCCATGGGCAAATGGGGCCTCGACTATTTCGCCCGCGAATTCGGCGATCGCGTGGTCGAAGTGCAGATGGGCCGGACCGCGGGCCCGAATTACGAGACCGAACGGGAGAAATATATTCAGAAGATCCGGTTCGGCGATTTCGTCGAGAAGGTGCGGACGGCCGGCCAGACCAACGATTTTTACCTGACGGCCAACAACAATTCGTTGAACAGAAAAATCCTGTCCGAGTTGTGGGACGACATCGTTCAGGTGCCCGAGTATCTCACCGCGAACCCTCCGGGCGGCTTCTTCTGGATGGGCCCGCCGGCACGATCACGCCGTTCCATCACGACCTGACCAACAATTTCATGGCGCAGGTGATCGGCCGCAAGCGCATCAAGCTCGCGCCGTCGTGGGACCTGCCGCTGATGCGCAATTATCTTCACTGCTTTTCGCGAATCGACGGCCGTGTCACGCCTGCCGCGCGAAACCCCGCTCTCGGCGAGCCGCAAATCCTTGATTTCCTGCTCAATCCAGGGGAGATTCTCTTCCTGCCGATCGGCTGCTTCCATTTCGTCGAGGGAGTCGATATCTCCGTGACCGTCTCCTTCACGAACTTCGTTTTCGATAATGATTTCTCCAGCTTCTATTCCACGTACGGGCCGGTTTAGGCGGCCGGTCCGCGCGACCAAGCGACCCACCAGCATCGTGCGATCTCAGAGCCGTGCCGCTCGCGGCTTACCGGAGACGGCAAGCTCATGGTACGATCAAAGGGAGTCTAGCGAGAGCCGTCGGCGAACGCCGTCGCGGGCCGCCGCGGCGTGGTCAGGGTTGCATTTGAAACCGGAGGCTGCACGTTCATGACCAACCACATTGCAATGCACGCAGCGCCCAAGACGCTGGTGGAGGGCCAACGACTTGACCAGCCCACGTTTCACTCGCTGTACGAGGCGATGCCGCCCGGAACCCGGGCCGAATTGATTGACGGAGTTGTCCACATGCCGAGTCCTGTTGGTCTAGAGCATGGTGAAGCCCAGGTTCCCGTGATCGTATGGCTCAGCTATTACGCCGAGAACACGCCTGGAGTGCGGGCCATGGACAACGCCACGACAATCATCGGCTGGAAGAGCGAGCCGCAGCCCGACGGATTGCTCCGAATCTTGCCCGAATACGGTGGGCGGACGTGGAACGAGGGCGGGTTCGTCCATGGGGCTCCTGAGCTCGTCGTCGAGGTCGCCAAGGCGACACGCTATGTTGACTTCGGACCAAAGCTGGACGACTACCAGCGAGCCGGCGTGACCGAATATGTCGTTCGCGCCATCGAACCAGACGAGATTTGCTGGTTACACCTTGACCAAGGCACGCTCGTGCGACAATCGATCGGCGACGGGGGTTTGTACCGTTCAACCGTGTTTCCCGGCCTTTGGCTTGATCCGGCCGCGCTATTAAACGGCGACACACGGCGGCTCCGCGCCATCGTCGACCTGGGCTGCGCGACCAGCGAGCACGCCGCTTTTGTCGCGCGGCTGGCGGGCACTCGTTAGCTAACGCGAGCCGTTCGCCGAGCGCCTCCCGGCCACGATTTCCTGTGTTAAAAACAGTCCGACGAGTAAGAATAAGACAGCCGCCGGTGCGATCGCCATGTAGTTAATCCGCTTGTTGTTGGACGGTTCTTTGGGAGCCGCCGCGGGGTCGACCAGGACGACGCGGTGCTTGTCTTGGCTTGCCTCAAACTTTAATTGTTCGAGGTTTCGTTTGACGATCTCTTCCCAGTTGAGAAGGCTTTGGATTTGATAGTTCAGGTGGGCAGCCTCAAAATCATCATCGCTCTTGGGCTCGCCGACCATTTCCATTTTTTCAAATTGTTGGGCGAAACCCTCTTTCTTCCGCTTCGCGGTCTCAACGCCCACTTCCAACTCGCGGATCCTTGCGTCCGACAACAGGCTCTGATCGCTCTCCGCCAAACGCTTGCGGATACCCGGGCCTCGGCTTGCCCAGAGTGCGTCGTACTCTTTGGATAGCCGTTGGTGTCGTTCGCGGGCCGCCAGCACGGCCGGGGACGGGACCGGGTCCCGCGATTCGGCTAGCTTCCTGGATTCTTCAATCTGATCCATAAGCGCGACCACCTTGGGATCCTTTCTGAACTCCTCCTGGGCGCGGGCTTCCATCTCTTGGTGGATTTTATCGAAGTTCCGCTCGCGGACAGCCCTGGTCGCCTCGAGCCGCGCCAGGCTTCGAGGTAATCAAGATCGCACTGCACCTGCAGATCGATCAATTTGGTGAACTGATCTGGCGTGACTTTGTTCAAGGTGGGCTGCTTCGGATCGGTCGCGGTCTTTTGATTGAGCATTTCACGGGGTCTAAGAAATGCCGGTCTGCCTTTGCGATTCAGGTCCCTCAAACGATCTTGCTTCAATTTAATCTCGTCTCCGAGCTTCAAAAGTTGTAACTTCAGGCTCTCCATCAGGTCGCGGTTGGCGCTGCGACTGTAATCCGTATTTTGCGCGAGGTAGGATTGAACGATGGACTGGACGATCGTGACGGCTTCATCAGGGTTCGGTAATTCCAAGGCTACTTTGATCAGATTGGTGTCTTCGATGATCGTGACCTTCAACTTCTTGAGCAGATTGGCCTTGGGATCTTTATTGTTTCTGATTATCGGCAGGTTGACGACGAGCGGATCGGCGATCGCAGGGTTAAGCACCCTGTTGCTGGTGATCAAGCCTATTTGAGTCTTGAGATAGTTCTTATTCTGAACCTCAGTCGCTTCCCTATTGGGCGGGGCCAAGATTTCAGGCTGTGCCGGCTCGATTCGCAGCAGGCTTATCACTTCATAGGTGGGCGGGATGAACTCCCGGATGAACAGGATGGTTAGAGGAACGACGAACAGCCAAAGCAGTAGGAGTTGCCGCCACCGACCAGCCAGTCGGCGGAGCGAGCTTCGAAACTTGCTCGGATCTGCCTGATTGTCCATCGGTGACGCCTGCTTTCTTGAGTTGGTGATCTCGAAACGACGCGTACTAAGTTTTTTCCCCCTAAAACGCCGAAGGATGAATGGATTTGATTTGCGAAAGCGGCTTTCTACGATCGTATCAACCGACACCGCTGCGCCAATAGGTGAGGCAACTTGTCATCAATGAGCCGCAACGAGGCCAAAAACACGGGAAAAGGGGTCGCACGGGAAAAGGGGTCGGAAAAGGGGTCGGGAGTCTTTTCATGCACGGCGACGGAGCCGGCATTGGAAATCGCTTCGGCAGCACTGCAAAAGACTCCCGTCCCCTTTTCCTCTCAAGTCCGCAACAAGTCGCGAAGCGCTCGGCAATTTCCGGCGTCTTGACGGGGTCTTCGCCGAGGGGGACATAAGCTTTCTTGGCGTCGACGACCCGGACCAGCCCCGGGTGGCGGCGGGCCAGGGCCCCGATTCGGGCGGCGTCGGCATAGGTTAACACCACATATTCTCCCCTCTCGACGTGGATACGCTCGATCTTCCACGCACCAGCCATGATGCGAATCTCGGTCTCCGTGAGCAGGTTTTCGGCGGGCCGGGGCAGGGGGCCGAAGCGGTCGATCATCTCCTGGCGGAAGTCATTCAAGTGATTAAGCGTGCGAAGCCGGCTCAAGCGGCGATAGAGCTCGAGCTTGATGCGGGCCGCGGGGACGTAGTCGCGCGGTAGATAGGCGCGCCAGCCCAGTTCGACCGAGCATTCAAAGAGCGGCTTTTCGGGCTGATTGGTGAGCGAACGGGCGGCCGACTCCAGCAGTGAGCAATACAGCTCGTAGCCGACACTCTCGATGTGGCCGGACTGCTCGGCGCCTAAGATATTGCCCGCGCCTCGGATCTCGAGGTCTCTCAGGGCGATCTTGAAGCCCGCCCCCAGCGCGGTGAATTCTTCGATCGCTTTGAGACGTTTGACCGCGTTGGGCGTGACCGACTTGTCTGACTCGAGCAGGAGATAGGCGTATGCCCGGTGTTTGTACCGGCCGACCCGGCCCCTGAGCTGGTGCAAGTCGGCGAGGCCGTACTTGTCGGCTTCATTGATGAAAATTGTGTTCACGTTGGGAATGTCGAGGCCGCTCTCGATGATGGTGGTGGCGACCAGGATGTCGAACTTGCGCTTGATGAAGGCGAGCATGGTTTTTTCCAGCTCTTCGCCATGCATCTGGCCGTGCCCGATGCCAATGCTGCGCCTCGGGAACGATCGACTGGATCAGATCGGCGATGGTCACGATGTCGTACACGCGATTGTGGACGAAATAGATCTGGCCGTCGCGGTTAAGCTTGCGCATGATCGCCCGCTTGACCACCTCGCGGTCAAATCTGGTGACCCGCGTTTCGATCGCCTTGCGGTCCGGCGGCGGAGTTTCGAGATTGGAGATGTCGCGGATACCCAAAAGGCTCATATGCAACGTGCGCGGAATCGGCGTGGCGGAGAGGGTCAGGACGTCGACCGTGCTACGCAAGCTCTTCAACCACTCTTTGTCTTCGACGCCGAAGCGTTGCTCCTCATCGATAATCACCAGGCCGAGGTCTTTGAAGGCGACGTCTTTTTGAAGAATGCGATGGGTGCCGATCAAGATATCGACACCGCCGGCGGCGGTGCGCTTCAAAACGTCGCGGATTTCCGGCTTGGGGCGGAAGCGGTTGACGGCCTCGATCGTGAACGGAAACTCGGCCATGCGGGCCGAAAAGCTGCGGTGGTGCTGCTCGGCTAAGATCGTGGTCGGCACCAGCACGGCCACCTGCTTGCCGGCGTCGACGGCCTTGAAGGCCGCCCGGATGGCGACCTCGGTCTTGCCGTAGCCGACGTCGCCGCAGATCAGGCGATCCATCGGCTTGCCTTCGGCCATGTCGCGCTTGACCGACTCGATGGCGGCGAGCTGGTCGGGCGTCTCTTCATAGGGAAAGGCCGCCTCGAATTCGGCCATCCAGTGGCTGTCTTCCGCCGGATAGTTAAAACCGGGAGTGCTCGCGCCTGGGCCTGGATGTCGATCAACTCCTGTGCCAGATCGACGACCGCGTCCTCCACGCGCTTCTTCCGTTTTTCCCAGGTGGATGTGCCGATCTTGGAGAGCGTGGGATCGGCCTTGCCGCCGCCGACATACTTTTGAACCAGGTCGATCTTGGCGATCGGGACGTAGAGCTTCGTCCCCTCGGCAAACTCGAGGAGTAATGTCTCCTCGGCGTGCTCAGCCGACTTGTCCACGAAGTGCAGCCCGCGATACCGCGCGATTCCATGATTGACGTGGACAACGAGGTCGCCTTCGTTCAAGTCGAGGAAGCTGTCGATGGCTCGGCTCTCGTAGCGTCTGCGGGTGACCGGCCGGCGGATCTCGGCGCGGGCGAACAACTCGTGATCGCCGATCACCAGAGTTTGGGCGTCGATCAGGTGGAAACCAGCCCTGATCCGGCCGACGGTAAGGTGAAGCCGTCGCGATTGAGCCAGCTCGGTGTCGGCGAAAACTTCGCCCAGGCGTTCGACCTCGGCGGCGTTATGGCAGGCGATCAGGACGTTTTCGCCCGCGGCCGCGCTCTCGAGCTCGGCCTTGACCTTGGTGAGCTCGCCGGAAAACCGCTCGATGCTCTCGATCCGCATGTGGCATGTCGCCTCCAGCGAGTCAGCGGACAAGGTCGAGACCGCGATGGTGGGGAAACGAATGAGACGCTCGAAGCTGCGTTCGACGGTGAAGAGCCCGCGACTGTCTTCGAGGCGGCTGAGATAATGGCGGCCTTCCTCGCGGAGGTCGGCGGGCTCGAGCAGCGTCACCCATGTCCCCGGAGGAAAGTAGTCGACCGGATGGCCGAAGCTCGTCAGATCCGCCTCGTCCAGGCCGAGCGCGGCGGTGAGGATGACGGAATTCCAGCGATCGAGCGAGCGCTGAGATTCGACGTCGAACGGGCGGATCGATTCGATCTCATCGCCGAAAAACTCGATGCGCACGGGGTCGGTCGAGTCGGTGGGGAACACATCGACGATACCGCCGCGCACGCTGAATTCACCCGCGACCTCGACGACTTCGGCTCGCGACATGCCGCGCTCGAGCAGCCAGGCCGTCAAAGTTTCGACAGGAATCACGTCGCCGACGGCGACGGTGCGCGACATCCGCGCCAGGGCCTCGGGTTTTGGTACCGGCTGGAGCGTGGCCTGAAAGGGTGCGACGATGAGCTTGGGCGGGTTGGCGGTCGCAAGTTTCTTGAGCACCCTCATTCTTCGGCCGAAGACCTCCTCGGCGGCGTTGAGCTCGCGCGGCAGCTTTTCCCAGGCTGGGAAAACCTCGGGAACGATTCCCGCGAAGCTAGCCACGTCGTCCCGAAAGTCGTCGACGTCACCCACATGCGCGATCAAGATCACCATGGCGGACGGTGCGTGCAGCGCAAGGGCTGCCGCGGTCAGCGCCGACGCCGAGCCCCACGCGCCATCAACTGTCGCACTGCGACCGTTCTTGAGGGCGGCGAGAATCTCGGGAAACCCCGGTGCGCTGAATCTCTCGCGTCAGGTCCTTGAGCTCCTTGATCGCTTTGCTCTTCGGGGATCGACTCGGCTTTTTGGGCATGATGGGTGGTGGCTAGTGGCTAGTAACCCGAGTTTATGTGAATAATGGCGACTCGGAACCCCTTGGGGATGCGATCGGTCCACACACTTAATGGTGCACAGAAAAGCCTCGAGGTCCACTAATACTAACCCGAAGTGCCAGCAAGGATTCCGCTAACCCGAATGCGCCGGCGAGGATTCCGCTAACCCGAAGCGTCAGCGAGGATTCCACTGGCGATCCCCTCGCTGGCGCTTTGGGTTGGTATGGGCCGTGGGCAACGCATGTGCACGCAGTGTTCTAGAAAAGCCCGTTGCTGTTATCCCGTTGAATGTGCCGTTCACTAGTCACTGGCCACAAGCCACTGGCCACTATCCACAAGCCACAAGCCACAAAGCCACGAAGTCACTCGCCACTAATTTCCACCCTGATCTGACCACGGAGGCACGTGCACGGGCCGTTCGCGATGGTGCTTGCGCCGTCGGGGCGGGGGGGGCACAAGATGAGGTTGTTCGGCCCGTACAGGGCTTGGCCAGCGATCGGGTGGGAGCGTGCTGACCGCGCGATCGATGACGTCGATCAGATCATCGACGTGGAAGGGCAAATCGAGGCAGGCGATGGCTCCGCTTGCCTTGGCGAGCGTCACGATCTCTCGATCCGCGAAGCCCGTTAGTGCGATCACCGGCCCGCTCGAAGTGGACCGCCGTTTGAGCTTTCCAGACCAGTCCGGCTCGAGGACAGGCACGTCCCAGAGCGTCAATGTTCGCTCGACGCCGGCGGTGGGACGTGCGGTCGGGCTGGTACCGCCATCAACGGCGAGATCTGGAACCCGTATGGCGGTGTATCCCGCGTTGGTGCACGCCTCGACAAGGGTGCCGCACAGGTCGTGGTTGGCGCCGGCGACCTCGATGCGAACGCCGGCCCCCGCAGGCGCCTTTGATCGGCTATCTCGCCGCTCGACCAGTCGGCTGACGTATCCGGGTAGGATGTCTTCGGCCGTCGCTTCAGAAACGACGAAATCGACCAGTGCCGACCAGCGCTCAAGTGCATCGTATCGAACGTAGGGGCTCACGCACAGGAGAATCGCGGGTGACTGCCCGGTAAGCGGCAAAACCCGGTAAGCTTTCAGACGCTGGGCGTCGACAGCCGTGAACCGGTGCCTGTGGATGACAATCAACCGCGGCAGCCGGTCGGGCCCAAATGGACGCACGGGAAGATCCCCGGGACAATGGACCTGAACGATGCCCGAACACCGGGCCATCGCCTCGGCGATCGACACGACCCACGGGTCGGAGAGATCGCCCATGAACCAGAGCGCGTCCTCGCCAGAGTCACTCAATGTCCTTGGCCTCCCTGCCAAGTGGACACAACTTCGAGGGTTGCCCTGTGACCGCAGCGCGGCAGCGCACGCAGCCAAAGCGCTGAATGGCCCGCGCCCTAACTTGCCCCGAGACTGAAGACTAAGTCCTGGATTCCGCACCGGTTATTCACGATTCAAGCAACGACACAGGACTTAACTTAACACATTGGCCCGCTTGGGGCAATGTGATCCTCGATGGGTGATCCTCGATGGGTGCGAACAAGCGTCTCGAAAAAAGCGCCCAATCTGGAGAAAGTTGTATCCAAACGACGTCGAACCCGCATAATAAAGAGGATTGCATCAGTTGACGGAGGTAGTTATGGGCCATCATCGCCTCGCTACGCCGGACCTCGCCCGCATTTTTCGAGGAGAAACGGTTGCCGGACTGTCAGAGTGGCAACTGCTCGAACGATACCTAGAAAGCCACGATGAAATTGCGTTCGAGGCCCTGGTCGCGCGGCATGGCCCGATGGTGCTAGGCGTTTGCCGCCGCATGCTGGCTCATCAACCGGACGTCGAAGACGCGTTCCAGGCGACGTTTCTGGTCCTCGTCCGTCGGGCTCGCCACCTTGGTCCGCGCGATGCGATCGGGCCGTGGCTCTATGGCGTGGCCACGCGGGTGGCAATGCGAGCACGGACGGAAGCAGCCAAGCGGAGCCGCATCGAGCCGTTGAACTGTGAAGTCGCGGCTGTCGCTGACGACCGTTCGGCCGCCAATCGGGAGCTCGGCGAAATCATCGACCAGGAACTGAATCGATTGCCGTCGAAATATCGCCATCCCGTGGTCCTCTGCTATCTCGAAGGTCAAACGCACGAAGAGGCGGCTCGGCAGCTCAATTGGCCGCTGGGCACGGTCAAGGGGCGATTGGCGCGCTCGCGAGCTATTGCAGTCGCGGCTCGCCCGCCGCGGGTTGGCGCCGGCCGTAGGGGCATTGTCACTCGCTTCGACCTCCGACGCATCGGCTGCCCAACACCGGCAATTACTCGCTCGAACCGTCAAGTCGTATCTGAAGTTGGCCCTCGGCCAATCGACTGCTCAAGTAGCATCCACGTCGATCACTTCTCTTGTCGAAGGAGTACTTGCATCCATGTTTTTGAATTCGATCAAATGGGCCGGCGCAGCCTTGCTCGTCGGCGGACTGGCCTTTACCGGCGTGGGCGTGATGGCTCGGCAAAATGCGAAGGCCAGGAAGAACGAGACGCCCTCCGCGGTGGCGTCGGTCGCTGCGGACCCTGCACCGAGCGGTCCTGAGTCGAGCCCACCGAAGAAGCTCGCATCAACGACGCCTGAGAACGAGGATAAGCCCAAGGGCCTGGCCGAGTTGCGGAGCGCCCTGCTTAAAGCGGCGAATTCGGAATGGGCTCAAGCATTTCAGGATTACGAGAGGACGAACAAGGGGCTCGAGGGCGCCTATCAGGCCTCGAAACGGTTGATGGCGGCACAGCAAGAATGTGCCGACGCGCCCGAAGAGAAAGTTTCTGCTGTGGACGCCTATTTCCAGCGAATTCGCGGCCTTGCGCGAGCCCAGCACCATGTCAATCCATCGGCCGAGGGCATCTCCTCCGCCCAGATCAAAACTTACGCCGCCGAAGCCGAACTATTGCTGGCCCAGGCCAAATTGAGTTCGTCTCACGAAGAGAACGGGAAAGGATCGGAGTCCGGACACGGAAACAAAGACGGGCGTGGCAAGGATGCCAGGTCCCAGCTCGTCCTTGCCAAGCTCGACGAGCCCGTCTCGATGAGTTTTAAGGAAGACACCCCGCTTGAAGATGTCCTCAAGTATGTTAAGCAGGCGACCACGACCAAAACGTACGGGGGAATTCCGATCTACGTCGATCCTCGCGGTTTGCAGGAAGCGGAAAAGTCCATGACTTCCACGGTGAGGAACATGGAGCTAGAGAGTATCCCCCTGCGACGGACACTGCAACTGCTTCTCAATCAGCTTGACCTGATGTACTTCGTCGACGATGGCATCCTCTACATTACGTCGAAGGAGTCGAAAATGGAACGGCTCGGTCCAGCCATGCCTGAGCCTTCACCACTGAGGCTCAAGCTAGAGAAAGCCGCGCGCGGTGAATTCACGAAGGAGGAAATGGAGAAATTCATCGAGTTCCTCAAGACTCTTCAGATGGTGGACAGATTGGGGGGGGCACTGTCCGAGCTGGTTGTTGAGGGGTTCGTCCCCAGGCTTACGGACGTAGAGCTTGACCCTGCAAAATCCGCAGGGCCAGGAGGGTTCGGAGGGTTCGTGCACCGCCCCGGACGCAGAAGCGGAGGCCAAGCTGAACAAGGAGCTGGTCGAGCTTCTCATCAAGGAAACGAAGGAGTTGGTTGACATCTTGAAGGCCGCCAGGCAGACCAAAAAAACACCGGAGATCAAAGGCCCGATCCAGTAGGTCATTTCCTCGATGAGGGATCTCGGGGCGGCGATTTTATATCGTCCTATGTGGCTGGCTCGCGACGGGCTCGATGACTACTTTCTTACGCCATCGCGCCACTTTGTCCGGCTCGATGGCACCGGCATCCCAAACGAGGGCGTTGGCGACCGCGCAGGCGATCGCATGACGGAGCAGGGGCTCGGGCTCGAGCCGGCTGAGCCAGCCGTCGACTAAGCCGGCCAGAAGCGAGTCACCCGAGCCGATCGGGTTGACCACTTGGATCTGAGGCGGTATTGCTCGAAATCGCCGGCCTCGATAGAGGATCGAGACCGGATTAGCCCCGTCGGTGACGACGCCACAGACCACCCCCCGCCGGTCCCAGTCGCAAAGCAAGCCAGCCACATCGTTATCGGTCACGGTCGTTTTCCGCAGGCGGATCGCGGCTTCGCGTCGGTTGAGCTGGATCGCGGTCGGCCAGAACCCCCAGATGCCATCGAGGGCAGGGCCATAAGTATCCAGAAATGCGGGCACTCGCCGCGCTTGGGCCAAACCGATCAACTCGCTGTACAGGGAGTGCGTCGCGAGACTTGGGCTCGAGCCGGAGAGAGTCAGGGCCTCGACCGCTCCCGTATTCAGTGCCTCTTCGACCGCCTGATGTAGATTCTCGGCATCGATCGACGTAATCGCGGGATCGGGGTCGAAGAAGGCCGTCTGCTCGGTCGTTCCCTCGGTCAAGACGGTCAAGATGACGCGAGTAGGTACCTCGGTCCGAACCACGAGGGGATCGAGACCGTCCTCGCTCCGAAGCAGGGATTTACACTGAGACCCAACGAAGCCGCCTAGAAATGTCACGGGGCGTGCTACTCGTCCCAGCCGGGCCAGCGCCCGGGCAACGTTGTTGCCCTTGCCGCCGACAACTTCGCGCATGGATTTTCCGCGTAACAGGTCACCCGGATGCCAAAAGGGTACTGTGAGGGTCTTGTCGAGACACGGGTTCAAGGTAACGCAAAGAATCATTGAGGCGGCAACCATACGGGACACAGATGAGAGGACCGTAGCGTTATAATCAGCCCGCCCGGATCGTGTCCAGTATCATCGGCGTGCTTCAGTCGGGGCGGCCTGTCGGGACTGACGGTAGGGTTTTTTGGCCTGGTAGAGGCGAGCCGGGAGCCATAGTCGTCTTTCTGCCCTTGATCCTTCAGAAGTTCGATCGCCTTCTTTTGCGATGAGACCGCCGCGTCGAAGTCGCCGGCCTCGGCTTGCGCGGCGGCAAGCGAGTTAAGACTTAGTGGATCTTTCCACTCGGTCAATTCGCAAGCCCGAGTTGCGAATTCGACCGCTGCTTGGCCGTCGCGGAACTTCGCTTCGGGACAGGCGGCCATGAGCATCGCGCTGGCGTTGTACACGCTCGGGTCATCGGGTTCGAGCCTTATGGCAAGAGCGAACTGAGCCGTCGCCGCCTCGTAGTTCCCGCAGCCGGAAAGCACGAGGCCCAGGTTGTGGTGTGCTTGGACATTGCCAGGTTCGAGCCGTACGGCCTCGGCGAAATGCGCCTCCGCCTCTGTATACCTTCCCTGGTGAAAGAGGATCGTCCCCAGGTTGTTGTGGGCATCGGCATAGCCGGGATTGAGCCGCAGCGCCTCGGTGAAATGAGCCGCCGCCGCCTCGTACTTCCCCTGGGTATAGAGGACGGCGCCGAAGTTCTTGTGGGCATAGGCCGCGACGAGATCGACCGGCGCTCCCACGCCAGTACGTGGGGAAACCGCCGTGGGAGAGTCCAATCCTTCCTCGGGAGGGTGGCGGGAGATAGCGGAAATGCGAGAACCCTGTCGGTGCTGCATGCCGGCGTGTGAGCGCCGTGGGATGATCGGCGGCGTGACACGGCTGAAGACATGGATCGCCTCGCTCGCCGGGTCTCGGACAGGGACCGGTCGGAACGTGTGCCATAACAGCTCGGGGCGGAAAACTTGCTCCCAATTCGTATCCAGCACAGCAGTGCGCTCATAGCGAAAAGTCGTTTCGCGAGGTGACTGACTCGGGTGCCAGTTCCTGGGCGGCGGGACCGAAAAGGACGACGTAGTCAGGTAATTCTATTGCGCGGAAGTGGATCAGAGGGAGTCCCTCGAACTGAGGCGCGGGGGCGCCGTGAACTGCCAGGCATAGATGGCCCGCGGGGCGTGAAACATCAGGGGATAGACCATGTGACTCGGCCCGACGAAGACCGAGCAGCCGGACGGGACGTTGGCGTTGATCCACTGGGCGGCCGTGGTGTACGGGTCGCGAGGGGGACGGGCCAGTTCTTCGACATACGATACGATATTCGACTTCAAATTCCCATCGTATACACGGCCCTCCATGGAACAGATTCGTCCCGAATACGACCATCCCCAGCAAGGCGGCCGGGAGGGGCTTGGGGCAGATCACGCGGAGGCAGAGGACACCGATCGTCATGCAGAGAGGAATCATGGGCGCCAGGTATCGGATATCAGCGATCGAGGTCACGTCGAGCGACTGTGGCGAAGCGATCGTGATAAGGGCCACGTAGATGAACGCGGCCAGGGGGAGACGAATGAGCCCGCCTTGCCGAGCGCGGCGTATAAGAGGGGAGCCAGCACGATTAAAGACACAACTCCGAATTCACACTATATTCATATCTCGCCAGTTCCACCAAAAGAGTGTCGCCTTGTCGACGAGCCAGTTGGCTGTCTGATAATAGCCTGCGACCTTGCCGAGGGGATTCCACACTAGGACGATCGGCGTCCCGAGGAGCACCTGGGGAAAAATGAGCCAGGGCCAGTCGCCGGCCGTGAGAGGGCGTCGCTTCCGGCCCCAGATCAGATAGTCTGCCGCCAGGCAGACGTAGAGCGCAGCATAATTCAGGTAGTTTGCGGCCAGCAGCGCGACCGACAGCAGGGCGAAGGCCACCAGCGAGCGCCTGCGGCCGTCCCAGGAGACGTAGAGCAAGGCGAGGGTTAACGTCGCCAGAATGGCAGGAGCGTAATAGCGGCACTGGCGGCAGTAGAGGAAGAAGGAGACATTGCCCAGAATCACCTCGGCCATTAGGATCCAGGTCGTGAGGTCGGCGTGAGACTTTTTCAGGCCGAGCAAGAGAATAGCGACGCTGGCTAGCCCACACAGGGCAAATGGCAATCGGGCCGCCCAAGCCGTCGAGCCCAGCAGCCCCAACGATGGTGCGGCCAGGTAGAATCCCAGGGGGGGAGTGTGTCGATCTCGCAGCCCGACCAGGAGGGATCCATTCCGGTAACCCACGACGTTGTCGCCGATGACGGCTGTCGTGTCGCCCGTTCGCCAGACGCCCAGTGCGGTCAGCGCAGTAGTCGCCTCGTCATCCCAGAGCGAGTAGTGCCCTAGCCGGGCGAAGAGTAAGACCGCCGCCGTGAGAAACACACCGAAGGCGATCGCTCGCTTGATCCAACTCTCGGCCTTCCAGGAGGCCGACGGAATGGGTGCCTCGCGGTCGATTGTTATCTCATCGAGCGGCTTGCTCGATCCAGCCCTCATCATTTCCACGCCGCCGTCGGCTATCATTGGCTGAACTCTTTCAGTATATTATGGGGGCAATTCGGTTGGGGAATGGTGTGGGGATGCCTGGCGGTAGGGCCTTTTGGCCTGGTAGAGCGCGAGCCGAGAGCGATAGTCGTCTTTCTGCCCTTGATCCGTCAGAAGTTCGATCGCCCTCTTTTGCGACTTTACCGCCGTATCGAAGTCGCCGGCCTCGGCTTGCGCGGCCGCGAGGGTGTCAAGAATGAGTGGATTTTTCCACTTCGTCAACTCGCAGGCGCGGGTTGCGAATTGGACTGCTCGCTTGCCGTCACGCAACTTCGCTTCGGGGCAGGCGGCCATGAGCATCGCGCTGGCGTTGTACGACCTCGAGTCGCCGGGTTGGAGCTGTATGGCATCGGTGTACTGAGCCCTCGCCGCCTCGTAATTCCCTAGGTGGGAGAAGACGAGGCCCAGGTTGTAGTGGGCGTCGACGGAGCGGGGATTGAGCCGCAGCGCCTCCTTGAAATGAACCGCCGCCTCGCCATACTTCCTCTGGCGCGAGAGCATCGTCCCCAGGCTGTTGTGGGCAGCGGCGTAGCCGGGATCGAGCCGCAGCGCCTCGGTAAAATGACTGGCCGCCGCCTCGTATTTCCCCTGTTCGGCACGGACGAGGCCCAGGTTGTGGTGAACTGTGACTACCCCGGGATTGAGCCGTAGCGCCTCGGTAAAATGAGCCGCCGCCGCCTCGTACTTCTTGCGCCGAAAGCAGATGTCGCCCAGGTTGTCGTGTGCATCGGCGTAGCCGGGATTGAGCCGCAGCGCCTCTGTGAAATGAGGCTCCGCCGCCTCATACTTCTTGAGGCGAAAAAGGATCTTGGCCAGGTTGTAGTGTGCATCGGCGTAGTCGGGATTAAACCGCACCGCCAGAGCCAAATGGGCCTCCGCCTCTTCGTTCTTCCACTGGGCAGAGAGCACCAGGCCCAAGTTTTTGTGGGCATCGGCGAAGTCGGGACTGAGCCGCAGTGCCTCGATGAAATGACCAGCCGCAGCCTCGTGCTTCCCTTGGGTATAGAGGACGGCGCCCCAGTTATTGTGGGCCTGGGCGTCGCCGGGACGGAGCCGTACAGCCTCCGCGTAATGAGCCTCCGCCGCCTCAAAGTTCCCCTGGGTTTGGAGGTCGACGCCCCAGGTGTAGTGGGCCTCGGCGGAGCTGGGATTGAGCCGCAGCGCCTCGGCGTAATGAGCCGCCGCCTCCTCGTACTTACCGCGGCGGGAAAGGACCTTCCCCAAGTTGTAGTGGGCCTTGTCGTTGCCGGGGTTGAGCCGCAGCGCCTCGGTGAAATGAGCCTCCGCCTCCTCGTACTTCCCCTGGCTATAGAGGACACCGCCCAAGTTGTTTCGCGCTTGGTCGTAGCCGGGATAGAGCCGCAGTGCCTCGGTGTAATGATCCTTCGCCGCCTGATGGTTCCCCCGGTTTTGGAGGGCGACCGCCAAGTTGAAGTGCGCCAAGCAGTTATCGTTTGTCCCGTGGGCCAAAGCATGGGCCCACAGAGTTTCCGAGTTGAGCCAGGTGCGACACTGATGCCGCGTCATGGCTGCCAGACCCAGGAGCGCCTCCGAGGCCAATCGCGATGATCCCGACGGCGCAAGGACGCCACCGCGAAAACATCCGCCAGAGCCAGCAAAAACCGGCGGCCGCCGGCATAACAAAGCCCAGCATGGACGTGTAGCAATAGCGGTCGGCGGCAATCTGGTCGCTGATCCGAATGATGCCCGAGTTGGGCACCAGGATCACCAGGTAGCTCAGCCAGGCCGCCAACAGTCCGGGCCAGCGCCGACGCAAGAAAAACAAGCCGGCGCTTATGGCCAGCGTCGCGAGGATGCTCAAACTGTATCGGAGTGCAAACCAATTCAGTTCATGGGGTAACTGCCAGAAGACAATGAGGTCCAGCGGTACCACCGTCTTCAGGATATAAAACCAGGTCCCGTAGCACGCCTGGGCAATGCCTTGCGAGGCGTCGTAATTCTCGACTGGAAACCGCGGGTTTGGCTTGGCCGCGATCGCGAGGCGCATGAAGAGCAAGCTTGTCGCCACAAATGGGACCTTTTCCAACAAGGCTTTCCGCGCCGACGCCCCGAACCATCGTCCGGTCCCGTCCGGCAATCGGCGCAGTGGGTAGACATCCAGGATCAGCAGCACCGCGGGCAGGCTCACCGCCACCGCCTTGAACAACAGGGCTGCCACAAACAGGAGGAACGAGCCCACCAGCCAACGCCACCGCGGAGATGAATCTTTCGGAAATGCACGGAGATAGGCGAGAACCGACAGCATGGAGAACATCGCGCAGGGCAGATACGGCTGGCAGGAGGCCCAAGCCACGGCCTCAACCCGCAGCGGGTGCACCGCGAACAGGGCGGTCGCGAGTCCGGCGCTCAACGAGTACGTCCACGGACTCTCAAGGCAGGCATCGGTCCGGCATCGGACGAGCAAAGCCACCGTCAAGACGTAGAGGACCACGGCATTGGCAACCTGGAGGAGCACACTGGTGAGGTGGTAACCCCAAGGGTCGAGTTCGCACAAGGAATATTGCACCTCGAAGAGCAACCACGCCAGCGGCTGGTATACGCCGACCCAGAACGTGGTCCAGGCCCACTTCACCTGGGCTGCGCCCAGACCACGGAAGTAGGGGTTGTCGCGAAAGTTTGGATCGTCGTCCCATCCGTCCACGAACCCGTTGTTGAGGATGGGAATGAAGGCGTATAAGACGATCAAGGCCACTGGAATCGCAACCAGCCAGGTGCGCCGGTCCCAATCGGGCGGCGATTCCGGCCGTGGCCGGGCACCGGGACTCGGTACTAGTGCCATGGACGCCTGCGCCTCTGCTTTCTTGCCCAAACTCCGTCATCAGGAAGTCTCCACGATCATGGGCGTGCTTCAATCGGGGCGTGCCGTGGGGATCGGTGACGGTACGGTTTTTTGGCCTGGTAGAGCGTGAGCCGGGAGCGATAGTCGTCTTTCTGCCCTTTATCCGTCAGAAGTTCGATCGCT
The DNA here is from genome assembly GCA_963829765.1 of uncultured Isosphaeraceae bacterium. Lineage (GTDB taxonomy): Bacteria > Planctomycetota > Planctomycetia > Isosphaerales > Isosphaeraceae > CAWFRS01. Next base: position 43,313 of record CAWHKI010000210.1, on the reverse strand, counting down.
CTGTTTTGGGACTTTACCGCAGTGTCGAAGTCGCCGGCCTCGGCTTGTGCCGCGGCGAGCGTATCGAGAATGATGGGATTTTTCCATGTCGTCAACTCGCAGGCGCGGGTGGCGAATTGGACCGCTCGCTTGCCGTCGCGCAACTTCGCTTCGGGGCAGGCGGCCATGAGCGTCGCGCTGGCGTTGTACGCTTGCACGCAGCCGGGATCAATCCGAATGGCCTCAGTGAACTGATCCCTCGCCCCCTCGTAGTCCCCGAAGTGCGAGTAGACGAGGCCCAGGTTGTAGTGTGCTTGCACAAATCGGGGATTGAGCGAGACTGCCTCAACGAAATGAGCCTCCGCCTCGCCGAACTTCCCCTGGCGGGAGAGGATGGACCCCAGGCTGTTGTGGGCATCGGCGTAGCTGGGATTAAGCCGCAGCGCCTCGGTAAAATGAATGGCCGCCGCCTCGTACTTCCCCTGTTCGGCGAGCGCGAGGCCCAGGTTGTAGTGAGCTGTGGCTAACCCCGGATTGAGCAGTAGCGCCTCGGTGAAATGAGCCGCCGCCGCCTCGTACTTCTTAAACTGAAAGAGGACGACCCCCAGCTTTTCGTGTGCATCGGCGTGATTGGGATTGAGTCGAAGCGCCTTGGTGAAATATGGCTCCGCCTCATCGTACTTCTTGATCTGAAAAAGGAGGTTGGCCAGGTTGTAGTGGGCATCGGCGTAGTCGGGATTGAGCTGCACCGCCTCGACGAAGTGACCCGCTGCCGCCTGGTAACTCTTCTTGGCCAGCAGGGCGATGCCCAAGTTGTTGTGGGGCTCGGCATAGCCAGGATTGAGTCGCACCGCCTCGGAGAAATGAGCCTCTGCCGCCTCGTACTCCCCCTGGATATAGAGCACGCCGCCCAAGTTGTTGCGGGCCTCGGCGTAGCCGGGGTTGATCCGCAGCGCCTCGGTGTAATGCGCGACTGCCTCGTCATACTTCCCCCGGGTAGAAAGAGAGTTACCAAAGTTGTAGTGCACTTGCACTTTGCGCTTGGTCGAGGTCGGGTTTGAGCCGGAGCGCCTCGGCGAAATGAGCCTCTGCCTCCCCGTACTTTTTCTGGGAATGGAGGACGTCACCCAAATAGGCGTGCACGAAGCAGTTATTTTGTTCTCCATGGCTCAGCGCGTGGGTCCACAGAGTTTCCGAATTGAGCCAGGTCCGACACTGGTTCCGCGTCATGGAGGACAAGACCAAGAGCGCTCCCAGGCCGATCGCGATGAGCACGGTGGAAATGCCCGAATGCCAACGCGAAGACATGTTCCAGACCCAGCAAAAACAGGCGGACGCCACCATGACCGAGCCGAGCATGGCCATATAGCCATAGCGATCCGCGGCGATGAAGTAGCAGTTATTCCGAATGATACCCGAGTTGGGCGCCAGAATTACCAGGTAACTCAGCCAGGCCGCCAAGAGTCCGGGCCAGCGGCCGCCGCAAAAGAAACAAGCCGGCGCTCATTGCAAGCGTGGCGACGATGCTCAAACTGTGCGGGAGTGCCAGCCAATTCAATTCCTTGGGGAACGCGTACAAGGCGGTGAGGTCGTGCGGTAATACCGTCTTGAGGATGTAAAACCAGATCGCGTAACACGCCTGGGCAATGCCTTGCGAGGCGTCGTAATGCTCAACGAGGAACGGAGACTGCGCCCTGGCCGCGATCGCGAGGCCCATGAACACAAGGCTCACCGTCACAAACGGGACCTTCTCTAACAAGGCTCTCCACGCCGACGACCAAAACCATCGCCCGTTCCCATCCGTAAATCGCTGGAGCGGGTAAACGTCTAAAATCAAGAGCACCGCGGGCAGGCTCACCGCCACCGCCTTGAACAACATCGCCGCCACGAACAGGAAGAAGGAGACCGCCAGCCAACTCCACCGCGGGGTTGAACTCGTCCCGAATGCACGGAGATAGGCGAGAACGGCCAGCATCGAGAACAAGTGCAGGGCAGATACGGTTGGCAGGAGACCCAGGCCACGGCTTCAACTCGTAGCGGATGCACCGCGAACAGGGCGGTGGCCAGCCCCGCGCTCAAGGAGCATATCCACGGGCTCTCGAGGCAGGAATCGATGCGGCACCGGACCAACAAGGCCACCGTCAAGACATAGAGGACCACGGCATTGGCAATCTGGAGCAGCACGCTGGTGAGGTGATAACCTCGTGGGTCGAATTGGCAGCAGACATATTGCGCGCTCGAAGAGCAACCACGCCAGCGGTTGATAAACGCCGAGCCAAAATGTCGTCCAGGCCCACTTCATCTGGCCTGTGCCCAGACCACGGAAGTAGGGGTTATCGCGAAAGTTGGGATCGTCGTCCCACGCCAAGAAGCCGTTATCAAGGATCGGGATGAAGGCGTAGATGACGAACAAGGCCAACGGAATCAAAACCAGCCAGGTGCGCCGGTCCCAGGCCGGCGGCGGTTTCGGCCGTGCCCGGGCGGTGGGACTCGGAACCAGTGCCATGGTCGCCTGCGTCGAGCTTTCTTGCCCAAACTCCTTCATCAGGAAGTCTCCACGATCATGGGCGTGCTTCAATCGGGGCGTGCCGTGGGGATAAGTGACGGTACGGTTTTTTGGCCTGGTAGAGCGCAGCCGGGAGCGATAGTCGTCTTTCTGCCTTTGATCCGTCAGAAGTTCGATCGCCCTCGTTTGCGACTTTACCGCCGTGTCGAAGTCGCCGGCCTCGGCTTGGGCGGCCGCGAGGGTGTCAAGAATGATTGGATTTTTCCACTTCGTCAACTCGCAGGCGCGGGTTGCGAATTGGACTGCTCGCTTGCCGTCACGGAACTTCGCTTCGGGACAGGCCGCCATGAGCATCGCGCTGGCGTTGTACGCATTCGGGTCGGCGGGTTGGAGCCGTGTGGCAAGAGCGAACTGAGCCCTCGCCGCCTCGTAATTCCCGAGTTGAGACAAGACGCGGCCCAGGTTGAAGTGCGCTTGGACGTCCCCAGAATGAAGCCGTATCACTTCAGCGAAATGAGCCTCCGCCTCCGCGTACTTCTTCTGGCCGGAGAGGAGCATCCCCAGGCTGTTGTGGGCAGCGGCGAAGCCGGGATTGAGCCGCACCGCCTCGCTGAAATGACCGGCCGCGGCCGCGGACTTCCCTTGGATCAAGAGTATGACGCCCAAGTTGTTGTGGGCATCGGCTAAGCCCGGATTAAGCCGCAACGCCTCGGTGAAATGTGCCACCGCCGGCTGGTATTTCCTCTGGGTATAGAGCACGGCGCCCAAGTTGTTGTGGGCATCGGCAAAGCCGGGATTGAGCCGCGCCGCCTCGGCGAAATAAACCTCCGCCGCCTGGTAGCTCCCCTGGTTTTGGAGAGCGACGCCCAAGCTGTAGTGGGCATCGGCGAAGCCGGGACTGAGCCGCAGCGCCTCGGTGAAATGAGCCGCCGCCGCCTCGTACTTGCCGCGGCGAAACAGGACCTTCCCCAAGTTGTACTGGGCGTTGTAGTTGCTGGGATTGAGCCGCAGCGCTTCAGTGAAATGAGCCGCCGCCGCCTCGTACTTCCCCTGGCTATAAAGGGCACTGCCCAGGTTGTTTTCCGCTTGGTCGTAGCCGGGATGAAGCCGCAGCGATTCGGCGAAATGAGCCTCCGCCGCCTCGTAGTTCCCGCTGCGAGAGAGAACTTTCCCCAAGTTGTAGTGCGCCTTGTCGTTGGCGGGATTAAGCCGCAGCGCCTCGGTGAAATGAGCCTCCGCCGCCTCGTACTTCTCCTGGCTATCGAGGACACTACCCAACGCGTTTTGCACTTGGTCGTAGCCGGGATAGAGCCGCAGTGCCTCGGTGTAATGATCCTCGCGGCCCGATAGTTCCCTCGGGCCTGTAAGGCGACCCCCAAGTTGAAATGCGCCAGGCAGTTATCGTTTGTCCCATGGGCCAAAACATGGGCCCACAGAGTTTCCGAGTTGAGCCACGTACGACACTGGTTCCGCGTCATTGCGGTCAGACCCGCGAGCAATGCCAGGCAAATCGCCATGCCTGCCATGGCGTACGTTTGACCGCGTAAGCACATCCTCAAGAGCCCGCGCACACCGATGGCCGCCAGAATTACCATGCCCAGCATGGCCACGTAGCTATAGCGATCGGCGGCGATCACGAAGCTATTGTTGCGAACGATACCCGAGTTGGCGCCAGAATCACCAGGTAACTCAGCCAGGCCGCCAATAGTCCGGGCCAGCGCCCGCGAAGCATAAACAAGCCGGCGGAGATCGCGAGCGTCGCGAGGATGCTCAAACTATACGGGAACGCGAGCCAATTCAGCTCGTTGGGTAATGGGTACAAGGCGATGAGGTCAAGCGGTAACACTGTTTTGAAGAGGTAAAACCAGATCGCGTAACACGCCTGGGCTATGCCTTGCGAGGCGTTGTAAGGCTCAACGAGGAACGGAGACTGCGCCCTGGCCGCGATCGCGAGGCCCATGAAGACAGGGCTCACTATCAAAAACGGTACCTTTTCCAGGAATACTCTTCTCGCCGACGCCCCGAACCATCGTCCGATCCCGTCCGGCAACGCCGCAATGGGTACACATCCAGGATCAAGAGCACCGCGGGCAGGCTCACCGCCACCGCCTTGAACAACAGGGCTGCCACGAACAGGAAGAACGAGCCCACCAGCCAACTCCACCGCGGAGATGAATCTTTCGGAAATGCACGGAGGTAGGCGAGAACCGACAGCATGGAGAACAGGGCGCAGGGCAGATATGGCTGGCAGGAGGCCCAAGCCACGGCCTCAACCCGCAGCGGGTGCACCGCGAATAGGGCGGTCGCGAGTCCGGCGCTCAAGGAGCATGTCCACGGACTCTCAAGGCAGGCATCGGTCCGGCAGCGGACGAGCAAGGACACCGCCAAGACGTAGAGGACCACGGCATTGGCAACCTGGAGGAGCACGCTGGTGAGGTGGTAACCCCAAGGGTCGAGTTCGCACAAGGAATATTGCACCTCGAAGAGCAACCACGCCAGCGGCTGGTATACGCCGACCCAGAACGTGGTCCAGGCCCACTTCACCTGGGCTGCGCCCAGACCACGGAAGTAGGGGTTGTCGCAAAAGTTTGGATCGTCGTCCCATGCTCCCACGAAGCCGGCATCCAGCGTCGGGATAAAAGCATAGATGACGATCAAGGCCACTGGAATCGTAACCAGCCAGGTGCGCCGGTCCCAATCGCGCGACGGTTCCGGCCTTGGCCGGGCAGCGGGACTCGGTACCAGTGCCATGGTCGCCGGCGCTCTGCTTTCTTGCCCAAAGTCCGTCATCAGGAAGTCTCCACGATCATGGCCGAGCTTCAATCCGGGCGTGCCGTGGGGATAAGTGACGGTACGGTTCTTTGGCCTGGTAGAGCGCAGAGCCGGGAGCGATAGTCGTCTTTCTGCCTTTGATCCGTCAGAAGTTCGATCGCCCTCGTTTGCGACTTTACCGCCGTGTCGAAGTCGCCGGCCTCGGCTTGGGCGGCCGCGAGGGTGTCAAGAATGATTGGATTTTTCCACTTCGTCAACTCGCAGGCGCGGGTTGCGAATTGGACTGCTCGCTTGCCGTCACGGAACTTCGCTTCGGGACAGGCCGCCATGAGCATCGCGCTGGCGTTGTACGCATTCGGGTCGGCGGGTTGGAGCCGTGTGGCAAGAGCGAACTGAGCCCTCGCCGCCTCGTAATTCCCGAGTTGAGACAAGACGCGGCCCAGGTTGAAGTGCGCTTGGACGTCCCCAGAATGAAGCCGTATCACTTCAGCGAAATGAGCCTCCGCCTCCGCGTACTTCTTCTGGCCGGAGAGGAGCATCCCCAGGCTATTGTGGGCAGCGGCGAAGCCGGGATTGAGCCGCACCGCCTCGCTGAAATGATCGGCCGCGGCCTCGGACTCGCCTTGGATCAAGAGGATGACGCCCAAGTTGTTGTGGGCATCGGCGAAGCCGGGTCGAAGCCGCGCTGCCTCGGCGTAATGAGCCCCCGCCGCCTGGTAATTCCCCTTGTTTTGGAGGGCGGCGCCCAAATTGTTGTGGGCATCGGCTAAGCCGGGATCAAGCCGCAACGCCTCGGTGAAATGAGCCTCCGCCGGCTGGTATTTCCCGTGGGTATAGAGCACGGCGCCCAAATTGTTGTGGGCATCGGCAAAGTCGGGTTTGAGCCGCACCGCCTGGGCGAAATGAGCCTCCGCCGCCGGGTAGTTTCCCTGGTTTTGGAGAGCGACGCCGAAGCTGTAGTGGGCGTCGGCGAAGCCGGGACTGAGCCGCAGCGCCTCGGTGAAATGAGCCGCCGCCGCCTCGTACTTGCCACGGCGAGAGAGGACCTTCCCCATGTTGTACTGGGCTTTGGCGTTGCTGGGATTGAGCCGCAGCGCTTCGGTGAAATGAGCCGCCGCCGCCTCGTACTTTCCCTGGCTATAAAGGGCACTGCCCAGGTTGTTTTCCGCTTGGTCGTAGCCGGGATAAAGCCGCAGCGATTCGGCGAAATGAGCCTCCGCCTCCTCGTATCTCCCCTGGGCGGAGACCGCATTGCCGAAGCAAACGTGCACGAAGAAGCTGGAATTCCCCCCATGGGTCAATGCGTGGGCCCACAAAACCTCTGCGTCGCGCCAGGTTCGGCACTGGTTCCGCGTCGTGGCGGTCAGACCCAAAAGCGTTCCCAGGCCAATCGCAATGATGCCGATGGCGGCGACAGGGTGCGACCGTGAAGCGATCCGCCCGATCCAGCAAAAAGCGGCGGCCGCCAGCATGACCGAGCCCAACAGGGCCATGTAACTATAGCGATCCGAAACGAGCACATAGCTGTTATTGCGAATGATACCCGAGTTGGGCGCCAGAATCACCAGGTAACTCAGCCAGGCCGCCAATAGTCCGGGCCAGCACCGCGCAGCATAAACAAGCCGGCGGAGATCGCGAGCGTCGCGAGGATGCTCAAACTATACGGGAACGCGAGCCAATTCAGCTCGTTGGGTAATGGGTACAAGGCGATGAGGTCAAACGGTAACACCGTTTTGAAGACGTAAAACCAGATTGCGTAACACGCCTGGGCAATGCCTTGCGAGGCGTCGTAATGCTCAACGAGGAACGGAGACTGCGCCCTGGCCGCGATCGCGAGGCCCATGAACACAAGGCTCACCGTCACAAACGGGACCTTCTCTAACAAGGCTCTCCACGCCGACGCCCAAAACCATCGCCCGTTCCCATCCGTAAATCGCTGGAGCGGGTAAACGTCTAAAATCAAGAGCACCGCGGGCAGGCTCACCGCCACCGCCTTGAACAACATCGCCGCCACGAACAGGAAGAAGGAGACCGCCAGCCAACTCCACCGCGGGGTTGAACTCGTCCCGAATGCACGGAGATAAGCGAGAACGGCCAGCATCGAGAACAAGGCGCAGGGCAGATACGGTTGGCAGGAGACCCAGGCCACGGCTTCAACTCGTAGCGGATGCACCGCGAACAGGGCGGTGGCCAGCCCCGCGCTCAAGGAGCATATCCACGGGCTCTCGAGGCGAAGAATCGATGCGGCATCGGACCAGTAAGGCCACCGTCAAGACGTAGAGGACCACGGCATTGGCAACCTGGAGCAGCACGCTGGTGAGGTGATAACCTCGTGGGTCGAGCTGGCAGAAGACATATTGCGTGTCGAAGAGCAACCACGCCAGCGGTTGATAAACGCCGAGCCAAAATGTCGTCCAGGCCCACTTCACCTGGGCCGCGCCCACGCCCCGGAAATACGGGTTTTCGAGCAAGTTCTCACTGTCATCCCACCCCACCAGGAAGCCGTAATACAGGGTGGGGACGAAGGCGTAGATGACGATCAAGACCAATGGAATCACAACCAGCCAGGTGCCCCGAGCCCCGCCCGGCGGCGGTTCCCGAGTCGGAACCGAGCCCACGGCCGGCTGCATTGGCCGCTTCTGCAAAGACATGTTCATTATTAAGCGCCCACTGATCCGTATTCGCAAATCGGCCGATGGAACGACGGCGTTCAGAGACCGGGGCCGTGCTCGATAGACCCAACTCGTCACTTCACAGTTGTAAGGTAATTCTAACGACAGACGTTTGGCGATTTCAACGGAGGGGCCGTCCGTGCCGGTTAGACGCCCCCATGGGGCCGGTTCGGCATAAAGCATGGAAACGGGAGACTGAACGTTGACTCCGTTCGTACAACCGGGCTCATCTTGGTCCAGTGAGTGGCGATCCCATCGACTCTGTGGCGACCGCGATTTGAAAGCCCTCGGAGCTAACGCAGAGCTCCCCCGAAAAGGGATAGCCGAACATCAAGATCAAGAAGATATTTAGCGCGATCAAGAGTGCGACCATGGCCGTCAGGGTGATTTGGATTCGCAAATCGTCGAACACGAAGACGTAAGTCAAGCCGACCGTGACTGCCCCTCCAAGAACCACCAGGCACCACTCGAGTTGCGGAATTCTCCGCTGGCAAATGACGATGCGCTCGCGCCGATTGCTCCAGAAGCTGGTCGCGGCGGAAACGGCCAAACCATAAACTGTCTTCTCACTTTCGGTCACCGGCTCCCAGTCGCGAACGACCTTCATCAGGTCAATGGCGGAGTGTTGAGCCGCCGGCAACAGCCGCCCCTGAGCCATCGTCACCCACTCCTGGTCGACGACCAGCCGAGCATAGTTGGAGGCCCTTTGCTGGACCTGTGCTCGCTGCGGCGGCGGCATGCGCCCCGATAGGTAAACCATCTCCGAAAGCGAATTTGCCTCTTCTTCCACGACGATGTTAGCCTGCTGAAATCGCGACATCGCATCGACGACGATCAGACCGAGCAGCACGGCGTACATGGTTCCCACAATCGACAGATACTGGCCGCTGATCTCATGGGCGGCGATCAACGTCCGAACATTATACGCCCTCCTGACCGCGAGCAGGCCGAGAACCGCGAGCAGGCCGCTTGCCAATATCAAAAGCGTGCCCGCCGCGTAAGAGTCCAATGCCATGTCTAACCTCCTCCAACCGAGTTGAATCCACTTCGCGATGCGCACAGGCTATTGAGATACTCTTCGAGATTGGTATACCCGTCGCCGTCGCGGTCACCGTTTCGATCGTCTGGAACGTCCGGGTTCAGGCCATGCGTGAGTTCCCATTGGTCGGGCATGCCGTCGCGGTCGCGGTCGGTCGGCGCGACCCGGGAGCGGAGGACCGGCCACCCGCCAACCTCGTCTTGCGAATCGATCCGGCGATGGGTGCGGGCCCTCACGCCATCGATGAGCCGCAGGTCGGCTGCATCGCGAACCAGCGAGGCCCCCGCGCTGGCGAGTACGCGCTCGCGGGCCATTTGCGGTTTCTCGGTCACCGGCCTGTCCTTGTCCGCGACAAACGGCGCTCGCGCCTCGAAGACTTCACGTGACGTCGCGCCGTATCCCGAGCCTTCGTCGGAGGTGTAATTGACCGCGAGGTAATTATCTCGCGTCCAGTCGGCATTCTGTTCAAACTGGTTATCGCGCAAGTATCCATGAACGAGATGAACGTCGGCGCGATCGGCCTTGACCGCCAGGGGAAGGCGCGAACGCTTCGTATTGGGGCCTGGGCGATAGATGTTACCGATGAAATCGATTCGGCAATTACCAAGATTGCTCGGGCCTTCCCAGTTGTAGATCAGGTTGTTGCGAAAGTCGACCACCGCTTCGGGGATGGTCTCCCTGGAAGTGCCCAAGGTCGGATGACGGTTCCGGCTGCTGGCAAAAAGGTTGTGGTGCAGCGTCACGCATCCCTTGAGCTTTCGCCACGACGAGAGCATGGCATGCTCTCCCTTGTGATGGAGGCTGCGGTTGAGCGCCTCGGCGAAGATCGACCACTGGAGCGTGACGTTCGCGGCATAGGCCACGTCCATGATTCCGTCGATGCCCCATGAGGCTGAGAGATGGTCGAGCATCACGTCGTGGACGTGCTCCATGCAGATCGTATCATCGCCGCCAATGGGCTTGTTCTTGTCGCCAAGCCTGATTCGGAGGTAGCGGATGACCAGGTCGGAAGCGTTTTCGATATCGAGGAAATGATCCTTAAGCGTGATCCCGTCGCCGGGCGCGGTCTGACCGGCGATCGTGAGCCGAGACGTTGTCACGCGTAGCCTGTCCCTTAGCTCGATCGTTCCGGAGATCTCAAAAACGATCGTGCGCGGGCCGTTCGCCGACGCGAGCCCCTCGCGGAGAGACCCGGGCCCTGAGTCGTTCAAATTGACGACGTGATAAACGTCGCCGCCTCGGCCCCCCTTGGCAAACCTTCCGAACCCCTCAGCCCCTGGGAACGCCGCCACCGGTACGCCGGCCGGTGGCTCGGCCGCAAACGACGAGTCGGCAAACCCAACGAGCACAGCGACAAGAAACCAGGTCCGAAGGCTTTCGACGCTCATCATCATCATCATCCCCGTTCAAAAAGCCGCTCGTGACGTCGTGGCGCACAACAAATAGCATAGTATAAAATTAGATTTGCCATTGGACGTCGATGGGATCTGTCCCGCATTCTCGACGCGGCGGCGGGCCTCGGGAAATCGATCTGACTCGGCGAACGACAACCGGGAGGCCCCATCCGGGAAACCCTGCCCGAAACGGTCCTCTTGTGGCTACTAGATTCATAGTATACACTATGGACATAGTAAGCAATTGGGAGGACTCGGCATGGCGCATGTTCGCCCGTCGGAGCTCGAATTACAGGTCCTTGGCGTGTTATGGGACCGGGGCCCCTTGCCGGTGCGTTCCGTGATGGAGGCAATGCCCGATGGCAAGGACCGGGCCTACACGACCATCCTATCGGTCATGCAGGCATTGGAGAAGAAGGGGCTGGTAGGCCACGTCCAGCAAGGACAGGCCCACATTTACTACGCGAAGCTCAAGCGCAACAAGGTTCTGGGCCCGCTGATGAAAGACCTGCTACGCAACGCCTTCGGCGGTAATCCCGCGCGGCGCTCCAGTGCTTGCTGGACGGAGCGGCAATCGGTGAGGAAGATCTCGAGGAAATCAGGAGCGTGATCGAAGACGCCGAGCGCAAGGCCCGTGCGGGGGGTGGTGACGCATGAGCTACCTCGAACTTTTGTCGAGCCAGGCCTGGGAGCACTTGGTGCGGGCGCTCGTGCACACGCTGTGGCAAGGTGCGTTGATCGCGCTCCTGATGTCCGTCGTGCTTCGAAGGATGCCGGCTCGCGCGTCCAATTCGCGGTACCTCGTTGCGCTGGCGGCACAATTGGCCGTGCTGCTGGCGGGGCTGATGACATGGTCGGTGCTCGATGAAGATCGCGGACACACAGCCCCACACCCTGAGGAGAGCGAGGTGACCGCGGCGATCACGCCGCCCGCCGGGTTGCGGTCGACCGCAACCACGATGGCACGGCTTTCGGGAGTTCGGCAAGCTCACGGCGTTGGTGAGCGCCCGGGATGGGTGCCGATCCTTGCGGCCGTCTGGTTGGTCGGTGTGGGCCTGATGTTGACACGCACAATCGCCTCAGTGCTGGCTGCATCTCTGCTCGCAAGCGGAACCCGGGTTACCGATCCGACGATTCTCGCTGTTCTCGAGGAAACGCGGCTCGAATTGAGAATCGGCCGCCTGATCAAGGTTTGCGCGACCGGCGTGGAGTACGGTCCGGCCGTGTTCGGCGCGATCTGGCCGACTCTGGTTTTACCGGCTTCGATCCTGACGGGGCTGCCGAGCGAGTCGCTCCGGCTGATCATGATCCACGAGTTAGCACATGTACGCAGGCATGACTACCTGGTCAATATCGCCCAAATGCTGATCGAGGGGCTCTTGTTCTTCAATCCCGCGGTCTGGTGGATCGGCCGGCAAGTTCGACTGGAGCGCGAGGCGTGTTGCGATCGGGCGGTGGTGCGGCTCACCGGTCGCCCGCTCGAGTACGCACGGTCGCTGGCGGAATGTGCCGGCCGGTTGCGCGTGCCTGGCATTGCCCTGTCGTGCGGCGGTGCCGGACGGTCGTCGGCCCTGTTGGAGCGCATCCGCCGGCTGCTGTCGCCGGCCGAGAGCCCGGGGGCCGTTATCTCATTCTCTGGGCTCGTCCTCTTGCTCGTCGCGGGGCCGTTGTTGCTGTTGGCGCTCTGGAGCGGGACGAGAACCGCCGTAGCGCTGGCGGCGCAGGTCGTATCGCCGAAGGAACGCGTGGAACGAGTCAAGGCCGCTCAGGCCGAGTACAAACCGCAGTCGTCGTTTTCAGGCGGCACGGCCACCTTGAAGGGAACAGTGCAAACTCCCGGGGCGAGCTCCCCGCCAGACCGATCACGTTCTGCTACCTTACGGAAGACTGCGCGGGGCAATTCGACGATGAAGACAATCGGTCGTCGTTTCCAGCGGGACTTCTCCATCGATGTACCTTCCGGCTTGGTGTGGTTGTGGCTCTATCCGCCGGATTACGCGCAGGCGGTCGTCGGTCCATTCGATGCCGCGCCGGGCAAGTCGATCACGGGGATCCGCATCGCTCTAGACGCTGGGTTCCCGGCTCGTATTCGCGTGACAGACGAGCGTGGCGAGCCGGTTGCCAGCGTTCGGGTAGCGGGCGCTCTCGACATCGGTGGTCGCTCGATCGGGATCGGGTCGGGATCGGTTACCGACAAGGAAGGAACCGCGACAATTCCCCATGCCGTCAGCAAGCCCTACCGGCTTTCGGTGGAGGCGCCCGGCTTTCAGGCCATGGAACCAGTCGTGATGACGCCCGTGGCGGAACGAACGCTCAGCTTGGTGCTTAGGCACGCCCAGCTCACCCGGGGCATTGCCGTCGACCCAGCGGGGCGGCCGGTCGCGGCAGCGGCCGTTCGGATCCTTCACCGGCAGGCAGATCTGGGCATTGGGGTTTCACCGACACCGGCCCGGTCGTGGCCACGACCGACGAGGCGGGCCGGTTCACTCTGGACACACTTGTTGATGATTCGATCTACACAATCAGCGTCACCAGCCAAGGAGACGCCCAGGGGCTGGCGCAGAACATCCGCCCTGGCCAGGAGGACATCCGGGTGACGGTTCGTCCGGCACCGATCAACGCGAACCGGCCGGCGCCGCCCATTCGAAAGCGTAAGGTGATCCTGCGGTTTGTCGCCGGCGACGGAGGAGGGCCTGTCGCGGGCGGCATCGACGTCTATGCGAGCGCTTCCGATGGTTCAACGCCCTGGCTCAAACACGATCTCAGGCTCCAGGATAGCCAGGCGGTCTTCGATGCGCCCGCGCCCGGGACGGTGTCGTTCCAGCCGCGGTCGCTGCTCGGCTATTGGTGCGAGCTGGGACACTTCGAAGTGACTCCCGCGGCAGGGCCGCAGACGATCGAGGTTCCCGTTCTTCCCGCCGGGGCGATCGCCGGCCAGATCCTGCAAGCCGACGGTCAACCCGCCGTGATCGGCGTCAGCCTGTGCCTATGTGACTGCCGAAGCACCCCCGGGGTTACAAAAAGGCTCGATCGCGGGAGCGAATATCCCCGCCGACGCCAACGGTCGATTCTTCCTATCGCCGCTGCCGCTCGGTGGCGATTATGTTTTATTTGCCACCTGCGGAAACAACCGCCAGGTCGCCTTGCCGGTAAAGATCGACGCCGCCAGGCCGACCGCCCATGTCGACCTGCGGCTATCCAGGACGGTCGCGGCGGAGGGCCGCATCGTCGACGTCGATGGAAAACCGCTCGCGGGCATCCCGGTCTCGCTCCGATTTGAGCACACGACGGCCAGTGGGAGTTGGGGCCCTCCGACGCCGACCGACCACGACGGCCGGTTCCGCTTCGACGAATTGAGCGCTCAATTCGCCGGCGCCTATCGCGTTTCCGTGGAATCCCGCAAAGGATACCAACCGGCTGAGTCGGCCTTGAACCCCGGCGGAGCACTGGTGGAGATTCGCCTCCAGCCGGGACACGTGATCACCGGCCGTGTCGTTGAGGACGCGACGGGCCGGCCGATCCCAGGAGTGGAATTCTACGCCCATCCCCTCGTCTGGCGTCCCGACGAGCGGTATGCGTACGAGGCCGAGGCCAAGAGCGACAAAGAGGGACGGTTTCGGTTCAGCAATCTCCCCGAGGGCGAGTGGCAGTTGAACGATCGGGACGGGCTCCAGTGGAAGTCTCCGGAGAAATCCCGCTTGATCCCCACGGATGAGCCGTCATCGATCGAGATTCGCGCGAAGTTTACCCGGCTGGAGCAAGCTGAATCCCGTGGCGCCGACGCGTTGAACGCGGTTCACCTGGATCATGGAGCGAATTGGCCCCAAACTTCGCCCACGCTACGGTCGAGGATCGCGACCATCTCGTCGATCTCGTCGGCCGTCGAAACCAAGGGAGGGCCGAAGGCGATCCAGTGGGGGTCGAATCGGCATAAGAGCCCGTGCGCCAGAGCTCGCCGGCCGACCTGCACGCCAAAGGCCGTCGCGTCGGGAAATCGCTCCTTCGTCGCCCGGTCGCGCACGAACTCGATCGCCTGGAAGAGCCCTTTGCCACGCACGTCGCCAATCATCGGATACTTGGCCGCCAGCCCCTCGAAGCAAGCGCGAAGCCGGTCGCCTTGCTCGCGGGCATTGGCCAACAGGTCGCGTTCGAGAATCTCGCGCAAGACAGCGAGCCCGGCGGCGCACGAGATCGGGTTGCCTTCAAACGTGTGCCCCTCGACAAACCCGGGATTGGCGGCGATCGGCCCCCAGAAGGCTTCGGCGATCGGCCGCCGGCAAATCAGCGCCGACAGGGGTGCGTAGCCGCCGCTCAACCCCTTGGCGATCAAGATAACGTCAGGGGTCACGCCAAAGGTCTCGGCGGCGAACATCCGGCCCGTGCGGCCGATGCCGGTGATGATTTCATCAAACATCAAGAGGATGTTATGTCTGTCACAAATTTCACGAAGGATCGGCAAATACTCCTCGGGCGGGTCGCTCACTCCGCTCGTATGGCCGATCGGCTCGACCAAGATGGCCGCCACGGTCGCGGGGTCTTCCATCCCAATCACATCCTCGACGATGGTCGCGCAGGTGATGCCACAATCGGGGTACGTCTTGCCAAACGGACAGCGGTAGCACGTCGGCGGGAAAACGTGGATGAAGCCCGGAGCCATGGGCTCATTCACGGTTTTCCGCGACTTGAGGCCCGAGGCCGAAAGTGCGCCCAATGTCGAGCCGTGCCACGACTGGTAGCGGCTGATGATCTTGTACTTGCCGGGCGACCCGGTCAGCTTATGGTACTGCCGCGCCAGCTTGATCGCCGCCTCGACGACCTCGGCCCCGCCGCACTGAAACTTGACGGTGGAAAGGTCTCCGGGCGCGAGCTCCGCCAGCAAGTTGGCCAGTTGCACGGCCTGCGGATTGGTTCCGTGCATCGGCGGCGAAAACGACAGAGTGTCGAGCTGCTTCTTGATTGCCTCGATAACCCGGCGGTTGTTGTGTCCGACCGAAACGACGTAGATGCCCGAAATCGCGTCGAGATAGCGCTTGCCATGTACGTCCCAGTAATACACGCCGTCGGCGCGAGCCATCACGATCGGCTGCTTCGTGAACTCGGCCATCTGATCGCGCACGAAGATCTGGCGAAGGAAGGCTTCTTCCGTTGTCTGGGCGTCTTCGATCAGGTCGGGCAGGGCACTGGTCGCTATCGTCATTTGCTGAGGACCTCGGTAGATTTCCGGATGAGAGACGATCACAAACCTCGACTTATCGTTTTCCCGTGCGCCGACCGTCCCGATACGGCAAACACGACCGTGGCCAGGAATGCTCCGGCCAACAGGTCCGTCAGCACGTGTTGGCGCACCGCCAGTGTCGCATAGAGGATGGCCAGCGTCCACGTCCATGCTCCGGCGCGGTAGAGCCAGGCAGCGCGGCGGCCGGCCGCCAATCGGTGGCACCACAGGGCAGAATAAACGCCCATTGACGCATGGAGCGAAGGGCAGGCGTTGAGGCTCTGGTCGACCTGGACAACCAGGCGATAGGCGAGGTCCGTTGCCGGCTCCGACGGCCGCGTCACGCTGGTCGGACAGAACAGGAAAATAAGATGGGAAACAAGTGTGATAAAGGCGGCGTCGAGCCCAAAACGGCCCAGGTCACGCGGTGTTGGCAGTGCCCACACCACAACCGCCACCAGCAGATAGATCGATAGGTACAACCAGGCGGTTTCTTCGAAAAAGGGGATTGCGCGGTCGATCGGACCTGGCTGCATCACGCGCACGGGGAAGAATGTCCAGCGTTGAATTCCGAAATACGGAACAGACACCCAGAGTAACAGGAACACCGCGAGGACGAGCTTGCTCTGCGACGACGACGAGCTTTGTTCGGGCCGCGGGACGCTCGCCGTGATTTGGTTGCTCGGCCCTGGCTTGACGTCGATCCCGACGCCGCATGGTTCCGCGCCTCGCTTTTCATCGATTACAGATACTCTGTCGCGACGGCGGCATAAAGCCAGGCAATGCGGACCAAATCGTCGATCTCGACCCATTCCGAGACGGTGTGCTGTCCCCCCGCGGGGCCCGTGGGTAATCGCCGGCACGCCGGCGATGGCGCTAAAGCTATTGCCATCGTCAACAAATGGCTTGGGCCCAGTGGGCAAGGGGATACTTCCCGAGGTCGCCTGGTAGCCGTCTTGAAACGCGGCAACGAAAGGGTGGCAGGGTCGAGAGCGAATGAGTCTCGGATCGTGATCCAGTCGCACGTAATGGTCGTGCGCGTATCGGCGGCAAGTTGGTCGAGCCTCGCGGGAAGTCGCGTTCGACACCCGAGGGATCGGTACCCGGCAGCCATGCCCGGGTCCCTTCGAGCCAGGCCGACTGCGGGTACTGGTTGTAGATCTCACCAGCGTGGAGCTGACCGACGAACACGCTGGCCGCGCCACAAATCGGGTGGGGCGTGGCGGCGAATTCCCGGTCGAGCTGGTTGAGCCGAGCGACCATTTCGGCGGCAGCGGCGATCACGCTGGGCTCGTCGCGGCGGCGATGACCTCGTGGACCGGCGGTCCTTCGCGGCGGATGACCGCCTTCCACGTCGCCGAGCCTCTGCCGGCGATCGGCAGTACGTCACACATCGGCTCGGGGAGGAGGACGGCATCGCCGTGCAGACCATCGCGAATCAGTTGATTGAGCTGGCGGCCATCCCCCCAGGGGCTTCGTGCAGGTCGTGGGCGGTCAAGAGGACGGAGCCCGCGGTCAGCCCGCCCGAGTCGCGTAGCGGCCCGGACCGCTTCGATCGCCGCGGCGAGGCCACCTTTCATGTCGGAGGCACCGCTGCCGGTCAGGCAGCCGTCCTTGATCGCGGGAGGGACGAACGGCAGGTGAACCGTGTCAAGATGCCCGTTGAACTGAAGCGTCCGTCCCGGCCGGCCGCTGTCGAGGCGGATCACGACGGCCGGCGATTCGGGGTATCCCCCGTGCTGGGCGTTCACTTCGAAGCCATCAGCCGCGAGGATCTCCGCCAGGCGGTCGCTGACCGCGCCAGCTCGGCCGGTCGGGCTCGGCACTTCGATCAGGCGCTGGGCGGTCTCGACGAGCCGCTGACGATTCACATGCGACTTGAGGCGTTCGGTGATCGCCGGATCGAGCGTTCATGACCATCGATTATAGCCATGAGCTGTGACCGTTCCAGCAAGCGAGGCAAAACTACGCGATGCTTCCGGGCCCAGGGAATTAAAACGCGGCCAGGGTGGACTGATCGGAGTTAGCTCCAAACGCGGTACGGCTCAGGACCGTGCCGGACTCATTGAGGCGAAGGACCTCGGTTTTCGTCGTCACCCAGACACGCCCGGTCGTTGGGCTGATCGCGATCGCCACGGCCGCGATCGGCAGCGGCGGAAGTTCGCGGCCGTCGCTGGCAAACCGAAGAACTTCCGACTGGAAGTTGACCACCCATGTGGTATTTGTGCGGGGGTCGCAGGCAACGGCGAAAGGGCTTCGTTTCCCAAGATCCAGCGATTGAATGACTCCGCCGTTGGCATCGAGGTGCCAGAGTCGGTTCTTGCTGTGCGCTTCGTCGGGGTGCTCGCGCTCGACGATCCAAATGCTCCCATCCGTCGGGTTGACCGATACCGAGACGCAGGCCCAACCCTCCCTAGGTTTATGGAACAGCATGTCGCCCTTCCGGCTCAACTTGCTGACGCCGTAGCCGACCAGCCAGAACCCATCGGTGGCGGGATCATACGCGAGGTCGATACCCCGCACTGGAAAGCTCTCGACCTCGTTTCCGTCGGCGTTCAGCACCACGGTCTCGCCGTTCACGAGGTTCAGCCCTCCGCTGCACCAAACGTTGCCGGTCTTGGGGTCAACCGCCAGGGCATCGGCATGGATGTTCTCAACCCGCCAGAGCTTGCGGCCCCGAACGTCCAGGGCGGTCACCGCGTGGCCGACCATTTCACAAACGTAGACGCGTCCCCGCGCGTGCGTCGATCGCAACGCCGTGGCTCGCACTCACCGACTGGCACGTGTTGAACTCTTTCAATGTTCGCAGCTCCGATCCTGTGTCGGATAGGAATCGAAGGCCGTCGTGGTGAGGCCGGGCTTCCTGGAAGTCGTGGTCGCAATCGTCAAGGACCACGATGGCAGGCTTGGCCGTCGGGGCTTCGTCAGGCGTTTCAAGTGCAAACCGCGTCATAGGGAAGCGCGGGCCGAACGGCGGCCTTTGCAGTGACAAACAGCCGGTCATTCGTCAAAGCGTTGCGAATCGCCTCTTTCAGGGCGGCCCCGCGCAGGTTCTTGGACAGGATTCTACCGTCAGGGCCGATCAGGAACGTCGCCGGGATCGCGCGAATCAAAAAGCTCGCGGCGACGCCGCCGGTCATGCTGCCCGCGAATCCTTGCGTCCAGTTGAGGCCATTCTCCTTGGCATAGCGAGCCGGTGTCTCGATCCTCTCGTCGCACGACATGCCGGCGAGCACAAACCGTGGGTCGCGGCCGAAAGTCTCGTGAATGTCCTTGATCGCGGGCATCTCAGCCAGGCAAGGGCCACACCAGGTTGCCCAGAAGTCAAGAAGGACGAGCTTGCCTCGGTAATCGCTCAGCCTGATCCGGCCGCCGTCGAGCCGCCGTGCGGTAAAGTCGGAAGCGAGATCGCCGGGCTTGAGCGTGGGGTAGAGTTTGGCCGTGATCGTCCCCACGTCCAGTGGTTCATTGGATCGGCCGCCCGACATTTCGGGGACATTAATCGTCATCACCGCCTTGCCAATTTCGGTGCCAGCGCCGCAGGACTGAGGGTCGGGTACCGCGTTGACATCGACCGTGAGTTCCCACTTGCCGGCTGGAACATCCTCGACGCGGAACCGGCCGTCCTTGTCAAGATTCGCGGCGAACCGCGAAATTGCCCCAGCTCGTTTGCTCCACTCCTCGCGCGGGGTCATGATCGTCGCCGGGTCGTTGCGCGTCCAATCGACCGGTGCTTCCGGGACGCCGTCAAGGACGGCCCGGCCGGTCACGGGCCGGCCCTTGCCGCCGATCTTAACCAGGGCCGTCTGCCCGGGCTTGACTTCGAGCGACTCTTGCCAGCAGGGGTAGTGCGTCGAGCTACCGCCGGCAAACGCCGTGACGACATTGCGAGCCACGGTCCCGGGGCCAGGAATCGCCCGGTCGAACACAAATCGTCCCCGGTCGTCGGTCTGGGCCGCGTAGCCGTAGTCGAAGACGTAGATCCCACCGCCGCGGCTGGGCCTGATGGGTTGGAATGAGACCTCCTGGTTCGACCCGTATCGCGGGCCGATCCGTACCCCGCCGTCGATCTTTCCCCACGGTTTTAAAACGAGCTTGCCGGACTTCGCGAATTCGTCGGACGACGCGTCCGCGTAGCCGACGTCGTTCAAGGCGATCAGGAGGAATCGATCACCCGGCGGGGCGAACGTGAACCGGCCGTCGGGCCCAGTCGTGCATTTCACGGCGTTCGAATTGCGATCAAACCTTCCCAACTGCAACGAGACGCGGTTCTCGCGGGTGGCGACCGCGACCTCGGCCCCCGGGGCGGGCCTGCCGTCCGGAAGGAGAACGATCCCGGAAGGTCCGTCGGCGCGTGGAGCGCGAAATCGAAGGTCTGACGGCCTTCATTCGGCCGGAACGCGCGCGACTCGGCAGTTTTGTAACCCGAAGCCTCGACCCGGACGAGCAGGGCCGAACTGGGCTGGTCGAACTGGGTTGTGTATTGACCTCCCGAGCCGTGTACGCCCGCATTCTCGGCCCAGTAGACCTGATCTCCGCCTTCGAACCGCCGGCCCTGGACGACGCGAAACGCAGGGACCGGCCGATGGGTGCCGGCATCGGTCACGCGGCCGGTGATCACCAGCTTGGGATACAGAACAATGGTTTGCTCGCGCTCTGAGGCGGTCAATGGAACGTGGCGGCTCGACATGTAGCCTTCCTTACCGAAACCGTAAAGGACGACGTCCTTGGGCGCGCTTTGCCACTGGAAACGACCATCACGATCGGTATTGACGCGGAAGCGGATCGACCGGTGACCACGCCAGGTATCGGCGGCGACGAAGGCCCCTTCGACGGGTTTGCCATCGGCATCAACGACCCTGCCACGGACCAACACCCCGGGCTCGGTCAGTGCGATTACGACAGGCGCGGCCCCCTCCTCGACGCGAACATCGACGAACCGAGGCGCGAAGCCGTCCGCCTGAACGGTGATGATCGACGGGCCGGCGCCGCAATTCACCAAGGTGAACTCGCCGCGCTGGTCGGTTCTCGCGCTCGGCGGTTCGTCCCCCCAGATGTCGTGGCCGATGACAGCCCGCGCACCTTTGACCGGCCGGCCCTGGGCGTCGTTAACCCGCCCCGTAATCGTCAGCCCCTTCTTGAAGATGGTCACATTATTCAAGCCGCGCGACACCGCACCACCGCCCCGCCGATAACTCGGGTGGGTAACCGCCGTCCATGTTCCGGCCAGGTTCTTTGGCGCGCCATCCAACTGCCAGCGCCCCTGGGCGTCTGTCTTAAGGCTTCCCACCCTGAACACATAATTCGCTCCTTCGTACTCCGTCGGGGGCGAATTGATTTGGGTGTAACTACCGCGTTTGGCTCTTGGTTCGATGCCTTAGGTAGTTATTTTTCAATAACTTAGGATTTTAGCTTCGCAAAACAAGACTTCAAAAGGGCTCCCCCAATGCGGTATCGTCCCGAGTGTGGACGGATCGAGAAAACCCCGCATCGAAGAGGAGCCAGAATCATGCTCGCCCCCAGCATTGCCGCCGTCAAGTTTGATCTTCCATTGACCCCCGAGCAGCAGGCTTGCTCGATGAACATCGATCAAGGGCTGAAGACGTTTTGGGCATTAGTCGAACACATGCAGCACGCGGCTGATCAACAGCAACCGATTCATCAAGTCGAGGAGACCATCTTCCGGCAACTTTTGGTTGCCGGAAGATGGCTGCTCCAAGCGTTCGTGGATATGGCCGGTCCTGGAAACATCGGCCCGACCGTCACGGTAGCGGGCGATTCTCTTACCGATCCGGACCAAGAACTTCCCCGGTTGGAACAAACTCGCATACGCCCCTATCTCTCGGTCTTCGGCGAAATCGGTATTGAGCGAACTTGCTACGGCCGCGACCGGGTCGAAGCCGTCCCCCTAGACGCCCAGCTCCACCTGCCCTGGCGGCAGTATTCGTACCTGCTCCAGCAGTGGCTGGGGTCGTTTGTGGTCGACGATGCTCATGCCGAGTCGATTCGGAAACTGGAGACGATTTTGGGTTTGGAGATTGCCGTCAAGGCATCGGAGGACCTCAACCGGGAGCAGGCCAGCGACGTGGAGCCCTACCAGAACAACCTACCGGTGCCCGAACCGGCCGAAGAGGGACCGATCCTGGTGGTGACGGCCGACTGCAAAGGGGTTCCCTTGGTGCGTTCAGCCTTGCCCCCCGAGGAGGTGACCGAGACCCCGCTACCGGCGCTGGCGAACGAGCGCCGCGGTAAGGGCAAGAAGGCCAACAAGAAGAAAATGGCGGCGGTGGGTGCCGTCTACACGATTGATCCGTTTGTGCGCACAGCCGATGAGGTGATCGACGAAGTCATGAGGAAGAAGGCCGCCAAACGCCGTCCCCAACCAGCACATAAGCGAGTGCGAGCCGAGTTGTTGGTGGGCAAAGTGGCGTTGTTCCTCTGGCTCGCCGACGAGGTCATTCGCCGCAATCCAAAGGGGACTAAGCCGTTGGTCTTCCTCTCGGACGGCGAGCGTGCTTTGCACGACCGGCAGAGCGAGTACCTGCCTGAATACGCGATCTGTATCCTGGATCTGTTCCATGTGATGGAGCGGTTGTGGAAAGTGGCTTGGTGTTTCTTCGATGAGGCAACCCAGAAACGCGAAGCACATCAGTGGGTAGAGGAGCGTCTGAGGAGACTCCTCGAGGGGAAAGTGGACTCGGTAGTCCGAAGTCTGCGATACCTGTCAACCCAGCGTGGCTTGAAAGGATCGAAACGGAAGACTGTCCGGGATGCGGCGGAGTACTTCGAGCGCAATCGAGGTCGAATGAAGTATGACGAGTACTTGGTGCTGGGTTATCCCATTGGCAGCGGGGTCGTCGAAGGAGCGTGCCGCCATCTGGTAAAGGATCGGATGGAACGCACCGGGATGCGCTGGATTCCGTCGGGCGCACAGGCGATGCTCGATCTTCGAGCGACCTATCTCAACGGAGACTGGCCCCCCTTTTGGAAATACCACGTGGACCACGAAGATCAGCGACTCTATGGCAAATTACGAGGCGCGGGATGAGTTCCATCCGGTAGTTACACCCAATCGATTTCGACGGAGGCGCCTTCAATCGGGTGCCCAGCCTCGTCCCTGACAATTCCCCCGATCGTGGTGCCTTGCTCGAACCTCAGCTCCTTGGCGGCGGGCAATTCCAGCGGATGTCGCTCATCGGTCCAGACGATGTGGATCGGTGCAAAACCCGGCTTGCGGGCATCGATCCACAACCGGCGAACCGCCGCCCCCGCGGCCCATTCGATCGTCGCCGTGCCGTCTTCCCCAGTCTTGATGGTCGCTCGCCGCGACTTATCACCGAAGCGGCCCTGGTACTGAATGGATACTCCCTCCGTCGGTTCGTTGGTTTCGGCGGAGACGGCCCGGAGAAGAAGCTTGCCCGCTGCCTTCTTAATCTCGGTTTGCTTGGCGGCCTTCACAAATTCCGCGCGGCTCGGTGGTCCGAGCCTGTTGACCGCGGGTAATGCCAAGGCCGCCGACGATCAAAAGAAGCGCGCCGGCGACGAGCATGGCGGGTACAAGGTGTCGCCACAGGAGCGGCAAGCGGTAGAGCGTTCGGTGCAGCGACTCGATCCTCCGGCGGACGTCGGACGTCCGGGCCATCGCCAGACCATGACACGGCGCCGAGCCGGCCCCCCGAGTGCGAGCCTCGCCAGGGTGCGAGCATATAACGTCGCGTCTCCGAGCAAGTCGGCCGCCACGGAGTCGCAAACGGCGTCGCACGCCGCCGCGTGTGCCGACCGGTGCGCGCAAGCGAGGGGATGGAACCAAAGTGCGATCGACGTCAGATGCCAAACATCGTTCCAGACGAGGTCGTGACCGTGGACGTGGGTCAGCTCGTGGGCGAGAATCGCCGGCAGGTCGTCGGACCGCACCGCATTGCACTCCTGGTCCGGCAACAGCACGACTGGCCGCCAAAGCCCGGCCAAGCAGGGGACCGGGATGTCCGGCGTCCGGCGCACTCGCACCGGCCCGCGACATCCCAGCCGCTCGGCGATCATTCGGCATTCCGCGACGATCTCGTCGGGAGCGTCCGACGACCGGCGGATGATTCGCGCCAACTCCAGATATCCCAAGATCAGCCGGGCCATGAGCACAACAACACCGGCCAGCCAGATCGACCACAACCACCAAACGAGGCGATCTTGCCACCGGATTCCTTGGGCGTCGGTAGCAGCCGGTAAGGGAACCGGTCTCGTTTCATCGGACATTGCGCTTCAGCCGGGGCCGGCCCCAGTCCGGATCGCGCGGGCGGATGGTGGCGAATAGTCGATCGCCTCGACCGGCCCGCGCGGGCACGGCCGCCCGTGCCGCTGGTCCCACGCCGTCGGGTGCGGGTGCAACCGGATGTTCAACTCCGGCTGCGTGTTGTCCCGCAGGTACGAAACGATAAGTCACGATCGGCGGGACGAATGACAGGACGCCACCAAGACAACCCCGACGGCGACCGAGCGCCGAAGCGCAACGCGCCATCGGGGGTTTCGGCCGGCCAGCATGCCATGCGCCAGCCAGGCCAGCGCCAGGACGGCGGTCCACTTGACAATGAGAAGCAGCACGGTCGAGGCGTCGAGCAAGGCCGCGAAGAGCTCGAGCGATGTCGCGAACAGGCTCATTTTCGGCTCCTCTTTTCGGGGGGCAACGAAGTAGGATCGCCGGCGTCGGCAAGCCGTTTGAGCGCGAGTAGCTCATCCTCGCTCAGCTTCTCCGACCGGATGATGTTCATCACGAGCGCTTGGACGGAACCACCGCAATACACGTCGACCAGCTCGCCGAGCATCGTCCGGAACGCCGAGCGCGACCGCGTGACCGGTTTGTAGTAAAACGCCTTGCCGACAAGCGTGCGCGTGACGTGCCCTTTTTCGAGCAGCGTCGTCAAGTAAGAGCGAAGCGCCGGATTTTTGATCGGCTCGGGAAAGCGCTTTTGCAGCTCGGCGGGCTTCATCTCGCCGTACTCCCAGAGGAGACGCATCACCTTCAGCTCGCCGGGCGTGAATCGCGGCATGGTCGTCCCTCCTGGAAAATGTCAATGTGCAGATTGTACTGCATGCCTTGGCTCGGCGTCAAGCGCCAACTACGGGCTCTCTTTTCGCGAGGCGGTCGTCGTGGTGCACCGGTGAGACACCTTTGGGTATATTGATACCCAGGCGGATCCGCGCCGCGGCTCGGCCTGGTTATCGCTGGCGGCCGGCCGGTAGATCGGACGGTCTGATTTAGGAGCCATGATTATGTCGCCGACCAAGACCATTCCGCGACCTCTCGTCGCACCGTCGATGAAGCCTTCCGTCCCAGTGGAAGAGCGGGGGGTCATGCGCGACGTCTCGTGGAACCTCTACGACCGGCTGACAGACGCGATCAACGAGCGATCGTCGATCAGGGTCGCATTCGATGGGAAGGATGTGGAGATCATGGTCGTTGGGCCCGTGCATGAAGGTCTCGGGGGGAGATTGGGCGTGTTCGTTAGCGAAGTTTGCGACGGCCTGGACCTCGATTCTTACGCACTTGGATCGGCGACCCTGAAGCGCGAGGACGTCGAGCGAGGCGTGGAAGCCGATTTGAGCTATTGTTTCGACCCGGAGAAGGTGGCGGCCTGCCGGGCGGCTGAGGCCCTTGGCTCTAATGACATCGCCGCGTTTCCCATCCCGGACCTGGCGGTCGAAATCGATCTTTCACCTCCGAAGATCGACCGGGCTGATATCTACAGCAAGCTGCGGGCGCAGGAGCTATGGAAATTCAGGGATGACGCCTTATCGATCGAGCAACTTGACGCCAGTGGTCACTACGTCGCGGCCGATGCGAGCCGATTCTTGTATGTGCGGGCCGACGAGGTCACTCGGTGGTTGCGCGAGGGGAAGTCCACGAAGCAACCGGCTTGGAAACGAGCCATCCGGGAGTGGGCCCGCGCCGAGTTACGACCGAGGGCGGGGATATAGCCCAAATCAGCGGGCCATGCCCAGCCGAGCTGATGCTCGCTCACGAAATCATCGACGGCACGGTACGTCTTCCCGCCCACCCAGCTTGAGAGAGCGCTCATGTTCCGCTCCAGCAGGTGACCGTCGACCAGCTCGTAACTCTTGGCATCGGGCATTGCCGAGAGGTCTTCGGGAGTGTAGGTCTTTTCGACGACCGTGCTCATTGGTCCGCCTCTTTGGGAGGAAGTCGTCACGCGCGCCCTGCTATGGCCTCGGATTAAAATTATACAGCCTCAGGCCATTGGCGGCAAAGGGCCGAAGAGGGGACCTTGAGCAAAAAGCGAAACGGCCCGGCCCCAAGGCTCGAGCCACGAAGGTTTGAGGTTCGGCTGACGCGTGCGGCCAAGCGCAGGTCTGGCTGCTCTCAACAACGCCATGCTGCGCCGTGTCGATGAGGGCATCCTCGGCTTGGCCGTCGCACCACACCCACCCGGCTCGAAAAAACTTCAGGGAACCGATGATCGCGAGGCTCTTGAGCGACCTGGCACGCAGGCAATAGTACTTTTCTTCCCATGGTCTCGTCGGGTAAAATTCAGTAAGTTGTGGACACTCAATCGAGTTCGATGAAACGTAAGTGCCTTGTCGAATCGTAGCGAAGACAGAGACGAGGCCGAGTCCCGAATGACGGCCACATTACAGACAGGCGGACAACCATGGTGATCACTCTTACTCCTGAGATCGAGGCCGCTCTGAACGAATTGTCCCATCGCCATGGGGTTAATCCCGAGGTCTTGGCTTTGGAAACCTTCAGGGACCGGCTCAACGCCTTGATAGAGAAATATGAGCCGCGGGACGAATGGGAGCGGATGATCAAGAACGTCGGAACAAACTGCGGCGTCTCACTGCCTCACTCCGCTCTGAGCAGTGAAGGGCTCTACGACTAGTGCCCTACTTGGTGGACACGAGCGTCTTGGCGCGGCTGGCAAACGTTGCGGACTTATTTTACCCGGCCGCCTTGCGGGCTGTGGCGGAACTGCACCGGCGCGGTGAGGTTTTGCATATTGCCCCTCAAAACTTGGTCGAGTTTCGCAGTGTTGCCACAAGGCCCACGGCAGTAAATGGAATGGGCCTGACTGCTGTGGAAGCGACGGCGAAAGCGTCGGTTTTTGAGGCGGCATTCCCGTTGCTCGTCGACTCGCCCGGCATCTATCCGGCCTGGAAAACTCTCGCGGAAACATTGGGAGTCATCGGCAAGCAGGTGCACGACGCCCGATTGGTGGCCGTATGCCATGTTCATGGCATCAGCCACTTGCTGACGTTCAACGTGCCCCACTTCACGCGGCTGGCGGCCTTTGGGTCGGGAATTGTTGTGGTTCACCCGGCAAGTGTATGATGCGCTCCCGTCTGAGCCAGGCTGCGACAGACGATCCGGGCGGTTAGGGCGGGTGTTTCCGAATGTCGGTGATATTCGAAATCATCCTGGTCGTACTCGAAGGCATCACGGTGAGCGGGCGCAAGAGAAAACCAAGCCCTGGCCCGTACCTCATAGCTGTCGAGCTACGCCTCGACCGAATTGCTGACCGCATACGGTTCCCTTTCTGTCTACCTTCGATCCGCGCCCTCGAGACCAACCTGCCATTACACCCCAAGGTGACGTTTTTCGTTGGTGAAAATGGCACCGGCAAATCGACGCTAATGGAGGCGATCGCCGTTTCGTTCGGGCTGAACCCGGAAGGAGGGAGCCGTAATTTCACGCACAGCACACGGGCCTCGCATACGAATCTCGACGAGGCCCTACAAGTGGCCAAGTCCCCGCGAGTCCAGCCGACAGCTATTTTCTGCGTGCGGAGAGCTTTTTCACGCTCGCGACCGAGATCGAGCGGTTGGACCGCGAGCCGGGCGGGAGCGCGCCTCATCGACGCCTATGGCGGGCAGTCGCTGCATGAACAATCGCACGGCGAGTCATTCTTTGCCCTGTTCAAGAACCGGTTTCGCGACCAGGGGCTGTACCTGATGGACGAGCCCGAGGCCGCGCTGTCGCCCCGTCGGCAACTCGAGTTCCTCGCACTTTTGCACGATTATTGCAACGGGGGCTCTCAGTTCTTGATTGCCACCCACTCGCCGATCATCATGGCGTATCCGGACGCCTGGATTTACGTCTTGAGCCAGGAAGGGATCAGTCGCGTGCCTTATACCGAGACGGATCACTACCTGGTGAGTCGGGGATTTCTCAGCAATCCACAACGGTCGCTAGATATACTAATCGCAAGAAAGCGAGCTCAAAACAATGGCCAGCCAAACACCCTCGCCCTCCTTTGGCTTGCAGAGGCAAATGGGGATCTATCAGGCAGCACTCGCCGGTCAGTTCCCGGTGAATCCCGTCTCGGTTGACGAGCTCGAGCTCAAAGCGAAGTCGCTGCTGAAGACCGAAGCGTTCGACTATGTGGCCGGCAGCGCCGGCTCGGAAGAGACCCGGACCGCCAACCTGGACGCCTTCCGACGCTGGCGGATCGTCCCTCGGTTTTTGCGCGATGTTTCACGCCGCGATCTGGCGGTCGACGTCCTCGGGCTCAAGCTTCGCGCGCCGTTGTTGCTGGCACCGATTGGCGTGCAGGGGATCCTGCATAAAGAGGGCGAGCTGGCCGCAGCGCGGGGCACCAAATCGCTTGGGGTTCCGATGATCGTCAGCACGGTCTCCTCTTACACCATCGAAGCCGTGGCCGCCGCCCTCGGCGATTGCCCGCGCTGGTTTCAGCTCTATTGGCCTCGGAACGATGAGCTGGCCGCGAGCTTTATTCACCGCGCCGAGCTGGCGGGTTATAGTGCGATCGTGGTGACACTCGACACGTACCTGCTCGCCTGGCGAGAGCGTGACATTCAGAACGCTTATCTTCCGTTTATCCGTGGCGACGGGCTGGCCAACTATTTCAGCGACCCAGTCTTTCTCCAGGCCGTCGGCGGCGACCCGCGGGCCAATCCCATGCGGGCGATCGAGTATTTCGGCCAGATTTTTTCGGACCCTTCGCGCACCTGGGCCGACCTGGGCCGGCTGTGCAAGTCGACGCGGCTCCCCGTCCTGGTGAAAGGGGCGCTTCATCCCGACGACGCTCGGCGGGCCGTGGATCAGGGCGTCGCCGGCGTGATCGTTTCCAACCACGGGGGCCGTCAGCTCGACGGAGGATTGCCCGCCCTCAACGCCTTGCCCGGCATTGCCGATGCCGTCGGCGGTCAGACGACCGTCCTCTTCGACAGCGGCATCAGGCGCGGGACCGACGTGTTCAAGGCGGTCGCGCTGGAGCGCGGGCCGTCCTCTTGGGCAGGCCGTATGTGTTCGGCCTGGCCGTCGCAGGCGAACAGGGGGTGAGCGACGTGATCGCAAACCTGCTGGCCGATATCGACCTGACGCTGGGATTGGCCGGGTGCGCTTCGTTTGCCGAGGTGGGCCGCGAGCACCTGGTCGCATTATGACGCGGAGATCCGCGGAACTAGCTCTGTCCGCGCCCACTCGCGCAGGCGAAGCTCCCAGTCGATCTCGTCACTCGTATCCTCGTCGCGAATCCATCGCAAGACCTCGTCGGCCCGAACGGGGAGGAACCGGCTTGACTCGGCCGGGACGTAGGTCCCACCGGGAGCGAGCTGCTCGATGAGCACTGACTCGCCGTCGAAACGCCACACCTCGGGGACCTCAAGTGCCCGATAGTAAGTATTATAGCCGAAAAGCCCCAACCCGCTCCATGCCTGAATCGAGGGTCTCGACCGTTCTGGAACGGTGGCCTACAATCAAGGCTGTCGTGTGACCCCGCCGTCAACAGCCCGCTTGCTCGCCCATGCCTGAACGTGAATCGCTTCTTCCAAATTCGGGAGCCCTCCGTTGAGAGTGCTATTCTGCTGCCTCGTCGGGCTGTTGTACTTGTTCGCGCCAAGGAACGCACAGAGCGACGAGCCGCCGCGGCTCGAGCTGAAGGACGGCGATCGCGTAGTGCTTGTCGGCGATACGCTGATCGAGCGCGACCAGCGGTATGGTTACCTCGAGACCCTGCTGTCGATCAAGAACCCAGATAAAAACCTGATCTTCCGCAACCTGGGCTGGAGCGGTGACACGGTCGGGGGAATTTCGCGATCGGGCTTCGACCCGCCCGAAGCCGGGTTTGAGCAACTCAGGCAACAGATACAGGCGGTCAAGCCGACGGTGGTATTGGTCGGCTATGGCATGGCCGACTCGTTCGCGAGCCAGGCCGGGTTGGCCGCCTTCGAAACGGGACTTTCTAAGCTGCTCAACTTGATCGACTCAACGAAGGCGCGCGTCGCGTTGATGTCACCGGTGGCCCACGCCGACCTGGGCCGACCGCTCCCGGATCCGACCGCCCATAACCGCGACCTGGCGCTTTATCGGGACGTCATCAAACGCGTCGCGCAGGCAGCGCGGGGCCGCTTTTGTCGACCTGTTCGCCCTGTTCGGGCGGAGACACACGACCAAGCCGGGGCAACGGCCCGCAACACAGCCCGTGCTGACGGACGACGGCATACACTTAACCGAAGAGGGGTATCGGAGAGCGGCTTTGTTCATTGGCGACCAGCTCACACCGGATTGCGGCATTCGGTTCCCGCCTGCTTGTCCTCGGGCAGGGCGGCCGGTTCATTCACGCGGAACATGCGCGAGCCTCTCATGTCAAAAAGACCACGGGCGGTTTGAGGTTTGAGGTGATCGATGATTTCTTGCCCGTTCCCATTCCACGCCAAGCTGGTCCGGCCGGAGTAGGCCCGCATGACTCGCGGTGCCTGATCATCGAAGATTTCCCTCCCGGGAACTATGAGCTCCAGATCGACGGGATCACCTTGATCACGGCGGATGCCGCCGACTGGAAGGCGGGCATCGACCTGAAGGCCGGCCCCGAATTCGATCAAGTCGAGGCGCTTCGAGCCGCGATCAACCGCAAGAACGATCTCTTCTTTTATCGTTGGCGGCCTCAGAACGTCACGTACCTTTTTGGCTTTCGCAAGTATGAGCAAGGAAACAATGCCGTCGAGATCCCCCGGTTCGACCCGCTGGTCGCCGACCAGGAGCAGATCATCGCGCGGCTCAAGAAGCCGACCGCGCATGTTTATGAGCTTTCACGCGTGCGAAAAGAGGTGGAACGATGAAGCGTCTGACAGGCCGGCTAGGTCGCGTGAGCGTTCCAGGGGCGTTGCTTCTTGTCTGTTTGGCCTCGTCTGTTGCGTTTGGCCAGCGCGCTCCCTTTCCGATCCCCGATCCCGACCCAGAGATCGAGCGGCAGTCGTTCGTGGTGGCCGACGGCTTCGAGGTTAATCTCTTCGCGGCTGACCCGTTGCTCGCCAAGCCGCTCCAAATCAACTTCGACCCCGCCGGCCGGCTCTGGATCGCCAGCTCGGAGCTCTATCCCCAGATCAAGCCGGGCGCGGTCGCCGACGACAAGGTGCTGATCGTGGAAGACCGCGACCACGACGGCCGAGCCGACGCGACGACCATCTTCGCCCGCGGGCTCTTGATCCCGACCGGCATCGAACCCGGCGACGGCGGGGCCTATGTAGCCAACAGCACCGAGCTACTGCACTTTAAAGACACCAACGGCGACGGCAAGGCCGACGCCACGCGCGTTGTCCTCTCCGGTTTCGGCACCGAAGACACCCACCACATTCTCCACACGCTGCGGTGGGGCTATGATGGCATGCTGTATTTTAATCAGTCGATTTATATTCATAGCCACATTGAGACGCCTCACGGCGTGCGCAGACTAGGTGGCGGCGGGATTTGGCAATTCCGGCCCGAGACGATGGAGTTCGAGGTCTTCATTCGCGGGCTGGTGAATCCGTGGGGGCATCATTTCGACCGGTGGGGCCAGTCGTTCGCGACGGATGGGGCCGGCGGCGAAGGGATCAACTACTGCCTCCCGGGCGCCTATTACTTCACGGCCCCCGACGCGGTGAGGATCTTAAAGGGCCTCAATCCCGGCAGCCCAAAGTACTGTGGGCTCGAAGTCGTCAGCGGCCGGCACATGCCGGAGGCATGGCGGGGCAGTCTGCTGACCAACGACTTTCGCGGTAACCGAGTGTGCCGATTTGTGCTGGCCGACGATGGCGCCGGCTACGCCGCGCGCGAGCAAAAAGAGCTCATCAAGAGCAGTCACGTCGCCTTCCGCCCGATCGATATCAAGATGGGCCCCGACGGGGCGATTTATATCGCCGACTGGTATAACCCGATTATCCAGCACGGCGAGGTCGATTTTCGCGATGCCCGCCGCGACCACACCCGCGGCCGAATCTGGCGAGTGACGGCCAAGGGGAGGCCGCTGGTCAAACGGCCCCAGCTTGTCGGGGCGGCGATCGACAACTTGCTCGACCAGCTCAAAGCCCCCGAAGACTGGACCCGGCAGCAAGCGAAGCGAGTGTTAAAGGAACGTGGCGCGACCACGGTCATCCCGCGGCTGGCAATTTGGCTGCGGGGGCTTGACCCGAAAGACTCCGAATTTGAACACCATCGTCTCGAAGCCCTGTGGATGTACCAGGCCCTCGACGTCGCCGAGCCGCGGTTGCTGGGCGAGCTTCTCGAGTCGAAAGATCCGCGAGTGAGGGCCGCAGCCACGCGGGTCGTCCCTTTTTGGAAAACGCGACTGGCCGATCCGAGATCGCTTCTGGCGGCACGCGTGACCGATTCGGGCCCGCGGGTTCGGCTCGAGGCCGTGCGCGGTCTTGCCCAGATCGGCGGCCTCGCCTCGGCGGAGCTCGCCTTAAGCGCGCTCGATCGTCCCATCGATACGTTCCTGGAGTACGCACTCTGGCTGACGGCCCGCCAGCTCGCGCCTGACTGGATGCCTCAGGTCGAGGCGGGCCGTTTTGATTTCGGCGGACGGGCAGAACGTTTGATCTTCGCGCTTCGCGCCGTTGATTCACCTGCGATCGTCAAGCCGCTTTTGGCTTTGCTCAAGAAGGGTAAAGTTCCCACAGAGCAACGCGAAGACGTTCAGACGTTGATCGCCCGGCACGGTGGACCGGCCGATCTGACGGTGGTGCTCGATCTCGTGATCGACGGAAACGCCATGCCCGCGCCGCGGCGAGTCTCCCTTTTGAACACGCTCGTCCGTGCGACGCGAGATCGCAAGGTGGTCCCAGCCGGAGACCTCGCCCGAATCGGCACGCTCGTGCCGGCCGGCGACGATGCGCTGCGTGAAGCCGCGGTTCGCGCGATCGGGGCGTGGAAGGTCGCGTCCCTTCAGAACAAGCTCGCCGAGTTGGCGGGTGCGGCGGATACATCACGAGCCGTGCGCGCCGCGGCGATCGAGGCACTCGTCCGCAATGGTGGAACCCAGGGGCGCCGGGTCGTCGAAACTCTGACCGACAGCAGGGCTGCGCCGGAGGTTCAAGCGAGGGTCATGGCGGCCCTGATGGAAGCCGATCCCAAAGGGACCACGCCGCGTTTGGTGGCGTGGTTCAGCCGGCTTGGGCCTGCTCAGGCGGATGCGGCCGCGATCGTGCTGGCTCGGGTCTTGGAGCTGCGAGGCGCCGGCGCTCGTGGCAGGCGGCCTGGACCATGGCGCACCGACGCTGTCGCCTGACCTGGCCAAGCTGTGTATCCGCCAGGTTCGTGCCTCGGGCCGCGACGAGCCGAGGCTGATCGCCGCCCTGGAAAAAGCCGGCGGGCTCAAGAACGGCGTGAGGAAGCTGTCGGACAAAGAGAGGAACGAACTCCTCACCGACGTCGCGCGATTTGGCGACGCCGCCCGCGGTGAGTCGATTTATCGTCGCAAAGAATTGAACTGCCAGAAATGTCATGCGATCGCCGGCGGCGGCGGACAGGTGGGTCCCGGCCTCGAAAGCATTGGCGCGAGTGCCCAGCCCGATTACCTCGTCGACTCGTTGCTCGAGCCCGGCAAGGCCGTCAAGGAAAACTATCACGCGCTGGCCGTCGCGACCAGCGACGGCAAGGTTTATACCGGAATCAAGGTCCGCCAGACCGATGCCGAGCTCGTCTTGCGCGACGCCGACGACCGTGAGATTGCAATTTCGACGAGTTCCATCGAGGAACAAAAGATGGCCGGCTCGCTGATGCCGGCGGGCTTGACCGATGGCTTGACCCGGGCCGAGCTCATCGACCTGGTTCGATTTTTGTCGCAAGTGGGCAAGATCGGGGTTTACTCCGTGGGGACCGACCGCGTGTCTGCGCCGCTGGCAGATCCTCGAGGAAACTCCGAAAGCGAAATCCGCCGGCGTTCGGAACGGCGTCGAGGGGCTTCTCACGAAAGAGCCAGGGCTCAATTGGAGGCCGGCCTACACCACGGTGTCGGGGCAGCTCTCCCTCTCCGAATGGCCTGCGCCGACAGGCACCGCCACAGCGGCTCCCCTCGCACTGGCGCGAACCCAGCTCGATGTCACCACTCCCGGGAAGGTCAAGCTTACTCTGAATTCGGCGGACGGGCTCTCTCTCTGGATCGACGGCCGCCTCGTCCAACCGGCGAGCGACTCGCCTCGCGCGGTGATCGTGGACCTGACCCGTGGCCTGCACACATTCGCCATTGCCGTGGATCTGGCACATCGGCGCGACGGAATCCGCTGCGTTCTCGACGACGTCGCGGGTTCGCCGGCGCGGGCGCAGGCGGTGCTGGGCAAATGAGCCTGATGGTTAAGGTATTGGGCCGTCTTGTGGCGTCAGGCCGTTTCCGTTTAAGATCGCCGGGGCTACGTGGTCCCGCAGAAGTCGCCGGGCGGTGTAGGTCAGGCTTTCTGGCCTGACGCCTTTCCGCATGGCACGGAATGTCAGGCTGGAAAGCCTGACCTACGCCAATATTACCGCGGTCCCGCTTAGCACCGTTCTTGTCGGCCGTTGCCCTGTGGCGTTAAGGTGGGTAGGCGCTATGAATCCTCGCGTTGAGCCTGGTATGGAACGTGGCCAAGAGCGCCGCGACGAGCGACCCGGCGACCGGCCGGCATGTCCAGTCTGCGGCGGAGGTCCTCTCGTCGAACAGCGGGGCAAGTTGATTTGCTCAAAGTGCCGGACGATCTGCGAGACGTGCTGCGAAGGAGGAAGAGGGTGACGAAAGCCGCTCCGCACAATTGAGAAGGCCCGATCCCCATGCCATCGCACCGGTTGTCCGAATCGCTGGCGCAGCTCGACCCGACGAGCCCGCGATACGCATCCGACGTCGTCGAGCGCGTGTTGGCCGAGGCGCAGGCCGCTGGCGCCAGCGACGTTCATTTCCAGCCCGGCGGCGATGGGCTCGAGCTGCGCTGGCGGATCGATGGGGTCTTGCACCCGGTCGCGATCCTGCCCGCCAAGGTCGCACCCAACGTGGTCGCCCGGCTCAAGGTCTTGTCCGAGCTCTTGACCTATCGCACCGACGTGCCCCAAGAGGGGCGTATCAAGGGCGTGCCAGGCGAGGTCGAGATGAGAGTCAGCACGTTCCCGACGTTGTTCGGCGAGAAGGCGGTCGTCCGGATGTTCGCGGGGCCGGGGCGGTTTCTTCGCCTGGTCGACCTTGGTTTGCCCGAGTCCGTGCGCGATGAGCTTGATCACTTCCTGGGCGAGACGTCCGGGGCGATCATCCTCGCGGGACCGGCCGGCAGCGGCAAAACCACGACGATCTACGCCTGCCTGCGCGAGCTGGCCGCGCGTACTCAGGGCGAGCGCAGCCTGGCGAGCCTGGAAGATCCCATCGAGGCCGTTGTGCCCGGAGTCGCGCAGCGCAGGTCAATCCCGCGGCCGGTCTGACGCTCGAGTCGGGTTTGAAATCGCTGCTCCGACAAGACCCCGAGGTGATCGCCATCGGCGAGATCCGCGATAAGACGACGGCCGAGATCGCCTTGCAGGC
Organism: uncultured Isosphaeraceae bacterium; assembly: GCA_963829765.1. Lineage (GTDB taxonomy): Bacteria > Planctomycetota > Planctomycetia > Isosphaerales > Isosphaeraceae > CAWFRS01. The sequence goes on along the minus strand of CAWHKI010000210.1, from coordinate 7,967 downwards.
CGCCCTAACCGGCCACTTGATCCTCACGACCTTTCACGCCGGCAGCGCCTGCGAGGTCATCGGCCGGTTTCTCGATATGGGAATTGAGCCCCATGTTGTCCGCAGTGGGCTCCGCGTCGTCGTCGCTCAGCGCCTCGTGCGCCGGCTCTGCGATTGCGCTGTCGCATCCAACCGGCCCGACGACTTCCTCGGCCTGCCCGTGCAACACGCCCGGCTGCCGCGCGGCTGTGATGCGTGTCGCGGTACGGGCTACTCCGGCCGAGCCGTACTGGCTGAATTGCTCTTGCCCGAGACCGAAGAGCTGGCACGGGCCGTGCTGGCTCGCTCCGACGTACGCCGGCTCGAACAAGTCGCCGTCGCCGCCGGGATGATCGACCGCTGGGAGCGCGCCTGCGTGGCCGTCGAAGAAGGGATCACCTCTCCCGCCGAGGTCCGCCGAATCCTGGGCGTCGCCACGTTCCCGGTCCGGATGAAAGCACCCCTTTCGTAAAAAATCCAGCTTGACGCCCTCTGACAATTGTGGTGAGATGCTCGTTATACAACTGTCGTAGGTTGGTGCGGGTGCGGGTCCGAAGGGGTCGGGAAGAGGGTTGTGCGATGTCAGAGGGTGAGCGACCTGCCGCGGCCGGCGGGATCGATCACGATCGATCAACTGCTGGCGCTCAATGAAGAGATCGCGGCCTTGGTTCGCGCGGGCGTGCCGCTGGAGCGAGGCTTGGTGGTCGCCGGGCGCGATCTCCGGGGCCGGCTGGGGGGGATCGCTACGGCACTATCGCGGCGGCTCAATTCGGGCGAGACCCTGCCTGAGGCGCTCGAAAGCGAGCGGCGATCGATCCCGCCACTCTATCGCGCGGTCGTCGAGGCGGGCGTTCGGTCAGGCCAATTGCCGATCGCGCTCGAGGGCCTGGCGAAGTACGTCCGCGGTTATGCCGAGGCCCGCGCCGCCATTGGGCTGGCGCTCTGGTATCCCCTCATGGTGCTCACGTTGGCTTACGCCCTTTTTGTAGGGTTGGTCTTGGCGGCCGTTCCTCGATTTGTCACGGCGTTCGATTTTCTGGGACTAGGCATGACCGCCCCGTTGCACTTGTTGTCGTGGGTGGGCGAGACCGTGCCTTATTGGTGGCCGGTCGGGCCGATCTTGCTTCTTTTTCTGGCGATCGCCTGGGTGCGGTCCGGCAGGGCGGCGCGGTTTCAGGCGGGTTCACAAAGCTGGCTCCTGACTTTCCCGTGGATGAAGTCGATCCTGGCTAATTACGAGACCGCCAATTTTTCGGAACTGCTCGGGCTCTTGCTGGAACATCGCGTGCCCTATCCCTCGGCGCTGATTCTCGCCGCGGAGTCGACCGGCGACGCGCGGCTAACCCGGGGTGCGCATCAATTGGCCGAGGCGATTTCGCGCGGCGAATCGGCCGCGGCGGCATTGGCGACGATCGACCGCCGCACGTTCTTGCCGATCTTGCGCTGGGTGTTGGCCACGGGGGAGAGTCAGGGTTCGCTGGTGACGGCCCTGCCCAACCTCGCCGATGTTTACCGCAAGCGAGCCCAGTATCAGGCCGAGAAGTTGTCGGTGTTTTTGCCCACCATCTTGATGATCGCGATCGGCGCCAGCGCGACACTGTTTTATGGACTCACGCTCTTTATTCCGCTGACAAAAATGCTGCGGGAATTGGCGGTGCCGTGAAAAGCGATGATCGAAGCGAACAAGCTGGGGCGAAGGACAGGCTGAGCGGGGCCGAAACGGTCGAGCTCTCGCGGCAGATCGCCGGCCTGGCCAGTGCCGGGCTGCCTCTGGCCCATGGCCTGATGGCTCTCGGCGAAGAGCTGCCACGCGGCCGGCTGCGCCGATCGATGAACGACCTGGCCAAAACCCTCGAATCGGGCACCACGCTCGATCAGGCCCTCGCACAGCAAGGCGACAGAATACCGCCTCACCTGCGCGGGTTGGTGATCGCCGGGCTGCGGTCGGGCCGGCTCGGAGACACCTTGAGGCGATTCTCTGAATATGCCGCGATTGGCACCGAGCTCCAGCGCAGGTTGTGGCTCTCGCTCGCTTACCCGATTCTCACCATCTGCACGGCACTGGCTCTTCTTTTCTTCGTTTGCGTCGTTCTGGTCGGCCAGTTCGAGGCGATTTACAAGAGCTTCTACATCCCGCTGCCGGGGATGACCGTCGCCCTCATCTCGATCGCCCAAGTGGTGAGGATGGTCTGGACGCCGGCAGTGATTGTGGTCGCGATCATCGTGTTCGGTTGGATTGGCGGGCGACTCTTCCTGCCGCCGCCCCTCCGGCGCTCGTTGGCGGGCCAACTCCCGCTGATTGGTCGCGTGTGGAGAACCTCGTCCCTCGCCGAGTTCTGCCACTTATTGGCCTTGCTCCTCGAAAGCCGGCTACCCCTTCCCGAAGCCCTCCGGTTGACGGGTGAGGGCGTTCAAGACTCGATCGTCGATGGCTCATGCCGCGAAATGGCGAGCGCCATCGAGTCGGGCCGGTCGCTTTCGCAAGCCATGGCAAAAGAGGCGCTGTTTCCGCTCGGGCTGCCTCGCCTCGTACGATGGGCGGAAAACCACGAAAGCCTCCCCGAAGTGCTGCACATGGCCGGGGCAATGTTTGAATCACTCGGCCGGTCGTATTCGATCTTCGTGGGAACAATTCTCAACGTCATTTGTGTGGTACTTGTGTTCCACTTGGTCTTGTTCATCCCGGCCCTTTTCCTGCCGCTGGTGAGCGTGATTTCGGCATTGTCGGGTTGATCTCTGATCCCATTGGGAGAACGCCGTGGCCACTGGACCGTTCCAACCATTCGCAAGCGACGAGGCTCACGGTGGCAAAGATCCGCGCGTCCTGAATCCCGCCCAGGAACTCGGCGTCGAGTCGGCGATCGACAGGCCGCGGCCCGGCGCCTTTCAACTGGCGCTGCGCCACATGATGTACGTGATCGCGGTGGTGGCGATTTTGCTATGGGCTCTGGTGCTGGCCTTTGACTCAGTGCCGATCGGCTTGCTGCTCATCTTGGGGAGTCTCGTTTGCTTGTTCGCGGCCGTGATCAGCGCGACGTTTATCGTGGCTCGTTCCCGGGCGACTCGCCAAGACGCCCTGTTGTCGGTGCTGGCGATCGCCGCGGAACACGGGATGCCGCTGGTCGAAGCCGTCCTGGCATTCGCCGATCAGTATCGCGGCGGTTCTTACGGCCAAATCACAAACCTGGCCGCGCGGATCACCAGTGGCACCAGTCTTCCCGACGCGCTCGAGCAATCGCGCAAACTGGTCTCGCGCGACGCGATCTTGCTGGCGAGGGTCGGTCACGATGCCGGCCGTCTGGCGCCGGCCTTGCGAATGGCCGCGACAGCTCGATCAAAGCAGTTGCCCATCTGGGCGGCGATCAGCGCGCGGGTTGCCTACATCCTCGGGCTGCTGCTGGTCATGCAGACGATCACGGCGTTTATCATGTATTTTATCATACCAAAATTTGAGGCTATTTTCAGCGATTTTGAATTGCCATTGCCTCAGATTACAATTCTCGTCATCAATTCATCGCATTTTCTCGTCCGGTATGGCCTGATAACGGCCTGGATTCCGGTCTTCGAGCTCGCCTTGCTCGTGTTCCTTCCGCTATCGTTTCTGTCGTGGAGCAATTACGCGATTCCGCTTGTTGATCGCCTCTTCGGGCGGCGCCACACAGGGCTGGTGCTGCGCTGCCTGGCCCTCACCGTCGCGGGGGGCAAGCCCATCTCGCTTGGTCTTTCCACCCTGGCACAGCACTATCCGACGTCGTGGGTGCGCCGCAAGCTGCGATCGGTCAACGAGGAAGTCGCTCATGGAGCGGACTGGAATGAGTCGCTCGCGCATCACCGTTTGATCCGGCCCTCCGAAGCGGATCTGTTGAAATCAGCCACCTCCGTCGGCAACCTCGCCTGGGCCCTCACGGAGCTCGCCGCAACCGCCGAGCGCCGGCTGGCGATCAAAGTCCAGATGGTGATCCAGACCGTGTTCCCGGTGGTGGTCATCCTGCTGGGCACGGTTGTTTTCCTCATGGCGATGGCTTACTTCCTTCCCCTGGTGGCCTTAATCACGGAGTTGACGCGGCAATGAGGGCACGATCGATCAGGTCGACGCGGCGTGGCTCGCTACTCGTCGAGGTGGCGATGGCCGCCGTTCTCTTGATGATCGCCATGACGCTGACGGTCAAGATGCTCGGGTTCGTTGGTCTCGAACGCCGCGCCTCCGAGCGTCGAGAGCGTGCACTCTTGGAAGTCGGGAACCTCATGGAGCAAATGACGGCATATCCGTTCGATGAAGTGACAACCGACCTCGGTCGGCGGTTAACGCTCTCGCCCACGTCGCGGCAATCACTGCCGGATTCCGAGCTGGCCGTCGACGTCGCCGCGAGCGAGCCGGGCCCAGGCCGATCCGCCAAGCGGATCGCGATCACGCTCCGCTGGCGCGGTCCCGGCGGCGAGTGGGTGGCGCCCGTGCGACTGACATCGTGGATCGAAGCGCGGAGGAAAAAGCCATGAGGCACGCGACCGCCACAAACTCCGCGAGGTCCGCCCGCCGGGGCTTTACCTTAATCGAGGTCTTGATCGTGGTGAGCACCGCCGCCGCGTTACTGGGCGTCTGCGCGGTCTCGATCCAGCTTTTGATGAGACTGAGCGCCGACGTGCAGGCGCGGTATAGCACCGCCGTCGCCGTCGAGCGGCTGGGCCGCCAGCTTCGCGACGACGCTCACGTAAGCCAGACCGCCGAGATTGTGGATATCGACCAAAAATCTGGCAAGCCCGCCGGGCTGCGGCTGGTGCTAGAGCCCGATCGAACCGTCCGCTACGACTTCGGCAACGGAGGCGTGATCCGAACCGAGTCCCGGACAAACAGTGTAGTCCGGCACGAAACGTTTACACTGCCCCGTGGCACCGCCGCGAGGTTCGAGCTTCGCGACCAAGGCTCGCGCCGGCTGGTGGTGCTGGTCATGACTCGCTCGCCCGGCAGGAGCCAGACCGACCCACCCCGGCCGCTCGAGGTGGTGGCCATACAGGGCAAGGACAAATTTGGACCGTTGGAAAAACAGGGGGCCAAACCGCGATGATCACCGCTCGAACCGTCAAGCCGTCACGGGGGATGACCGTGGTCGCCATGCTCGTGTGCCTGATCGTCCTCACGTTGATCAGCGGCGCTATTCTCAAGGTGAGCGTGGCCCAGCGAGAATTCGCGCGCGGCCAGGAGCGCCGGCTTCAGGCCGAGTGGCTGGCCGAGTCGGGGACCCAGCGAGCCATCGCGCGGCTCGCTGGCGATCATGACTACGCTGGCGAGAAGTGGTCGCTCAACTTCCACGACCTGGGCCAAGGCGAGCGCGAGCACGCCCCCGCTGGCGGAGGGCCTTCCATGCCCGATCAAGCCGCCGGAGAGATCTCGATCGCCGTCGAGCGCGTGCCGGCCGCTCCCAATCGCCGCCGCGTCCGAGTCCGGGCCGATTATCCTCTCGAAGCATCACGCCGGTCTCGTCACACCAAGGAATTCACGATCGATCTCAAATCGAGTCAAAAAGGAGCGACTTCATGAAACGAGCTGTTTCTCGTCACCAACCACGACCGCGACGCGATCAGCCGGCCCGCGCGGCATTCACGCTGATCGAGCTCTTGGTCGTCATTGCGATCATTGCCGTACTGATCGCCCTTCTTTTACCGGCGGTACAGTCCGCGCGCGAAGCGGCCCGGCGAGCCCAGTGCTTGAACAATCTGATGCAACTCGGGATCGCCCTTCAGAATTACGAGTCAGCGCATGAAATGCTGCCGCCCGGCGTGGTCAATCCGACGGGTCCGATTCTCGACCAACCCAAGGGGTATCACTTCGGTTGGATGGCCCAGGTTTTGCCGTATTGCGAGTTAAGAAACGTCTACAATCACTTCAATTTCAAGATCGGCCTTTATGAGAAACCGAACTTCACCAGCCGCGCGACGCTGGTCCGCGGGTTCCTTTGTCCGTCCGATCCCGGCGCGAATCGCGGGCCCACGGGCATCGCCATGACGAATTACGTGGGCTCGCACAACGACGTCGAGGCACCGATCGCCACCACAAACAACGGGGTGCTGTATCTCAACAGTGCGATTCGTTACGAAGACATCACCGATGGAACGGCTCAGACGATCTTTATCGGTGAGAAGCTCAACGACGGGCTGGGCGAGGGCTGGGCCTCGGGAACACGAGCGAGCCTGCGCAATGCGGGATCGGGAATTAACGGGACAGTAAGTCCGCTGCTTTCAGGATCTCTGCCCGGTGACGACGGGGGTACTGGCGGAGCGATCAACAAAGCCGCGGCGGGTTCTGCCGACGCGTCGGCCTTTGTGGGAGGTTATTCGAGCCGGCATCCCGGTGGCGCCAACTTCGCTTTTGGCGACGGCTCGGTCCATTTCCTCAAAACCTCGATCGGTGCCGCCACCTTCCGATGGCTGGCCAACCGCGCCGACGGCGAGATCATCAGTGCAGACAAGTTCTGACGTCAAGGAGAGTCGATCCATGACCCCGCGGCGGGCTTTCACCCTGATCGAGCTGTTGGTCGTGGTCGCGATCATCGCCGTTTTGATCGCATTGCTCCTGCCTGCCGTTCAATCGTCCCGCGAGCAGGCGCGGCGGGCCCAGTGCGTCAATAACCTGCTGCAATTGGGGATCGCGATGGGCAACTACGCCTCGACACACTCGGTCTTGCCGCCGGGCGTGGTCAACGACAAGGGGCCGATCGCGAACTTTCCGAAGGGGTATCATCACGGCTGGGCGGTCCAGATTTTGCCGTTTATCGGCCAAAACAATATCTATCGGCGAATCAACTTAAACGACAGCATTTACGCGGCGAGCAATACGACGGCGCGAGACGTTCCGATCGCGACATTTCTTTGCCCGTCCGAATGGAGCCCCGGATCAATGAGCTACGCCGGGTGCCATCACGACGTCGAGGCGCCGATCGCGGTCGATAATCACGGCGTTCTCTACTTGAACAGCCATGTTCGGCACGACGATATCGAAGATGGCGCGGCCCAAACGATCCTGATCGGAGAGTTCCGACAGGGTACCGCGCCCGGGTCAGGCTGGGCCTCGGGCACGAGTTCCACGCTTCGTAACACGGGGCATCCACTCAACGATCCTTCCTCTCTCGATGCGATCTTTCGGAACACGCCGCAGTTCACCGAGGCGGAGCGATTCGCCGCGATCTTACAAATGACCAAAGACGGCGCACTCCCGGCCGGCTTTGTCGGCGGCTTTTCGAGCTCGCATCCGAACGGCTCGAATTTCCTCTTTTGCGACGGCGCGGTCCGATTCCTCGAGACTTCAATCGATCGTCGCATTTATCAACTTCTGGGCCATCGCGCCGATGGTGAGCCGATCAGTGACGATGCGTTCTGAGCCGGTCGGGAACCAAGCCAAGCACCAGGCCCGACGAGCGGGAGTGGGATGAGGCCCCGCGCGCGGGCGATGCTCCGAGGACGGAAGAATCAGGTACGACGCTGGAGCGTCAAAGACGGCATTCCTACGCGGGAGCGTAGGAACGAGTTAAGCGACAGGCGGTCGGAAAAGGTCCCTGGCTGAAGTTGTGCAAAGCAGTTCTTCGAGTGCTTAAATATCTTGATGATCAGAGCTCTGCACGAGGTACTTAGATCCGGGTCGCTGCGAGAGTATTCCCCGAATTGATCCGGAGGGAGTGGCCATAAGGAGATCAGTCTGAAATGCACGTCCCGAGGCCCTTGAACATCCCGTCACGCCGGTCGGATCAGCCGCTGCTGGTCCACAACCTGATACTCAAGGCCCGACGCGGGGCCAAGCCGGAAAAAAAGCGCAACCTGGTGGTCGATGTCGACGTTGTTCCGGAGCATGTCTTCCGCCAAGGCAGTCGGAATGGTAATCCGGTACCTCGCCTTGGGCGCCTCGATACCGGTCGATAGGAGCGCGTTCACGTAGCCGTGGAAATCGTCAACCTCGAAAA